>NZ_BAAATS010000023.1:0-26101 GCF_039533535.1 Streptomyces kunmingensis
ACCGCATGAGCGTCATCGCCAGAGCCGTCCTCACTCTGGAGAAGCAACGCTGAAAACGCTCAATGATCTGTTCACACCTCTCGCGGGCCTGTAACACTAAGGGGCGCGGCCGACCGTGAAGGTCGAGCGTGAAAAGATCCCGCCGTGACTATGACCCTGCACGACTTCAATGGTGAGCACTCGCTGCCGGTGATTCGGCTCGTGCCCGGCAGCGGTAGTCGCCGCCGGGCACGAGCCGAATGGGTACTCCATGGAGAGTCTTGTGCAGTTCTCCTGGCCGGATATTGCTGAGCGCCTGAAGTCGTGCCACTCCTGCTCGCTGCGATCCCGGTATTCGTCCTGCGGATCGTCATAGTGCCGGTGACCGGGATCCTGATCGGCGGCACGCTCACCGCGACGGTGCTGGCGGGCCGCCGCGCCCTCGACGAACTCCACATCCGCAACGGGGCGTTCGCTGCAGGCCTCGCCCTCGGCCTGCTGGACCGCAACGCCCGTCTCGAAGTGGTCCGCCCGGCCGCGTCCGACGCCCTACCGCCTGGCTACGACCAGACCCGCACGGTGGGCCTGGTCATCCTGCCCGGCGTGTTCGTCGGCATGCTCCTGGGCGGCGCGTCCCCCGTGCTCGCCGGGGCGGTGCCGCTCTTTTTGCGGATCGCGCTGATGGCGGTGTCGGTTGCGCTGACGGTGGAGCTTGCCGCACAGGGACGACTGCACCGGGCGGAGCCGGACCGTCCGCAAAGCGCAAGCAGGTTCGGTAGCGGCCGCGTACCGACGGCCCATGAGCGACTCGCAGGGGAGCCCGCACGCTCACTCCGGCGCTTCGCGCTCGCGCGCCGCCCGGAGCGCCAACACGTTGTCGACCAGCCGCACGACCTCGGTCGCCGGATCCATCGGCAGGGTCAGCAGCGCACGCACATAGGCCGGTGCCAGCACCAGTTCGAAGATGTCCATCCGGTCAGCACGCTGGCACCGGCGGCGTCCAGGGCGGCCTGGATCTGCTGAATACGAGGCTCGGCGAAGCTCCGTGTGTCTTGCCCGTCGCCGCCGGCCCGAAACAGAGCCCGGAAGAAAGCCAGATGGCCGGGCTCGGTCAGGTCGATGGGCAGGCTGGTGATCCAGGCCTGCAGATCCGCCCGCAGATCGCCGGTGGCGGCCACCGGCGAACGACTGCCCAGCTCGTCCACCACCGCGTCGATGATCAGGCCGTCGGCGCTGCGCCAGCGACGGTAGACGGTGGCGAGGTGGACGCCCGAGCGGGCCGACACCTCCGCGATGCACGCAACCCGGGCGCCGCCGGGATGACACTCCCGGCGGCGTCACCCTCCCCGTCATCTACGACGGCGCCGGACTCAGCCGCAATCGAGCCCGGCGGATCCCCGACCCCGGGCGCGATCGCGAACAGGCCGACCTGACCCTCGGTCAGCCACCCCTGCTTGACCAGCCGCTTCAGCCTGATCCGCATCCGCTCCACCAACCGGTGGTCCGTCTGCCTGCCGACCGCCTCGCAGCAGCGGCCGCCCGGTTGACGCCAGGGCCAGCACCACGTTCTCGTAGGACTCGTCCAGCACCCGGCCATCCGCCCGCGTCTCCGGCGCCGATAGCCCCCGAAAGCGGGCCGCCACCGCCGCGGCAACCGCAGGCGACACACCCATTCCCGATGAAACACGCCCGGCGGCCGCCTCGTCCTCGTCCACCGGTTGCAGCACCGCCGTCGTCCCCGACGAGGACGGCACTTGCCGCAAGTTTCATGGATAGCTCCCTCCCTTCCGCCAAAGCCGGTGTCACACATCTTGTCCCGTCCCGGTCTATGGCGTGAGTGGATGTGACGCATCGTCTATTCGTCCGGCACGGAATAACCCGTGCGCAGAGCAGTGTCAAGAGATCGGAAGAAACGTGTTCGCTATGAATGTGCCGCGCAACGGCCTACGTCGCTTGTGTGTACCCATCCTGGCCCTCCTTTCGGTTGTGTTCGCTGTCGACGTTCCGCGTGCCAGCGCGGATACACCCGACTTGACGACCAAGGTCCTGTGGATGACGATCGACACCTCCAATGGGCATCGTAATAACACTTCGCGTTATCAGGACGTCATCACCAAGCTCCGGCAAGCCTCTGGCCACATATGGAACTCCGGGGACGTGTACGCGACACAGACCACCTCCGCAGGGCTGATCGCTCTGCGCCTTCTGGACAACGGGGACAACGCGGGCCGAGAAATGGTCACCGTCTACTTCAACCCCACCAACATGTACCTTGGTGGGTTCCGCGCCCAGGACGGTCAGCTGTACGCGTTCAGCGACGCGTCGGAGAACGTGCGCACTGAGATGGCGCGCGGTGGACCTGTAAACCTTCTGCCGTTCGCCGGTACCTACGGAGCCCTCCGAGACGAAATCTCGAGTAATAACGAAGCTGGGGAGCCCGCCTACGCCAACGTCGACACCATGTACAGAGCTGCGCAAGCCTTGGGTGAAACGGTTAGTCCCACAGCGGCTCACAGCTACTACCGGAGCACCATCGCCAGTTCCATGATGCTCCTGATCGGGGCGTTCTCCGAAGGATCTCGTTTCACTGGCTTCCGTGACGTCTACAGCAGGGTCTTCGACGGGGAGAACCCGGACGGGAGCGTCAACCAGCGTCTTACAGAGGTATCCAATACTGGCCTTCAGTCACTGCGCGCCGACTGGTCAAAGATGTCGCGTTGGATGCAGGATATTGTCAACGGAACAAATCCGGGCCCCTTGTACGTCAACAACATCGGCACCTTCTACACATACGCCGACGCCCACGTGCACCTTCGGCTCATCCTCAGCAAGAAGCCCTGATTCCGGCGGAACCCTTCAGGCCCCAATGGACCTGAACTGTCGGCGGGGGCCGCCCGCTGCATAAAGAACTTCCGGGCCCGGGACCGCAGCAGTCGGATCCTCATCTCGGGCCCGGGAGTGGGCGCCGAGGCCGGCACCGTGGGCACGGCGATCGACTACCGGCTCCGCCTGGCCTTCACCACCGCCCAACCCGTCGACCCCGCCGTCCGCCTCAGCATCCTGTTCACCAGCTCCTCCGCATCCGACGCACGGGAACGGATGCGGGACGTGGGTGAAGAGCTCATGGAGCCTCTGCGGGAGACGGTCATGCGTCTGCAGCTCGACAGCCGGGCACTGCGATGGACCGCGCCCATGATGAGGAGGACATCGGCGTCCAGACCGTTCCACGCCAACTCCTCAACGGCGCCCAGCGGATCGGTACGGCGGGCAACCTTCTCGATGAAGTCAGGGTGTGCCTCCGCAGGGATCCGCATAGAGGAAGGATGCCACTCCGCTGGTTTGAGTGGGCACGAACTACGACCTTGATGCCCTCGGTGTGTGGCGCCCGCCTGCGTGAACCTCGTTGCGCAGACGGGCTTATGGGTTCTCGAGGACTCCGTAATTGAGGTACCAGGCGCTCTCGGCCAGCCCATACCGCAGAGCGGTGTCCCACGCGTTGAGGCCGTGGCTGCGCGCGTGCTGTTCGGCATCCTCTCGCAGATGCGGGCTCAGGTTCGGCGCGACGCTCTCGCTTCGTATCTGCTGATGGAACCACTGCTTGCCGGTCACCTCGGATACGCAGAACTCGGCGTAACGCTGTGCCAGGTTGAACATGCGGAAGTGGTACTCAACGCGAGCACACAGCTCAGAATCCCATTCCGGGAGGGCCTGGATACGGAACTGCACGGGCCAACTCGTGACGTCCGCGAACAGATCGCGACCGGCCTGGCCGGGGCGTTTATGCGGAGGGGTGCCAGCGGTTCGGTGCGGCGTTCAGCAGGTCCAGCACTCGGCCTGGGGCGCTCAACAGCCTGGCGTGCTGTGCGAAAAGGCGAGCGTGCCTGACAAAATCACTACCGTTTCGACCGTGGGTATAAGCGACTGCTTGTGCGTCTTCGTGGCGACCTCAAGGTTCACCGTGGGAAGGAACTGCGCGACAAGGGTGTTCTCGAGTTCAGGCCGGAGATCGTAGGAGCGCTGACGGCGTTCCCCTGCTGTCGCAGGTGCTTCGTCTCTGCGTTCCAGATCCTGGAGTGCGCCGATGAGCGGGGGCGGCAGTTCGTCGACGGGCTCAAGGGCTTCGGGGATGGGAATGCTCTGCACCCCGGTGATGACATCCGGCTTGATGGCCAGGGAAATGGACCCCGAAGCTTCCCATACGTTGAGGTACCGGACGGCGTCGAGCCCGAGCTCCGACAGCTCGGTGAGGCTGATGCTCGCCGCTACGTCGTCCCTCTCATCGCGGCAACACGGCTCGACGCGGGCTGCTGCGAGGCTGATGCACACGCGATGAAGGAAGAATGCTGAGCCCGCCTCGCCCTGGTCCCGCATCCGCCTGTACACATTCTCGATTGCAGCCTCGTAAGTGCCCAGATGGAGCGCCTTATTGAGTTGCGCTTGAAGAAAGAGGGGCTGGTCGAGAACGCGGCCTTGAGGTCACGCTCACGGTTAGGGTTCGGCCAGTCCGCGTCGGTGCTGGTGTGATACCAACGGAACTGACTGAGGAATTTGTCGGTAACAGTCCCTAATACTCCAGCCGTAGATCTTGATTACGGTTGTTGCGCGGCTTGTCGCTGGTGATGGCTGATGCAGGCACGGGCTCGGTGCCGTTGACACGACTGACGGATCGTCGCCGTGCACGGGTGGCATCGTCCCTGCCGCTTGCGCAGTGCTGGCTGGAAGACTGAGTTCGTGATCTCAAACATCGTCGTTCAGTACACAGGACTTCTGCGGACCAGCACCTTTGATCTCTGGGCCCGGTTGCGGGAGCTCCTGCGGGCTCAGGGGCTTGATCCCGATGTGACGGTCGTCGTCGACCTCTTGCAGGAGAGCCTCAGTCACGAAGAGGGCCAAGTCATCTCCGGCGAGGGCCGGGTCTACAGGTTCAACCTCTTCTACGACCAAGAGGCGGAACACGGTGCCCGCAGCGCATACCTCCGTGACTGGACCGACATCACGGAATCCTGGCAGACCGGATCGTTGGCCAGGCGGACCGCAGATGCCTTCACGTGAAAGTCCCAAGGTGCGGACTGAAGCTGGCCTTGATCGTGTCGGGTAGGGCCGGTCTGCAGACGAAGACGGTCACTGTTGATCATCGTGAGTTGCGTCGACAAACGAAGATCAGGCGGTGGCCGCGGGTCACAGCGTAGTGCCTGCCCGATGGCGGTCGACGTTCGACCAGCTGACGGGCCGTATCGCGGGACGGTTCGCCCGGGTCGAACCGCGCCGCCGCGCAACGGCATTGGTCCTGGGCCTGCTGTCCGACCTGCCGAGGAAGAACTGCTGGACCCTGGCCGAACACGCGGGCGACGCCACCCCGGACGGCATGCAGCACCTGCTGCATCGCGCGAAACGGGACGCCGACGCGGTCCGCGATGACCTGCGCGCCTACCTGGTCGAGCACCTGGCCGACGACGGGGCCGTGCTGGTGGTCGACGAGACCGGCGACCTGAAGAAGGGCACCGCCACGGTCGGTGTCCAGCGCCAGTACACCGGCACGGCGGGCCGGATCGAGAACTCCCAGGTCGCCGTCTACCTCGTCTACTCCGCCGACCGTGGGCACGCCGCGATCGACCGCGCCCTGTACGTGCCACGCTCATGGACCGACGATCCCGACCGCTGCCGGGCCGCCGGCATCCCCGACGACCTCGCCTTCGCAACAAAGCCGGTCCTGGCAGCCCGAATGATCGGCCGGGCGCTGGACGCGGGCACGCCCGCCCGCTGGGTGGCGGGCGACGAGGTCTACGGCGACAACCCGCACCTGCGGGCCGCACTCGAAGAACGCCGGACCGGCTACGTCCTGGCGGTCTCCAGCACCCACCAAGTCACCATGGCGGCGGGGAAGTTCCCGGCCAAGGCCATCGCGGCGAAGATCCCGAAGCGGGCCTGGCAGCGGCGCTCGGCCGGAGCGGGCGCCAAGGGCGAGCGGTACTACGACTGGGCCCAGACCGACATCCACGGCCCCGCCGACCGGCTCGGGCACTGGTGGCTACTGGCCCGCCGCAACCGGCGAACCGGCGAACTTGCCTTCTACCGCTGCTTCTCACCCCACCCCGTCCCGCTTGTCCGACCTGATCCGGGTGGCCGGACGACGATGGACGATCGAGGAGACCTTCCGGGCCGGTAAGGGCCTGGCCGGCCTGGACGAACACCAGGTCCGCCGCTGGACCTCCTGGCACCGCTGGGTCACCCTCGCGATGCTCGCCCACGCCTTCCTCGCCGTCACCGCGGCCGCCGAACGCTGCGGCCCCGCCGCCGACGACCTGATCCCCCTGACCTGCAACGAGATCCAGCGGCTGTTATCCACCCTGACCAGCCGGGCCCACGACCTCACGCACCGACTCCGCTGGTCGCATTGGCGACGTCGCCACCAGGCCCGCGCCCGCGCCTGCCACTACCAGCGGCAAGCGGCCACCCACCCATGAAGATCACGATCTACGGCTGGAGTACTAAGAGCTCGTAACAGGATCTTGACGAGGTGTCCTGGTCAGGCGGGATCGGTGTGATGATCTGGCCGTTCAAGGCGTGTGGCGACTCGGTCACGGATCGTGGACGACGACGTGTGGGGCACAGGGCGAACCGCTGCTTACCTGGCCGAAGCGGCAGAATGTGGCCTGACGACCGGAAGCCGGGATAGCGCCGCGCCCTCAGGGCCGGAGCTCGACAGATGGCAGCAGCATCGAAGTTGGCTGGCCGCCCGCTGGAGCTGTCGGCGCCCTTGCTGAGGATCGTTCAACAGCTCTCATCGTGCCGTAGGAGAACGAGCGAACCTTTCGCGGCCTTGTGGCGTCGAAGGTGCGGCAGGCCGCAGGTTGCGGCAGCTGAGGGAGGTCGGTTCATGACGGGCAAGCAGATGGCCAGTTGGACGGCGCGCAGAAGGTTCGCGCGGTCCGTGAGTGTGCGGGCGGCGCTCGCGGCGGCGGCCCTGATCATGTCCACGTCCTGTACTGGTGCGGGCACCACGCAAGGTGGTGCAGACAGTTCCTGCGCGGCCCTGCTCGAGTACGAGGGCCGCACCTATCTCGGCCACGGGCTTTATCCCGATGGCGAAGGCGACAGCGACGACGGCAGGGTGGGCAGACGGCTGGGCACAGGCGCCATCCCCGGATGTGACGACACTCCCACCGATGATGATCAGGAAGCGACTTCGGAGCCGGTAACCGTGTACGCGATTGCGGGTGTGGACCCCATCTACGCCGTGACCGTGGACCATCCGGCCGGCGGAACCCTCTACATCGAGCAGGCATCGAAGAAGACCCTGCCGGAGCTACGGAGACTGATCAAAGCCCAGGAATTGGATGCGGCCACCAAGTGAGGCGCATCCGCGGGAGAAGTGCTCTCCTGCCATGAGTGGCGGGCAGCACGGACGGCTCCTGGCGCGTCCCGCGCCGGACGCGCCAGGGGGGCTCATCCGGCGGCGAGCGAGACCAGCACCGTAGCGGCGAGCGCGGAACGGGTGACCATGCCGGAGACCGAGGTGTTCTCCGAGCGGGCGTGCGCGCCCGAGCCGACCGCGCCGATGCCGTCCAGTACCGGTGTCCCGGCGGCAACGACGAAGTTGCCGTCGCTGGCGCCGCCCACGGATGTCTCCCGAAGGTCCTCGCCGAGCAACGCGGCGCATCGGCGTGCCAGTTCGGCGTAGGAGGCGACCTGTCGGGTGCGTTCGAAGACGGGGCGGTTCCAGTCTCCGCCGACCTCCACGCGGGTGCGCGGGTCCACCGGTGCGAGCGCGGCGAGGGCGTCGGTGATGCGTTGTTGTTCGGCTGAAGAGGCGACGCGTACGTCGATGTGTGCGACGGCGCGGCCCGCGGTGACGTTGCTGCGGGTGCCGCCCTGCACCGTGCCCACGTTGAGGGAGGTGCCCGCGTCGGGGGCGCGGAGTTCGGTCAGTCGCAGGATCTGGTGGGCGAGTTCGTCCACCGCGCTCGCCCCTGCGGTCGGGTCGAGCCCCGCGTGGGCCTCGGTGCCGGTGACCGTGAGGGTGAACAGGCCCACGCCCTTGCGGGCCGTCTTGATCGCGCCGTCGGCGGCCGCTTCGAAGACCATGGCGAGTCTGCTGGTGCGGGACTCCTCCACGATGGCTTCGTGGGAGCCGAGACTGCCGGTCTCCTCGTCGCCGTTGAGCATCAGTGTGCAGGCCGGGCGGGGCAGGTTCAGTGCGTCGAGGGCGCGCAGGGCCCAGACCGCCTGAACGAGGCCGGCCTTCATGTCGAAGACACCGGGGCCGCTGATGTGGTCGCCGTCGCGGTGGAAGGGCCAGGTGTCGAGGGTGCCGGTCGACCACACCGTGTCGTAGTGGCCCAGGAGGAGGATGGGCCGGTCGTCCTCGGCTGTCGCGTTCCGGGCCGGGTAGCGGCGTATGAGGATGTCGCCGACGTCCGTGCGGGGCAGTGTCTTCTCCGATTCCGGTGCGCCCAGGCGCCGGTCGAGCCACCCGCGCAGCCAGCCGAGGCATGCGTCGAGGGCGGCCCGGTCGTCGCTGGAACTGCCCTGGGAGGTGTACGCGTCGAGGTCGGCGACCATGTCCTCGCGGTGTTCCTCGAGCCAGACGCGCACCGCCTCTGCCTGCTCGGCTTCGGGTGGACGGCCGGGGGTCGCGGACGCGGTGAGCCGGTCCAAATCCTCGAGGCGCGACTCCGACATCTTCTGCGGGGCACCTTCCAGTTCGAGCAGACCGTCCATGACGGTGCGCAGGAGTGTGGTGGGCAGTCCTTCGCGGGCGGCGTGGTCGAGGATGTCGGTGTAGTGGGTGGTGACCTCGACGGGCCGGTGGCGTACGGCGAGGTCGCGCCAGATGCCGCTGCGGTCCTTGCTCTGCGTACGCAACCAGGCGGTCAGCCGGTCGAGGGCGGCTTCGCGTTCGGCCGGGTCGGCTCCCTGCCGCAGGGGGCGGGGGTCGAAGGCGTCGAAGGGCTCGAGGGTGATGCCACGCCGGTCGGCGACGGCGAAGATCTCGCCGGTCAGGCCGGTCATGGCGGCCCTGTGCCGGTCGATGAGGTCGGCCATGGGGGCGTCGGCGAGGGCGGTGGCGGCGAGCATCGCGCCGAAACCGGCCTTGGCCCACAAGTACCCCTCGACGTTGTCGCTGGCCACGGCCGGGCCCCAGCTGTGGAGGTCCTCGACGACGGAGCGGACGCGGTCGCTGACGGGGGAGCGGTCGGGTTCTCCGACGACGAGGGCTCCGGCGCCGCCGTCCAGGACGACACCGGGTTCGATGACGTCGGCGAAGATGTTCACGAAGGCGGCGACGGTCCGCTCGGCGCCCACGTGCTGGGCGATCTGCGCCTCGTTGAAGCCGTTCTGGAGGGAGACGACGAAGCCGTCCGGGTCGAGGCGGGGCGCGATCCAGGCGGCCGCGGTCCCCGTCGCCTGGGCCTTCACGGCCAGCAGGACCCGCCCGAGGGTTCCCCCGAACTCGTCCGGGGTGACGGCCGTGACGGGCACACTGGTCCGGGTGTCGCCGTGGGCGACCACGAGTCCGCCTGCGCGGATCGCCGCCACGTGTTCGGTGTCGGCGTCGACGACGGTGACGGGGTGGCCGGCGCGCGCGAGGGCGAACGCGAGCGTGCCGCCGATCGCGCCCGCACCGACGACGGTGTAGGCGGCTCGCTGCGGGGAGGGGGCGGTCATCGGGTGGGTCCTTCCGAGGGGGCGGCGAGCGGGGTGGCGCCGGGCCTCGTAGAGGCGGCCGGAGTCGTGGCGAGCGAGGTGGCGCGGGTGTCGCCGGGCTGCCAGATGCGGGGCAGGTGCAGAGCGCCCGTACTGGATCCGCCGTCGACCCGCAGGACCTCCCCGGTGATCCAGGAGGCGTCCGGACCCGCGATCCAGCACACCGCGCGGGCGATGTCCCGCGGATCGCCGGGGCGGCCCAGGGGGTTGGCTCCGATCGCCGCCGCGTACTCGGCGGAGACGGGGTTGCAGTCGCTGGAGACCTGGACGAAACCGGGGCTGACCGCGTTGACGCGGATGCCGTGCTCGCCCAGTTCCAGGGCGGCGGCCCGGGTGGCCATCTCCAGGGCGGCCTTGGAACTCGCGTACGGGCCCCCGCCGGGCCGGGCGCGCAGCGCGGACCCGGAGGAGATGTTGACGACGGCGCCGGGCCGGCCGGCCGTCACGGCGAGCCGGGCGAACGCGCCGGTCGTGAGGACGGGCGCCCGGAGATTGACGGCGAACAGCCGGTCCCAGGCGTGGGCGTCCACGTCCAGCATGTCCAGGGAGGGGTAGACGCCGGCCGCGTTGACCAGGACGTCCACGGGGCCGTGCCCGGCCCAGGCCGCCTCGACCAGGGCGGAGGGGGCATCCGGGTCGGTCAGGTCCGCGGTGTGTGTCGCCGCCTGGCCGCCGAGGCGTGCGGCGACGCTGGTCAGGGCCCGCGGGTCGCGGTCGGCGAGGCTGAGCAGGGCGCCCTGCGCGGCGAACTCCTCGGCGATCGCGCCGCCGATTCCGCCCGCGGCGCCGGTGACGAGGACGTGGGCCATCAGTCGAACTCCTTGTCCTTGGTCTCCGGCATCGTGAGATAGACGACGAGGGAGATCAGCGCCGCGACGGACACGTAGATCCACAGCAGGTCGCTGTGGCCGCTCTCGTGCAGCCAGGTGGTGAGGTAGGGCGCCGTGCCGCCGAAGACGGCGACGGCGAGCGCGTAGGGCAGGGCGATGCCGGTGGCACGGACCTCGGCCGGGAACTGCTCGGCCATGATGACGGCGCAGTTGGCGGAGTAGCCGAGGATCAGCAGCATGCCGACGAGCTGGACGAGGAACAGGCTGAGGAAGCTGCCGTCGAGCAGGTGCAGCAGGGGCCAGGCGAGGACGACGAAGCCGGCGGCGAAGCCCGCCATCGTCGGCTTGCGGCCGATACGGTCCGACAGCCGCCCGGCGAACGGCAGCGCCACGACGAAGACGAGCAGACACACTGTCTGCGAGAGCAGCGCGGTCTTGAGCGGGATGCCGGTGGTCAGATTTGCGTACGTGGGAAGGTAGTTGACCCAGATGTAGTAGGTCAGGGTGCCCGCGATGGTGATGCCGACGACCCGCAGGGTCGCCGCGGGGTGCTCGACGAACATCGCCTTGACGGGGTTGGTCCGGGTCCGCCCCTCGCCCTGGGCCTGGGTGAAGGCCTCGGTGTCCTCCACGGAGACCCGCAGCCACAGACCGACCAGGCCGAGGAGGGCGCCGAAGACGAACGCGGCCCGCCAGCCCCAGGAGTGCACGGCGTCGTCGCTCAGCGCCGAGGTGGTGAGGGTGCCGAGGAGGGAGGCGATGAGGACGCCGCCCGCCACCGACACCTGTTGCCAGGACCCGGCGAACGCGCGCCTGCCGCGGGCGGCCGACTCCACCAGGAAGGCGGAGGACGAGCCGAACTCGCCGCCTGCCGAGAATCCTTGGACGAGCCGTGCGAGGAGCAGGATGAACGGCGAGAGGACGCCGATGGTCTCGTAGGTGGGCGTGATCGCGATGAGGAACCCCGCGCCCGCCATCAGGGCGACGGTGAGGGTCATGCCCTTCTTGCGGCCGCGGCGGTCGGCGTAGGCGCCGAGCACGGCGGCGCCGACCGGGCGCATCACGAAGCCGACGGCGAACACGGCGAGCGTGGAAAGCAGCGCCACCGCCCCGTTGCCCTTGGGGAAGAACTCGTCAGCGATGATTTTGGCGAAGATGGAGTACAGGGCCCAGTCGACCCATTCGACGGTGTTACCGATGGTGCCGGCGACGATGGCTTTGCGCTGGGCGCCGCTCAGTCTGCCGCCGCCGGCGGCGAGGTCGCCGCCTTTGGACAGGGAACCGGCGGGGGTGGCGGATCCTTCGGTCATGGCGTCTGCTCCGGGGCGTCGGGGACGGGACGAGCGGTCGTCGGGCCGTTGAGTACGGCGCGCGCGGCGTCGGCGAGCTGGGCGTGCGTTGCGAACCAGACGTCGGCGTGGCCGGTGATGTGATCGAGCAGTTCCCGCAGTGCCACCAGGCGCGAGCGGTGGCCGATGACATGCGGGTGCAGGGTGAGCTGGAAGACCCCGCCGTCGCGGTAGGCGGCGTCGAACTCGTCTCGCCAGATCTCCAGCACGTCGCGCGGACGGCTGTGCGGGCGGACCGAGCCGTAGCGGTCCATGGTGAAGTACGGGGCGTCGTCCCGGATCCAGTCCACCGGGATCTCGACAAGCCCGGTGGGCCTGCCTTCGGCGAGGATCTCGTACGGCTCGTCGTCGGCCATCAGCGAGGAGTCGTAGGCGAAACCGAGTTCGAGCATGATGTCGAGCGTGGAGTCCGAGAAGTCCCAGGACGGCGTACGGATGCCCACCGGCCGTCGGCCGGTCAGGGATTCCAGGGAGTCGAGGGCGCGGGCGGTCAGCTCCCGTTCGTCGTCGCGGCCGAGCAGCATGTTGCGTTCGTGGATCCAGCCGTGGACGGCCAGTTCGTGCCCGTCACGCGTGTAGGCGCGCGCTTCCTCGGGGTGGATCAGGGCCGAGACCGCCGGCATGAAGAACGTCGCGGGGACGGAGTGCCTGCCGAGCAGATCCAGGATGCGGGGGGCTCCGGTGCGGGCCCCGTACTCGCCCTGGGCGAGCCTGCCGGGGCTGGTCTCACCGTCGCGCAGCGGGATCGTCTCGTGGTCGGAGTCGAAGGACAGGGCGACCGCGACCCGGGCGCCGCCGGGCCAGCGGTCGGGGACCAGGCGCCGCCCGGCCCGTACGGCTTCGACGTGGCCACGCCAGGTCTGTTCGGTCCAGCGCCAGCTTTCCGCGGGCAGGCCAAAATCGTCTGTGGGCATGCGGACTCCACCAGGGTCGGGGGCGGTACGAAAGTAGAGAACAGAAGGAAGCGGATCGATCAGGTGTCCGGCGGCCGGCGCGGCGCGGCGGACCGTGGCCCGCTCAGGCGGCGGGCCGGACCATCCGGTGCCAGGAGTACTTCATGGTGACCAGATGCAGCGTCACGTCGGAGGCGATGAGGCCGGGCAGCGCGCCGATGACGTCGCTGGTGTAACGGAAGAGGTCGGTGCGGCGGGGCAGCACCATGTGCCCGACGAGGTTGAAGCGCCCGGTCGCCGCGCCCAGGAACTTGGTGCCCGGATGCCCGGCGAGCTGCCGTCCCGCCGCGTCGAGCCGGTCGGGCTCGATCGACAGCCAGACCATGAACTCAGCGTCGAACCCGAGGAGCGAGGACTCCACCAGTGTGCGGAACTGCAGGACACCACGGGACATGAGCCGCTCCATGGCCCGCGCGACGCTGGACTCGGTGTGTCCCAGGCGCCGCGCCAGGGTGCTGACCTGGGTGCGGCCGTCCTCCTTGAGCTCCGCGACGACCTCCTGCTCCAGGGTGGTGAGCGCTTGCGGCGTCCCGTCCCAGTCGGCGCGCTCGAAGGGGGAGGACAGGGAGGCGGGCCGCAGGTCGGCGGCCGCCTCGGGAGGCAGCAGCCCGGTGTCCCACAGGGAAGCCGAAGTGAAGGCGCGGATGACCGGCACGGCCTCGGTACTGGTGATGAGGTCGGCCGCCGGCAGATCGGTGAAGAGCATCCGCATCATCTCCTCGTTGTCACGCGCGACGAAGTCGACGATGAGGTCGGCGGCACCGGTCACCACGGCCACGAAGCGGACGTCAGGACTGGCGGTGAGCCGGTCGGCGACGTCAAGCCCGCGACCGGGCCTGGCCTGCACCCGGACGAGCATGGAGGATCCCTCCCGCGTCCGGTCCAGCTCCAGAGTGCCGATGACACGCAGCAGTCCCCGCTCGCGCAGCGACCGGTAGCGGCGCTGGGCCGTTGTCTCACTGGCGTTCACCCACCGCGCCACCGCGCTCCATGGGGCACGGCCGTTGAGCTGGAGGGCGGCGATGATGCGCCGGTCCAGCTCGTCGAGGGTGTCCGCGGAGGCTTGGTGGTTCATGTCGCTGACGCTAATGAGCACTCCGGCCCTCGTCAACGAAGGAATCCTGCATCATCGCTGGTCAACGACGTGTCAACCAGCAGCCGAGGCGTTACGCAGGGGTAAACGGCCCAGTTCGGGCCAGCGAACGGCGGAGGGCCGGGGCATGGCGGATTACGCCACCGCGTGTCCGAAAAAGTTCCTCAAGCCCTGACGCCACCTGGTTCTTCGAGGGCACCGCCGCCGCCATGAAGCCCGCCCCAAGGGCACGCGCCTCGCCGACCTGGACCCGAGCGCAGAGAGCAGGGGAGTGCACGGCATCTACGGGTCACTGAGCCTGAAGGCTGCGGCGCTCCTGTACACCCTCATGTGGCTGCCGTGCCTCGAGCGCTTTGACGCGGCGTTCGCCCGGCATGAAAGCGAGGCCTGCCCGGCGCTCCACGCGGCACCTGGGCTACCCCGTGAAGGTTGCGGGTGAGCTCGTGCGCGATGCTGCTTCCGGACACGGGGCGTCGCCGTCATCACGCGTCGGCTCCGAGGCTGGACCGCCGGATGAACGGCCCTGCCGATGCGCGGGAGGACGCCACGCACATCGCTCGTCAGGTGCCTGTGACGGGACGATGGCTGGTGACGGCGGGACGGTTGAGGGGGTGTTCATCACGGTAGTGGGCCAGGCCACGGCGGAGAGTTGGTCGTCGGTCAGCGCGGGGGCCGACGCGGAGTAGTCACTGTCGCTGACGTAGTCCTCGGCGACGTTGGCGACCGATTCGGTCAGAACGGACGGGGCCAAGGACGTGAGCACGGGCTGCGCGGGAGGTGTGCAGGAGGGTTCGGAAGCGGTCGGCGCAGCGGCTGACGTGGCGGAACAGTCTCCGTTCCCCACGGGCGTCGAGTGCCACGCAGTGGTGATGCTCCTTGCCGATGTCGACCCCGACCCAGATCGTGAACATGGCCGCCTGTGCCAGCTGCTTGTTCTGTGGTCCCGCGGACGGTCTCGCCGACGGTGTCCTACACAGCGATCAAGTCGCGTATCCCAATGAGCGGTTGTGACCGTCACGGGTTCCGGGCGGCCAAGTTTTTTCAGCCATCGAACGGCGTCAGGCTCACAGCCATACCCGGAGTCCTCGGGCTCACCGTTCCTACGAATGACGGGCATGGGCCCGTGTCAGAACGGTAGGACGAGTTCAGGCGTCGATCCTGGTCCACTTCTCGACCGTCGCCGACACACCCCGAGCAGTTCCCGGCCGGCCTTCGCCGGACTCGGCCGGGAGCCGCAGGCCTCGATGTCGGGGCGGGGTCATCCTCCGATGAAGCTCACCGTTTCGGTCATGTCCGCCCGGCCGGTACGCAGCCGTGGCACTCCCTCCTTCTCGAATCCCACGCAGACGCCGCAGAACAGCACGAGTCCGTCATCGGCCCCGACCATCTCGCTGACGGTCTTGCGGTACATCGTCCACATCACCTGGGGGCAGCTGTGCAGTCCCTCGGCCCTGAGCAACAGCATGACCGTCTGCAAGTACATCCCGGCGTCCGCCCACTGCCCGGGCCCCATCGAACGGTCGAGGGAGCAGAACAGCAGGGCAGGTGCTCCGAACGCCTCCGAGTTCAGCGCGCCGACCTTCCTGGGCCTGTCGGGATCGGCACGTGCGATTCCCAGCGCTTCGAATCGCTGGGCAGCGGCGGCGGAGAAGCGTTCCGTATAGGGGGAGGTCAGTTCCGCCGGATACATCGGGTACTCCCGGTCATCGCCGGGATCTCCCGCCAACACCCTCGCTGTCGTGCGCCTCTTCAGCTCGGCCAAGGGTTCGCCGGTCACGACGAACACATGCCAGGGCTGAAGGTTGCCGCTCGACGGAGCCCGCGTCGCCGCGGTCAGCACTCGCTCGAGGACCTCTCTGCTCACCGGCTCGTCACTGAACGCCCGCGCGGCTCGGCGACTGTCCACGGCTTCATACACGTCCACGTCTTCTCCTCCTCTCGCTCCATAGCGGGCAGCCAACGCGAGGGGGAGCATCGCTCGGCGAGCGGACCGGCCTCGGCGTCGGTGCTGCCAACGCTCGTTCCGACCTGCGGCCCGCCAGGTCAAAAGGCCCTCTCACCGAACATGCCGGGGCGAGGGATGGAGCATGACTGCTGTTGCTCGTGCATCGTTCCGGCTCCTTGACCGCGCAGCCGCACCAGTTGTGACAGCCCCCTAGCGGAACACGCTGCCCTCGGAACGGCGTTCTGCGGTCGGACGCGTCATGCCCCGGCTCCATTGAGCCAGGAGCTGATGTCGGATCGTGCGTCGGCGTCGACGTCGCGGGCCAGGTCGGCGATGGACGTGGTGCGCAGAGCGTTGCGCCAGGCGGTCTCGGCGTCGGCCATGGCGCGGCTGATGACACACGGCGCGGTGCAGGACTGCGCCGGGACGGCCAGCGGGCCGCGCTGGCGGATCTCGGTGCAGATGAAGGCCGGGCCGGGTCCGTCAACGGCTTCGACGACGTCGAGCACCGTGATCTGCGCGGGGGAGCGGGTGAGGATGTAGCCGCCCGCCTTGCCCTGGACCGACCGGACGAGGTCGGCTCGGGAGAGCGCCTGGAGCTGTTTGGCCAGATAGGTCGGCGAGACGTCGTGCAGGTGTGCCAGACGTGCGGCCGGCACCGGCGCCTCCGCCGAGGTCAGGGCCACACAGCAGTGCAGCGCCCACTCGACCCCTCCTGACATCTTCACGCTCTCACTCTAACTCGCCCCCCTTGACCCGGACATAAAATATCCGAGTATTGTCTCGGACAAGGAATGTCCGAGTAGGGCGGAGGCGTGTGCGCTGCGTCTCGTGCACGGCGGGCACAAGGCACCAGAGAAGGGCAGCACGTCATGAAGTTCGCAGTCATCGGTGGAACCGGATTGATCGGATCACGGGTCGTGGAGGTGCTGAACGCGGCCGGGCACGAGGCAGCCCCGCACTCGCGGTCCACCGGGGTCGACATCCTCACCGGCAAGGGCCTGGAGGCGGCGCTGGACGGCGCCGACGTGGTCGTCGACCTCACCAACTCGCCGACCTTCGACGACGCCTCCACGGCGTTCTTCCGTGCCTCGATGGACAACCTTCTGGCCGCGTCCAGGCGGGCCGGTGTCGGGCACTTCGTCGTTCTGTCCATCGTCGGCGTCGACGAGGTCCCCGTCGACTACTACCGGGCCAAGACGCTCCAAGAGGATCTGCTCAAGTCGAGCGCCGTGCCCTACTCCATCGTGCGGGCAACCCAGTTCATGGAGTTCATCGAGTCCGTCCTGTCCTGGACCGCCGATGAGGAGACCGTCCGCCTGCCCCGCACCCCCATCCAGCCCGTCGCCGCTGCCGACGTCGCGGCCACTGTCGCCGACGTCGCCGCCGGACCGCCGCTGAACACCACTGTCAACCTCGGCGGCCCGGACACCTACTCGCTGGACGAGCTGGGTCGCATCACCCTCGCCGCCAAGGGCGACAAGCGCTCGGTCACCGTCGACGACGCCGGTGGCATGTTCGCCGCCGTGCCCGGCGATGCCCTCACCACCAAGGAAGGTGCTCGTATCGCCCCCACCCGCTACACCGACTGGCTCAAGTAGCCCCGCACACGAAGCCGACTCCGCGAGTACGTTGTGCGCTCCGCCCCCATTCCTGCAGGTCGGGAGGTCCGGCGCAGAGCGCACAACGTGGCAACTTGTCCCGCGGGGTGCTCGGTTGTGGCAGTACCCGCAATCGCGCCGGCGTCCAGCGTCAGCCCCTCCCGCGGGCAACCCCTGTGCCGGCGCGGTGCAGCGCGGCGCGGTGCCGGGGCCACACGCGACACTTGGTGTCTGCCTACGAGTCCAGGTTCTGCGCGCATGCGAGCAACTGCTCGCGAAGCCAGAGGTGTGCCGGGTCGGTGTCGTGCCCCGGATGCCAGTGCATCGTCTCGTGGATGTCAGGCAGCGGGAGCGGCGCCGGGAGCAGCTGAATGCCGGTCGCCGCTGCGGCGAGCTGGCGCGCCGCCCGCTCGAGGACGAGGCTTGCGAGGGTCGTACCTCGGATCAGGAACGGTACGAGGAGGAAGCTCTCCACCGTGAGCTCGATCCGCCGCTGTGTGCCGAGCCGGGCCAGGTGCTGATCGGCGAAGTC
Organism: Streptomyces kunmingensis; assembly: GCF_039533535.1. Classification (NCBI taxonomy): domain Bacteria; kingdom Bacillati; phylum Actinomycetota; class Actinomycetes; order Kitasatosporales; family Streptomycetaceae; genus Streptomyces; species Streptomyces kunmingensis. The sequence continues at coordinate 17,991 of NZ_BAAATS010000023.1, forward strand.
GAGCTCACGGTCCGGCCCGATGCTGTAGACGCAGTGCGGTAGTTGCAGGTACGCCTCAAGACTGAGCCGTCCCTGTGGGGCCGCGGGGTGGGCGGCGTCGACCGCGCACAGCCAGCGGTCGCTGAACAGACCTTGCGAGGGGAAGCTGGTGTCCCCGAGGAGCTCGCGGGGTTCGATGACCAGGTCGGCCTCCCCGGTGCGCAGCAACTGCCGTGGGTCGCTCGACCTCGGGATGACGTGGATCGTCACACCCGGGGCCTCGGCGGCGGCGTACTGCATGAAGGGGCTGAGCAAGATCAGCGTCGCGTAGTCGGACGCGCTGATCCGGAACATACGTGTGTCCGTACGGGGATCGAACTCGGGCCGGTTCGCGATGGTCCGCTCGACCAGGCTGAGGATCTCGCGGACGGGCTGCGCCAACCGTTCGGCCTCGGTGGTGAGGGTGAACTCCCGTCCCCGACGCACCAGAAGCGGGTCTTGGAACAGCTTCCTGAGACGGGCGAGTGCCGAGCTGGCGGCGGGCTGGCTGAGGCCCAGGCGGCGGCCCGCGCGGCTGACGTTGCGTTCGGTGAGCAAGGCGTCCAGTGCCACCAGAAGATTCAGATCGATGTTCCGAAGGTTCATAACCCCTGCCCAGACAATGTATTCACCGAGTAGATACCACGAATTCACAACATCTATTTGACGAATATGTTGCGCAGATCATAGCGTCCCGGTCAAGCAATACGGCTGCACGGCCGGAACTGCAGCCGAGATTCCATTTTCTGGGCGTTGGCACTGGTGCCTCGCTGGTTGGGAGCAATCCGATGACCGAACCAGGAAACACCCGCGGAACCGCGTACGGGGATGACGATGCCGGGGCTGGCAGCACACCGTGGGCGCTGAGGGCCACGGCCGATCCGGACACCTTCCGAGCCGCCATGGGGAGGGTGACCGGCAGCGTGACCGTGGTGACCACGCGCCATGAGAACAGGCCTTGGGGCATGACCGTCAGCGCGTTCAGCTCCGTATGCCTGGAGCCGCCCACGGTGCTGGTCTGCGTCAATCAGAACAGCGTCACTGCTGAAGGAATCCACCGCGACAGCCGCTTCGGTGTGAATCTCCTCAGCCAGGACCAAGTTCCGGTCTCCCAACTGTGTTCACGGCTCGGTGCCGTGAAATTCATCGAGGACCACGTCGTCGATGACACGGATCTTCCAGCAGAAGTGGATTCGCCCGTCCTGCGCGATTCACTGGTGACCTTCGACTGTGAAGTCGCCGAGGTGCGCCCCGTAGGAAGTCACCTGGTGGTTCTGGGCCAGGTGCGGGCCATTCTGGCTCCCCGCTCGCGCCGCCCTCTGCTCTTCGGGCAGGGCACGTATCAAAAGGGCGCGCATATCGCGGCGATGACAGAGGCAGTGGCGTGAGACCGACCGGCCTGCCTGCGCAACTCTACGCCGCCTACAACCGGCACGACCCCACAGCGGCCGGGCACTTGTACGGCGCGCATGCCACCCACGACGAGATCGCGCAGGGCGGGTCCAGACAAGGGCCCGAGGCCATTGCCGAGGGGCTGCGCCATTTCTTCCACTGGTTTCCCGATGCCTATGGGGAGCCGCTGACCCAGATCGCGGATCCGAGCGGGCGCGTCGCGGTCACTTATCGGCTGACCGCGACCTTGCACGAGCCCATGGGCGCCATCGCGGCCCGGCACCAACCTCTGTCCCTGCGCGGGGTGCATGTGCTGCACCTGGCACGGAACGAAATTCGCGGCAGCGAGGACTACTGGGACGTGGCCACCTTCCACCGTCAGATGAAGAACACCGGAACAGGAGAGACATCATGAGGACCGGCAAGCAGTACCTGGATTCGTTGCGCGACGGCCGCAAGGTCTATGTCGGCGGCGAGTTGATCGAGGACATCACCACGCACCCCAAGACCCGGGGTTATGCCCAGGCGATCGCGGACTACTACGACCTTCACCTGGACCCCGAGCACCAGGACATCACCACGTTCATCGACGAGAACGGCAACCGCCAGTCGATGCACTGGTTCCTGCCCCGGTCCAAGGCCGACGCGGTCCGCCGCCGGGAGTACGGCGAGTTCCTGTTCCGGCACTTCAAGGGCGGAATCTTCACCCGTCCGCCGGCCGGCATGAACGTGGTCATGTTCACCCAGGTCGACGACCAGGAACCGTGGTCGGAGAACTCACGCTTCTCGGGACCCCAGCGTGACCTGAGGGGCAACATCCAACGCCAGTGGGACGAGGTCACCTCCAAGGACCTGGCGATCTCGCCGATGTTCGTCGACGTGCAGTACGACCGCGGCCGCGAAGAGGCCCTGGGTGAGACCCCGATGCTGAGCATCGTGGAGGAGAACGACGAGGGCATTGTCGTCCGCGGCTGGAAGGCCATCGGTACGTCTCTTCCGTTCGTCAACAACCTTCTCGTCGGCAACCTCTGGCGCCCCGGTCAGACCCCTGATCAGACCATCTACGCGATGGTGCCGGTGGCCACTCCTGGTGTTACCGTCGTCGCCCGCGAATCCCGGGCCCAGCCCGACGCCGATCCCTACGACCGTCCGCTGGCCACCATCGGCGACGAACTCGACGGGATGGTCTACTTCGACGATGTGCTGATCCCCTGGGCCCAGGTCCAGCACATCGGCAACCCCGACCACTCCAAGTGGTACCCCCAGCGGCAGTTCGACTGGGTGCACCTGGAAACGCAGATCCGCCACTGCGTGCACGCGGAACTCATGGTCGGCCTCGCCCTCCTCATCACCCAGTCCCTGGGCACCAGCAGCCAGCCGGTCGTGAAGGCGCAACTGGCCGAACTCATCCGGTTCCGCGAAACCTGTCGGGCGTTCATGCTGGCGGCCGAAGAGACCGGATTCGCGACCCCCGGCGGCCTGTTCAAGCCGAACAACATCTATATCGACTTCGGCCGGGCCCACTACCTCGAGAACCAGCACGACATGGTCAACAAGCTCATCGACTTCTGTGGTCGAGGGGTGGTCATCCAGCCGACCAAGCGCGAGCTGGACGACCCCTACATCGGCCCGAAACTCGAGCAGGCGCTCCGCGGGTCGGAGATCAGCGCCCGTGACCGGATCAAGATCTTCCGGCAGATCAGCGAGCGCTACCTCACCGAGTGGGGTTCACGCCACGAGATGTTCGAGAAGTTCAACGGGACACCGCTGTACCTGATCAACATGCTGACCGTGCAGCGCACCGAGTACCAGGTCGACGGCCCGCTCACACAGTTGGCCCGGGACGTGCTCGGTTTCGGAGACACGGCGGAGCTCGGCAAGCGCGCGCAGGAAGCCGAGAAGGATTCGCACTACGCAAGCGTCCGCTTCCAGCCCGACTACGCCCGCGGGCAGGACGTGCACGACGGCTACATCGACAGCAAGGCGAACGCCCGCACCTAGAAGAGCCCCCGCGTGGCGCGTGTACGTGATCGGCGGTGGGCCCGTGCGGTGTCACGGGCCCACCGCCGCCAAGCCCCCGGCACGCGTCCTCGCATGGGTAGAAGCAGACCGAACTGAACGCTGTCCGGTGGGAACAGCGCAGCACTTGAGGAGGGCTCATGGCAACGGACTTCACCGAGGAGACCGCCACCGACGCGGTGATCGAAAGCTTTCACGCAACACCGGAACCGCGCCTGAAGGAAGTCCTGACCTCCCTCACCCAGCATCTCCATGCGTTCGTGCGGGACGTCCGTCCGACGCACTCCGAATGGGAGCAGGCGATCGAGTTCCTGACGGAGACGGGGCAGAAATGCGACGACGTCCGCCAGGAATTCATCCTGCTCTCCGACGTCCTCGGTGTCTCGATGCTGGTGGAGACCATAAACGAGCGTGAGACACCCGGGGCGACCTCGGCCACTGTGCTGGGCCCGTTCCACGTGGTTGACTCACCGCCGCGCGCGTTGGGCGACACGATCGATCTCATCGGTACGGGCCATCCGTGCGTGGTGACGGGACGCGTCCTGTCACAGGACGGTTCGCCGCTTCCGGGGGCGGTCGTGGACGTCTGGCAGGGAAACGAGAAGGGCTTCTACGACGTCCAGCAGCCGGGCATCCAGCCGCTCGGTAACGGTCGAGGGCTGTTCACCACCGATGAACGGGGAGCCTTTTGGTTCCGCACGGTCGTGCCGAGCTACTACCCGATCCAGACCGACGGCCCCGTGGGCCGCATGCTCGAACGCACCGGCCGGCACCCCAACCGGCCCGCGCACATTCACTTCATCGTAGGTGCCGAGGGGCACGCCCCCGTGACCACGCACGTCTTTGTCAAAGACAGCCCGTACATCGAGAACGACACGGTGTTCGCGGTGAAAGAGTCGCTCATCGCAGATTTCGTCCACACGGACGACCCCGATCTGGCCCGAGAACACGGTGTACGCAATCCGTTCGCTCACGCGCAGGTGGACATCGTGCTGGAATCCGTTTCCGACATGCGACCGGCATAAGGACTTTCATGGGAACGAAGCTGGATTTCGCCTATCGGGCGTTGCCGATGCGCGTGCGCTTCGGCGTCGGCAGCGTCGCGATGCTGGGGGAAGAACTCGCCGCCCTCGGACTGGAACGGGTGCTCGTACTCAGCACCCCCGGGCAGCACGACAAGGCCGGCAAGATCGCGGAGGCGCTGGGGGACCGAGCAGCCGGCCTTCATCCAGGCGCCCAGATGCACGTGCCGACCGACGTCGTCCAACGGGCGAGGGCCGTCGCATCCCACCTTCGCGTGGACGGATATGTGGCCGTGGGCGGGGGTTCCACCGTCGGGCTCGCCAAAGCGCTCGCGTTGGAGTCCGGCCTACCCATCGTCGCGGTTCCCACGACGTACGCCGGTTCGGAGATGACGCCGGTCTGGGGTCTGACGGAGAACGGAGAGAAACGCACAGGCAGAGACGACCGGGTGCTGCCAAAAAGCGTGATCTACGATCCGGAACTCAGCTCGCGTCTGCCTTCAAACCTGTCGATCACGAGCGGCATGAATGCCATGGCTCATGCCGTCGAAGCCCTCTACGCACCGGATAACTCACCCATCATCTCGCTGATGGCGGAAGAGGGGGTGCGCGCGATAGCCCAAGGCATGCCACGCGTGGCAGCAGAGCCCGCGGATGAGGAGGGACGCACAGCGATGCTCTACGGAGCGTGGCTGTGCGGTGCATGCCTAGGGGCCACAACCATGTCACTGCACCACAAACTCTGCCACATACTCGGAGGCACGTTCGGCCTGCCCCACGCTGACGTCCATGCAGTCGTTCTGCCACACGTTGTCGCCTTCAATACCCCAGCCGCGCCGGCCACGGCCGCTGCCCTGAAACGTGCCCTCGATACCGAAGCGCCTGCGAGAACGCTCTACGAGCTGAGCAGATCTGCGGGCGCGGCCACTTCCCTGCACGAGTTGGGCCTGGGCGAGGTTGACCTGGATCTGGCCGTAGAACTGGCCACACGGAATCCTTACGCCAACCCCCGCCCCGTTACTCCCCAGGCTGTCCGCGCCATCCTTACGGCTGCGCTTATCGGCTCGCCACCCAACGACGCAAGAATCTGAGATGGGGGGCGACCACGATGAACCTGCGAAATACATCTGACCTGACCCGCCCCTCCTCCTACACATCGAGCACTACGCCCCGGAGGTGTTCATGACCGCGCAGGAGCCGTCCACGCGAAGCACCCGTCAGGTGTGGCGCAGCCAGGAAGTCATACCGGCCGACTGGACCGGGTGCATATTGACAATGGGCGTGTTCGACGGATTTCATCGCGGACACACTGAACTCGTCCGGCGCACACGTGAACGCGCCACGCGCACGGGGCTGGCGTTCGTGCTGCTCACGTTCGACCCTCACCCCCTGACAGTCATCCGTCCGGACCGTGCACCCAAGATGCTGTTGACTATCGACGAACGCACCACCCTCGCGCACAGCCTGGGAATAGACGTGGTATGCGTCATTCCGTTCACGGAAGCGCTCGCGAACATTACGGCTGAACAGTTCTCCCGGAAAGTCATCTGCGAGAGGCTGCGCGCATCGGCGGTGATCGTCGGCGAAGACTTTCGTTTCGGTCAGGGCGGCCGCGGAAACGTCGGCACCCTCACTCAGACCGGCCACAGAGATGGATACGAGGTCGAAGCTGTGAGGACCGTCGAGCACGAAGGCCAGACATGCTCCTCCACTTCGGTGCGCGACTATCTGAGGGCGGGCGACCGGACAAAAGCAGAGGGCATTCTGGGACGACCGGGACCGTGGCAGAGCAACCCAAAACCCCTCGGGCACAGGTAATTCGCACGAGGGTGAAAACCCCGCGGGCCGCAACGGTCGGCTGCTTTTCACACCTCAGGGCATCCACGGAACACGAGTTCGCGGCAGTCGGACTCAAGCCGCCAGCGGAACTCGGCCATACGAACGATCCCGGCCGTCATTACAACAACCGGAGAACAGGAGCGCGGAAGTGGATGATTTCGAAAGCAGAGGGCCGACCACGACGCAACCGTCGACACCTCCTCAACGTCCCGCATCCTCGCCCTCGAGACACTCGGTGTTACTGCGCCTGAAGATCCGGCTCCAATTCACCGGATGGCTCCAGTACATACCCACCGCGGTCGCCGGAGCGGGACTGCTGGTGCTCTCAGCCCCTGGTGCGCTGATCAGCGCCTGGCACGCCCTGCTCTTCTGGACGCCGTTCTGCATGGGCACCCTTTTGCTCGCGGTAGCTGCATTCGACGTGACGATGGTGAAACTACGACTACGGCCCAAGGAACGGATCCCGAGCGCACCCGACGGGCTCGACGACCTCGACCTCATTCGCTCGCGACGCTCCTGCCGATCCTTCCAGGACCGCTACCTCACCACAGAACATCGACAGGAGCTCGCTCGTGCGATGCGCGAGTACACACAGCCCGACCGACTGATCGGCACTGGCGCAGTCCGACTGGAGTACTTCACCGCCCCCCTGACCGTCTGGCCCACTGTGGGCGCGCGCGAGTTCGTCGTGGCCATCACCCCGCACGTCTACGACAGGCTGGCGATCATCGATGTCGCCCGAAGTTTGCACAAGGTGGTACTGCGCGCCACGCGAATGGGAGTCGCAACTTGCTGGATCGGGCAGGGCGCCGACCAGACCAGTGTCCAACGGCACCTGGGTAACCGCTTCGATCCCAAGCGCGACCACGTCCTGTGCGTCTGCGCCGTCGGATACCGCTCACGCTTCAAACCGCTGACGGTACGCCTGATCGAACGCGTGCAACGACGCCGCCTGTCCGTGACGTCTCTCTTCTTCGCCGATGCGGGTTTCAAGCAGGCACTCCCGATCGACGCCGCGCCGTTCTCGGCCTACGAACGCTGCTTCGAGCTCTGCCAGTGGGCACCGTCGGCCCTCAACAGCCAGACGACCCGGTGTACAGCGGTGACCGACAACACCGGCCGCGCACTGGCACGGCTCGACTTCCACACCGCCACTGCCTCCCGGCACTACGCCCCGGTGGCGCTGGGAATATGGTGTGCCACCTGGGAGGCCGGCTGCGAGGCATTGGGGATCAAAGGCTCCTTCCGGGCGCTGTCGCAGAGTGAGCGAGGCGTGGGCGAAGCACCGTCGCTGCCCCGATACGACGTGAGTTGGATTGCCATCACCCCTACCTGACGAGGTGATGAGCGTGAGTCGAGCCTCTCTGCCCTACGCCTTCTCCGGAACAACGAGGGCCCCTTGTCGACCTTGGCTCGGCGGTCCGCGACCACGCGGCCGCCCGCGCCTACTGTCTGGGCTCTCCCGGAATCCATGGCGAAAGCGGTAGCCGAGAGACGCCAAGCGAGACGTCTACGCGTCCCTGCAGATCGTCCTCGGTCTTCGCCCGGCCGGCGCTTCATCCCTCGTGCCGGGGCGGGACTTCATCGCAGTGGCATGGACCGGCCGCTGCATGAGGCGGCGGCGTTCCGGGCGGCCTCCTGGCGGTGGCGGAGCTGGAGGCCGCCGCCCGTGTCGACCCTGCGGCACTGCCCCCTGAGGGCTTGCCCGACCTGCAACGCTACTGGCAGGCACAGACCCACGACACCGAGCTCCGCCGTGCGGTCCTACTGACCTTGTCGGGGTGTTGTCGTAGTGGGTGACGGGCGGTGATCCCTGCGGTA
>NZ_BAAATS010000024.1:0-44686 GCF_039533535.1 Streptomyces kunmingensis
GCCACCCGCGCACCCAACGCACCCAGACCACCCGTGATCAGCACCGTCCCCGACGGCGACCAGGCCCCGCCCCCGTCACGGCGACGCGCAGGCACCAGACGCCGCCCAAGTACGGTCCCGCCACGCACCGCCAGCTGATCCTCATCACCAGCACCACCCGCCAGCACCTCCACCAACCGCCCGACAGAATCCTTTGACGGCTGCTCCGGCACATCGACCAGACCACCCCAACGCCCCGGCTCCTCCAACGCCACGACCCGGCCCAGACCCCACACACCCGCACGCACCGGACGCGACACCTCATCACCCGGACCCGTCGACACCGCCCCCGACGTCACCGACCACACACGGCCATCCAGCCCGGCATCACCAAGCGCCTGCACCACCACAGCCGTCGCAGCAACACCGCGACACCCGGCCTCCTCCTGACCCAGGAAAGAGACCACACGAGCAACATCACCGAACTCGCCCAGCCGCACTGCCAGAGCCGCCCGGTCCAGACCGTCCGTCCCCAGCCGCAACCGCTCCACCCGGGCACCCCGCGCCACCAACTCCTCCGCCAGCACACCCGCCCACGCGTCCTCGCCTTCCGCCGGCTCGACGAGCAGCCAGCCACCGGCAACATCAACGGCCCCATCAGCGACAACCGGCTCCCAGACGGCCTCGTAGCGCAGCCTGTCGGACGCCTCCCGCTCATGACGCCGACGCTGCCACGCCGAGAACACCGGCAACGTCTCCCGCAACGGCGCCTCGAGATCCACACCGAACTCCGCCGCGAACACCTCGGCGTCACTGCGCTCCACCGCATCCCAGAACACGGCATCCCCAGCAGCCGAACCCACCACCGGCACCCGCCGCACCCCCGGCCAGAAACGCTCCCGCTGGAAGGCATACGTGGGCAGGTCGACGACAGCGGAGCCGGTCGGCGCGAAGAACGCCGCCCAGTCGACGTGCCCGCCCTCCGCCCACAGGCGGGTCAGTGCGGTGACCGCCGTGTGCGGCTCGGGCTTGTCCCGGCGCAGCAGCGAGACGGCGAACACCTCGTCGTCGCATGCCTCGCCGACGGCGCCGACCAGGCCGGCATCCGGGCCGAGTTCCACCAGGCGTGTGACGCCCAGCGCCTGCGCCCGGGACACGGCGTCGGCGAAACGGACGGTACCGCGCACCTGGTCCACCCAGTACGACGCGGTGAACTCCTCGGTCAGCTCACCGGTCACCGTGGAGATGATCGGGATACGAGGAGTGTGGTACGTCAACTCACCTGCTGCTGCCGCGAATTCGGCCAGCATCGGGTCCATGAGGGCCGAGTGGAAAGCGTGACTGACCTCAAGCCACCGCCCTTGACGGTCCGCGAACTGAGCGGCCACGGCCTCGACCGCCGCACGGGTTCCGGAGAGGACGATCTGCCCCGGGGCGTTGACCGCCGCCACCGACACACCCTCGACCAAGAGCGGAGTCACCTCGTCGAGGGTCGCCCGCACCGCCCACATCGCACCACCCGCGGGCAGCGCCTGCATCAACCCGGCACGCGCACGCACCAGCCGGCAGGCGTCGGCGAGCGACAGCACACCGGACACATGCGCGGCGGCCAGCTCACCGATCGAGTGGCCGACCACGTAATCCGGGCGGACGCCCCACGACTCCACCAGCCGGAACAACGCCACCTCGACCGCGAACAACGCAGGCTGCGCCCACCCCGTCCGCCCGAGAGCCTCCGCGTCCTCGAACATCACCTCACGCAACGGCCGGTCCAACAGTCCCTCGAAGTGCGCACACACCTCGTCCAGGGCGGTGGCGAACACCGGGAACGAAGCCGCCAGCTCCCGGCCCATACCGACCCGTTGACCACCCTGACCGGAGAAGACGAATCCGGTCGGGCCACCCCGGGCCATGACCGGCGACAGGTGCTGAGGGTCATCCAGCCCCGCCCGCAACTCATCGGCATCGGTGCCGAGAACGACCGCCCTGTGCTCCAGTGCGGCCCGCGTCGTCGCCAGCGACAGACCCACGTCCGTCACGTCCAGGCCGTCCACCCCGGCGGCCAGCCGTCGGGCCTGCGCCGCCACACCCTCGGCCGTCTTCGCCGACACCAGCCACGGCACCACCGGAAGTTGCAGCGCCTCCGGCGCCGCTGTGTCCGGACCGACGGCCGGTTCCGGCTCGGCGGCCGGCGGTGCTTCCTCGAGGATGACGTGGGCGTTGGTCCCGCTGACGCCGAACGCGGACACACCCGCCCGCCGTGGCCGCTCACCCGGCGCCCACTCCCGCGACTGCGCCAGCAACTCCACCGAGCCCACCGACCAGTCCACGTGTGAGGACGGCGTCCCGGCGTGCAGTGTCTTCGGCAGGAGTCCGTGGCGCATGGCCAGGACCATCTTCATGACACCCGCGACACCGGCCGCCGCCTGCGTGTGGCCGATGTTCGACTTGACCGAGCCCAGCCACAGCGGCCGGTCCTCGTCGCGTCCCTGGCCGTAGGTGGCGAGGAGTGCCTGCGCCTCGATCGGGTCGCCCAGCTTGGTGCCCGTGCCGTGCGCCTCCACCGCGTCCACGTCCGTCGCCGACAGGCGTGCGCTCGCCAACGCTTCGCGGATTACGCGCTGTTGCGACGGTCCGTTCGGTGCGGTCAGGCCGTTGGAGGCGCCGTCCTGGTTGACGGCCGATCCGCGGACCACCGCGAGGACCTGGTGGCCGTTGCGGCGGGCGTCGGACAGCCGCTCGAGGACCAGGACTCCGACGCCCTCGCCCCAGCCCGTACCGTCGGCGTCGTCCGAGAACGCCTTGCAGCGGCCGTCCCCGGACAGTCCGCCCTGCCGCTCGAACTCGACGAACGCGCCCGGCGTCGACATGATCGCGGCGCCGCCCGTCAGGGCGAGCTCGCACTCCCCGGCCCGCAGCGACTGCGCGGCCAGATGCAGAGCCACCAGCGAGGACGAGCACGCCGTGTCGACGGTCACCGCGGGGCCCTCGAGGCCCAGAGCGTAGGAGACACGGCCGGACAGGACACTGCCCGCGCTGCCGGTCATGATGTAGCCGTCGACGCCGTCGTCGGCGCCCAGCAGAACGTCGTAGCGGGACGGCGAACCGCCCATGAAGACGCCGACCTTCTCGCCCTTGGTGGACATCGGCGCGATGCCGGCCCGCTCGAGGGACTCCCACACGACCTCGAGGAGGAGACGCTGCTGCGGGTCCATGGCGAGGGCCTCGCGCGGCGAGATCCCGAAGAGGGAGGCGTCGAAGTCGGCGACGCCGGACAGGAAGCCGCCCTGGGTGGCGGGGCCGACGCCGGGCAGGTCGAGATCCCAGCCGCGGTCGCGCGGCACGGGGGACAGGGCGTCCACCCCGTCCACGACGAGCCGCCAGAGGTCGTCGGAGGAGCGGACCCCGCCGGGGAACCGGCAGTTCATCGCGATGATCGCGATGGGTTCCCGGGCGGCGTCCTCCACCTCACGGAGCCGCTTGCGGGTCTCGTGAAGATCGGCTGTCGTCCACTTGAGATAGTCGCGAAGCTTGTCCTCGTTCACCGTACGGACCGTCTCCTGTCGGCGTCGCCACAGGAGACGGTAGCTTCGGCTATCGCTCAGGAAGACTTACCGAACTCCCTGTGGATGAATTCGAACAGCTCGTCGTCTGTCGCTGTCTCCAACTTGCGGGTCACAGGCACTTCGTCTTCCGCGGACTGCCTGTCTCCCAGCGCCGACAGTAGGCTGCGCAACCGCGCCTGGACGGCGTCCAGATCGTGATCTGGGGAAAGAGCTGAAATTCCGGCTTCAATCTTGTCCAGCTCCTCAAGTACTGCCTGATCGGGGGAGAGTTGCGCGGTCTCCTCCCCGCCGAGCCCGGTCCGCAGCCTGCCGACGAGGTCGAGCGCCGTCGGATGGTCGAAGACCAGCGTCGCGGGCAGGCTGAGGCGCGTCGCGGCCGTCAGCCGGTCGCGCAGCTCCACCGAGGTCAGGGAGTCGAATCCGAGGTCCTTGAAGGGCCGGGTCACGTCGATGGCGGCTGCTTCGTCGTGGCCCAGGACGGCGGCGACGGCGGACCGCACCAGGTCGAGCATGGCCGCCTCCCGTTCCGCGGCGGGCATGGCGCGCAGCCGTTCGCCGGGGTCCGTGTCCGGCTGCTCCGCCGTGTCGGTGTCGTCGGCGGCGGTGCCGCGGCCGGTCGGCAGTTCGGTGAGCAGGGGGCGGGGGCGCGCCGCGGTGAAGCCGGTCGCGAAGCGCGGCCAGTCGATGTCCGCGACGGTGAGGAGCGTCTCGTCGTGTTCCAGGGCCTGGCGCAGCGCGGCGAGGGCCCGGTCGGGGGCGATGGCGAGGACGCCGCGGCGGCGCAGTTGTTCCTCGGCGGCCGGGTCCGCGGCCATACCGCTGCCGGACCAGGCACCCCAGGCGACCGAGGTGGCGGTGCGGCCGCGTGCCCTGCGGGACTGGGCGAGGGCGTCGAGGGCGGCGTTCGCGGCGGCGTAGGCGGCCTGGCCTCCGCTGCCCCAGACGCCGGCGTTGGAGGAGAAGAGGATGAACGCGTCCAGGTCGGCTTCGTCGAAGAACTCGCCGAGCAGTTGGTCGAGGTGGGTCGCGCCGAGGGTCTTGGCGGCGAGTACGGCGGCGCATTCGGCGAGGCTCATGTCGGAGAGCGGGGTGGCCTGGACGAGTCCGGCCGCGTGCACGACGGTGCGGATGTGGTGGCCGTCGTCGCGCAGTTCGCCCAGGAGTGCGGCGAGCGCGGTGCGGTCCGCGACGTCGCAGGCGGCGATGGTCACCCGGGCGCCAAGGGCGGTCAGTTCGGCGTGCAGGGCGTCGGCGCCGGGTGCGTCGGGGCCGCGGCGGCTGGTGAGGACGAGGTGCTCGGTGCCGGCTTCGGCGAGCCAGCGGGCGACGCGGGCGCCGAGTCCGCCGGTGCCGCCGGTGATGAGCGCGGTGCCCCGGGGCCGCCAGGTGCGGTGTGCCGGGGTGTCGCCGAGGGGTGCGGGCACGAGGCGTCGTACGAAGGCGCCCCGGGGGCGCAGGGCGAGCTGGTCCTCGTCGCCGCTGCCGGCCAGCAGTCTCTGGAGCCGGGTCGTGTCGGGTTCGGTGAGTTCGGCCGGCAGGTCGAGGAGGCCGCCCCATCGGTCGGCGTACTCGAGCGCGATGACCCGGCCCAGACCCCAGATCTGCCGTTGGGCGCTGTCGGTGAGCCGGTCGGTGTCCGTGACGAGTTCGGCGGCGCGGGTCAGCAGCCACAGCGGCGCGCCGCCGTCGGTGCCGGCCAGTGCCTGGGCGAGTTGCAGGGTGGCGGCGACCCCCGCGGGTATCTCCGGGTGTTCCGGGTGCGGGCTCAGGTCGGTACCGAGGAGGGAGAGGATGCCGCTCAGCCGGCCGTCGTGCGGCTGGTGTTCGCGCAGCAGGTCGGTGAGGGAGGCGCGGGTCGCCGTGGCCGGCTCGACGGTCACGGTCCGCAGTTCGGCTCCGGGGGCGGCGGCCAGGGCCCGGCCGACCGTCTCGCACCAGGCCGTGTGGTCGCCCCCCGCGGGGGTGAGCAGCAGCCAGGTGCCGGTCAGGCGTGCGGGCCGCTGCTCGGGGAGCGGGCGCCACACGGCGCGGTAGCGCAGGGCGTCCAGCGCGGCGGCGTCCCGTCGGTCGCGGCGCCAGGCGGACAGCCGGGGCAGCACTTCGTCGAGGGCGGTGGCGCCGACGCCGAGGGTGTCGGCGAGCGTGGTGGCGTCCCTCTGCTCGACGGCCGTCCAGAAGGCGTCGTCGACCGGGTCGGCCGCGGTCCGGTCCAGGGCGGGTGCCGCGGGGCGCGGCCAGTAGCGGCGGTGCTGGAACGCGTACGTCGGCAGTTCCACGCGGGCGGCCGCGGGGCCCGCGGTCACGGTGTTCCAGTCGACGTCCATGCCGGAGACGTACGCCTCGGCGAGCGAGGCGGCGAACCGGCGGGGGCCGCCGTCGTCGCGGCGCAGCGACCCGCCGACGAAGATCCGTCCGGCGCTCGGGGCGCCGTCGCCGAGGTGGTCGACGGTCTCCCGGACGGGGACGGTCAGCACCGGGTGGGGGCTCATCTCCAGGAAGCTACGGTGGCCCTGCCCGGCGAGGGTGCGGACGACGGGGTCGAGCAGCACGGGCCTGCGCAGGTTCTGGAACCAGTAGTCGGCGTCGAGTCCGGCGTCGTCGATCCACTCTCCGGTGACGGTGGACAGCATGGGGATCGTGGGGCGCCGCGGGCGGACCGGCCGCAGCGCGGCGCGGACCTCGTCGGCGATACGGTCGACGTGGGCGCTGTGCGAGGCGTAGTCGACGGGGATGCGCCGGGCCCGGATCGCGTGGTCCTCGCAGTGGGCCAGGAGCCCGTCGAGTGCGTCCACGTCGCCGGAGATCACCACCGAGGCGGGCCCGTTGACGGCGGCGACCGACAGGCGGCCGTCGTATCCGGCGACCAGTTCGGCGGCGGTCTCGGGGGCGAGCATCACGGACACCATGCCGCCGCTGCCGGCGAGTCCGGTCAGGGCGCGGCTGCGCAGGGCGACGACGCGTGCGGCGTCGCTCAGGGAGAGGGCGCCCGCCACGCAGGCGGCGGCGATCTCGCCCTGGGAGTGCCCGATGACGGCGTGCGGGCGGACCCCGCAGGACTGCCAGAGTTCGGCGAGCGAGACCATCACGGCGAACAGCACGGGCTGGACGACGTCGACCCGGTCGTAGCCGGGGGCGCCGGGCGTGCCGTGCAGGACGTCGGTGAGCTTCCAGTCGACGTGTTCGGCGAGCGCCTCCTCGCATGCCGCGAGTTTCGCGGCGAACACCGGGGAGGACGCGGCGAGTTCGGTGGCCATGGTGGCCCATTGGGCGCCCTGTCCGGGGAAGACGAAGACGGTCCTGCCGGGTGAACCGGCCGTCGCGGTGACGACGTGGGCGGCTTCCCGGCCGTCCGCGAGCGCGCTCAGACCGGCCACCAGGTCGTCGTGGACGGTGCCGACGACGGCGGCCCGCCGGTCGAGTGCGGCGCGCGAGGTGACCAGGGCGCGGGCCACATCGGCCGGAGCCGGTGCGTCCGGGGCGGTCACCGTGGCCAGCAGCCGGGTGGCCTGCGCCGCGAGGGCCTGCGGTGTCCTGCCGGACAGGGTCCACAGCACCGCGTCGGAGAACGGGACGGGGCCGGGCTCGGTGCCGGGCTCGGTGTCCGGGTCCGCGGGCTCGGGTTCGGGGGCCTGTTCCAGGATGGCGTGGGCGTTGGTGCCGCTGACGCCGAACGCGGAGACGCCCGCGCGGCGCGGCCGGCCGAGGTCGGGCCAGGCCCGCTGCTCGGTGAGCAGTTGTACGGCGCCCGACTCCCAGTCGACGTGCCGGGTGGGTTCCGCCACGTGCAGGGTCCTGGGCAGGGTGGCGTGCCGCAGTGCCAGGACGGTCTTGATGACTCCGGCGACACCGGCGGCGGCCTGGGTGTGCCCGATGTTGGACTTGACCGAGCCGAGCCACAGCGGCCGGTCGGCGGGCCGGTCCTGGCCGTACGTGGCGAGCAGCGCCTGCGCCTCGATCGGGTCGCCCAGCGTCGTGCCCGTGCCGTGTGCCTCCACGGCGTCGACGTCCTGCGGGGTCAGTCCGGCCACGGCAAGCGCCTGGCGGACGACCCGCTGCTGGGCGGGGCCGCTGGGCGCGCTGAGGCCGTTGGACGCGCCGTCCTGGTTGACGGCGGTGCCGCGGATCACGGCCAGCACGGGGTGGCCGTTGCGGCGGGCGTCGGAGAGGCGTTCCACCATGACGACGCCGGCGCCCTCGCCCCAGCCGGTGCCGTCGGCGTCGTCGGAGAACGCCTTGCAGCGGCCGTCCGGTGACAGTGCGCGCTGCCGGCTGAACTCGACGAAGGCGCCCGGGGTGCTCATCACGGACGCGCCGGCGACGAGTGCGGCGGTGCATTCTCCGGCGCGCAGCGCCTGGCAGGCCAGGTGCAGGGCGACCAGGGACGCGGAGCACGCGGTGTCCACGGTCATGGCGGGACCTTCGAGCCCGAACGTGTAGGAGATCCGGCCCGAGAACACGCTGGCGGAGCTGCCGGTGGCGATGTAACCGGCGACGTTCTCCCGGGAGTTGTGCAGGGCCACGGGGTAGTCCTGGCCGTTGGTCCCCGCGAACACGCCGATGCGGCTGCCGCGTACCGAGCGCGGATCGATGCCGGCACGTTCCAGCGCCTCCCAGGAGCACTCGAGGAGGAGTCGCTGCTGCGGGTCCATGGCGAGGGCCTCGCGCGGGTTGATGCCGAACAGGTCGGCGTCGAAGTCCGCGACACCGTGCAGGAAACCGCCCTCGCGTGCGTACGAGGTGCCTTCGTGGGCGGGGTCGGGGTGGTAAAGGGAAGCGGTGTCCCAGCCGCGGTCCTCGGGGAACGGGCCCATGGCGTCCGCCCCGTCGGTCAGCAGCCGCCACAGCTCCTCGGGCGTCCGGATGCCGCCGGAGAACCGGCAGCTCATGCCGACCACGGCGATCGGTTCGTCGTCGTCCCGCGCCGGGACCGGCACCACGGCGGCCGGGTCCCCGGGCCGGGTGCCGGACAGGGTGGCGAGCAGATGGCGGGTGAGCGCATCGGCGTTGGGGTGGTCGTAGACCAGGGTGGCCGGCAGGACGAGGCCGGTGAGCGCGGCGAGCCTGCGGCGCAGGTCGAGGGCGAGCAGCGAGTCGAAGCCGAGCGCGGCGAACGCGGCCTCCGGTTCGACGGCCGCGGCGCTCTCGTGGCCGAGGACCTCGGCGGCCTGGGCGCGCACGGCGTCCAGGAGCGCGGCGTGCCGCGCCTGTTCGGGCAGGGCGAGCACCTCGCGTCGCAGGGTGGGTTCCGGGCGCTGGGCGTCGGGGGCGCCCCCCGGTGCTGCCAGCTCCGCGAGCAGCCCGCCGGGCCACCCGGCGGCCGACAGGTCCCAGTCGACGTCGGCGATCACCTGGGTGGGCGCGTCACCGGTCAGGGTGCGCTCCAGCGCTGTCAGTGCCGTGGCGGCGTCCATCGGGATCAGCCCGGTGTGCCGCATCCGTTCCGCGAGGCCGTCCTCGGCGGCCATGCCGTCACCGGCCCAGGGCCCCCATGCGACGGACAGCGCAGGCCGTCCGGCGGCCCGCCGCCGCGCGGCGAGCGCGTCCAGGTAGGCGTTGGCGGCCGCGTATCCCGCCTGGCCGACGGCGCCCAGGGTGCCCGACAGCGAGGAGAACAGCACGAACGCGTTCAGGGGCCGGTCGCCGAGCAGTTCGTCCAGATGCGCGGCGGCCGTCGCCTTCGCCGCCCAGACGTCCCCGAGCTGCCGCCGGGTCATCGTGTGCAGCAGCCCGTCGTCAGTCACACCGGCGGCGTGCACGACCGCGTCGATGCGGACGCCGTCGGCGTCGAGTCCGCCGATCAGCGCGGCGAGCGCGGCCCGGTCGGCGACGTCGCAGGCGGCAAGGGTGACGCGGGTCCCGGCGGCGGTCAGCTCCTCGCGCAGTTCGGCGGCGCCGGGCGCGTCCGGTCCGCGGCGTCCGATCAGGACGAGGTGTCCGGCACCCTGCCCGGCGAGCCTGCGGGCGACGTGGGCGCCCAGCGCCCCGGTGCCGCCGGTGATCAGTACGGTGCCGCCGAACGGCGCTTCGCCGGCCGCGCCGGTGGGCGGGGCGGCACGCTCCAGGCGCCGGACGGACAGACCGGTGGAGCGGATCGCGAGCTCGTTGTCCATGGTGCCGCCGCCGTCCGCGGACAGCAGTCCGGTCAGCCGCTCGATGTCCCGCGCGGCCGGCCGCGGCGGCAGGTCGACCAGTCCGCCCCAGCGGTCCGGGTGTTCCAGCGCGGCGACCCGGCCGAGGCCCCAGACGGCCGCCAGCTCGGGATCCGGCGCCGCGTCCGTGACACCGGTGGTGACGGCGCCGCTGGTGACGCACCACAGCGGTGCCGTGACCGCGGCCTCGCCGAGCGCGCGCACGACGTCCGCGAGCCAGCCGGCCGCGCCCGGGCCGGGCCCGGCCGTCCGTGCCGGCAGGCAGATGACGCCCGCGATGCTGGTGTACCCGGCGAGCGGCTCCGCGTGGTCCGTGTCCGGGGCGAGGACGACGGATTCGGGGTGCGCGCCGTGGTCGCGCAGCTCCTCGGCGAGCGCTTCGGCGACGGGGTCGCCGGTCCCGGCCGTCAACAGCAGCCAGCGTCCGGTGGGCGAGCCGTGCCGGTCGGCGCTCCGCCGCCAGGTGACCTGGTAGTTCCAGCCGTCCCCCGTCACGGGGGATCCCGCGCCGAGCCAGTAACGCCGTCGCTGGAAGGCGTACGTGGGAAGGGCGGTGGTCCGCGCGCCCGCCGGGGCGAAGAACGCCGCCCAGTCCACCTCGGCACCGGCCGCCCACAGATGGGCCAGGGCGGCGACCGCGGTGACCGGTTCCGGCTGGTCCCGGCGCAGGAGCGATGCCGTCAGTGCCGCGTCCTCGTACGTCTCGTCGATCGCGCCGACGAGAGTGGAGTCCGGGCCCAGCTCCAGGAACCGGGTCACACCGAGGGACTTCAGCGCCGTGATCGCGTCGGCGAAACGGACCGTGCCACGCACCTGGTCCACCCAGTACGACGCGGTGAAGTCGGTGACCGGCTCCCCCGTGAGCGTGGAGACGATCGGGATGCGGGGTGTGCCGTACGTCAACTCGCCCGCCGCCGACGCGAACTCAGCCAGCATCGGGTCCATGAGCGCCGAGTGGAAAGCGTGACTGACCTCAAGCCAGCGGCCCTGACGGTCGGCGAACTGAGCGGCCACCGTCTCGACGGCTGCACGGGTACCGGACAGGACGACCTGTCCGGGGGCATTCACCGCCGCCACCGACACACCCTCCACCAGCAGCGGAGTCACCTCATCGAGGGTCGCCCGCACCGCCCACATCACACCACCCGCAGGCAACGCCTGCATCAACCCGGCACGCGCAGCGACCAGTTGGCATGCGTCTTCCAGGGACAGCACACCGGACACATGCGCGGCGGCCAGCTCACCCACCGAATGCCCGACCAGATAATCCGGCCTGACACCCCACGACTCCACCAGCCGGAACAACGCCACCTCGACCGCGAACAACGCAGGCTGCGCCCACCCCGTCCGCCCGAGAGCCTCCGCGTCCTCGCGGATCACCTCACGCAACGGCCGGTCCAGCAGTCCGTCGAAATGCGCGCACACCTCGTCCAGAGCCGTCGCGAACACCGGGAACGCGTCCGCCAACTCACGTCCCATGCGCAGGCGTTGACCGCCCTGACCGGAGAAGACGAAGCCGGTCAGGCCGCTGCGGACCAGCCCGGGAACCGGCTGCTCGCTCAGCCCCGCCCGCAGTTCATCGGTGTCGGCGCCGAGGACGACGGCGCGGTGTCCGAGGGCGGCACGGGTGGTGGCCAGCGACAGACCCACGTCCGCCGCGTCCAGGCCCTGCGTCCCGGCGGCCAGCCGTCCGGCCTGCGCCGCGACCGCCTCGCGCGAAGCGGCCGAGACCAGCCATGGCACCACCGGGAGACGGTGGGCGTCCGGGGTGGCGGGCTCCGTCCGGGCGGGGGCCTCTTCGATGATGACGTGCGCGTTCGTGCCGCTGATGCCGAAGGCGGAGACGCCCGCCCGGCGCGGGCGTTCGCCGCGCGGCCACTCCCGGGCCTGCGACAGCAGCTCCACCGCGCCCGAGGCCCAGTCCACGTGCGAGGACGGCGTGTCGGCGTACAGCGTCCTGGGGAGTTCGGCGTGGCGCAGGGCGAGCACCATCTTCATGACACCCGCGACACCGGCGGCGGCCTGCGTGTGCCCGATGTTGGACTTGACCGAGCCGAGCCACAGCGGCCGGTCGGCGGGCCGGTCCCGGCCGTACGTGGCGAGCAGCGCCTGCGCCTCGATCGGGTCGCCGAGTGTCGTGCCCGTGCCGTGGGCCTCGACGACGTCCACCTCGGCCGCCTCGACACCTGCGTTGGCCAGCGCCTGCCGGATGACGCGCTGCTGGGCGGGGCCGCTGGGTGCGCTGAGGCCGTTGGAGGCGCCGTCCTGATTGGTGGCCGTGCCGCGCACCACGGCCAGCACCTGGTGGCCGTTGCGGCGGGCGTCGGAGAGCCGTTCCAGTACGAGGACACCGGCGCCCTCGCCCCAGCCCGTGCCGTCCGCGTCGTCGGAGAACGCCTTGCAGCGGCCATCGGCGGCCAGGCCGCCCTGGCGGCTGAACTCCGTGAAGCTGTCGGGAGTGACCAGCACGGCCACACCGCCGGCGAGCGCCATCGTGGACTCGCCCGAGCGCAGCGACTGGGCCGCCCAGTGCAGCGCGACCAGCGAGGAGGAGCACGCCGTGTCGAGGGTCACCGCGGGGCCCTCCAGGCCGAGCGTGTACGCGACCCGGCCGGACACGACGCTGGTGGCGTTGCCGACGAGGAGGTGCCCCTTGACCTCTTCGGGGACGGTCCGGAGGCCGCTCCCGTAACCCATGCTGTTGCAGCCGATGAAGACGCCGGTACGGCTGCCGCGCACCGAGGCCGGGTCGATCCCGGCGTGCTCGAACGCTTCCCAGGCTGTTTCGAGCAGCAGACGTTGCTGCGGGTCGGTGGCGAGTGCCTCGCGCGGGCTCATCCCGAAGAAGCCCGCGTCGAAGTCGATCGCGTCGTACACGAAACCGCCTTCGCCGACCCCGTCGACGACGGCCGGCCAGCCGCGGTCGGAAGGCAGCGGCGACAGGGCGTCGGTGCCGTCGGCGAGCAGGGCCCAGAAGTCCTCGGGCGAGCGGACCTCCCCGGGGTAGCGGCAGCCCATGCCGACGATGGCGATCGGTTCGTCGTCGGCCGCGCCGCCGCGCGGCGCCACCGTGTCCTGCCCGGCGCTCACACCACCGAGTTCGGCGTGCAGGAAGTCGGCGAGCAGCCGGGGCCTGGCGTGGTCGAAGACCAGGGTGGCGGGCAGCCGCAGTCCGGTCGCGGCGTTCAGCCGGTTGCGCAGTTCGAGGGCGGTCAGCGAGTCGAAGCCGAGGTCGCGGAAAGCACGTTCCTCCTCGATGGCGGCGCTGTCGGCGTGGCCGAGGACCGCGGCGGCGTGCGCGCGGACCAGTCCGAGGAGTTCGTGCCGCTGTTCCGCCGGTGTCCGTCCGGCCAGCCGGTGGCGCAGCGCCTCTTCGGCCTGCCCGTCGTCCGGTTCACCGGCTCCCGACACGCCGATGGCCTCGGGCAGTTCGTCGAGGAGCGGGCGGGGCCTGGCCGCCGTGAACGAGGGGGCGAACCGCTCCCAGTCCATGTCGGCGACGACCGGGGCTGTCTCGTCGCGTTCCACGGCGGCGCGCAGCGCGGCGAGGGCGGCGGCGGGCGGCATCGGCCGGATGCCGCGGGCGCCGAGGTGGCGTGCCATGCCGGTATCGGCCGCCATGCCCGCGCCGCCCCAGGCGCCCCACGCCACCGAGGTGGCGGTCAGGCCACGGGAGCGGCGGTCGTGAGCCAGCGCGTCCAGGCAGGCGTTGGCCGCCGCGTAAGCGGACTGTCCGCCGCTGCCCCAGACACCGGCGCTGGAGGAGAACAGCACGAACGCGTCCAGTTGCCGGCCGCCGAGATGCCCTTCGAGGAGTTCGTCGAGGTGAGCGGCGCCGAGCGTCTTCGCGCTCAGCACGTCCGCGAGTCCGTCGAGGTCGTGCTCGTCGAGCGGCGCGAACTCGCCGACGCCCGCGGCGTGCACGACGGCCGTCAGCGGGTGCTCCGCGGGCACCAGAGCGAGTACCTCGGCGAGGGCGGCACGGTCGGCGACATCGCAGGCGGCGACGGTGACGCCCACGCCCTGCGCGGTCAGCTCGTCGCGCAGTTCCGCCGCTCCGGGTGCCTCGGCGCCGCGCCGGCCGGTCAGCAGGAGGTGCTCGATGCCCTCGGCCGCGAGCCACCGCGCGAGTTCCGCGCCGATCCCGCCGGTGCCGCCGGTGATCAGCGCGGTGCCGTGCGGCTGCCAGCGGCGGACCCGGGGGCCGCCCTGGCCGGCGTGCGCGAGCCTGCGCACGAACGTGCCGGACGCACGCAGCGCGATCTGGTCCTCGCCGCCGTCGGCCAGCGCGGCGGCGAGCCGCTGGGCGCCGCGCGCGTCGAGGAGTTCGGGCAGGTCGATCAGGCCGCCCCAGCGGTCCGGATGCTCGAGACCGACGACCCGGCCGAGCCCCCAGACCGCGGCCTGGGGCACGCTGCGCGCGGGATCCGACGGCCCGATGCCGACCGCGCCCCGGGTGGCGAGCCACACCGGCGCCTCGACGGCCGCGTCACCGAGCGCCTGCACCAGCGCGACGGTGGCCGCGAGCCCGGACGGCACGGCGGGCCGCTCGGGGTGCGGCCGCTCGTCGAGCGCGGCGAGCGACAGCACTCCGGACGGCTGCGGTACGAGGTTCCGCAGGCGTTCGGCGATCGTCCGCCGGTCGCTCGAGTCGTCCGTCAGGACCAGGGTGCGCACGTCCGCGCCATGGGCACGTACGGCATCGGCGACCGCGGCGGCACGCCCGCCGTCCGCCTCGCACGCGGGCAGGACGAGCAGCCAGGTCCCGGTCAGCTCGGGCCGCACGCCGTCGTGGCCCCGGGGGCGCCACTTCACCTCGTAGCGCCAGGCGTCGGCGGTGTCCTGCTCGCGCCGCTTGCGCCGCCAGTCGGCCAGTGCGGGCAGCAGCGGGTCGAGCACGGCGGTTTCCGTGCCCAGTGTCCCGGCGAGCGCGTCCACGTCGGCCCGCTCCACCGCGGCCCAGAATTCATCGTCGGAGGCGCGGGCGGTGTCCTGCGGCCCGGAGCTCAACTCCGGCCAATAGCCCTGGCGTTGGAAGGCGTAGGTGGGCAGGTCGACGGTGGCCGGGCGCGGGTCGGGGAAGGCCGCCGTCCAGTCGACGTCGACGCCGCGCACCCACAACTCGGCCGCCCCGGCATGGAAACGGTCCAGACCGCCGTCGTCGCGGCGGAGCGAACCGGTGACGATGCCCTCGTCGGCCAGGTCCTGCACGGCGGCCGTCAGCACGGGGTGGGAGGAGACCTCGACAAACACGCCGTGACCGTCGGCCGCCAACTTCTCGACCGCCTCGGCGAACCGGACCCGCGAACGCAGGTTCGTGAACCAATAGCCGCCATCCATCACCGTGCCGTCGACGAACTCACCCGTCACCGTCGACAGCAGCGGGATCTCGCCGCTACGGGGCGCGATCCTCGCCAGCGCCTGAGCCAGGTCGGACCGCAACACCTCCATCGACGCGGAGTGCGAGGCGTAGTCGACGGCGATCCGCCGCGCCCGCAACCCCAACTCCTGGCAGCCGACGACCACTTCCTCGACCGCGTCGACCTCACCGGAGATGACCACCTGGGACGGACCGTTCACCGCCGCGACCGACACACGCTCACCCCACGGAGCGAGGATCTCCTCCACCCGGGCCACACCGGCCCCGACCGAGGCCATCGTGCCCGCCCCACTCGCCAACTCCGCAATCGCCTTACTCCGCAGGCAGACCACCCGCAGCGCATCCTCCAGCGTGAGAATCCCCGCGACATACGCGGCGGCGATCTCACCCTGGGAGTGGCCCAGCACCGCGGCCGGTTCAATCCCGTACGAACGCCACAGCGCCGCCAGCGACACCATCACCACGAACGACGCGGGCTGCACCACATCAACCCGCTCCAACGACGGCGCCCCACCGGCACCCCGTAGAACATCCGTGACGGACCAGTCCACCAGGCCCGCCATCGCCGCCTCACACTCCGCGACCACACCCGCGAACACCGCTGACTCGTCCAGGAGTTGAGCACCCATCGCAGTCCACTGCGCCCCCTGACCGGGGAACACGAACACCGGCCGGCCCACCGGAGCCACCGTCCCGGACACCACGTGTGCCGACGGCTCACCGTTCGACAACGCACCCAGCGCCGCACCGTACGAACCCGTCACCACCGCCCGATGCTCCAGCCGCGCCCGCGTCGTCGCCAACGACCAGCCGACGCCCACCGGATCGCAGTCACCCAGCGCCGCCAGTGCCGCCGCCTGCCCCCGCAACCCCGCCGCACTCCGCGCCGACACCAACCACGGCACGGCAGAAGGCGCCTCCACCGCGACTGGCTCAGCTACAAAACCCGGCTCCGGCTCCGGCTCCGATTCCGGTTCCGGTGCCTCCTCCAAAATCACGTGGACGTTCGTCCCGCTCATCCCGAACGCCGACACACCCGCACGCCGCGGCCGCTCGCCGCGCGGCCACTCCCGCGCCTCGGCCAGCAACTCCACCGCACCGTCCGCCCAGTCCACATGCGACGTCGGCGTGCCCAGGTGCAGCGACTTCGGCATCACACCGTGCCGCATCGCCAGGACCATCTTCATCACGCCCGCCGCGCCCGCGGCGCCCTGCGCGTGCCCGATGTTCGACTTGATCGAACCGAGCCACAGGGGCCGGCCGGCCGGGCGGTCCTGGCCGTAGGTGGCGAGCAGGGCCTGCGCCTCGATCGGGTCGCCGAGCGTCGTGCCGGTGCCGTGCGCCTCCACCACGTCCACATCCGCGGGCGTCAGAGCGGCGTTGGCGAGGGCATGGCGGATGACGCGCTGCTGAGCCGGGCCGCTCGGTGCGGTCAGGCCGTTGGAGGCGCCGTCCTGGTTCACGGCGGAGCCGCGGACGACCGCGAGCACGCGGTGGCCGTTGCGTCGTGCGTCCGAGAGGCGTTCGACCAGGAGGAGCCCGACGCCCTCGCTCCACGCCGTACCGTCGGCGTCGTCGGCGAACGGCTTGCAGCGGCCGTCGGGGGCGAGGCCGCGCTGGCGGCTGAACTCGCGGAACGTGGAAGGGCTGGTCATCAGCTGGGCGCCGCCGGCCAGGGCCAGGGAGCACTCGCCGGACCGCAGCGCCTGCACGGCGAGATGCAGGGCGGTCAGCGAGGTGGAACAGGCGGTGTCGACGGTGACCGCCGGGCCTTCGAGGCCCAGGACGTAGGCGATGCGGCCGGAGGCGACGCTGGTGGCGGTGCCGGTGGCGAGATAGCCCTCGGTGTCGATGCCGCTCTGGTGGACGAACGGGCCGTAGTCCTGGCCGGTGGCCCCGGTGAAGACCCCGGTGGCGGTGGATCGCAGGGAGGCCGGGGAGATCCGGGCGTGCTCGAGGGTCTCCCAGGCGACCTCGAGCAGCAGCCGCTGCTGGGGATCCATCGCGAGGGCCTCACGCGGGCTGATGCCGAAGAAGCCCGCGTCGAAGCGGTCGGCGTCGTGCAGGAAGCCGCCCTCGCTGACATAGGTGGTGCCGCGCCGGTCTGGGTCGGGGTCGACGAGGGAGTCGAGTTCCCAGCCGGGCCGGTCGGGGAAGGGCGAGATGGCGTCCTCGCCGTCGGCCAGCAACTGCCACAGCCGGTCGGGGCCGTCGACGCCGCCGGGCAGCCGGCAGCCCATACCCACGATCGCGATGGGCTCGCGCGCGACCTGCTCCAGGCGCTGGTTGCGCTGCTTCAGCCGCTCGTTGTCGCGCAGCGCGGCGCGCAGTGCGTCGACGATCTTGTCGGAAGGTGCGCTCATGTCAGTTGTCCCGTACGTCGAGGTCGGTGCCGAGTGCCAGCTCGACGAGGTCGGCAACGTTCATGTCGTCGATGCGTTCCACGGCTGTGGCCTCGGTGTCCGGCTCCGGTGCCGCGGCCTGCTGCGGGGCGGCGGCCAGTTCGAGGAGGGCGTCGAGCAGGCCGGTCTCGCGCAGCCTGCTCAGGGGAATGGTGTGCAGGGTGGACCAGGTGGCCGCTTCTTCCGGGCTGTGGGCGGCCGCCTCGGAGCCGGTGCCGAACAGCCGGATCGTCAGATAGCGGGCGAGGGCCGGGAAGGTGGGATGGTCGAAGACCAGGGTGGTCGGCAGTTTCAGGCCGGTGATCGCGGACAGCCGGTTGCGCAGGGCCACCACGGTCAGCGAGTCGAAGCCGAGGTCCCGGAAGGAACGGTCGGATTGGAGCTCGGCGGCCGAGTCGTGGCCGAGGGTCACGGCCGCCTCGCGCCGGACCCGGTCCAGCAGCACGCGTTGGCGTTCGGCGTCGTCCAGTGCGGACAGTTCGCGTACGAGGGCGGTGGCGCTGTCGCTCTCGTCGGCCGCGACCGCCTCGGAGTCGGCGAGTGCCTGCCGGGCCTCGGGTACGCCGAGGATGAGCGGCCGGTGGCGGGTGGCGCTGTAGGCGGGGGCGAAGGCCCGCCAGTCGATGTCGGCGACGGCCAGGTTGTGCTCGCCCCGGCCGACGGCGTCGGCGAGCGCGGCGACGGCGAGTTCGGGGTCCATCTGCCGGTTGCCGAGCCTGCGCAGATGGGCGGCGGTGTCGACGTCGACCATGCCGCCGCCGTCCCAGGCGCCCCAGGCGATCGACACGAACGGCAGGCCGGCGGCGCGGCGTTCGGCGGCGAACGCGTCGAGGTGGGCGTTGGCCGCGGCGTAGCCGATGCGTCCGGAGTTGCCCCAGGTGCCGGCGCCGGAGGAGAAGAGGACGAAGGCGTCGAGGTCGAGATCGTGGGTGAGGTCGGCGAGGTTGCGGGTGCCGGTCACCTTCGGGGCGAGGACGGAGGCCAGTTCGGCGGGGGTCAGTTCGTGCGCGGGCAGTTCACGTCCGCTGGTTCCCGCGGCGTGCAGCACCGCGCGGACCGGCGGGCCGTCGGCGCCGATCTTGGCGAAGAGGTCGCCGAGGGCGGACCGGTCGGCCAGGTCGCAGGCCGCGACGAGGACGTCGGCGCCCAGATCGCTGAGGTCGTCGAGGAGTTCGGGCATGCCGTCGGCGGCCTCGCCGCGGCGGCTGACCAGGACGATCCGGTCGGCCCCCGCGCCGGCGGCCCAGCGTGCCACCCGGCTGCCGAGCGCCCCGGTGCCGCCGGTGATCACCACGGTGTCCCGTGGCCGCCAGGGTGTCGCCGGCCCGTCGGCAGGGGCCCGGACGAGGCGGCGTGCCAGTACGCCGTCCGCCGTGACCGCGAGGTGTTCCTCGCCGGTGGCGCCGCCGAGCACGGTGCACAGTCGGGCGGCGGTGTCGTCGTCGAGTTCGTCCGGCAGGTCGACCAGTCCGCCCCAGCGGCGGGGCAGATCGAGGCCGAGGACGACGCCCGCGCCCCACAGGAGTGCCTGCGCGGGGTGGCGCGGCGGCCGGCCGGGGCCGGTGTCCACGGCACCTGTGGTGGCGAGCCACAGCGGGGCTTCCAGGTCGAGTTCGGCCAGGGCTGTCACAGCGGTCAGGGCCGTGGAGAGTCCGGTGGTCACGGCGGGGTGCCCGGGGTGCGGGGTCTCGTCGAGGCCGGTGAGCCCGAGGACACCCGCGAGGCCGCGGTCACCGAGCGCGTCCCTGATCCGGCGGGCCAGCCCGGAGGCGTCGTCGCCCGCGTCCGCCCGTACGTCGACGACATCGGCGCCCGCCTGTTCCAGGGCCCGGGCGGCGGTGTCCGCGAAGCGGTCGTGCCCGTCGGCGGGGCGCAGCAGCAGCCAGCTCCCGGCCAGTGGATACGGCTGCGCGGCCGGTACCGGCTCCCACCGGGTGCGGTAGCGCCAGCCGTCCAGGGTGGAGCGGGCCTGGCGCCCGGTGTGCCAGCGGGACAGCGCGGGCAGCACGGGCTCCAGTTCGTCCCGGTCCAGGCCGGTGTGGTCGGCGAGCGCGGCGAGATCCTGGTGGCGTACGGCCTGCCAGAACTCGGCCTCGAAGGGTTCGGGGGCCGCGGTGTCGGCCTTCTCGAACTCCGGCCAGAACCGGCGGCGTTGGAAGGCGTACGGGGGCAGGGCGATCCGGCGGGCACCGGTGCCCTCGAAGACCTGGGTCCAGTCGACGCTCACGCCCGCGCTGTGGGCCTCGCCGACCGAGCGCAGGAAGCGGTCGAGGCCGCCGTCGAAGCGGCGCAGCGAGCCGAGGGCGGCCGTGGTGTCCTGACCGTCCTGGTCCTGTCCTGCGGCGAGGGTCTCCTCGACGGCGCCGGTCAGCACCGGGTGGGCGCTGACCTCGATCAGCGGCCCGTATCCCGCGTCGGCGAGCGCCCGCACGGATTCGGCGAACCGTACCGGCATGCGCAGGTTGCGGAACCAGTACGCGGCGTCGAACACCGGTCCTTCGGCCCAGTCCGCGGTGACGGTGGAGAAGAACGGCACCTCGGGCGCGGCCGGGGCGACCGGGGCGAGGACCTCCGCGAGGCGGGCCTCGACGGCGTCCGCGTGCGGGGAGTGGGAGGCGTAGTTGATCGGCACGGTCCTGGTGCGGACGGAGTGGCCGGCGCAGAGGGCGGCGAACTCCTCCAGCGCGTCCGCGTCACCGGAGACGACCACCGAGCTGGGGCTGTTGACCGCTCCGATGTGCAGGCGGCCCTTGTACGCGCCGAGCAGTTCCTCGACCCGGTCCTGCGGTGCGGCCACCGAGAGGAGGCCGCCGAGTCCGGCGAGCGCGGTGACCACCCTGCCGCGCAGGCACACCACCCGGGCGGCGTCGCGCAGGGTGAGCGCGCCGGCGAAGCAGGCGGCGGCGATCTCGCCCTGGGAGTGGCCGACGACGGCAGCAGGTTCGACGCCGTAGGAGCGCCAGAGTTCGGCCAGTGAGACGGTGACGGCGAAGGTCGCGGGCTGCACCACGTCGTCGCTCTCGAGGCCGGGTGCGCCGGGTGCCGCGCGCAGGACGTCGGTGAGCTTCCAGTCGACGAACTCGGCGAGCGCGGACTCGCAGCGGGCGATGCTGCGGGCGAACCGTGGTGAGGCGTCGATGAGGCCGGCCGCCATGCCGGCCCACTGGGAGCCTTGGCCGGGGAAGACGAACACCGGGCGGGAGGCCGGGCGGGCGACACCCTCGACGACGCTCGCCACGGGTTCTCCGGCGGCCAGCGCGTGCAGCCCCTCGAGGAGTTCGTTGCGGTCGGCGCCGACGAGCACCGCGCGGTGCTCGAAGGAGGACCGGACCGTGGCGAGGGTCAGTCCGACGTCGACGGGGTCCGCTTCGCGTACGGCGGGCAGCAGGTGGCCGGCCTGGGCGCGCAGGGCGGTCTCGTTCGGCGCGGACAGTGTCCAGGCGACGGCCGCGGGCGGTTCGCGGTCCGCGTCGGGCCGGGCGTCGGCGTCGGGTGCCTGCTCGAGGACCACATGGGCGTTGGTGCCGCTGATGCCGAAGGAGGACACGGCGGCGCGGCGGGGCCGTCCGGTGTCCGGCCAGTCCTGGTTCTGCCCGAGCAGCCGTACGGCGCCGGACTCCCAGTCGACCCGGGACGAGGGTTCGTCCAGGTGCACGATCCTCGGCAGGACGCCGTGGTGCATGGCCAGGACGGTCTTGATGACTCCGGCGACACCGGCCGCGGCCTGGGTGTGCCCGAGGTTCGACTTGAGGGCGCCCACCAGCAGCGGGGACCCGGGCCGGTCCTGGCCGTAGGTGGCGAGCAGGGCCTGGGCCTCGATGGGGTCGCCGAGCGGGGTGCCGGTGCCGTGCGCCTCGACGGCGTCGATGTCGGCGGCGTCCAGCCGGGCGTTGGCGAGGGCCTGGCGGATGACGCGTTGCTGGGAGGGGCCGTTGGGAGCGGTGAGGCCGTTGGAGGCGCCGTCCTGGTTGACGGCCGAGCCGCGGACGACACCGAGGACGGTGTGCCCGTTGCGGCGGGCGTCGGAGAGCCGCTCCAGCAGGATCAGGCCGACGCCCTCGCCCCAGCCGGTGCCGTCGGCGTGCTGCGCGAACGGCTTGCAGCGGCCGTCGGACGCGAGTCCGCGCTGGCGGCTGAACTCGACGAACACGGTGGGTGTCGACATCACGGTGGTACCGCCGGCCAGGGCGAGGGAGCACTCGCCGGAGCGCAGCGAGGCGACCGCCATGTGCAGCGACACCAGGGACGAGGAGCAGGCCGTGTCGACGGTGACGGCCGGTCCTTCGAGGCCGTACGTGTAGGCGAGGCGGCCGGAGGCGACACTGCCCGCGGTGCCGGTGCCGAGGTGTCCCTCCAGGTCGTGGGCGCGGCCGTGCAGCAGCGACGGGTAGTCGGTGTACATCAGCCCGATGAAGACGCCGGTGCCGGTGCCGCGCAGGGAGCGGGCGGGGATACCGGCGCGTTCGAACAGCTCCCAGGAGGATTCGAGCAGCAGCCGCTGCTGGGGGTCCATGGCGAGGGCCTCGCGCGGCGAGATCCCGAACGGGGCGGGGTCGAACCGGTCGGCGTCGTCGAGGAAGCCTCCCTCACTGGCGTAGCTGGTGCCGGGCCGGTTCGCGTCCGGGTCGAAGAGCGCGGCGAGGTCCCAGCCCCGGTTGTCCGGCATCGGGCCGACGGCGTCGTCGCCGCGCAGCACCAGCTCCCAGAGCTGTTCGGGGCTTTCGACGCCGCCGGGCAGCCGGCACGCCATGGAGACGATCGCGATCGGCTCGGTGTCGGCGCCGGTGGTGGCCAACGCCGCGGGGGCGGTGCGGTGCGCGCGGCCGGCCGTGGGGCCGCCGGCGGCGGACTCCAGGTGTGCGGCGAGGGCCGCCGGGGTGGGCTGGTCGAAGATGACCGAGGCGGGCAGTCTGAGGCCGGTCTGCTCGCTGAGCGCGTTGCGCAGTTCGACGGCCATCAGCGAGTCGAAGCCGAGCTCGGAGAAGGCCTTGTCGGGGTCGACCGCGCCCGCCGAGGAGTGCCGCAGGATGGTCGCCACCGTGGCCCGTACGAGATCGATCATGCGGGCCGGGCGGGCGGCCCGGCCGGTCGTGCCGGTCGTGCCGGTCGTGCCGGTCGTGCCGGTCGTGCCGGGCTTCTCGTGGCGGACCAGGCCGCGCAGCAGGGCGTGCATCGCCTGCTTGCCGTCCTGTCGGCGCAGGACGGGGAAGTCGAACGCGGCGGGCACCAGGGTGGCGTCGGGGCTGCCGAGGGCCGTGTCGAACAGGGCGAGTCCCTCGGGTCCGCTCAGGCTGAGCACGCCGAGGCCTGCGGCGCGCTGCAGGTCGACGTCGCTGAGCCCGCCGACCATGCCGTCCTGGCCCTCCCACAGGCCCCAGGCCAGCGACAGGCCGGGCAGCCCCTGGCGGCGGCGGTGTTCGGCGAGTGCGTCGAGGTGGGCATTGGCGGCGGAGTAGTTGCCCTGGCCCGGCCCGCCGAACGTGCCGGCGGCCGAGGAGAACAGGATGAACGCCGAGAGGTCCAGGTCCCGGGTCAGTTCGTGCAGGTTGAGCGCGCCGTAGACCTTCGGGGCCAGTACGGCGTCGATCCGCTCAGGGGTCAGGGACTGGACGATGCCGTCGTCGAGGATGCCGGCCAGGTGGACGACCGCGGTCAGCGGACGGTCCTCGGGCACCGTGGCGAGCAATTGCGCCAGCGCGTCCCGGTCCGCCACGTCGCAGGCCACGAGTCGTACGTCGGCGTCGAGCCCGGTCAGTTCGGCGGCTTCCGCGGAGCCGGGCCCCGATCTGCTGGTCAGCAGCAGGTGCCGGACGCCGTGCGTCCCGACGAGGTGGCGGCACAGGGCGCGGCCGAGGCGTCCGGTGGCTCCCGTGACCAGGACCGTGCCGTCGGGGTCGAAGGCGGGCGGCCGCTCCTCGGCGCGGGGCGCGGTCCGGGCGAGCCGGGGCACGTACCAGCGGCCGTCACGCCACAGCAACGACGGTTCGTCGTAGGGGAGCCGGCCGACGGGAAGGTCGGGGTCGCCGGTGGTGTCCACGACGACGAAGCGGTCCGGGTTCTCCGACTGTGCCGAGCGCACCAGGGCCTGGACGGCGGCGGCGACCGGGTCGACGTCGCCGCTCTCCCCGGGCAGCAGGGCGGCGCCGCGGGTGCGCAGAACGAGCGGGGTGAAGTCCTCGCTGTCCGGCCGGGCGAGCCGCTCCTGCAACAGGGCGAGGGTGCGGTGCAGGGCCTCGCGCACCGCCTCGTGCGGGTCGGCCGGGAGCGCGGGGCCGCCCGGCAGGTCCACGACCTCGGGCGGGGCGCCGGCGGGGGCGGGCCCGGCGGGCGCTTCCACCCACTCGACGCGGAACAGTGTGTCGCGGTGGCGTGGCGCGGAGCGCAGCCGTTCGCCCGGCAGGGGGCGGACGAGGAGTTCGTCGACGGAGACGACCGGGGCTCCGGCGGCGTCCGTCGCACGCAGGGTCAGGGAGCGCTGCCCGGAGCGGCCGAGCGTGACACGCAGGCCGGTGGCGCCGGGAGTGTGCACGCTGACGCCCGACCAGGTGAAGGGGATGGCGCCGGCGGAGGCGTCGCCGCCGAGGGCGGAGGCGTGCAGGGCGGCGTCGAGGAGCGCCGGGTGCAGTTCGAAGCGTTCGGCCTCGAACTGCTGGGACTCGGGCAGTTCGACCTCGGCGTGGATCTCGTCACCGAGCTGCCAGGCCGCCCGCAGTCCGCGCAGCAGTGGGCCGTACTCCAGTCCTGCCGCGGCGAGTTCGTCGTAGAGGGGGCCGATGTCCAGGGGGGTCGCGCCGGCCGGCGGCCAGTCGGCGGCGGCCGGTTCGGCCGGGTCGGCGGCCGCGGTCAGGGTGCCGGAGAAGTGCCGGGTCCACGGCTGGTCCGTGCGGCCGGACCGGGGCCGGGCGTATCCGGTGACGGGGCGGTGCCCTGCCGGGTCCGCTTCGCCGATCACCACTTGGAGGGTGATCCGGTCGTCGGGGTCGAGCACCAGCGGTTCGGCCAGTACGAGTTCGTCGACGCGGGGGCAGCCGATCTGGGTGCCGGCGCGCAGCGCGAGTTCCAGGAAGGCGGTGCCGGGGACCAGGATCCGGTCGGCGACCCGGTGGTCGGCCAGCCAGGGGTGCGTGGCGACGGAGAGTTCCCCGCCGAGGACGAAGCCGTCCGCGTCGGCGCGTTCGATCCGGGTGTCGAGGACGGCGTGGCCCGCGGTGGTGTCGTGGCCGGACAGCGGTACGTCCAGCCAGTAGCGGCGGTGCTGGAACGCGAAGGTGGGCAGCTCGGCCGGGCGGGCGCCCGTGCCCGCGTAGAAGGCGGTCCAGTCGACGGGGACGCCGCGGGTCCAGAGGTGGGCGAGCGTCTCGGTGAGGGTCTCGGGCTCGGGGCGGTCCCGGCGCAGCAGCGGCCGGGCCACCGCCGCGTCCGGCAGGCCGGGGGCGACGGCCGCGCACAGCGGCCCGGCGGGGCCGAGTTCGACGAACCGGGCCGTGCCGAGTGCGCGCAGGGTGTCGATGCCGTCGGCGAAGCGGACTGCTTCGCGCACGTGCCGCACCCAGTGCTCGGCGGTGAACTCCTCGACGGGCCGCCCGGTCAGGTTGGACAGGACCGGGACGGCCGGCCTGCGGTACTCCACGCTGCGGGCCACGGCGCGGAACTCCTCCAGCATCCCGTCCATGTGGGCGGAGTGGAAGGCATGGCTGACAGCGAGGCGCCGGCTGTCGCGGCCGCCGAACTCGGCGGCGACGCGCAGTACTTCGTCCTCGTCGCCGGAGAGCACCACCGAGTCCGCCGTGTTGACCGCGGCGATCGAGACGCGCTCGCCGAGCAGTCCCGTGACCTCGGCCTCGGTGGCGCGCAGGGCGAGCATGGCGCCGCCGCCCGGCAGCGCCTGCATCAGCCGGGCGCGGGCGGCGACCAGCCGGCAGGCGTCCGGCAGGGACAGGGCGTCCGCGGCGTGGGCGGCGGCGAGTTCGCCGATGGAGTGGCCGATGAGGTGGTCGGGCCGTACGCCCCAGGACTCCAGGAGGCGGAAGAGGGCCACTTCGAGGGCGAACAGGGCGGGCTGGGTGTACTCGGTACGGTCCAGCAGGCCGGTGTCCTCGAACATGACGGTCTTCAGCGGGACGTCGCAGCCGGGGTCGAAGTGCGCGCATATCTCGTCGAGGGCCCGCGCGAACACGGGGTAGCCGGAGTACAACTCCCGCCCTGCTCCGACGCGTTGCGATCCCTGACCGCTGAACATGAAGGCGACGGGGCCGCCGAGGGGCTGTCCGGACACGACTCCGGGTCCGGAGGCGCCGTCGGCGATGGCGGTCAGCGCGGCCAGCAGTTCCCGGCGGTCCGTGCCCACCGCCGCCGCACGGCGTTCCAGGGGTGCGCGCGTGGTGGCCAGCGCGAGGCCGATGTCCTGGGGGTCGGGGCCGGCCGCCGCGGAGAGCAGGCGGCGTGCCTGGGCGGCGAGTCCTTCGGAGGTCTTCGCGGACACCACCCAGGGGACGAGGGGCAGCGTGCGGGGGGCATCCCCGCTGCCGGCCGGGTCACCGGACTCCGGCTCGCCGGGCCGGCCGGGGGCCTGCTCCAGGATCAGGTGGGCGTTGGTGCCGCTGGCGCCGAACGCCGAGACCGCGGCGCGGCGGGGGCGGTCGGCGCCGGTCCACGGCCGGGTCTCGGTGAGCAGCCGGACCTCGCCCGCGGACCAGTCGACGTGCCGGGTGGGTTCGCCCACGTGCAGGGTCTTGGGCAGGCGGGCGTGGCGGATCGCCTGCACCATCTTGATCACGCCGGCCACTCCGGCGGCGGCCTGGGTGTGGCCGAGGTTCGACTTGAGCGAGCCGAGCCACAGCGGCCGGCCGTCGGGCCGGTCCTGGCCGTAGGTGGCCAGCAGTGCCTGTGCCTCGATGGGGTCGCCGAGGCGGGTTCCGGTGCCGTGCGCCTCGACGGCGTCCACGTCGGCCGGGGTCAGGTCCGCGCCGGCCAGCGCCTGGCGGATGACCCGCTGCTGGGCGGGTCCGTTGGGCACGGTCAGGCCGCTGCTGGCGCCGTCCTGGTTGATGGCGCTGCCCCGGATCACGGCCAGTACGGGGTGGCCGTTGCCCCGGGCGTCGGAGAGCCGCTCCAGAGCGAGCAGGCCGACGCCCTCGGACCAGCCGGTGCCGTCGGCGTCGTCGGAGAAGGACTTGCAGCGCCCGTCGGGTGCCAGGCCGCGGTGCCGGCTGAACTGGATGAAGGTGACGGGGGTGGACATGACGGTGACGCCGCCGGCCAGCGCCAGCGTGCACTCCCCCGCCCGCAGCGCCTGGCAGGCCAGGTGCAGGGCGACCAGCGAGGAGGAGCACGCCGTGTCCAGGGTGACGGCGGGCCCTTCGAGGCCGAGGGTGTAGGCGACGCGGCCGGAGGCGATGCTCGGCGAACTGCCGTTGCCTATATAGCCTTCCAGGCCGCGCGGCGGCTGCCGGACGCGGCCGCCGTAGTCGTTGTACATCACACCGACGTAGACGCCCGTGCGGCTGCCGCGCAGCGAGGACGGGCTGATCCCGCCGCGCTCCAGCGCTTCCCAGGAGGCTTCGAGGAGCAGCCGCTGCTGCGGGTCGGTCGCCAGGGCCTCGCGGGGGCTGAGACCGAACAGTTCGGCGTCGAACTGTGCCGCGTCGTAGAGGAATCCGCCCTGTGTGGAGTAGCAGGTGCCGGGCCGGTCGGGGTCGGGGTCGTACAGCGACTCCAGGTCCCAGCCGCGGTCGGACGGGAACTCCGCGACCGCGTCGGTGCCGTCGGCCACCAGCTGCCACAGGTCCTCGGGCGAGGTGACCCCGCCGGGCAGGCGGCAGCTCATCCCGACGATCGCGATCGGCTCCGAGCTCTTCTGCTCGTACTCCGTGAGCTTGTGACGGGTCCTCTGCAGATCGGCGGTCGCCTTCTTGAGGTAGTCGCGCAGCCGCTCCTCATTCATGGGACTCATCGGTTTTCCCCTCGTCCGGACCACCTGGCGTGATGCACGTCCTGCTTCTCCGTCCGCCGCTCACGTGTCCAGTCCGTCGAGGAACCGGAAGATGTCGTCGTCGGAGGCTGTCTCGAGGTCGTCGAGCACCGGGTCCGGCGCCGCGGGCGGGGCGTCGGCCGGCCCGGTCACCTTCGCCAGGAGTTCCCGCAGCCGGTTTCCGACCCGGTCGCGCAGGACGTCGTCGGCGCTGGTGGCGGGCAGGTCGGCGGCCAGCTTCTCCAGTTCCTGGAGGATCGGGTCGAGGAGCCGTTCGCTGTCCGAGGGGAAGACCTCGTCGAGGTGCGCGGCGAGCCCGGCCGGTGTCGGGTAGTCGAAGAGGAGAGTCGCGGGCAGGGCGAGCCCGGTCGCCTGGGAGAGCCGGTTGCGCAGTTCGACGGCGCTGAGGGAGTCGAAGCCCATCTCCAGGAACCCCCGCTCCACGTCGACGTCTTCGGCGGCCGAGTACGCGAGCACCAGGGCCGCCTCGTCGCGGACCAGGTCCAGCAGGGCCCGCCCGCGCGCGGCCCCGGCGAGGCCCGCGAAGCGGTCCGCTCCGGTGGCGGCGTCGGCCCGTACGGTCCGCGCGGCCTGCGCGGCGGCCGGCCGGGCCTTGGGCCGGACGAGCCCGCGCAGCAGCGGCAGCACCTGGTCGCTGTCGCCGAGCGGGGCGAGCGACAGGCGTACCGGCACGAGGACCGCCTCGTCGAGGCCGCGGGCGGCGTCGAGCAGGCTCAGTCCCTCGGCCGAGGACAGCGAGGCGATGCCGGCCCGGGCGAACCGCGCGTGGTCCGCGGCGCCGAGCTTGCCCGTCATCGCGCTGCGTTCGGCCCACGGTCCCCAGCACAGGGAGAGTCCGGGCAGTCCCCGGGCCCGGCGGTGACCGGCGAGGGCGTCGAGGAAGGCGTTCCCGGCGGCGTACGCCCCCTGTCCGGCTCCGCCGAACGTCGAGGCCACCGAGGAGAACAGCACGAAGGCGTTGAGCGGGTGGGACGCGGTCAGTTCGTGCAGGTTGAGGGCGGCGTCGACCTTGGCCGCGAGGACGCCGTCGATCCGTTCCGGGGTCAGGCCGGTGACCACCCCGTCGTCGACCACACCCGCGGCGTGCACGACGGCGGTCAGCGGATGCCGCTCGGGGACGGTGTCGAGGAGCCGGCCGAGCGCCGCGCGGTCCGCCGTGTCGCAGGCGGCCACGGTCACCTCGGCGCCCAGCGCGGTGAGTTCGTCGCGCAGGTCCACGGCGCCGTCCGCGGCGAGCCCGCTGCGGCTGACCAGCAGCAGCCGCCGCACGTTGTGCGCGGTGACGAGGTGCCGGGCGACCAGCCGGCCGAGCGTGCCGGTCGCGCCGGTGATCAGCGTGGTTCCGGCGGGGTCCCAGACGGGGTCCTTCGCGGGCTGTGCCGGCGGGCCGACCCGGGTCAGCCGGGCGGCTCGCGCGACGCCGTCGCGCAGTACCGTCTGCGGTTCGTCTCCGGCGAGCGCCGCCGACAGCGCGGCGGCGGGGAGCTCGTCGTCCACCGCGGTGCGGTCCTCGACGTCGAGCAGCGCGAAGCGTCCCGGGTGTTCGGTGGTGGCCGCCCGGACCAGGCCGTGGACCGTGGCACCGGACAGGTCGGTCAGCTCCGTGTCGGCGTCGACGGCGAGTGCGCCGCGGGTCACGAACACCAGCCGGGACGTGGTGAGCCGCCCGTCGGCGACCCAGGACTGCACCAGGCCGAGCGCCCAGTGGGCCGCCGCGCGGGCGGCGCTCGCCGGGTCGCCCCCGAAGGACGGCGCGGCGACGAGGACCCGGTCCGGCGCGGGCCCGCCCGCGGCGACCGTCGCGGCCAGGTCCGCCAGGCTCGGGTAGGTGTCGAGCGGGACGGCCGCGGTGAGGGCCGCCGCCAGGGCGGGCGAGGCGTCGGATCCGACGAGCGCCCAGCTGTGGTCCGGGGAACGCTCGACGGCCAGGAGCGGCGTCCATTGTGTACGCAGCAGCAGGTCGGTGCGCGGGTCGCGCGGTCCGGCGCCGTCGACGGGCCGGAACGCGAGGGACTCCGCGGACAGCACCGGGGCACCGGCCGGGTCCCAGGCCTGTACGGACACGGCGCTCGCGGCGACGTCCTCGAGGCGGATCCGCAGCGTCGTCGCGCCCGTGCCGTGCAGGGCGACGTGCCGCCAGGCGAAGGGCATCAGGCTGCGGCCCTCGTCGCCGAGCGTGCCTACGGACACCGCTTGCAACGCGGCGTCGAGCAGCGCCGGGTGGAGACCGTAGCCGGTGGTGTCCGTGCCGTCGGGCAGGGACACCTCCGCGAAGATCTCCGGTCCTCGCCGCCAGGCGGCGCGCAGCCCCTGGAACACCGGTCCGTAGTCGCTGCCGGATTCGGCGAGCCGCTGGTAGAGGTCGTCGAGGACGACCGGTTCGGCGTCGGCGGGGGGCCATGCGGAGGGGGCCTCGGAGAGGGCTTCGGCGTCGGACGCCCGCGGCAGCAGGGTGCCGGTGGCGTGCGTCCGCCAGGGAGTGTCGTCGGGTTCTCCGGCGGGCCGCGAGTACACGTCCAGCGAACGGACCGCGTCCTCGTCGGCGGCGCCCACCCGCACCTGTACCTGTACCGCTCCGCTGTCGGGGAGCTCCAGGGGTTCGCGCAGGGTCAGTTCCCCGACCGCGCCGCAGCCGGCCTGGTCAGCGGCCCGGACGGCGAGTTCGAGGAACGCCGTGCCGGGCAGCACCGTCCGGCCCGCGATGACATGGTCGGCGAGCCACGGGTGGCGGCGGCGCGAGAGCAGCCCGGTGAACAGGGCGCCGGCACCGTCGGCGAGCTGCACGGCGGCACCGAGCAGCGGATGTCCCGCCGAGTCGAGTCCGGCTTCCCGCACATCGCCGTCGGCCGGTGCGTCCAGCCAGTAGCGCTGCCGCTGGAAGGGGTAGGTGGGCAGTTCGGCACGCCCGGTGTCCGGCCGGAAGGCCGGCCAGGCCGTCCAGTCGACGGTGCCGCCGTGGACGTACATCTGGGCGAGCGCCCCGAGCAGCGCTCCGGTCTCGTCCCGGCCGCGCCGCAGTGCGGGCACGACCACGCCGGGGGCGTCCTGGGTGCGGCAGTCCGCGGCCATCGCGGCCAGTACGGCGTCGGGGCCGAGCTCCAGGAACCGGGTCACTCCGGCATCGGTGAGGAAGCGGACGCCGTCGGCGAACCGGACGGTGCCGCGCAGCTGGGCCACCCAGTACGCGGGCGTGCACAGTTCCTCGGCCGTGGCGGTCTCGCCGGTGACGTCCGACACCAGGGGGATCGTCGGCGGCGACATCGGTATGTCCCGGACGATCTCGGCGAAGCGGTCCAGCATCGCGTCCATATGCGGTGAGTGAAACGCATGGCTGACCCGCAAACGCCTAGTCTTTTCACCGAGTTGGGCGAAGTGGGCGGCGATCCGGTCGACGTCGCCGCTGTCACCGGAGACCACGGTGGCGTGCGGACCGTTGACCGCGGCCACGCCGACCCGGTCCTCCAGGCCGGCCAGCAGGGGCAGGACGTCCTCCTCGGCGACCGCGAGGGCCGCCATCGCGCCGCCGGCGGGCAGCTCGCCCATCAGCCGGCCGCGGGCCACCACCAGACGGCACGCGTCGGGCAGCGTGAAGACTCCGGCCAGGTGGGCGGCGGCCAGTTCTCCGATGGAGTGCCCGATCAGGTAGTCGGGCGTGACGCCCCATGAGGTGACGAGGCGGAACAGCGCGACCTCGACCGCGAACAGCGCGGGCTGGGTGTACTCCGTACGGTCGAGCAGGCCGGCGTCCGTGCTGCCCTCCGGGGCGAACACGACGTCGCGCAGCGGCCGCGCCAGCTCCAGGTCCACATGGGCGCAGACCTCGTCGAAGGCGTCGGCGTACACCGGGAACGTCCGGTGGAGCTCACGGCCCATGCCGAGCCGCTGGGCGCCCTGCCCGGAGAACAGGAAGGCGGTGCGGCCACCGCTCGCGGTGCCGGCCGCCGACGGTGCCGCGACGCGGCCCTCCAGCCAGGCGGTCAGCTGCTCGCGCAGGGCGTCGCGGTCGCTGCCCCAGGACACCAGGCGGTGCTCGAAGCGGGACCGTGCCGCGAGCGTACGGCCGATCGCCGCCGCGTCGGGGCCGGGGCTCTCGTCGAGCGCGCGGAGCAGGTTCTCCGCCTGCGCGGTCAGCGCGGCGGCGCTGCGGGCCGACAGCGTCCACGGCAGCGGCAAGGAGCCGGGCACCGTCTCCGCGCCCGTGTCCGCGTCCGTGTCGTGCGTGTCGTGCGTGTCATGCGTGTCGTGCGTGTCGTCGGCGGCGTCCGTCGCCGCGGCCGCCGGCGCCTGCTCGATGATCATGTGGACGTTCGTGCCGCTCACGCCGAACGACGACACCGCGGCCCGGCGGGGCTCTTCGGTCTCCGGCCAGGCCCGCGGCTCGGTCAGCAGCCGCACCGCGCCCGACGACCAGTCGACGTGCGGGGTGGGCTCGGGGCTGTGCAGGAGTGTGCTCGGCATGGTGCGGTGCCGCATGGCCAGGACGGTCTTGATGACCCCGGCCACGCCGGAGGCCGCCTGGGTGTGACCGATGTTGGACTTCACCGAGCCCAGCCAGAGCGGCCGGTCCGCCGGCCGGTCCTGTCCGTACGTCGCGAGCAGGGCGTCCGCCTCGATGGGGTCGCCCAGGGCGGTGCCGGTGCCGTGCGCCTCCATCAGTTCCACGTCGGCGGTGCGCAGGCCCGAGTTGGCCAGCGCCTGCCGGATCACCCGTTGCTGGGCCAGCCCGTTGGGGGCGGTGAGTCCGTTGGAGGCGCCGTCCTGGTTGACCGCGCTGCCCCGCAGCACCGCGAGCACCGGGTGCCCGTGGCGCCGCGCGTGCGACAGCCGCTCCACCAGGAGCATGCCGACGCCCTCGGACCAGCCGGCTCCGTCGGCCGCGGCGGAGAACGCCTTGCAGCGCCCGTCGGGCGAGAGGGCTCCCTGCCTGCTGAACTCGATGTAGGTGTCCAGGGTGGACATGACGGTGACACCGCCCGCGAGCGCCATCACGCTCTCACCGGAGTACACGGACTGCGCGGCCAGATGCAGGGCGACCAGTGAGGACGAGCAGGCGGTGTCGACGGTGACGGCGGGCCCTTCGAGGCCGAAGGTGTACGCAACCCGGCCCGAGGTGACACTGGCCGCGCTGCCGGTGGCGAGCTGTCCCTCGTACTCGCTCGGCGAGCCGAGGAGCCGGTGCCCGTAGTCGTTGTAGTTGGAGCCGACGAACACGCCGACCGGGGTGCCCTTCAGGGTCGCCGGGTCGATCCCGGCCCGTTCGAAGGCTTCCCAGGAGGTTTCCAGGAGCAGCCGGTGCTGCGGGTCGATGGCGGGCGCCACACGCGGGGAGATCCCGAAGAACACCGGGTCGAAGTCGCCCACGTCGTGCAGGAATCCGCCGGCCCGCGTGTAGTAGGTGCCCGGCCGGTCCGGGTCCGGGTCGTAGTGGCCCTCCAGGTCCCAGCCGCGGTCGGCGGGGAACTCCGCGACCGCGTCGCCGCCCGCCGACAGCAGCTCCCAGAACTGCTCGGGGGTGTCGATCCCGCCCGGGAGGCGGCAGCTCATGGCGACGATCACGACGGGGTCGCTCCGGGAGCCGTTGTCCGCCGTGGCCACCGGGGTGGCTTCGGCGACGACGGCGGCGGCGGGTCCGTCCTCACCGAAGAGCTGGGCGGCCAGATGCCGGGCCAGCGGGGCGGCCGCCGCGTGGTCGAAGACCACGGTGACCGGCAGCCGCAGACCGGTGACGGTGTTGAGCCGGTTGCGCAGTTCGACCGCCGTGATCGAGTCGAAGCCGAGGTCGCGCAGGGCCCGGTCGGGGTCGATGTCCTCGGGCCCGGCCAGTCCGAGCACCGCTGCCGCCTGGGTACGGATCATGGCCGACAGTGCCTGCTCGCGTTCGGCGGGCGTACGTCCCGTGAGAGTTCCGGCGAACGCGTCACCGGCCTGCTCCACCGCCGGCCGGGACACCTCGGTGGGGCGCGCCTCGGGCAGCCGGTCGAGGACCCGCCCGGAGCGGCCCGCTGTGCAGGCCGGACCGAACACCGCCCAGTCGACGTCGGCGACCATGAGATACGTCAGGTCGTGGTCGAGGGCGTAGCGCACCGCGCGGAGCGCCGTCTCCGGTGCCATCGGCGCCACTCCGCTGCGGCGCATCCGCCCGGCCATCTCGCCGGTGGCGAGCCCGACACGGTCCCAGGCGCCCCAGGCCAGCGAGGTGGCCGGCAGTCCTTCGGCGCGCCGCAGCCGGGCGAGGGCGTCGAGGTGGGCGTTGGCCGCCGCGTAACTGCCCTGGCCGAGTCCGCCGAGGGTGCCGGCCATCGACGACAGCAGCACGAAGACGTCGAGTCCGGCGTCGCGGGTGAGGTCGTGCAGGTGGTGCGCCGCGGTCACCTTGGGGCGCAGCACCGTCTCGGCCCGCTCCGGGGTCAGCTCGTCGAGCAGGCAGTCGTCGAGGACGGCCGCCGCGTGCACGACGCCGGTCAGCGGCAGCCCGGCCGGTACGGCGGCGAGCACGGCCGCCAGCGCCTCACGGTCGGCCACATCGCATGCGGCGATGGTCACGCGTGCACCGAGCGCGGTCAGCCGCTGCGTCAACTCATCGGCGCCCGGAGCCTGTTCGCCCCGGCGGCTGGTCAGCAGCAGGTGTTCGGCGCCGTTCTGCGCCAGCCACGCGGCGATCTCCGCACCGACGCCGCCGGTGCCCCCGGTGACGAGCACGGTGCCGGTGGGCCGCCACTCCCGTACGGGGGAGGACGAGCCGGCCGGCTGCTTGCGGACCAGGCGGCGTACGTAGGTGCCGCCGGCCCGCACGGCGAGCTGGTCCTCGCCGTCGGGCGCGGTCAGTGCCCGTACGAGCCCTTCGGCCGCGCGCCCGTCCGGGTGGCCCGGCAGGTCCACGAGGCCGCCGAACCGCTGCGGGTACTCCAGGGCCGCGATCCGGCCGACGCCCCACAGTTCGGCCTGGTCCGGTGCGACGGTCCGGTCGAAGGGGCCTACGGTGACCGCGCCCTGGGTGGCGATCCACAGCGGCGCCGTGACACCGGCGTCGCCGAGTGCCTGCACCACCGGCACCGCCGTGTCGAGGCCCGCCTGCCTGCCCGGCGCGAGCAGGGACAGCACGCCGGTGCTGCCCTCCGCCGCTTCGCGCAGTCGCGCGGCGAGTTCCGCGCGGCCGGTCTCCTCGACCTCCGCCACCCGTACCTCGGCGCCGGTCGCGGTGAGTGCCTGCCGCACGGGTGCCGCCCACTCGCTGCCGCCGGCCGGAACGAGCATCAGCCACCGGGAGCCGTCGGCACGGGGTGCGGTGAAGGACGGCAGGGGCTGCCACGCGACGTCGTAGAGCCAGGAGTGGAGCTCGGAGTCCTGGCCGCGGCGGCGGCGCCAGTCGGAGAGCGCGGGCAGCAGTGACGCGAGGGGGGCGGGGTCCTCGACCCCGAGGGTGAGGGCGAGCGCGTCCGCGTCGTCCCGCTCGACGGCCGCCCAGAACTCGGCGTCGACCGGGCTGCTCGTCTCGTCCGTGTCCGCCGCGGTCTCGTCGGCCAGCCAGTAGTGCTGACGCTGGAAGGGGTAGGTGGGCAGGTCGACGGTGGCCGGACGCGGGTCGGGGAAGGCGACCGTCCAGTCGACGTCCACGCCGCGCACCCACAACTCGGCCGCACCGGCATGGAAACGGTCCAGGCCACCGTCGTCGCGGCGCAGAGTACCGGTGACGACGCTGTTGTCGGCGCTCTCCTCTACTGCGGCGGAGAGGACCGGGTGGG
Source organism: Streptomyces kunmingensis (assembly GCF_039533535.1). NCBI lineage: Bacteria > Bacillati > Actinomycetota > Actinomycetes > Kitasatosporales > Streptomycetaceae > Streptomyces > Streptomyces kunmingensis. Next base: position 35,210 of record NZ_BAAATS010000024.1, read on the forward strand.
AAGAGACCTCGACGAACACGCCGTGGCCCTCGGCGGCCAACTTCTCGACCGCCTCGGCGAACCGGACGCGGGAACGCAGGTTCGTGAACCAATAGCCGCCGTCCATCACCGTGCCGTCGACGAACTCACCCGTCACCGTCGACACCAGTGGGATCTCGCCGCTACGGGGCGCGATCCCCGCCAGCGCCTGAGCCAGATCGGACCGCAACACCTCCATCGACGCCGAGTGCGAGGCGTAATCGACGGCGATCCGGCGCGCCCGCAACCCCAACTCCTGGCAGCCGACGACCACTTCCTCGACCGCGTCGACCTCACCGGAGACGACCACCTGGGACGGGCCGTTCACCGCCGCGACCGACACACGCTCACCCCACGGGGCGAGGATCTCCTCCACCCGGGCGACACCGGCACCGACGGAAGCCATCGTGCCCGCACCACTCGCCAGCTCCGCAATCGCCTTGCTCCGCAGGCAGACCACCCGCAGCGCATCCTCCAGCGTGAGAATCCCCGCGACATACGCGGCGGCGATCTCGCCCTGGGAGTGGCCCAGCACCGCGGCCGGCTCGATCCCGTACGAACGCCAGAGCGCCGCCAGCGACACCATCACCACGAACGACGCGGGCTGCACCACATCGACCCGCTCCAACGACGGCGCCCCATCGACACCCCGTACAACATCCGTGACGGACCAGTCCACCAGGCCCGCCATCGCCGCCTCACACTCGGCGACCACACCCGCGAACACCGCTGACTCATCCAGGAGTTGAGCACCCATCGCCGTCCACTGCGCCCCCTGACCGGGGAACACGAACACCGGCCGACCCACCGGACCAGCCACCCCGGATACGACATGAGCCGACGGCTCACCGTTCGACAACGCACCCAGCGCCGTACCGTACGAACCCGTCACCACGGCCCGATGCTCCAGCCGCGCCCGCGTCGTCGCCAACGACCAGCCGACGCCCACCGGATCGCAGTCGCCCAGCGCAGCCAGTGCCGCCGCTTGCCCCCGCAAACCCGCCGCACTCCGCGCCGACACCAACCACGGCACAGCAGAAGGCGCCTCCACCGCGACCGGCTCAGCCACAAAACCCGGCTCCGGCTCCGGCTCCGGCTCCGATTCCGGTTCCGGTGCCTCCTCCAAAATCACGTGGACGTTCGTCCCACTCATCCCGAACGCCGACACACCCGCACGCCGCGGCCGCTCCGCGTCAGCCCGCGGCCACTCCCGCGCCTCCGCGAGCAACTCCACCGCACCGTCCGCCCAGTCCACGTGCGACGACGGCGTGCCCAGGTGCAGCGACTTCGGCATCACACCGTGCCGCATCGCCAGGACCATCTTCATCAGGCCGGCGACACCGGCCGCGAGCTGGGTGTGCCCGAGGTTGGACTTCACGGAGCCCAGCCACAGGGGCTGGTCGGCGGGGCGGTCCTGGCCGTAGGTGGCGAGGAGTGCCTGCGCCTCGATGGGGTCGCCGAGCGCGGTGCCGGTGCCGTGGGCCTCCACCACGTCCACGTCGGCCGCGGTGACACCGGCGTTGGTGAGGGCCTGGCGGATGACGCGCTGCTGGGAGGGGCCGTTGGGGGCGGTGAGGCCGTTGGAGGCGCCGTCCTGGTTGCTGGCGATGCCGCGGACGACGGCCAGTACCTGGTGGCCGTTGCGCCGTGCGTCCGACAGCCGCTCCAGGACGAAGACGCCCGCTCCCTCGGACAGGCCCATCCCGTCGGCCTCGTCGGAGAAGGCCTTGCACCGGCTGTCCATGGCGAGGCCGCGCTGGCGGCTGAACCCGATGAAGCCCTCCGGCACCGAGGCGACCGAGGCGGCGCCCGCGAGAGCCATCGAGCACTTGCCGGACCGCAGGGCCTCGGACGCGAGGTCGAGGGCGACCAGCGCCGAGGAGCAGCCGGTGTCCAGGGTGACCGCCGGGCCTTCGAGACCGAGGGTGTACGAGATGCGGCCCGAGGCGATGCTGGTCCCGGTGCCGGTCAGCAGATGGCCTTCCATGCCCTCCGGGGGCTGGCGCAGGGCGCTGCCGTAGCCACCGTTGCCGACACCGATGAAGACGCCGACCGCGCTGCCGCGCAGGCTGTGCGGGTCGATCCGGCCGTGCTCGATCGCCTCCCACGACGTCTCGAGCAGCAGCCGCTGCTGCGGGTCCATCGCGAGGGCCTCACGCGGGCTGATCCCGAAGAAGGCGGGGTCGAAGTAGCCCGCGTCGTGGAGGAATCCGCCGGTGCGGACGTAGGAGGTACCGGAGTTGTCCGGGTCCGGGTCGTACAGCGCGTCCAGGTTCCAGCCCCGGTCCTCGGGGAAGCCGCTGAGCACTTCGTCCCCGGCCGTGACGAGCCGCCACAGGTCGTCCGCCCCGGTGATCCCGCCGGGGAACCGGCAGCCCATGCCGACGATCGCGATGGGGTCGTCGTCCCCGGTGCGGCGGACGACGACGGGCGCGGGCTGCGGCTCGGCGGCGGACCCCTCGCCGAAGAGTGCTCCCTGGAGGTGGTGAACGAGCCGGGTCACGTTCGGGTGGTCGAAGACGAGCGTGGCGGCGAGTTTCAAGCCGGTGGCGGTACGCAGGGCGTTGCGCAGTTCCACCGCGAGCAGCGAGTCGAAGCCCAGGTCACGCAGGGGCCGTTCGTCCTCGATGGCGTCGGGGGTGGCGTGGCCGAGGACGGTGGCCGCGTGGGTGCGTACGAGGTCGCGCAGTGCCCGTTCGCGGTCATCTGCGGCGAGCGGCCTCAGCCGTTCCCGCAGGGAGTTCTCCTCTGCGGCCGTCGCGTCGTCGTCGGTACCGGCGTTGCGCTCCAGGTAGGCGCGGACCTCCGGTACGTCCTCCAGCAGGGGGCGTGCGCGCATGGCGGTGAACGCCGGGGTGAAGGTGTTCCAGTCGACGTCGCCGATGGCGAGGAACTCCTCGTCGTCGGCCATCGCCTGCCGCAGTCCGGCCATCGCGGTGCTCGGCGTCATGAACGACAGGCCACGCCAGTTGAGCGAACCCTGGTCGACCTTGTCGGCCATGCCGCCGTCGTCGGCGGACCACAGGCCCCAGGCGATCGTGGTCCCGGTCAGACCGCGGGCCCGCCGGCTGCGGGTGACCGAGTCCAGGTAGGCGTTGCCGGCCGAATAGGAGCCGTGCTCCCCCGCACCCCAGACCGCGGCGACGGAGGAGTAGAGGATGAACGCGTCCAGACCGTCATGGTCGAAGACCCGGTCGAGGTTGGCCGTCCCGGCGAACTTCACCTCGGAACCGGCTTCGAACTCCGCCAGGTTCGTCCCGGCCAGCGAGGCGAGATGGCCCACGCCCGCGCAGTGGACGACGCTCCGGATGGGCGGGCCCTGCGCCTCCACCTCCGCTACGAGCCGGGACAGTGCCTCGTAGTCCGACACGTCGCAGGCCGCGACGGTCACCTGGACACCCGACATACGCAGTTCTTCGGCCAGTTCAGTCGCGCCCGGCGCGTCCGGGCCCCGGCGCGACGTCAGCACCAGCCGCTCCGCGCCCGCCTCCACCAGCCAACGCGCCGCCTGCGCACCCAACCCACCGGTGCCGCCCGTCACCAACGCCGTACCACTCGTCCGCCACGGCACCTCGCTCCGGGCGGCAGCCAGCGGATCACGTCTCAACCGGCGCCGCAGCACACCACCGGCACGGATCGCCAGCTGATCCTCCGGGCCCTCCGCCGCGAAGACCCCCGCCAGACAGTCCGCGTCACCCGCCGCCAACACCTCCGGCAGATCGACCAGACCACCCCACCACTGCGGATACTCAAGGCCGAACACCAGGCCAAGACCCCAGCTGCCGCCCTGCACCGGATGCCCGACACGGTCCCCGGCCGCCGCCGCCAACGCGCCCTGCGTGCACAGCCACACCGACACCCGCTCGTCCCAGTCCGCCAGCGCCTGCGTGAGCAGCACGTTCAACGCCAGACCCGAACTCAACGCCGCATGCTCGGGGTGCGCACTCTCGTCCAGCGCAAGCAGCGACACCACACCGGACACACCGGACGCACCGGACGCACCGGACGCAGCACCGGCCTGCTCGGCCAGCAGCGCGACCAGCCCCTGCCGGTCCACATCGACACCCACCACCAGCTCGGCCACTTCGGCGCCACGCGCCCGAAGCGCCTCAGCGACCGACGCGACCACCTCGCTCCGGTCCCCCTGACCGGCCGGAAGCACCAGCAGCCAACGCCCCGACAACCGGGCCCGGGCATCCACCCCGCCCGGCAACCACTCGACCCGGTAACGCCACGAGTCCAGCGTGGATGCCTCGACCCGGCGCGCCCGCCATTCATGGAGCGCCGGAAGCACCGCCCCGAGCGGCGCCTCCTCGTCGACACCCAGCTCGTCGGCGAACGCCCGCGGGTCGCCTCCGTCCACGGCCGCCCAGAACTCGGCGTCGACCGGGCTGCTCGTCTCGTCCGTGTCCGCCGCGGTCTCGTCGGCCAGCCAGTAGTGCTGACGCTGGAAGGGGTAGGTGGGCAGGTCGACGGTGGGCGGACGCGTGGCCGGGAAGGCGGCCGTCCAGTCGACGTCGACACCGCGCACCCACAACTCGGCCACGCCGGCGTGGAAACGGTCCAGACCGCCGTCGTCGCGGCGCAGAGTACCGGTGACGACACGGTCCCCGGCCACTTCTCCGGTCTCCTCCGCGATCTCCTGGACCGCGGCTGTCAGCACGGGGTGCGAAGAGACCTCGACGAAGACGCCGTGCCCGTCGGCCGCCAGCTTCCCGACCGCCTCGGCGAACCGGACGCGGGAACGCAGGTTCGTGAACCAGTAACCACCGTCCATCACCGTGCCATCGACGAACTCACCCGTCACCGTCGACAACAGCGGGATCTCGCCGCTACGGGGCGCGATCCCCTCCAGCGCCTGAGCCAGATCGGACCGCAACACCTCCATCGACGCCGAGTGCGAGGCGTAATCGACGGCGATCCGCCGCGCCCGCAACCCCAACTCCTGGCAGCCGGCGACCACTTCCTCGACCGCGTCGACCTCACCGGAGATGACCACCTGGGACGGACCGTTCACCGCCGCGACCGAGACCCGCTCACCCCACGGAGCGAGGATCTCCTCCACCCGGGCCACACCGGCCCCGACGGAAGCCATCGTGCCCGCACCACTCGCCAACTCCGCGATCGCCTTGCTCCGCAGGCAGACGACCCGCAGCGCATCCTCCAGCGTGAGAATCCCCGCGACATACGCGGCGGCGATCTCACCCTGGGAGTGGCCCAGCACCGCGGCAGGCTCGATTCCGTACGAACGCCACAGCGCCGCCAGCGACACCATCACCACGAACGACGCGGGCTGCACCACATCGACCCGCTCCAACGACGGCGCCCCATCGACACCCCGTAGAACATCCGTGACGGACCAGTCCACCAGGCCCGCCATCGCCGCCTCACACTCCGCGACCACACCCGCGAACACCGCTGACTCGTCCAGGAGTTGAGCACCCATCGCAGTCCACTGCGCCCCCTGACCGGGGAACACGAACACCGGCCGGCTCACCGGAGCCACCGTCCCGGACACCACGTGTGCCGACGGCTCACCGTTCGAGAGAGCACCCAAGGCCGCACCGTACGAACCCGTCACCACGGCCCGATGCTCCAGCCGCGCCCGCGTCGTCGCCAACGACCACGCCACCGATGCCGGATCCGTCCCGGCGTCCGCCTCCGAACCGAGTACGGCCGCCTGGCCGCGCAGGGCTTCCGCGTTGCGGCCCGACAGGAGCCACGGAGCCGCCGAAGCCGGAGCAGCAGCCTCCGGCTCGTCGGCCGCCTCGTCGAACGCTTCCTGCGGAGCCTCCTCCAGGATCAGGTGCACATTCGTACCGCTGATGCCGAACGCCGACACACCCGCACGCCGCGGCCGCTCCCCACGCGGCCACTCCCGCGCCTCCGCCAGCAACTCCACCGCACCGTCCGCCCAGTCCACATGCGACGTCGGCGTGCCCAGGTGCAGCGACTTCGGCATCACACCGTGCCGCATCGCCAGCGCCATCTTCATCACGCCGGCGACACCGGCGGCCGCCTGGGTGTGCCCCAGGTTGGACTTCACGGAACCCAGCCACAGGGGCCGGCCGGCCGGGCGGCCCTGACCGTAGGTGGCGAGCAGGGCCTGCGCCTCGATCGGGTCGCCGAGCGCGGTGCCCGTGCCGTGCGCCTCCACCACGTCCACATCCGCGGGCGTCAGAGCAGCGTTGGCGAGAGCCTGGCGGATGACGCGCTGCTGGGAAGGGCCGTTGGGGGCGGTGAGGCCGTTGGAGGCGCCGTCCTGGTTGACGGCGGAGCCGCGGACGACCGCGAGCACGCGGTGGCCGTTGCGCCGTGCGTCCGACAGCCGCTCCAGGACGAAGACACCGACGCCTTCCGAGATCCCCATGCCGTCCGCGTCGTCGGAGAAGGCCTTGGAGCGGCCGTCCTCGGCGAGGCCGCGCTGGCGGCTGAACCCGATGAAGCCGAGCGGCGCGGAGCCGATGGACGCGGCGCCCGCGAGAGCCAGCGAGCATTCACCGGAACGCAGCACCCGGGACGCGAGGTCGAGGGCGACCAGTGCCGAGGAGCAGCCGGTGTCCAGGGTGAGCGCCGGGCCTTCGAGACCGAGGGTGTACGAGATGCGGCCCGAGGCGATGCTGGTCCCGGTGCCGGTCAGCAGATGGCCTTCCATGCCCTCCGGGGGCTGGCGCAGGGCGCTGCCGTAACCGCCGTTGCCGACCCCGATGAACACGCCGACCGCGCTGCCGCGCAGGCTGTGCGGGTCGATCCGGCCATGCTCGATCGCCTCCCACGACGTCTCGAGCAGCAGCCGCTGCTGCGGGTCCATCGCGAGGGCCTCACGCGGGCTGATCCCGAAGAAGTCCGCGTCGAAGTCGCCCGCGTCGTGGAGGAATCCGCCGGTGCGGACGTACGAACGCCCCTCCTCCTCGGGGTCGGAGCTGAAGAGCCCGTCGAGGTCCCAGCCGCGGTTGTCGGGGAAGCCGCTGAGCACCTCGCCCTCGGCCGTGACGAGCCGCCACAGGTCTTCGGGGCGGGTGATCCCGCCGGGGAACCGGCAGCTCATGCCGACGATCGCGATGGCCTCGTCGTCCGTGCCGCGCCCGGGGACGAGGTGGGCGCCCGCATCTCCCGTGTCGGACTGTTCGCCGAAGAGGGCCGTGCACAGGTGCCGCGCGAGACGGGTCACGTTCGGGTGGTCGAAGACGAGGGTGGTCGCGAGCTTCAGGCCGGTGGCGGTGGTCAGGGAGTCGCGCAGCGCCACCGCGAGCAGCGAGTCGAAGCCGAGGTCGCGCAGGGGGCGTCCGTCGTCGACGGCGTCGGGGGTGGCGTGGCCGAGGACGGTGGCCGCGTGGGTGCGTACGAGGTCGCGCAGTGCGGTCTCGCGGTCCTCGGCGGAGAGCGGGGCGAGCCGCTTGCGCAGCGGGTTCTCCTCCTCCGTACGCGGGCCGCCCGGTGTCTCCTCCCGGCCGCCCTCGATGACGGTGCGCGCCTCCGGTATGCCCTCGATCAGGGGGCGCGGGCGGGCAGCCGTGTACGCGGGGGTGAAGGTGTTCCAGTCGACGTCGCCGATGGCGAGGAACTCCTCGTCGTCGGCCATCGCCTGCCGCAGTCCGGCCATCGCGGTGCTCGGCGTCATGAACGGCAGGCCACGCCAGTTGGAGGAGTCCCGGTCGATGTCACCGCCCAGGCCGGCCCCGCTGTCGTCGGCGGACCACAGGCCCCAGGCGATCGTGGTCCCGGTCAGACCGCGGGCCCGCCGGCTGCGGGTGACCGAGTCGAGGTAGGCGTTGCCGGCGGCGTAGGCACCGTGGCCGCCCGCGCCCCAGACCGCGGCGACGGAGGAGTAGAGGATGAACGCGTCCAGACCGTCGTGGTCGAAGATCCGGTCGAGGTTGGCCGTCCCGGCCAGCTTCACCTCGGCGCCCGCCTCGAACTCGGCGAGATCCGTTGTCGCCAGCGGCGCGAGGCCTCCGATCCCGGCGCTGTGGACGACGCTCCGGATGGGCGGGCCCTGCGCCTCCACCTCCGCGACGAGCCGGGCCAGTGCCTCGTGGTCCGACACGTCGCAGGCCGCGATGGTCACCTGGACACCCGACGCACGCAAGTCCTCGGCCAGTTCAGTCGCGCCCGGCGCGTCCGGGCCCCGGCGCGACGTCAGGACCAGCCGCTCCGCGCCCGCCTCCACCAGCCAACGCGCCGCCTGCGCACCCAGCCCGCCCGTGCCGCCCGTCACCAACGCCGTACCACTCGTCCGCCACGGCACCTCGCTCCGGGCGGCGGCCAACGGTTCACGCTTCAGCCGGCGCAGCAGCACCGCGCCGTCCCGGATCGCCAGCTGGTCCTCCGAACTCTGCGCCGCGAAGATCCCGGCCAGGCACTCCGCGTCGCCCGCCGCCAACACCTCCGGCAGATCGACCAGGCCACCCCACCACTGCGGGTGCTCCAAGCCGACCACCAGGCCAAGACCCCAGCTGCCGCCCTGCACCGGATGTCCGACACGGTCCCCGTCGACCGCCGCCACCGCTCCCTGCGTGCACAGCCACACCGGCACTCGCTCGTCCCGGTCGGCCAGCGCCTGCGTGAGCAGCACGTTCAACGCCAGACCCGAACTCAACGCCGCATGCTCGGGGTGCGGACGCTCGTCGAGAGCCAGTAGCGACACCACACCGAACGCGGCACCGGCGTGCTCGGCCAGCAGCGCGACCAGCCCCCGCCGGTCCACATCGACACCCACCACCAGCTCAACCACTTCGGCGCCACGCGCCCGAAGCGCCCCGCCGATCAGCTCAACCGCGTCGCCCCGGCCCTCCTGACCTGCTGAGGACACCACCAGCCAACGCCCGGACAACCGCGCCCGGCCATCCACCCCGCCCGGCAACCACTCGATGCCATAGCGCCAGGAGTCCAGGGTGGATGCCTCGCGTTCGGTTCCGTGCTGGTCGTCCGCCAGCCAGTAGTGCCGGCGCTGGAATGCGTAGGTGGGCAGTTCGGTGGTCCGGGCGCCGGTCGGCGCGTAGAACGCCGCCCAGTCGATGTCCGCACCCGACGCCCACAGGTGGGCCAGCGCCGTGACGGCGGTGGTGGGTTCGGGCTGCTTGCGACGCAGAGCGGGAACGGTGAGGGCGTCGCTGTCGTACGTCTCGTCGATCGCGCCGGTCAGGCTCGCGTCCGGGCCGAGTTCGAGGAAACGGGTGACACCCTGCGCCTTGCAATGGCCGACCGCGTCGGCGAAACGCACCGTGCCACGCACCTGGTCCACCCAGTACGACGCGGTGAAGTCGGTGACCGGCTCCCCCGTGAGCGTAGAGACGATCGGGATGCGGGGTGTGCCGTACGTCAACTCGCTTGCGGCCGTGGCGAATTCGGCCAGCATCGGGTCCATGAGCGCCGAGTGGAAAGCGTGACTGACCTCCAGCCAGCGGCCCTGACGGTCGGCGAACTGAGCGGCCACCGTCTCGACGGCTGCACGGGTAC
>NZ_BAAATS010000025.1:0-30726 GCF_039533535.1 Streptomyces kunmingensis
GCCGAACTATTTTTAAGAGAAAACCCCCGTCCGGGGATACCGGACGGGGGTTTTCTGTGTTTAGGGACCAATTGTCAAGGCTAAACTCCTGCGCCCCGCCTAAATCGCGGGGCTTCAGGGCTTCAGAGGCGGCCGGCCGCTTTCAAGGACAGGTAGGCGTCCGCGAGAGCAGGGGCCAAATCGGAGGGGGTTGCGTCCACGACGGTGACGCCGTGACGCATGAGCTTCTCCGCGGTGCGCAGACGTTCTGCCTGCGCCTGGGCGGCTGAAGCGGCGTTGTAGATGGACTCGGTGGTGCCTCGCGATGCAGCCATCATTTCGATCGCTGGATCGGCCACGGAGGCGACCAGCACCGTGTGGCGTTTCGTCAGGCGGGAGAGGACCGGGAGGAGGCCCTCCTCGACGGGAGCCGCCTCCAGCGACGTAAGAAGAACGATGAGGGAGCGGCGGGGGGCCGTATGGAGGGCCGTGGCGGTCAGGCCGCGGGCGTCCGTCTCGACCAGCTCGGGTTCCAGCGGGGCCATGGCATTGACCAGGGCCGGCAGGACTTGGCCGGCTGTGCGGCCCTGGACCAGGGCGCGGATGCGGCGGTCATAGGCCAGGAGGTCGACGCGGTCGCCGGCCCGGGAGGCCAGAGCGCCCAGGAGGAGAGCCGCGTCCATCGAGGCATCGAGGCGAGGCGCGTCACCGACGCGGCCCGCTGAAGTGCGGCCCGTATCGAGAACCAACAGGATGCGGCGGTCGCGCTCCGGGCGCCAGGTGCGGACAGCCACCGCGGACTGGCGGGCTGTCGCGCGCCAGTCGATGGAGCGGGTGTCGTCCCCGGGAACGTACTCACGGAGGCTGTCGAATTCGGTGCCCTCGCCCCTGGTCAGGACGCTGGTACGGCCGTCGAGTTCGCGCAGCCGGGCCAGCTTGGACGGAAGGTGCTTGCGGCTGTGGAACGGCGGCAGAACACGGACCGTCCAGGGGACGGCGTGGGTGCCCTGGCGGGTGAACAGGCCGAGCGGGCCGTAGGAGCGTACGGTCACGCGGTCCGCATGACGGTCGCCCCTGCGGGTGGGGAAGAGGCGGGTCGTGACACGGCGGCGCTCGCCCGCCGGGATCGTCAGGCGGTGGCGGGACGCGTCGTGTTCCGTGCCCTGGCGCCACGTGCTCGGGGGCCAGGCGTCACGGAGGTGCGCGCGCAGGGGGCGGCGCGAAGGGTTGGTGATCGTGAGAGTGACGTCGGCCGGGTCTCCGAGGCGTACGGAAGTGTCGCCCGAGCGGGTCAGGCGCAGCCGGCGTACGGGGGCGGCCAGGGCGAAGTCGCAGGCGCAGGCCAGGGCCAGAGGTGTGTTGACGGCGAGGATGCCCGTCCAGCTGGGCTCCCAGATCCCGATGGGGAGGGAGCCCAGGGCGGCGAGCAGGGCCGTACGTCCGGTGAGGGCCATGTCGTTGTCGTCTCCGGACCGGTCAGCGGGGGACGGGGACGTGGGTGAGGAGGGCGTTGATGACCGAGTCCGGGGTGACGCCCTCCATCTCCGCCTCCGGGCGCAACTGGACGCGGTGGCGGAGCGTGGGGAGGGCAAGGGCCTTGACGTCGTCGGGGATGACGTAGTCGCGGCCGGTCAGCCAGGCCCAGGCGCGCGCCGTCGCGAGCAGAGCCGTGGCGCCTCGCGGGGAGACACCGAGGGTGAGCGACGGGGACTCGCGGGTCGCGCGGCAGATGTCGACGACATAGGCCGTGATCTCGGGGGAGATCGAGGTCTTCGCGACCGCGGCCCGGGCCGCTTCGAGGTCGGCCGCCGTGGCCACCGGGCGGATGCCGGCCGCGTGCAGATCGCGGGGGTTGAAGCCGGAGGCGTGACGGGTCAGGACGTCGATCTCGTCCTGGCGGGTGGGCAGAGGAACGTTCAACTTGACAAGGAAGCGGTCCAGTTGGGCCTCGGGGAGGGGGTATGTGCCCTCGTACTCGACCGGGTTCTGGGTCGCCACCACCATGAACGGCTCCGGTAGCGGGCGCGGGGTGCCGTCGACCGTGATCTGACGCTCCTCCATGGCCTCCAGGAGGGAGGACTGGGTCTTGGGCGGGGTCCGGTTGATCTCGTCCGCGAGGAGGAGGTTGGTGAAGGCCGGGCCCGGCTGGAAGGAGAAGCGTGAGGTGTGGGTGTCGTAGACGAGCGAGCCCGTGACGTCGCTGGGCATCAGGTCCGGGGTGAACTGGACGCGCTTCGTGTCGAGTTCGAGGGAGGCGGCGAGGGCTCGTACAAGAAGCGTTTTTGCTACGCCGGGGACACCTTCGAGGAGGACGTGGCCGCGGCAGAGCAGGGCCACGACCAGGCCCGTCACGGTGGGGTCCTGGCCGACCACGGCCTTGGCGATCTCGGCGCGCAGGGCTTCCAAAGAGGCCCGTGAGCTGCGGGGATCGGTCGTGGGCCCGGCGTTGTCAGTGGTCGGGTCCATCATGAATGGCGTACCTCTCTTTTGAGGGCGTCGAGGTGGTCGGCGAGTGCGATGAGCGCTGCGTCGGTGGTCGGCGGTGGGCCGAAAAGGAGAGTGTGCAAGTCCTGGGTGGGCGTCGGCAGTTGGCGCGCCAGGGCGGGCAGGAAGGTCTCGGGCATGTGGGCCTGGGACGGGGGGATGCCGATGAGGGGGGCGAGCGTGGTGCGGGTGGAGATACGCAGGGCCGTGGCGGCCCGGTCGCGGGCGTTGGCCTTGCGGTAGAGGCGGGCGCGGCCTTCGACGGTTTCAGAGGCGCGGATCGCGACGGGGAGACGCTCGGCCACCAAGGGGCCCATGCGGCGGGCACGCCACAGGGCGGCGAGGGCTGCCGCGATGAAGAGCTGCAGGGTGCCCCAGAGCCAGCCCGAGGGGAGCAGGTCGAAGAAGCCGCGGTCGTTCTGTGCGTCGCCGGCCGCGGCGTCGTCGGAGAGGGAGGGGAGGTACCAGACCAGATGCGGGCGGGTACCGAGGAGTTGGAGGGCGAGCGAGGCGTTGCCCTGCTTGTCGAGGCGGTCGTTGAGAAGGATGTCGGGGGAGCCGAGGACGACTGTGTCGCCGTCGCCGGTGGCCGAGGCGAGGCGCAGCAGTGTGGGGGCGCCGTCGCTCGGATAGCAGGCGTTCTCGGCGCCGGCGCGCGGCACGTCGTAGCGGTGGCCGCCCGTGTCGGCCGGGCCTGCGCGGCGGGCCTCCGGCAGGTCGCAGGCCGGAGCCAGCGTCGAGTCGACGCTGGGCGCGGGGTCCACGGTGACGCCGGGGGCGAGCCGGCCGACGGAGGCGGAGCCGGGAGCGACGAGGAGCGTGCGGCCGCCCGAATCGGCGGTGGCGGCCAGCAGTTGCTCCTGCTGGTGCGGCGTGAGGAGGTCGGGGACGGCGACCAGGAGGGTGGTGTCGCGGCCGGTCGCGGCCCGGGCCTCGGCGGTCGTGGTGACCAGACGGGTGTCCACGCCTCGGTCGGCGAGGAGTTCGGCGACGGCCCGGCTGCCGTACTGGTCGGCGGAGCGCGGGTCGAGCGTGCCGTGCTTCTCCCCGGAGCGGACGGCCGCGATCGCCACGCCGGCGATCAGGAGAAGGACCAGGGCGAGGGCGATGCCTCGCGTGCGGGTCCAGACCTGGCGGGCCGTGGGTGTGACGGAGGTGTTCTCGGCGGCCGGGGCCGCGGGAGGCGGCGCCGTGAGGGTCGACGCGGCCGTGCCGGCCGGCCGGCTGCCCGGCTCGGCGCTGTCGGGGCGGGAGTTCGGGGTGCGGGGCTCGGTCACCGGGGCGCTCCCGGGGCGGTGGTCAAATCCGGGGTCGTCCGCTCCACCTCGGTGTCCAGGGCGGTGAGGCGCTGGTACGTGTCGGGGGTGCCGGTGCGGCCGCCGTATGTGACGTCGTCGAAGTCGCGGGCCGCCGCGTGCAGGCGGTCCGCGTGGCCGGGAAGCGGCCGGGCAGCTTCTGAGGCGGCCTCGTCGGCGGTGCGGCCGGGGCGCGGGTCGAGCAGGGCACGCTCTTCCAGGGACCGGACGAGGGCGCGCATCCGCTCCTGGACGGCCTGGTTCCAGTGGCCCTGGGCGGCGTGCGCGTCGGCGGCCGCGCGGTGTTCGGCGGCGCTGCGCGGGCGGTCGTCGAAGAGGGGAGCGGCCGAGGTGGGGGAGCGGCGGGGGGTGCCGAGGCGCCACCAGAAGGCGGCCGCGACGGCGACGACGGCGAGGAGGATGACGACCAGGCCGAGTGTGCCGCCCGGAGCGACGCCGGAGGCGGCGTCGAACAGCTTGTCGACCCACTCCCAGAACTTGTTCAGGGCGCGCAGGAACCAGCTCGGGTCGTTCTCGTGGTACGCGGGCTTGGACAGCTCGTGCTCGGCCGCCTCCCGCGCGGGGCCGCGCGGGATCGTCACCGGTGGCTCGTCGCCGCCGGCGCTCGTGAGCCCGGCCGCGGCTCTGAGCACTCCCCCTGGCGTGCTCACCGCATCAGCTCCCCGGAGTGGCGCCGGGGGTGTCCCCGTAGCCCTGGAGGCCCGCGGCGCGGGCGAGTTCGAGGTCGAGGGCCTCCCGGCGGATGCGCTGGTCTATGTAGAGCAGCACGGTGACACCCGCGTTGATCGGGAAGGTGATGGTGGAGCCGACCACCGCGCCGATGCCGCTGATGATCAGGAAGGCCCAGCCGACGTCGCCGCCGGTGTCGAGGAAGCTGCCCATGCCGTCGCCGCTGACCGCTCCGGCGATGAGGCTGAAGGGGACCAGAATGATCGACGCCACGACGCCGGCGATGATCGACGCGAGGAACTGGATGCCGAAGACCCGCCACCACGAGCCGCGGACGAGCTTGGCGGAGCGGCTCATGGCCTTGCGGATGGTCTGCTTCTCCAGCATCAGCGCGGGCGAGGCGAGGGAGAAGCGGAACCACAGCCAGAACGCGACCACGAATGCGGCCAGGCCACCGATGACCGCGAGGGCGATCCCCCCGTCGGACGAGCCGAGCACGGCGACCAGGATGCCGGGGATCGTGCCCACGAAGACGATCGCGGCGGCGATCAGGGGCAGCAGAAGGGTCAGGCCGAGCAGCCGGAAGACCTGGGGGCGGGCGTCGCGCCAGGCCTCTCCGATGGTGGCCGACGTGCCGAGCACCGCGCGGCTGGTGACCGTGGTGAGCAGGGCCGTGGCGACGATCGTGCCGAGCAGCGTGACCACCTGGACCACGCCGGCGCCGATCAGGATCCCGCCCATGGCGCGGGTGACCTCACCGGCGCTGGCGCTGGGGTCGTCGAGGACGTCGGTGGTCGTGGAGTCGTTGAGGACGAAGCCCTGGAGGAGGACGACCATGAGCTCGGTGAGCACGGCGATAGTGAGCGAGATGCCGAGGACGGTGCGCCAGTACGTGCGCATCGTGGACACGGCGCCGTCGAGGATCTCGCCGACGCCGAGCGGGCGCAGCGGGATGACACCGGGCTTGGCGGCGGTCGGCGGGCCGCCGCCGTAGGCACCGGGTCCCCAGCCGCCGTATCCGCCGGGGTCGCCGTGGCCGGGGCCGCCGGGTGGCTGGTTGCCCCAGCCCTGGCCGCCTCCCCAGCCCTGGCCGCCCCAGCCCTGGCCGCCCCAGCCCTGGCCGGGTGCCGGGGGTGGTGGCGGGGCCTGGCCGGAGCCGGGGGCGGGCGGGCCGGAGGGCGCGGACCACTGGGCGGGCGGCGGCTGCTCCTTGGACCACTGGGGTCCCTGGCCCGCGGCGTCCTGCGGGCCGGCACCCTGGCCGCTGTCCTGGCCGCTGCCCTGGGCGTCGCCGCCCGGGCTGTCCTGGCGGTTGCCGTCGGGGCCGTCGGAGGGGGCGGATCCGGGCGATGCCCAGCCCGGAGTGTCGTTCATCGTCGCTCCTTCAAGGTGCCCGTCCGCGGTCGCGGCGGCAGGTTGGCTGCCATCGTGCCATGGGGTGGGCGCCGGATGACCGGGGCCCGTAGAGGCTGGACACCTTCAATTGTCGGCCCGGTCCGGGGCAGACTGGGCAGATGGCTGATCAGTACGCGCAAACCGGTGGGGACATACGGCCCAGCGAGGACATACAGCCCAAGACCATCGACATACCGGCTATCCGGTGGGAGGAACCGGCTGAGGGACCGGTTCTTGTGTTGCTCGACCAGACGCGGCTGCCGGCCGAGGAGGTCGAGCTGGTGTGCACGGACCCGCAGGGGCTCGTGCAGGCGATCCGGTCCCTGGCCGTGCGCGGAGCTCCGCTGCTCGGCATCGCGGGGGCCTACGGGGTGGCGCTCGCGGCGGCCAGGGGGTTCGACGTGCAGGACGCGGCGGACGCGCTGGCGGGGGCGCGGCCCACCGCGGTCAACCTCGGGTACGGCGTGCGCCGGGCCCAGGAGGCGTACCGCGCCGCGCTCGGGAACGGCTCGGGCAATGGGGCGGCCGGGCTGGAGCGGGCCGCCGCCGCGGCGCTCGCCGCCGCGCGGGCGCTGCACCAGGAGGATGCCGCGGCCAGCGCCAAGATGGCCGACCACGGGCTGCGGTTGCTCGATGAGCTGCTGCCCGGCGGCAATCACCGCATTCTGACGCACTGCAACACGGGGGCGTTGGTCTCCGGCGGCGAGGGCACCGCCTTCGCCGTGGCGCTCGCCGCGCACCGGGCGGGGCGGTTGCGGCGGCTGTGGGTGGACGAGACGCGGCCGCTGTTGCAGGGTGCACGTCTGACCGCGTACGAGGCCGCGCGCAACGGGATGGCGTACACGCTGCTGACGGACAACGCCGCCGGTTCGCTGTTCGCGGCCGGTGAGGTGGATGCCGTGCTCATCGGGGCGGACCGGATCGCCGCCGACGGTTCGGTGGCCAACAAGGTGGGGAGCTATCCGCTCGCCGTGCTGGCGCGCTATCACCATGTGCCGTTCATCGTGGTGGCGCCGGTGACGACGGTGGATCTGCTGACGCCCGACGGTGCGTCCATCGAGGTGGAGCAGCGGGCCGGACATGAAGTGACGGAGGTCACTGCGCCGCAGGCGCCGCTGGCCGGGATGGAGGCAGGTGGCGGAATTCCGGTGGCACCGTTGGGAACGCAGGCCTACAACCCCGCGTTCGACGTGACGCCGCCGGAGCTGGTGACGGCGATCGTCACCGAATCGGGCGTTGTTTCTCCGGTGACAGGTGGGAGTCTGGGTGAGCTGTGTTCCAGGTCACGCCAGGTAACGATGAGCTAATGGGATGATGTGGTCCATGAAGGGACGAGTCCTTGTCGTCGACGACGACACCGCACTGGCCGAGATGCTCGGCATTGTGCTGCGTGGTGAAGGTTTTGAGCCGTCGTTCGTAGCTGACGGCGACAAGGCGCTGGCCGCTTTCCGTGAGACCAAGCCCGATCTGGTCCTCCTCGACCTGATGCTGCCCGGTAGGGACGGCATCGAGGTCTGCCGCCTCATCAGGGCGGAATCCGGGGTACCGATCGTGATGCTCACAGCGAAGAGCGACACCGTCGATGTCGTCGTGGGCCTCGAATCGGGCGCGGACGACTACATCGTGAAGCCGTTCAAGCCGAAGGAGCTGGTGGCCCGGATCCGGGCGCGGCTGCGGAGGTCGGAGGAGCCCGCCCCCGAGCAGCTGGCCATAGGTGACCTGGTCATCGATGTGGCCGGGCACTCGGTGAAGCGGGACGGGCAGTCGATCGCGCTGACGCCGCTGGAGTTCGACCTGCTGGTCGCTCTCGCGCGCAAGCCCTGGCAGGTGTTCACGCGTGAGGTGCTCCTCGAGCAGGTCTGGGGCTACCGGCACGCGGCGGACACCCGTCTGGTGAACGTGCATGTGCAGCGGCTGCGTTCGAAGGTCGAGAAGGACCCCGAGCGGCCGGAGATCGTGGTGACCGTCCGTGGCGTCGGTTACAAGGCCGGACCGAGCTGACATGTCCCGGGACAGTGCCGCTTCGGCGCCCGGCAAGCCGGGGACTCGTCCGGAGCGGCCTGTGGGACCCGCGGCCGGGCGCAGCTCCTGGCTGCGCCGGGCCGTGGACGGCGGTCTGCTGCTCAAAGGCGGGATGAACGGCAGCCCGGTGCTGCGTCTGTTCGCCCGTTGGGTGCGACGCCCGCTGCTGCCCGCGATGCGGCTGTGGCGGCGCAACATCCAGCTGAAGGTGGTCGTCACGACACTGCTGATGTCGCTCGGTGTCGTGCTGCTGCTCGGCATCGTCGTCATCGGCTCGGTGCGTAACGGGCTGCTCGATGCGAAGGTGAAGGCCTCGCAGAGCCAGGCCGAAGGCGGGTTCCGGGCCGCCAAGGACAAGGCGGACTCTGCCGTGGCGGGGGTGCGCGGCGGCGCGTCCGACGACACCCGCGCCAGTCTGGGGTCCAACGTCTGGCTGAGTGATCTCGCCACCCAGCTCTCCAGCGGTGGCAAGGGCGCCTTCGACGTGGTGACGCTCAGCCCCGGCGACGCCGGCAGCGGCAACGGACGGGGGCCGCGCGCCTCCGGCGGTGTGGAGCCGGACCGCAGCGTGCCCGACGACCTGCGCGCGCGGGTCGACCGGATGACCGGCGCGTCGCAGGAGTACACGCGCATCGTCTACAAGGGTGGCCAGGAGTCGCAGCCCGGCCTTGTCATCGGCAAGCGGCTCACCGACCCGCAGGGCCACGCCTACCAGCTGTACTACCTCTTCCCGCTGACGCAGGAGGAGAAGTCCCTGGGTC
This sequence comes from Streptomyces kunmingensis, assembly GCF_039533535.1. NCBI lineage: Bacteria > Bacillati > Actinomycetota > Actinomycetes > Kitasatosporales > Streptomycetaceae > Streptomyces > Streptomyces kunmingensis. Next base: position 8,627 of record NZ_BAAATS010000025.1, read on the forward strand.
TGGTGAAGGGCACGCTCGCGACGGCCGGACTGTTCGTCGTCGTGCTGCTCGGTGCCATCGCCTGGCTCGTCGTACGGCAGGTCGTCACGCCCGTGCGGATGGCGGCCGGGGTGGCCGAGCGGCTCTCCGCGGGCCGCCTTCAGGAACGTATGAAGGTGACCGGCGAGGACGACATCGCGCGTCTCGGCGAGGCCTTCAACAAGATGGCGCAGAACCTGCATCTGAAGATCCAGCAGCTGGAGGACCTGTCACGGATGCAGCGGCGGTTCGTGTCCGATGTGAGCCATGAGCTGCGGACACCGTTGACGACCGTACGGATGGCTGCCGATGTCATTCATGAGGCGCGGGTCGACTTCGATCCGGTGACGGCGCGTTCCGCGGAACTGCTCGCCGATCAGCTGGACCGGTTCGAGTCGCTGCTGGCGGACCTGTTGGAGATCAGCCGGTTCGACGCCGGGGCGGCCGCGCTGGAGGCCGAGCCGATAGATCTGCGTGAGGTCGTGCGCCGGGTGGTGGGTGGCGCCGAGCCGCTCGCCGAGCGCAAGGGCACGCACGTGCGGATCGTCGGCGACGAGCAGCCGGTGGTCGCCGAGGCCGACGCGCGCCGCGTGGAGCGCGTCCTGCGCAATCTGGTCGTGAACGCCGTGGAGCACGGTGAGGGCAAGGACGTCGTGGTGCGGCTCGCCGCCGCGGGCGGTGCGGTGGCGGTCGCGGTGCGCGACTACGGGGTCGGGCTCAAGCCGGGCGAGGCGACGCGGGTGTTCAGCCGTTTCTGGCGGGCCGACCCGGCACGCGCGCGTACCACCGGCGGTACGGGGCTCGGGCTGTCGATCGCGCTCGAGGACGCGCGGCTGCACGGGGGCTGGTTGCAGGCGTGGGGTGAGCCGGGCGGTGGTTCGCAGTTCCGGCTCACGTTGCCGCGGACGGCGGACGAGGCGCTGCGCGGGTCGCCGATACCTCTGGAGCCGGAGGATTCGCGGCGGGCCCGCGAGGCCGGCGACGCGGGGCTGCCGGCCGGCGAGGGCAGGAAGCTGGCGACGGTGCCGGCCCAGGTGCCGCCTGTTCCGGCGAAGGCTCCGATAGCGCCGCGTCTGGCGCAGTCCGCGGTGTCCGCCGATCCGACGGCGTTGCCGGGCAGCGGCGCGCGCGTGGTGTCGCGCGGCGGCATGAACGGGGGCGACGGTGCGGCGAGTGTGCCGCGGCAGCCGGACGACCGTACGGGACGGGCCGGCCAGGCCGAGTCCGCGGACGCGGCGGGGCAGGACGAGAGCGGGGCCGAGAGGGCGCGGGCCGGCTCCGGCGCGTGGCGGGGCGACGTGACTGTGGGTGGGCGTCGGGCCGCGGAGCCGGACGAGCGTGGCGAGGGGAGCGACGGCGGTCGTGAGTGATGACACAGGCTCTGAGCAGCGTGCGCCGCGCGGGCGGCGCGGGATACGGGCCGGGGCGCTGGCGGGGTGCGGCGCGATCGTGCTCGCCGGGTGTGCGTCGATGCCGGACAAGGGCGGGCTCGAGTCGGTCGAGGCGTCGCAGCGGCCGGACTCGCAGGTGCGTGTCTTCGCGCTGCCACCCCGGGACGGGGCCAGTCCCACGAACGTCGTCGAGGGCTTTCTCGAGGCGCTGACCAGCGACGATCCTTCGTATGCGATGGCTCGTAAGTATCTGACGCCGAAGGCCGCGAAGGACTGGCGGCCCGGGCAGCAGACCGTGGTGCTCGCCGACGGGCCGAGCGCGCGGCCGGTCGGACAGCAGGACGCGGGGGACGAGGGGCAGTCCTTCAGCCTGTCGGGCCGGCAGGTCGCCACGGTCGACAAGCAGCAGGCCTACCAGCCGGGTTCGGGCCAGTACAACAAGAATCTGCACCTGTCCCAGGTCAAGACGGCCAAGGGGGACCAGTGGCGGATCGACAGCCTGCCGACGGGTGTCGTGATCGGTGAATCCGACTTCCAGCGGATCTATCAGTCCGTCAACAAGTACTACTACGCGGTCAATTCGGTGGCCGAGGACGACCCCCCGCAGAAGCGGCTCGTCGCCGACCCCGTCTTCGTACGGCAGTGGACGGATCCGCTGACGGAGACGGTCAAGGAGGTCCTCGCCGGGCCGACGCGCTGGCTGGACCGCGCGGTGCGGACGGCGTTCCCGACGGGCGCGGGGCTGAAGGACGGCGTGGAGTCGCTGGCCCCGGACGACGCGAACAAGCTGACGGTGCCGCTGAACAAGCAGGCGGAGGACGTCACACCGACCAAGTGCAGGGAGATGGCGGCCCAACTGCTGTTTTCCTTGCGGGACTTGTCGTCGTCGAGTGTGAGCGAGGTCGAGCTGAAGCGCGCCGACGGCCGGCTGATGTGTGCGCTGAACGAGTCGGAGGCCGACGCCCTGGTGGCGCCGCGCAGGTCCGCCGTCCTGGACGAGCAGTACTTCCTCGACGGCAAGGGCCGACTGGTACGGATGCCCGGCACCAGCAGCTCCGACCGGGAGGCGGAGCGGGTGCCGGGGCCGCTGGGCGAGGGCGAGCAGCCGATGCGTGCCGTGGCGGTCTCCCGGGACCAGGAGCGCGCCGCGGGGGTGTCGAGCGACGGGCGTTCGCTGTACGTGGCGTCGTTCGTCACCAGCGCCTCGCTGGGGGACGCGCTGGTGCGCAGCCATGCCGTCGACGTCAAGGACGGTCTTTCGACGCCCAGCTGGGACGGGCGCGGGGATCTGTGGGTGGCGGACCGCGATCCCGGGGACCCGCGGCTGCTCGTCTTCGGGCAGGGTCTCGGCGACAGGATGCAGCAGGTCTCCATCGAGGGGATCGGCGACGGCGCCCGGATCGAGACGGTGAAGATGTCCGCCGACGGTGCGCGGATCGCGCTGCTGGTGAAGGAGAAGGGCACGACGTCGCTGCGCATCGGCCGTGTCGAGCGGCAGTCCGACGGGGAGGGCGGCCTCGAGTTCTCGGTGGCCGATCTGCGCGTCGCCGCACCGGAGATGGAGGACGTCACCGCCGTGTCCTGGGCGGGCGGCAGTCGGCTCGTGGTGGTCGGCCGGGAAGCCGGTGAGCTGCAGCAGATGCGGTACGTGCAGTCCGACGGATCGACCCCGACCGGGCAGGCGCTGCCGGGGCTGACCCGGGTGAGCGAGATCTCGGCGTCCGAGGACGACCGGCTGCCGCTGCTGGCGCACTCCGACGACGGGATCGTGCGGTTGCCCTCCGGGGCCGCGTGGCAGTCGGTGGCGAAGGACGGGACGGCGCCGGTCTACCCGGGGTAGGCGGGGTTTGCGCCTTCTGCCGGCCCCGCCTCCTCCTGGGGTGCCCTGTCCGCCCTGCCATGGGGCGCCCCGTCTACCTGGCATGGGCCCCTCATCTGCCTGTCAGGGTCGGCCAGTTGTCCACAGGGCGTTGTCCACAGGGGTGGTAGCCCGGCGTGCGTGTTGGCAGAGTGGGGGTATGCGGGGGTGGTGGCAGGACCTCTCCGATCTGGTGCTGCCGGCTCAGTGCGCAGGCTGCGGCAGGTCGCGTACGGCGCTGTGTACGCGGTGCTCGGCGGCGTTGTGCGGCTCCGTGTCCAGCCGGGTGCGGCCGCGGCCCGAGCCGCAGGGGCTGCCGGTCGTGCACGCGGCCGCTCCGTACCGGGACGCGGTGCGGGCCGTGCTGCTCGCGCACAAGGAGCGCGGTGCGCTCGGGCTGGCGGGGCCGCTCGGTGCGGCCCTTGCCGGGGCGGTCCGGGAGGGGCTGACGCCCGAGCGGGGCGAGGGGCCGGGCTCTGGTGTCGTGGCGCTCGTCCCCGTGCCCTCGGCGCCCGGGGCGGTGCGGGCGCGCGGGCACGACCCGATGCGGCGGATCGCGTACGCGGCCGCCGCCGAGCTGCGCAGGGCCGGAGTGCCCGCCAGGGTGCTCGCCGTGCTGCGGCAGCGGCGTGCGGTGGCCGACCAGTCGGCGCTCGACGCCCGGCAGCGGCTCGCGAATGTGACCGGTGCGCTGGAGGCGGCGGGCGGTAGCGGCGGGCTGCTCGCAGAAGTTGGCCGGATTGTGCTGGTCGACGACCTCATGACGACCGGCGCTTCCATGGCGGAGGCGGCCCGCGCGATAGGTGCTTTGACGCGTTCGGAATCGGGTAGCGGGCAAGGCGGAGCAGGCCGGGAACGCTGCGCGGCAGATCCGGAAATAGCAGGTCCGAGCGGGGTCCTGGGGGCCGTGATCGCCGCTTCTCCGGATTCCTTCGAAATAAACCGGAACTGACCGACAATCTGCGTCGTTGCAGGTAGCGAGAGGGTTATTTCAACTGAATGGAGGTACGCGCCAGTAGAGGGTGACGACATCCGTCCGGGCGAGATATGTTCGGATGTGAGGAACTTGGTGAGAAAGACGGCCGAAGTACCTCGCATATCGGATTGCCGTGCCATGGGTTTGCGCAGAGATTTGGCAATCCCCCGGGACGGTGGGGTGGAGATCTTGTCCGCGGGGGAGGAGGAGGTGGACGTCACCGAGTCCGAGGCTCCGGAAGTGGCCGGAGCCTGGTGTGCAAAAGGGAGAAGCTCCGCCCCAGAAGCGGAGCTATCCGGGAACGGAGTTCTGCGTGGACATCGTCGTCAAGGGCCGCAAGACCGAGGTACCGGAGCGGTTCCGCAAGCATGCGGTCGAGAAGCTGAAGCTGGACAAGATCCAGAAGCTCGACGGCAAGGTGATCAGCCTCGACGTCGAGGTGTCCAAGGAGCCCAACCCCCGACAGGCCGACCGGTGCGACCGCGTGGAGATCACGCTGCGTACGCGGGGGCCGGTGATCCGGGCGGAAGCCGCGGCAAGCGATCCGTACGCGGCGCTCGACCTCGCCACGGACAAGCTGGACGCGCAGCTGCGCAAGGAGCACGGAAAGCGGTCGACCAGGCGCGGCACCCGGCGCATTTCGGCGGCGGAGGTCGCCGAGCGTGTCCCGGACGCGGCCACGCTGAACGGGGACGGCTCGATCGCCAGGGACGAGACCCAGGCCGACGGCGTACCGACCACCAAGATCGGTTCGCTCGAGATCCAGGGTGAAGGCCCGCTCGTCGTGCGCGAGAAGACGCACGTGGCGGCACCCATGTCACTCGACCAGGCGCTCTACGAGATGGAGCTGGTCGGGCACGACTTCTATCTGTTCGTCGACTCCGAGACCAAGGAACCGAGCGTCGTCTACCGCCGCCACGCCTACGACTACGGCGTCATCCACCTCAGCACCGATCCCATGGTGGCCGACGCCGAGGTGCGCAGCGCCGACGCCGGTGACGCCATCGGCGGCTGAGCCCGCTCGGACACCGCTGCCTGCCCGGCCACGGTTGTCCGAAACTCACTCATCCGGTGCCCCTGGAGTGCGTGTGCGCCCCCAGGGGCACCTTTGTGCGACCCCCCGGTGCGCCGCACCGTCGTCGCGGGGAGGCCGCGGCATGAAATCATGGCCGAGCCGGCTCAACCGGCGTGTCGCCGCCTCGGGTTGGCGCGGCACAGGAGACGGGCCACGGCCTTCAGGGGGAGGAACGATGGCGGACAGCTTCGGACCGATGCGGGGCGAGAGCGCGGGCGCTGCCGGCGAGGCCTCCGGCATGGGGCCGGACGCGGGCTCCCTGCGCAAGGAGCCCATCCGGGTCCTTGTGGTGGACGACCACGCGCTGTTCCGGCGTGGTCTGGAGATCGTTCTCAAGGCAGAGGAGGACATCCAGGTCGTCGGCGAGGCCGGTGACGGCGCGGAGGCGGTGGACAAGGCGGCCGACCTGCTGCCGGACATCATCCTCATGGACGTGCGGATGCCCAAGAGGGGCGGCATCGAGGCGTGCACCTCCATCAAGGAGGTGGCACCCAGCGCCAAGATCATCATGCTGACGATCAGCGACGAGGAAGCCGACCTCTACGACGCGATCAAGGCGGGCGCGACCGGCTATCTCCTCAAGGAGATCTCGACCGACGAGGTGGCCACGGCCATTCGCGCGGTGGCCGACGGGCAGTCGCAGATCAGCCCGTCGATGGCGTCGAAACTGCTCACCGAGTTCAAATCGATGATCCAGCGCACCGACGAGCGCCGGCTCGTGCCTGCGCCCCGGCTGACCGACCGGGAGCTGGAGGTGCTCAAGCTCGTCGCCACCGGAATGAACAACCGGGACATCGCCAAGCAGTTGTTCATCTCGGAGAACACCGTGAAGAACCATGTGCGCAACATCCTGGAGAAGCTCCAGTTGCATTCCCGGATGGAGGCCGTGGTCTATGCGATGCGCGAGAAGATCCTCGAGATCCGCTGACCCCGCGCTCGCCGGCCCGGCACCCGCAGACCCCGCTCGCCGGCCCAGAACCCCGCCGGCCCAGAACCCCGCCGGCCCAGAACCCCGCCGGCCCAGAACCCCGCTAGCCCAGCGCGCTGACGAGGGACCGGCGCAGGGGCGCGTCCGCCATGCGCTCCACTCGGACGCTGTCGCAGCCGACCCAGCTCGCCGCCTCCAGCAGGGCCTGAGCCACTGCGGGGACCGCCTTCGGGCCGTCCAGGGAGACCTGTCTCGCGACGAGCGTGGTGCCCTCTCGGGCCGGGTCGACCCGGCCCACCAGCCGGCCACCGGCCAGGACCGGCATCGCGAAGTAGCCGTGGACGCGCTTCGGTTTGGGGACGTACGCCTCCAGGCGGTGCGTGAAGCCGAAGATCCGCTCCGTGCGCGCCCGCTCCCAGACCAGGGAGTCGAAGGGCGACAGCAGCGTCGTGCGGTGGCGGCCACGGGGGGCCGTCTCCAGAGCCGCCGGATCGGCCCAGGCCGGCTTGGCCCAGCCCTGGACGGTCACCGGGACCAGGCCGGTGGACCCGATCACCGCGTCGAACTGCTCGCTCTTGAGGCGGTGGTAGTCCGCGATGTCCGCGCGCGTGCCGACGCCCAGCGCCTCGCCCGCCTGCCGGACCAGGCGGCGCACGCACTCCAGGTCGTCCAGATCGTCATGGAGCAGCCCAGCGGGGATCGCCCGCTCCGCCAGGTCGTAGACCCGCTTCCAGCCGCGCCGCTCGACGCACACCACCTCGCCGTACATCAGCGCCCGCTCGACGGCGATCTTCGACTCCGACCAGTCCCACCACTCGCCTTTGTTCTTCGCGCCGCCCAACTCCGTGGCGGTGAGCGGGCCTTCGACGCGCAGCTGCTTGATCACCTGCTCGTACGCCCCGTCGGGCAGGTCGTGGTGCCAGTGCGGGCGGGTGCGGTAGGCGCGGCGGCGGAACGCGAAGTGCGGCCACTCCTCGATGGGCAGGATGCAGGCCGCGTGCGACCAGTACTCGAAGGCGTGACGGTCGCTCCAGTACGCCGTCTCGACCTTCCCGCGGCCGACCGCGCCCAGGCGCGCGTACGGGATCAGCTCGTGCGAGCGGGCCAGCACCGAGATCGTGTCCAGCTGGACCGCGCCGAGGTGGCGCAGCACCCCGCGGACCCCGCCCCTGCGGTCCGGGGCGCCGAGGAAACCCTGGGCGCGCAGCGCGATGCGGCGGGCTTCGTCGGCGGACAGATCGGCGGCAGGACGCGGCAAGGTCGTCATGCCCGAAACGATAGAGCCGGGCACTGACAGTCAGGAGCGTCGGGCACCGGCAGTCAGGAGCGTCGCTCACCGGCAGTCAGGCGGGCGTCGGCAGGTAGGGCAGGGGGCACGGCAGGTCCAGATCCGAGGGGAGCAGGGCGCCGATCCAGCAGTCGCGGAGCACTTCCTTGTTGAGCAGGCCCGAGCGCAGGACGCCTTCTATGGTGAACCCGGCTCTCTCGGCGACCGTGCGCGAGCCCACGTTGCCCACCTCGGCCCGCCACTCCAGGCGCGTACAGGCGAGGTCGGTGAAGGCCCAGCGGGCCAGACCCAGGACGGCTTCCGTCGTATAGCCGCGGCCGCGGTGCTCCTTGGCCGTCCAGAAGCCGATCTCCCAGGTGCCCGCGCGCGGGTGGTGCAGCGAGATGGCGCCGAGGACCGGCCCGTGCTCCTCGGTGCGCAGGGCGAAGGTGTACTCGGTGTCGGTGCGCCAGCCATCCGCGACCATGCGCCGTACGAAGTACTCCGCGTCCACGCGCGCGTAGGGCGAGGGAACCGGCACCCAGCGCTGGATCTCGGGGTCCTGGACCGCGGCGCACACTTCGTCGATGTCGGCGGGCACGAAGGTGCGCAGTTGCAGGCGGTCGGTGGTCAGCGTCACGGGGTCCATCGCCCGATTGTGCTCGGGGTCATGGAGGGATGTCACCACTTTTCGTGTCCCTTACCGGCACCTTCCGAGGTCCCTGTCCGTTGGACCTCACGGCAGACCTCCCGGCGCGGTGGGGTCCTCGCATACGATGGCCGTTGCTCAGGCTGTCGCTTGAGTAACCGACCGTGCCAGGCCCGACCGGCAAGGAGACCAACCGCGTGTCCGTCCTCCAGAAGATCATGCGTGCAGGCGAAGGCAAGATCCTGCGCAAGCTGCACCGCATCGCGGACCAGGTCAACTCCATCGAAGAGGATTTTGAAAGCCTCTCCGACGCCGAGCTGCGCGCCCTCACGGATGAGTACAAGCAGCGGTTCGCGGACGGCGAGTCCCTCGACGACCTGCTCCCCGAGGCCTTCGCGACCGTCCGCGAGGCCGCCCGGCGCGTCCTCGGCCAGCGTCCCTACGACGTTCAGCTGATGGGCGGCGCCGCGCTCCACCTCGGTTATGTGGCCGAGATGAAGACCGGTGAGGGCAAGACCCTGGTCGGCACGCTGCCGACGTACTTGAACGCGCTGTCCGGCAAGGGCGTCCACCTGATCACGGTGAACGACTACCTGGCCGAGCGCGACTCCGAGATGATGGGCCGCGTCCACAAGTTCCTGGGACTGAGCGTCGGCTGCATCCTGGCGAACATGACGCCGGCGCAGCGCCGCGAGCAGTACAACTGCGACATCACCTACGGCACGAACAACGAGTTCGGCTTCGACTACCTGCGCGACAACATGGCGTGGTCCCAGGACGAGCTCGTCCAGCGCGGCCACAACTTCGCGGTGGTCGACGAGGTCGACTCCATCCTCGTCGACGAGGCCCGTACGCCGCTGATCATCTCCGGCCCCGCCGACCAGGCCACCAAGTGGTACGGCGACTTCGCGAAGCTCGTCACGCGCCTGAAGAAGGGCGAGGCGGGCAACCAGCTGAAGGGCATCGAGGAGACCGGCGACTACGAGGTCGACGAGAAGAAGCGCACCGTCGCCATCCACGAGCCCGGTGTCGCCAAGGTCGAGGACTGGCTGGGCATCGACAACCTCTACGAGTCGGTGAACACCCCGCTCGTCGGGTACCTGAACAACGCCATCAAGGCCAAGGAACTCTTCAAGAAGGACAAGGACTACGTCGTCATCGACGGCGAAGTCATGATCGTCGACGAGCACACCGGCCGTATCCTCGCCGGCCGCCGTTACAACGAGGGCATGCACCAGGCGATCGAGGCGAAGGAAGGGGTGGACATCAAGGACGAGAACCAGACCCTCGCCACGATCACCCTGCAGAACTTCTTCCGCCTCTACGACAAGCTCTCCGGCATGACCGGTACGGCGATGACCGAGGCCGCCGAGTTCCACCAGATCTACAAGCTGGGCGTCGTCCCGATCCCGACGAACAAGCCGATGGTCCGCAAGGACCAGGCCGACCTGATCTACCGCACCGAGGTCGCCAAGTTCGACGCGGTCGTCGACGACATCGCGGAGAAGCACGAGAAGGGCCAGCCGATCCTCGTCGGTACGACGTCGGTCGAGAAGTCCGAGTACCTCTCGCAGCAGCTCAGCAAGCGCGGCGTCCAGCACGAGGTGCTCAACGCCAAGCAGCACGACCGGGAGGCGACGATCGTCGCCCAGGCCGGCCGCAAGGGCGCCGTCACCGTCGCCACGAACATGGCCGGCCGTGGTACCGACATCAAGCTCGGCGGCAACCCCGACGACCTCGCCGAGGCCGAGCTGCGCCAGGCGGGCCTCGACCCCGTCGAGCACGTCGAGGAGTGGGCCGCGGCCCTGCCCGCCGCCCTGGAGAAGGCCGAGCAGGCCGTCAAGGCGGAGTTCGAAGAGGTCAAGGACCTGGGCGGGCTCTACGTCCTGGGTACCGAGCGGCACGAGTCGCGGCGTATCGACAACCAGCTGCGCGGACGCAGTGGCCGTCAGGGCGACCCCGGCGAGTCGCGGTTCTACCTCTCCCTCGGCGACGACCTGATGCGCCTGTTCAAGGCGCAGATGGTCGAGCGCGTCATGTCGATGGCGAACGTGCCGGACGACGTGCCGATCGAGAACAAGATGGTGACGCGGGCCATCGCCTCCGCCCAGTCGCAGGTCGAGCAGCAGAACTTCGAGACGCGTAAGAACGTCCTGAAGTACGACGAGGTGCTCAACCGCCAGCGTGAGGTCATCTACGGCGAGCGCCGCCGCGTCCTGGAGGGCGAGGACCTCCAGGAGCAGGTCGTGCACTTCATGGACGACACCATCGACGAGTACATCGGCGCCGAGACCGCCGAGGGCTTCGCCGAGGAGTGGGACCTCGACCGGCTGTGGGGCGCCTTCAAGCAGCTCTACCCGATCAAGGTGACGGTGGAGGAGCTGGAGGAGGAGGCCGGTGACCGTGCCGGTCTGACCGCCGAGTTCATCGCCGAGGCCGTCAAGGACGACATCCACGCGCAGTACGAGCAGCGCGAGGAGCAGCTCGGCTCCGAGATCATGCGCGAGCTGGAGCGGCGTGTCGTGCTCTCCGTGCTCGACCGCAAGTGGCGCGAGCACCTCTACGAGATGGACTACCTCCAGGAGGGCATCGGCCTGCGCGCCATGGCGCAGAAGGACCCGCTGGTCGAGTACCAGCGCGAGGGCTTCGACATGTTCACCGCCATGATGGAGGGCATCAAGGAGGAGTCCGTCGGCTACCTGTTCAACCTGGAGGTCCAGGTCGAGCAGCAGGTCGAGGAGGTCCCGGTCGAGGACGCGGCGCCCGCCACGTCGCTGGACAAGGAGGACGCGGTTCCGGCGCAGGCCACTTCGCGTCCGGAGATCCGGGCCAAGGGCCTGGACGCCCCGCAGCGGCCCGACCGGCTGCACTTCCAGGCGCCGAACGCCGAGGGCGGTGTCGACGAGGGTGACTTCGTCACCGACGACGGCCCGGCGCGGTCCGAGTCCGACGGTCTGACCCGGGCCGAGCGCAGGAAGCAGTCGAAGGGCCGGCGTCGCAAGAAGTGACAGCCGTCTGACGTGAAGGGCCGGGCACGGTGTGCCCGGCCCTTCACCGTTTCACCCGCTTCCCGGGGCGGGCAGCCTTTCCCTTCGCTTCCCGGACGGGGCCGTCTTTGCTCACCCGCTCTCCCGGGGTGGGCGGCCGTCGAGTTCGACCGCGGTGACGCGCCAGCGGTCGTCGTGGGACAGGTGGAGGCGGAAGGCCAGGGCGTGCAGCCGGGGGCCCGAGGTGATGCGGGCGAAGACCTCGTAGGTGCCCGTGGACGGTTCGAAGTGGCCGATGCGGTGGATCGTCGGACGGAGGCCGCCGGTGCCGAGCGGGCGGCGGGCCACCAGCCACAGGAGGTCGTCGTAGGCCTGGTCGGCGGCGTGACGGGCGAACCAGTGCGGGGGCCGGTGGCCGGACAGGACCAGGAGCAGCCGCTGGGTGAAGAGCTCGGTCGGGTGGGGCGGGGCCTGCGGCGGTACCCGGCGGTCGGCCGGGCGGCGGGAGTCCCGGCGGGACGGGGGCCGGGTGGTTCCTCGGGGGCCCCGCCTGGTCATCACCTTCTGCACAACGCCTCCGGATACCAGTCAGTAACTTTGGGTGTGGGGATCTTCTACGGCGTCCGGCGAAGCCCGCGCAAGGGGAGACGGAGCGGGCCCGCGCGGGACGGCGGGTTCACTTATCCGGGTGAGCGGATGGGGGGCGGGCGCGTGGCCGGGCGGGCGGCCCGGGTGATCCGGCCGGGCCGCCTTGACGAGGATGCGAGGGGCGGGCGGCAGTCCGAAGGGGGACTCCCGCACGTATCCTGGAAGCCCACCGACCCCGAAGACGACAACACGACGAAAGCGGCCGGCCATGCGTGTGTACGTACCTCTCTCCCTGCCCCGACTCGCAGAGGCGTACAAGGCGGGCGAGCTGGGACCCGCGCCGCTCACCGCGTACGCCGTGACGCCGGCGCTGCGCGAGTGGTACCTCTCCGACGACATCGAGGAGCTGGAGTACGCGGCGCTCAACCGGGCCGCGGTGGCCTCGCTGCGGCTGCTCGCCGGGGAGCCCGACGCGGAGCGGCGGCGGGTCGTCGTCGCCGTGGACGTGGCGGACAAGGCCGCCGTCGTCGACCCCGACAGCGGGCTCGACCCGACCGCGCTGGGCGAGGTGTCCGTGCGCGAGGTGGTGCCGCTGGCCAAGGCCGCCGCGGTGCACGTGGACGCCGATGACGCGGAGGCGGACGTCACCGCCGCCGCGGCCGCGCTCGGTGCCGCCGATCACGGCGACGACGACGCCCAGTTCGTCGTGGACGGGGCCGAGGACCACGAGCTGCTGTGGTTCGCCACGCAGGAGATCGCGAACCTGGTGGGCCGCGGCGAATAGGGCCGTGGAACCGGTAGGCGCGACGGGTAGTTTCTAGGCATGGGGAAGCACATAGCCGCGGCGCACATCGTCTGGGACTGGAACGGGACGCTGTTCCACGACAACGATGCCATCATCCGTGCCACCAACGGCGCCTTCGAGGAGATCGGGCTCGCCCCGATCACGCTGGAGCAGTACCGCGCGCTGTACTGCGTGCCGGTGCCCAAGTTCTACGAGCGGCTGATGGGGCGGCTGCCCACCGCCGCCGAGTGGGTCGTGATGGACGAGGCGTTCCATCGGCACTACGCCCAGCACGCCGTGGCGTGCGGCCTCGCCGACGGCGCGGAGATGCTGCTCGCCGGATGGCAGGACGCCGGGCGCAGCCAGTCCATCCTCAGCATGTACGAGCATGAGCAACTGGTGCCGCTGGTAAGGCAGTTGGGGATCAACGGACGGTTCGTGCGCGTCGACGGGCGGACCGGTCCCTCCGGTGGCAGCAAGGCCGAGCACATGGTGCGGCACCTGGGTGCGCTGCAAGGCGTCGCGCCGGAGCGGACCGTCGTCATCGGCGACGCCGCCGACGACGCCGTCGCCGCGCTCGGTGTCGGCGCGCGGGCCGTGCTCTACACCGGCGGATCGCACAGCCGGGCCAGCCTCGAAGGCGTGGGGGCACCCGTCGTCGACACGCTCGCCGAGGCCGTGCGCGAGGCGGAGCGGATCGTCGCCTCGGCCTGAGGCGTCTCACACCACCGGGGCTTCTGTGCCGACTTCGCTCACGCTTCGCACCGTGCTGCGTACCCTGAGGTGAGTGTGGTGGGGCGGTACGGCGCGACGGGGGTACGGGAAGCGTGAGTTTCGGCTTCGGGCAGCGGCGCGACGGTCAACTGCCGGTGGAAGTGACCACATTCGTGGGCCGGGCGCAGGAACTCGCGCAGGTGCAGAGCGCGTTCGAGCGCGCGAGACTCGTCACGCTGGTCGGCCCGGGCGGAGTCGGCAAGAGCCGTACGGCGCTGCGGGCGGCGGCCGGGTTCGGTGAGCGGTTCCCCGACGGGGTGTGGCTGGTCGAGCTGAGCGCGCTGCGCGACCCGGAGCTGATCCCGGTGACGCTCGCCGCCGTGCTGCAACTGCCCGAGCAGGCAGGCATGGAGCCGCTCGACGCGGTCGTCGCGCATCTGCGGGAGCGGCGGCTGCTCATCGTCCTCGACACGTGCGAGCACCTCGTCGACGCGTGCGCGATGCTCGCCGACGTACTGCTGCGCGAGGCGGCCGGGGTGAGCGTCCTCGCCACCAGCCGGCAGCCGCTCGACGTGCCGGGCGAGCACTGCTGCGCCCTCGCGCCGCTCGGGCCCGACGACGCCCTGGAACTGTTCGTGCAGCGCGCCGCGGCCGTCGTGCCCGGGTTCGCCGTGACCGACGCCAACCGAGAGCAACTGGCAGCGCTGGCGCAGCGGTTGGACGGCATCCCGCTCGCTCTGGAACTGGCCGCGGTGCGGTTGCGGGCGGTTCCCCTGGAGCAGTTGACGGAGCGGCTCGGGCAGCGGTTCGAGGTGCTCACGGGCGGGCGGCGGACCGCGCTGACGCGACATCAGACCCTGCGTACGGCCATCGGCTGGTCGCACGAACTGTGCACACCCCAGGAGCGGCTGCTGTGGGCGCGGCTGTCCGTCTTCGCGGGCTCCTTCGAACTGTCTGCCGCGGAAGTGATCTGCTCGGAAGGGGAGTTGGCGGACGCCGCGGTCCTCGAGTGCCTGATCGGACTCGTGGACAAGTCCGTCGTCCAGCGCATCGGGGAGAACGGCGGACGCTACCGGCTGCTCGACACGATCCGTGAGTACGGTGCCGAGTGGCTGGCCGATTCGGGGCAGGCGGACGCCGTCCGGGAGCGGCACCTCGCGTACTACCGGGAACTGGGGCAGCGCTACTGGGACGAGTTCCTCTCACCCGCGCAGCCCGTGCACTGCCGGGTGCTGCGGGCCGAGATGCCCGACCTGCGGGCCGCGTTCGAATACGCCTACAAGGACGCGGAGTCGGCGGATCAGGGGCTGTGGCTCGCCGCGCAGCTCGGGCCCTACTGGCGGTCGCTCGGCGCGCTCTCCGAGGGGCGTTTCTGGATCGAGAAGGGGCTCGCGCTCCTCGACGAGGTGGGCGACGAGCAGGCGTGGGGGCGGTTCATGGCCGCCCTGTTCGCGGTGTGGTGCGGGGATCTGCCCGGCGCCCAGAAGCTGTTCCGGCGGGCGGTCGCGGTGGCGCGGGCGGCCGGGAACGACCGGGTCGAGTTGTTCTGCGAGGCCTACCTGGGCGGTCTCGACGCGCTGAGCGGGGAGCCCGGCGGGCTGGCGGCGCTGGAGGAGGCGCGGCAGCGGATCGTGGCCCGGGGAGACGGGCTCGGCATCGCGGTCGTCCACTACGAGGGCGCGCTGCTGCGCGGGGTGCTCGGCGACACCGACGGGGCGCTGGAGCTGTGCCGGGCCGGCCTCGCATACCTGGCGGAGACCGGCGAGCGGCAGATGTTCGCGTCCACGCTCCTGGTGCAGGGGCTCATCCGGTGGCTCGCCGGGGAGCGCGAGGACGCTCTCGCGTCGCTGCGCCGGGCGCTGGAGGCTGCCGCCGAGGTCGACGAGGTGCTCGTCGCCGCGATGTGCTGTCTCGGGCTCGCCTGGGCGGCCGCCCACGAGAAGCGGTATGTGCGGGCCGCCTGGCTGTTGGGGTACGCGCAGAACGCGCGGCGGCTGGCCGCCGGGGACCCGGTCGGCATGCTGCCGTCGCTCTTCGAGGAGCAGGAAGCCGTGCGGGGGGCCGTGCGGCTGGCTCTGGGGGACGACGCGTACCAGCGGTGGACGGAGACGGGGGCGCGGTTGTCCGGGGAGCGGGTGCTCGAGGCTGTGCGGAGCGGGAGCGATACGCCGCCGGGGCCCTCCGGGCGGGGGAGCGGGGGTGGGGCGGATGCGTTGACTCGGCGGGAGCGGGAGGTTGCGGCGCTGGTGGCGCGGGGGTTGTCCAATCGGGAGATCGCTGAGCGGCTGGTCATTTCCAAGCGGACCGCTGATGCGCATGTCGAGCATATTTTGGCGAAGTTGGGGGTGGGGTCCCGGACGGAGGTGACGTCTGGTGGGGGGCGGGCCGAGGGTTCGGGGGGTTGAGTGTGTGCGGGTCGGCTGAGCTGATTTGCGCAGTTCCCCGCGCCCCTGGGTGGGCTGGTCGTTGGTGTCGGGTGCGCGTTGGGTGTGGTTGAGCGCGCCGTTCCCCGCGCCCCTGACGGGGCGCACAGTTCCCCGCGCCCCTGACGGGGCGGGGCGTCTAGGTATACGGATAGGGCGGGGCGGCCGTATATGCGTATACCTGTCTCGCGGGATACCGATGTCACGGTCGGGGGTGTGACGTGAAGCTGGGGGTGTGCCGGATGTTCCGGGTGATGTGCGCGGCGGGGTGCTGGGCAGTAATGGTCAACTCCCACGGCTGTCGTGGCAACGGCGTCCCGTCGTGGTGGACCGGAACATGGCGCGTCGCGGTGGCTGCCCTCGTCGGCGGGGCAGCCCCCGTCGCACAGTCCGCCCGGACCCCGCGGACTGTCAGGGAGCGTCCAAGCGTCAGTGCGTCACTGGGCCGGGGCCTTCGCCCGTAGCACCGTGAGGAATTCGCGCATCCAGCTCGCGTGGTCCTGCCAGGAGCGGGCCGAGACCAGGGTGCCGTCGACGACCGTCTCCGCGTCCTGGAACGTGGCGCCTGCCGCCTGCATGTCCGGTTCGAGCGCCGGGTACGCCGTCACGCGGCGGCCGCGCAGGCCGTCGATCGCGGCGGTCAGGAGCGGGCCGTGGCAGATCTGGGCGACGGGCTTGTCGGTGTCGAAGAAGGATTTGACGATCTTGCGCAGTTCGCCGTCGCCGCGCAGGTACTCCGGGGCCCGGCCGCCGGGGACGACGAGGGCCGCGTACTGTCCGGGGTCGACCTCCGAGAAGGCCAGATCGGCCGGGTAGGTGTAGCCCGGCTTCTCCGTGTACGTGTCGAAGCCCGGCTCGAAGTCGTGGACCACGAAGCGCAGCCGTTTGCGGGCCGGGGCCGCGATGTGCACCTCGTAGCCCTCCTCGCACAGCCGCTGGTACGGGTAGAGGACCTCCAGCGACTCCGCCGCGTCGCCGGTCACGATCAGGATTTTGGGTGCCATTGGTCACACGCTCCCCTCGACGGGCCGGTATCCGCCGTCGTGCCCAACGTGCCGCCGCCCCGCAGTCCTGGCAAGAGGGCGGGTTCGGACGGGGTTCTGTGCAGAGTGTCAAAGTTCGACCGCTCGTTTTGTACACATGCAGCTCATGACGGGTCCCCCCTGGGGAGCGATAGCCTTGTCCCGTGATCAGCGCGATATCTCGCGGGGGCATCGTCGCCCCCAGCCCGCGCCGGGGACACACGAGCCGCCACAGCGACCGTGCCCGGCGCTCAGCCGCTGATCATTTCCGGCGGATGGCCAGTTCGTTGAAAATGGCGCATTACCGTCCGCTCTTCTCTCATTCCGGCATAACGTCGAGCCAGACCGGACACCCCGCGTCGCGGCGTTACGTCGAGCGATTCATGATCGTCACGTCTACGTCACGCAATGGCGCGCGACAGGAGCCAGAGGACAATGCAGACCAAGCTGGACGAAGCCAAGGCCGAGCTGCTCGCACGGGCCGCCCGGGTAGCTGAGAACAGCCCGGTAGGGGGGCACCTACCGACTGGGGCGACGGACAAGGGCTCACCCGGCCCCCTGGACCACGAGACCGTGCTCGCGTTCCTCCAGCGCTACTACCTGCACACGGCACCCGAGGACCTCGGCGACCGCGACCCGGTCGACATCTTCGGAGCCGCGTACTCGCACTACCGGCTCGCGCAGAACCGGCCGCAGGGCACCGCGAACGTCAAGGTCCACACGCCGACCGTCGAGGAGAACGGCTGGACCTGCAGCCACTCCGTGGTCGAGGTGGTCACGGACGACATGCCGTTCCTCGTGGACTCCGTCACGAACGAGCTGTCCCGGCAGGGCCGCGGCATCCACGTCGTCATCCACCCGCAGGTCGTCGTGCGCCGTGACGTCACCGGCAGGCTCCAGGAAGTGCTGCCGGCCGGCACCACCGCCGAGGGCCACGACGTGCTCACCGAGTCGTGGATCCACGTCGAGATGGACCGCGAGACCGACCGCGCCGACCTCAAGCAGATCACCGCCGACCTGCTGCGCGTCCTGTCCGACGTGCGGGAGTGCGTCGAGGACTGGGAGAAGATGCGCGACGCGGCGCTGCGCATCGCCGACGAGCTGCCGACCGAGCCCACCGCGGGCGACCTGGACGACCAGGAGGTCGGCGAGGCCCGCGAGCTGCTGCGCTGGCTGGCCGCCGACCACTTCACGTTCCTGGGTTTCCGCGAGTACACCCTCACCGACGAGGACTCCCTGGCCGCCGTGCCCGGCACCGGACTCGGCATCCTGCGCGCCGACCCGCACCACGAGAGCGAGGACCACCACCCGGTCTCGCCCTCCTTCAACCGGCTCCCGGCCGACGCCCGCGCCAAGGCCCGCGAGCACCGCCTCCTGGTGCTGACCAAGGCCAACAGCCGCGCCACCGTGCACCGGCCCAGCTACCTCGACTACGTAGGCGTGAAGAAGTTCGACGCCGACGGCAATGTCGTCGGCGAGCGGCGCTTCCTCGGGCTGTTCTCCTCCGCCGCGTACACCGAGTCCGTGCGCCGTGTCCCCGTCATCCGCCGCAAGGTCGCCGAGGTCCTCAAGGGCGCCGGCTTCACGCCCGCCAGCCATGACGGCCGCGACCTGATGCAGATCATGGAGACGTACCCGCGCGACGAGCTGTTCCAGACCCCGGCCGACGAGCTGCGGGCCATCGTCACCTCGGTGCTGTACCTCCAGGAGCGCCGCCGGCTCCGCCTCTACCTGCGCAAGGACGAGTACGGGCGCTACTACTCGGCGCTCGTCTACCTGCCGCGCGACCGCTACACCACCGGTGTGCGCCTGCGGATCATCGACATCCTCAAGGAAGAACTCGGCGGCACGAACGTCGACTTCACCGCCTGGAACACCGAGTCGATCCTCTCCCGGCTGCACTTCGTCGTCCGCGTCCCGCCGGGCACCGAGCTGCCGCAGCTCTCCGACGCCGACAAGGACCGCATCGAGGCCCGGCTCGTGGAGGCCGCCCGCTCCTGGGCCGACGGCTTCGGCGAGGCGCTGAACGCCGAGTGCGGCGAGGAGCGCGCCGCCGAACTGCTGCGCCGCTACGGCGGTTCGTTCCCCGAGGGGTACAAGGCGGACCACTCGCCGCGCGCGGCCGTCGCCGACCTGGTCCACCTGGAGCAGCTCAAGCACGGCGGCAAGGACTTCGCGCTCTCCCTGTACGAGCCGGTGGGCGCGGCGCCCGGCGAGCGCCGCTTCAAGATCTACCGGACCGGTGCGCCCGTCTCGCTCTCCGCCGTCCTGCCGGTGCTCCAGCGCCTGGGCGTGGAGGTCACCGACGAGCGCCCCTACGAGCTGCGCTGCAGTGACCGTACGACCGCGTGGATCTACGACTTCGGCCTGCGCCTGCCCAAGCCGGCCAACGGCAACGGGGACGACCTCGGGGCCGACGGCCGTGAGCGGTTCCAGGAGGCGTTCGCCGCGACCTGGACCGGGCTCGCCGAGAACGACGGCTTCAACTCCCTCGTCCTGCGCGCCGGTCTCAACTGGCGGCAGGCGATGGTGCTGCGCGCGTACGCCAAGTACCTGCGCCAGGCCGGCTCCACGTTCAGCCAGGACTACATGGAGGACACCCTCCACAACAACGTCCACACCACCCGGCTGCTCGTCTCCCTCTTCGAGGCGCGGATGTCGCCGGAGCGCCAGCGGGCCGGGACCGAGCTGATCGACGGGCTGCTCGAAGAGGTCGACGGCGCCCTCGACCAGGTCGCCTCGCTCGACGAGGACCGGATCCTGCGCTCCTTCCTCACCGTCATCAAGGCGACGCTGCGCACGAACTTCTTCCAGGAGGCGGGCGGCGGGCAGCCGCACGCGTACGTCTCCATGAAGTTCGACCCGCAGGCCATCCCGGACCTGCCGGCGCCGCGGCCCGCGTACGAGATCTGGGTGTACTCGCCCCGCGTCGAGGGCGTGCACCTGCGCTTCGGCAAGGTCGCACGCGGTGGCCTGCGCTGGTCCGACCGGCGTGAGGACTTCCGGACCGAGATCCTCGGCCTGGTCAAGGCGCAGATGGTGAAGAACACCGTCATCGTGCCGGTCGGTGCGAAGGGCGGCTTCGTCGCCAAGCAGCTGCCCGACCCGAGCGTCGACCGGGACGCGTGGATGGCCGAGGGCATCCGCAGCTACAAGACGTTCATCTCGGCGCTGCTCGACATCACCGACAACCTGGTGGGCGGCGAGGTCGTCCCGCCGAACGACGTGGTGCGCCACGACGAGGACGACACGTATCTCGTGGTCGCGGCCGACAAGGGCACGGCGACGTTCTCCGACATCGCCAACGAGGTCGCGGGCAGTTACAACTTCTGGCTGGGCGACGCGTTCGCCTCCGGCGGCTCCGCCGGATACGACCACAAGGCCATGGGCATCACCGCGCGCGGCGCCTGGGAGTCCGTCGAGCGGCACTTCCGCGAGCTGGGTGTCGACACGCAGTCCGAGGACTTCACGGTCGTGGGTGTCGGCGACATGAGTGGTGATGTCTTCGGCAACGGCATGCTGCTCAGCGAGCACATCCGGCTCGTCGCCGCCTTCGACCACCGGCACATCTTCATCGACCCGAAGCCGGTCGCGGAGACGTCGTACGCCGAGCGGCGCCGCATGTTCGAGCTGCCGCGCTCGTCCTGGGCCGACTACGACAAGGCGCTGATCTCGCAGGGCGGCGGCATCTTCCCGCGCTCCGCCAAGGCGATCCAGCTCAACAACCACATCCGCGAGGCCCTCGGCATCGAGTCCCGGCAGGCGAAGATGACGCCGGCCGAGCTGATGAAGGCCATCCTCCAGGCCCCCGTCGACCTGCTGTGGAACGGCGGCATCGGCACGTACGTGAAGTCCTCGGCGGAGTCGAACGCGGACGTCGGCGACAAGGCCAACGACTCCATCCGCGTCGACGGCCAGGACGTGCGCGCCCAGGTCATCGGCGAGGGCGGCAACCTCGGCGCGACCCAGCTGGGCCGTATCGAGTTCGCCAGGACCGGCGGCAAGGTCAACACCGACGCCATCGACAACAGCGCGGGTGTGAACACCTCCGACGTCGAGGTCAACATCAAGGTCCTGCTCAACGGCCTGGTGTCGGACGGCGACCTGACGGTGAAGCAGCGCAACAAGCTGCTCGCGGCGATGACCGACGAGGTCGGGCACCTGGTGCTGCGCAACAACTACGCGCAGAACGTGGCGCTCTCCAACGCCGTCGCCCAGTCGCCGTCCCTGCTCCACGCCCACCAGCGGTTCATGCGCCGGCTCGGCAAGCAGGGCCACCTCGACCGCTCGCTGGAGTTCCTGCCCAACGACCGGCAGATCAAGGAGCTCCTCAACTCGGGTCGCGGGCTCAGCCAGCCCGAGCTGGCCGTGCTCCTCGCCTACACGAAGATCACCGCGGCCGAGGAGCTCATCCACACGACCCTGCCCGACGACGCGTACCTGCGCCGGCTGCTGCACGCCTACTTCCCGCAGGCGCTGCGCGACAAGTACGCCGACGCGATCGACGCGCACGCGCTGCGCCGCGAGATCATCACGACGGTCCTGGTCAACGACACGGTGAACACGGGCGGTTCGACGTTCCTGCACCGGCTGCGCGAGGAGACCGGGGCGTCCCTGGAGGAGATCGTGCGGGCGCAGCTCGCCGCGCGGGAGATCTTCGGGCTCAGCGAGGTGTGGGACGCGGTGGAGGCGCTCGACAACGTCGTCGCCGCCGACGTCCAGACCCGGATCCGGCTGCACTCGCGCCGGCTCGTCGAGCGCGGCACGCGGTGGCTGCTCAACAACCGCCCGCAGCCGCTTCAGCTGGCGGAGACGATCTCCTCCTTCAGGGACGGCGTCGCCGAGGTGTGGACCGCCATGCCGAAGATGCTCAAGGGCCCGGACGCCGAGTGGTACCAGTCGATCTGCGACGAGCTGACCGGTGCCGGGGTGCCGGAGGAGCTGGCCGGGCGGGTCGCCGGGTTCTCGTCCGCGTTCCCGACGCTCGACATCGTGCAGATCGCCGACCGCATGGGCAAGGACGCGCTGGCCGTCGCCGAGGTGTACTACGACCTCGCCGACCGCCTTGCCATCACCCAGCTGATGGACCGCATCATCGAGCTGCCGCGGGCCGACCGCTGGCAGTCGATGGCCCGCGCGTCGATCCGCGAGGACCTGTACGCGGCGCACGCCGCCCTGACGGCCGACGTGCTGGCCGCGGGGAACGGGGAGTCGACGCCCGAGCAGCGGTTCAAGGCGTGGGAGGAGAAGAACGCGCCGATCCTGGGCCGGGCGCGCTCGACCCTGGAGGAGATCCAGGGCTCGGACGCCTTCGACCTGGCGAACCTGTCGGTGGCGATGCGGACCATGCGGACGCTGCTGCGCACGCATTCGTGAGCCTTGGCTGAAGGTACGTTTCCGGGGGCGCCCCGGGCCGGTGC
>NZ_BAAATS010000025.1:30759-44500 GCF_039533535.1 Streptomyces kunmingensis
ATCCGGCCCGGGGCGCCCCCGGAATGTCTGCGTCTGCGGCGCCGTCGTGGCTGGGCGCGCAGTTTCCCGCGCCCCTGAATGGGCTTGCGCCCTACACCGATAAATCGGGCAATACGTATAAAGTGGACCCGATTGCCTGACTGGTCGTCCGACAGATACAGGGAGAGCCGATGCCGTCGATGTCGTCGAAGCCGTCCGGTCCGGGTGCGAGGCCGGCGGGGGAACCGGTCGCGCTGCCCGCCGACTGGGCTGCGACGCCGCTGACCGTCGTCATGCCGACCTACAACGAGGCGGGGAACCTGCCCGGCATGGCCGAGGCGCTGATGGCCCTGCCCCTGCCGGGCCTGCGCCTCCTCGTCGTCGACGACTCCAGCCCCGACGGCACCGGCGAGATCGCCGAGGAGCACGTCCGCCGCTTCGGCCCCGAGCGGATGGGCGTCCTGCACCGGGCGGGCAAGGAGGGCCTCGGGCGCGCGTACGCCGCGGGCATGCAGCAGGCCGTCGCCGACGGCGCGCACTACGTCCTGCAGATGGACGCCGACGGCAGCCACCCCGCAGCCAAGGTCCCCGAGATGCTGGGCGTCGCCCTCGCGACCGGCGCCGCCGTCACCCTCGGCAGCCGCTACGTCCAGGGCGGCACCCTCTCCGAGGCCTGGGGAGTGCACCGCCGCCTGCTGTCCCGCTGGGCGAACGCGTACGCGGGCACCATCCTCGGCACCCGGGTCCGCGACATCACCGGCGGCTTCAACCTCTGGCGCGAGGACGCGCTGCGCGCCATCGACCTGGCCTCCGTCGACAGCGCGGGCTACAGCTTCCAGGTCGAGATGAAGTACCGGGCGCTGCGCCGCGGCTTCGGGGTCATGGAGGTGCCGATCCACTTCGAGGACCGCACGGTCGGCGAGTCCAAGATGAACCTGATGGTGCAGCTGGAGTCCGTCACCATGCCGTGGAAGCTGCGCGCCAGGTCGCGCCGGTGACCGCGACGGCCTACGCGCCGCCGCGCCCAGCCCTCGTACGGCTGCGCCGTCTCTCCTACGAGCTCGTGAAGTTCGGCGTGGTCGGCGCGAGCGGCGTCGTCGTGAACCTGCTCGTCTTCAACGTCCTGCTGCACGGCCTCGGTTCGGGCCCCATGGCGGCCACGGTGGGCGCGAGCTGCGTGGCCATGGCCACCAACTACCTCGGCTTCCGCTTCTTCGCCTACCGCGACCGCGCGGCCCGCACCCGCCGCCAGATCGCCCTGTTCTTCGTCTTCAGCGGACTCGGCGTGGTCATGGAGAGCCTCCTGTTCTACGCGGCCTACCACGGCGCAGGAATGACCGGGCCGCTCGCCTCGAACGGCGCGAAGACCCTGTCGATCCTGCTCGCCTCCGCCTTCCGCTTCCTCGTCTACCGGACATGGGTCTTCCAGCACCATGCGCGCCGCCGGTAGCACCCTCGCGAGGGCAGCCGCGCTGCTCCTGCTCGTCCTGTTGGTGGCGGTCGTCGTCCGTCTGCCGTGGGCCGGTGACCTCGGCATCCACGCCGCCACGGTCGAGCGCCTGCGCCACGACCTGCTCGACCCGGGCGACCCCCTGGTCGCGGCGGACGCGCCCAGCCCGTACTACACGCCCTGGACGCTGCTGCTCGGCTGCGTCGCGAAGGCCACGGGGCTCGGGGTCTTCGTCGTGCTGCGGATCGCGGCGCTGCTCTCGCTGGCCGTGCTGGTCACGGGCGTGTGGTCGTTCGTCGGTACGTTCATGGAGAGCGCGGCGCCGAAAGGTGCGGCCGGGTGGGGGCGCCGGGCCGCCGCGTCCGCCCTCGTGCTGCTCTCCCTGGCGCTGCTGTGGGGCACGACGCTGTTCAACTGGAGCGGCTTCTCCGGCCTCAACTCCCTTGCCCTGACGGTCTCCTACCCCAGTACGTTCGCGCTCGGCGCCTCCTTCTGGCTGTGGACGCTGCTGCGCCGGGCCGTCACCTGGGCGCACTTCCTGGGAGCGGGCCTGCTGTGGGCGGTGATCCTGCTCAGTCACCAGTTCACCGGCGTGGTCGCCTCGCTCGGCGCGGTCGCCATGGTGCTGGGGGCGCGCCCGTGGCCCGGCCGGGCGGCGTGGGTGCGGCTCGGCGCGGGCTGCGCGCTGGGTCTTCTCCTGTTGGCGGTCTGGCCTTACTACTCCTTCTTCGCTCTGTCCGGCGCGGGCGGCCTGGAGGAGATCCACCGCTCGCTGTATCGCGACCTGCCGGGCCGCCTCTGGCTGGTGGCGCTCGTCGGCGGTGCGGCGCTCGCCCTGCGGTGGTGGCGCGACCGGCGCGATCCGCTGGTGCTGTGCTGCCTGCTCGGTGCCCTGGTGTTCGCGGCGGGCGGGCTGAGCGGACACTGGTCGTGGGGCCGGGTGCTGCCCGCGGTGCTGATCCCCGCGCAGGTCGCGGCGGGCCTCGAGGTGTTCTGCGCACCGCGCCGCGCGGTCCGCGTGGCCCTCGGCTGGGCCGTCGCCGGAGCGCTGGTGGTGGGGGCGTGGGCCCAGTCCGGGACGCTGGGGTACGTTCTGCCGCGCTCGGCGCTGCCTGACGCGGTCGCCGCCAAGTACCGGGAACCGTGGGCCGATTACCACTGGATCACGCCATGGGTGAAATACGGGGAGGTCGTTCTGGCCAAACAGTGGCCTGCCCGGCAGATCCCGGCGTACGGGGCGTACACGGTGGCTCCCGGATACCCCGACTTCTTCCTCGACGACGAGGAGGCGCGGCTCGCGGCGGTGCGCACGTACTTCGCGCCGGCCACGTCTGCGCAGCGGCGGGCGGACGTGCTGCGGCGGTACGGGGTGCGGTGGGTCGTGGCGTACCCCGGCGACGGCGGCCTGCCGCTGGACCGGGTCGCCGTGGGCCCGCGCGGTCAGATCCTGTACCGCGTGCGCTCGTAGGGCAGCCTCAGCGCGCGAACTTCGCGCGGGCCGCCTCGGTGACCGGGGTGAAGAAGTTGACGAGGTTGCCGTCGGGGTCGCGGAACAGGAGCGAACGGTTGCCCCAGGGCATCGTGGTCGGCTCGGCGACGAAGTCCGAGACGTAGCCGGCCTCGGCCAGGTCCCGGTGGACGCGGTCCACGTCGTCGACGAGGAACTCGGTGATCACGCTCCGGTTCTGCGCCGGGCGGGCGGAGCCCGGGGCGAACAGCGGGACGGTGCGGGTGCCGGCGATCGCGAGGGTGGCGGCCGGGGTGCCGAGTTCGGCGAAGTCCTCCGTGGCCCACGCCGCCCGCACCCCGGTGACCCGCTCGTAGAACGCGACGAGGCGGGCGACGTCGCCGGTGATGATGCGGATCGAGACGAAGTTCATGGGGTTCTCCTGCGGTGCTGAGGGTTCACCGGCGCTGAAGGGGCCGGTGGTGGTGCCGTGCTTCGCAGGCTAGGACCAATAGGGGACAGAATCGGTCCGGTATCGGCGTTAGAGTCGGAACATGCCTCGTCCCGCCGCCCGCGTCCTGACCCTGCTGGAGCTGCTGCAGTCCGGCGGCACCCGCACCGTGGCCGAGCTGGCCGAGCGGCTCGGTGTCGAAGGCCGCACCGTGCGCCGCTACGTGGGCCAGCTGCTCGACCTCGACGTACCCGTGGAGTCGGTGCGCGGCCGCTACGGCGGGTACCGGCTGGCGCCCGGGTACCGGCTGCCGCCGCTCATGCTCAGCGACGACGAGGCGCTGGTCGTGCTGCTCGGCCTGATCGCGGGCCGCCGGTCAGGGCTGATGACGGCGGGGCACACCGCGAGCGAGACGGCCTCGGCCAAGATCCGGCGGGTCCTGCCCCGGCACGTCGCCCGCCGGCTCGACACGCTCCTGGACTCCCTCGCCTTCACGGACCGGCCGGGCGAGTTCGCCGCCCCGGACGCCGGGGTCCTGCTCACGATCGCCGACGCGGTGCGCCACCACCGGCCGGTCGCGATGCGCTACACCGACGGCGGCGGCCGGCGCAGCGAGCGCACTCTGCACGCCTACGGGATCGTCGCCCACTCCGGGCGCTGGTACGTCACGGGCCAGGACGGGCAGAGCGGCGAGGACCGCAGCTTCCGGCTCGACCGCATCACGGACGCGCGGACCCTGCCCGGCTCGTTCGCGCCGCCGCCCGAGGACACCGACCCGGCCGAGCGCCTGCTGACCGGGTTCGCCACGGCCGAGTACCGCCACGAGGTGTCCCTGCGGGTCCAGGGGACGGAAGAACAGATCCGCGCCCACCTGCCCGCAAGCGTCGCGGTCCTGGAAGGCGGGGACGGGGACGGGTCGTGGTTGCGGGTCCGGCTGCGGGCGGAGCGGCTCGACTGGCTGCCTCCGGTGCTGGCCGCGCTCGACCGGCCGTTCGTCATCGAGGGCCCCGACGAACTGCGCGCGCTGGTCGCCGCGTTCGCCGACCGCCTCGCCTCCTACGCCCGGACCAGCCGGACCGCCTGACGGACCTTGCGGGCCAGCGTGGTGCCGCCCACGCGGCGCGCCACGGGCCGCATCACCCTGGCCGTCAGCCCCACCGGCTCCCACCGGACCTGCAACCGTCCCGCGCCCCGCCCCTCCGGCTCCACGGTCACCCGGTGATGGTCCACCTGCGCGGTGAACGCGGGGAAGTCCAGCGGTGCCAGCAGCAGCCCCGTGTTGCGCAGGCCCTCCGGGGTGCGGAGCTGGAGCAGCGGATGACGGGTCCCCTCGAAACCCTGCGCCGGCAGCGACGCGGCGGCCAGGTCGAGGAGGGTGCGGCCCTCGAAGACGCCGGGCCGCACCGGATCGAGCCGGAACCGGACGATCAGGCGCTTGCGGCCGGGCGAGATGACCAGCGACGCGACCTGCGGGCCCACCGGCAGCCGCAGCCCCGGATCGTAGGTCCGGATCCGCAGCAGCAGGGACGCGGGACCCGGCCCCCGCTCCAGATGCTGGATCTCGTGCCGGAACTGGGCCCGGGGAAAGGGCCGCGCGTCCAGCGCCAGGTCGTCCAGGCACAGTTCCCGGCGCCCGTCCT
The DNA here is from genome assembly GCF_039533535.1 of Streptomyces kunmingensis. Taxonomy (NCBI): domain Bacteria; kingdom Bacillati; phylum Actinomycetota; class Actinomycetes; order Kitasatosporales; family Streptomycetaceae; genus Streptomyces; species Streptomyces kunmingensis. The sequence goes on from NZ_BAAATS010000025.1 coordinate 35,727, forward strand.
GCGTCCGGGGGACCTCGGAGCCCCAGTAGACGACCCCGGCCGGGTCGGCGACGGTCGCCCGCGGAGCGATTCCGTGGCCGAGGCCGCGCGCCGCGAGCCGTGCCTCGTCGAGGCGGCCGTCGCGCACCAGCCGCAGCACGACGCGCTCGGCACGCGGCAGCCGCTCGTACGCGCCCGGGGCGAGCCGCTCCAGATAGGGGTTCACGATCTCCGCGAAGCCCGCCAGCCACTCCTCGTCCCGGTAGGGCAGGTCACCCGCGTACATCCGGAAGTCGTGCTTGAGGAACTTGTAGTCCTTGGCCTCGCGCAGCGCCGGGCTGTAGCCGCCGCGGGCCAGGAAGTCGTCGATGAGTTCCTGTACGTGGATGCGGTCGCGGACGTTGCTCAGCTTGTGCCGCTGGTTGGAGATGGAGGCCGCGGACTCCTCGGCGTAGGGCGCGATGTACCAGCGGTAGACCGGCTCCGGGACGATGGTGAAGGCCTTGGCCAGGCAGTAGGCCTGGGCGGAGAAGAGCTGGTCCTCGTAGTGGATGCCCTCGGGGAAGCGCAGGCCGTGGCGGTCCAGGAAGGCGCGGGCGTACATCTTGCTGGTCGACAGGTGCTCGAAGAACAGGCCGGGCTCGGCCTCGATGCCGTCCACCGTGCGATGTTCGGCGACCAGGTGCGGCATCCAGACCGAGGTGCGGCCCGTGTCGACGCGGACGCGCTGCACCGCGCCCATCGCGAAGTCGATGTCGGGCCGCTCGCGGTGGGCGGCGAGGAGCAACGACACGGCGTCCGGCGGGAGTTCGTCGTCGCTGTCGAGGAACATCAGGTAGGGGGCGCGGGCGATGTCGAGCGCCCGGTTGCGCGGGGCGCTGCACCCGCCCGAGTTCTCCGGCAGTCGCAGATAGGTGATGCGGTGATCGGCCGCCGCCAACTCGCGTGCCACTGCCGGGGTGTTGTCCGTGGAGTGGTCGTCGCTGATGACGATCTCGATGTTCTCGTGCGTCTGCGCCCGGAGCGAGGCGACGGCGCGCGGGAGGCGCTCCGCGTCGTTGAAGACGATGACCGTGACCGTCACGTCGGGGGTGAACGCCATCAGCGGGTCGCCTCCTCGGGGGTGGGCGCGGGGGTCCGCGCGTCGAGCGGCACGACCGGCGGCAGGGCCTCCTCGGGTTCGCCGAGGAAGACGCGGCGCACGACCCGCTCTGCGGCGTGCCCGTCGTCGAACTCGCAGAAGCGGCGCCGGAACCGGTCGCGCGCCTTGGCGGACGCCTCGTCGCACCACGCGTCGGTGGCTAGCAGCTGCGTCAACTCGTCCTGCGTACGCGCGACATGGCCCGGCGGCTCGGCCATCAGGTCGAAGTAGACACCGCGGGTCTGCGCGTACGTTTCCCAGTCGTCGGCGTAGCTGATGATCGGCCGGTCCAGGTTGGCGTAGTCGAACATGATCGACGAGTAGTCCGTGATCAGCGCGTCCGCGGCGAGGGCCAGCTCCTCGACCGGGTCGTACGCCGATACGTCGATGACGTGGCCGCTGCGGCGCAGGGTCGCGAGCGGGGAGGCGGCGCCGCCGTAGAAGTAGTGGCCCCGGACGAGGAGGACCGTGCCGTCGCCGAGGCGTTCGGAGAGCGCGGCGAGGTCCAGGCGCGGGGTCCAGGCCGCCTCGTAGTCCCGGTGGGTCGGCGCGTAGAGGAGCGCGCGCCGGCCGGGGGCTATGCCCAGGCGGTCGCGGACGGAGCGGATCTCGGCGGCGCCCGCGCTGTAGTAGACGTCGTTGCGCGGGTAGCCGTGGTCGAGCGACACATAGCGCGAGGGGTAGGCGTGCTCCCACATGCGGGTGGAGTGGGAGTTGGCGCTGACGCTGTAGTCCCACTTGTCGACGCGGGCCAGCAGCGCGTCGAAGTCGAGTCCCTTGGACGCCGTCGGATAGGCGAGCTGGTCCAGGCCCATCTTCTTCAGCGGCGTGCCGTGGTGGGTCTGGAGGTGCACCGCGTCGGGCCGCTTGACCACCGCGTTGGGGAAGTTGACGTTGTTGACGAGGTACTTGGCACGGGCCAGGACCTCCCAGTAGCGGCGGGTGCCGGGCACGACGTGCTCCGTGCCGGGCGGCAGCAGCGGCTCGTTGGCCGCCGACACGACCCACACCGGGCGGATGTGCGGCGCGAGTTCGGCGAGCTTCGCCGCGATCGCCGCCGGATTGCAGGACGCCCCGCGGTCCCAGTAGGCGGAGAAGACGGCCAGACCGGGGTCGGCCGGCGCGCGCAGCGCCCGCTGGTACCGCACGTCGCGGACCTTGGTGCCGAACTGCTTCTTACGGGTGCGCACCGCCGCCCGCAGATCGCGCCGCTTGTGGTTGGCGCTCTGGAACGCGCGGTACTTCGGGTACGCGTCCTCCTCCAGGAGGCGCCGCCGGACGCCCTCCAGGCCGGCGGGGTGCCGGTAGCCCTCCGGCCGCCAGCGCACGGCCGCGGCGGACGCCCGGTGGAAGAACTCCCTCGCCACCGCGGACGGCATCGTCTCGCGTGCCACGGTCCGCATCGACTCGGTCGCCATCAGGTCGTACAGGACGGCGCGCGGTCCGGCCGGGGTCTCCTGCCGCTCCATGAGCCGCTGGAGATCCTCGTACGCGGTGACGAACCCGTACCGCTGCTCGGCCGTCACCGGCGGCAGGCTCTGCGGCCGCAACTGGCGTACGTCCAGGACGGCTTGCTCCAGGCAGGCGATCCGCTCGGCCAGGACCAGGGTGGCGCGGGCGGCGAACATCTCGGCGGTCCTGTCGTCGAACGACGCGTCGAGGTCGGACAGGGCGGCGCCGTGCTCGTGCCAGAACGCGGCGCGCACGGCGCGGTTGCCGAGCAGCGGTGTCACGCGCAGCAGGCCGGAGGCCTCGCCGAGCGGCAGCTCGCGGCGGCCCAGGCGGGCCAGGCGCCCGGCGTCGGCACCGGACCCGCCGGTCGTCCGCCAGGTCGAGCGGACATGGTCCGCGAGGACGACATCCACTCCGGCCGCCGCGGACTCGACCTCCGTGAGCCGGTCGAGCAGCGCCCGCGGCGCGCCCGTCGGCAGCCGGTCCTTGGCGTGCACGAACCACAGCCAGGTGCCGCCCGCCCGCCCGGCGCCCGCGGCGCGCGCCGCGGCGTCGGAGGTGCCGGGCGGAAGGGGTACGACGGTGCCGCCGTACGGTTCGGCGACACTCTGCGCGACCTCGCCCACGGCGGCGGTCACCAGTTCGGCGTCCGGCGGCAGTTGGTCCGCCACACTGTCCAGGGTCGCCCCCAGCAGGCCCTGTACGTCGCGGCCGTACACGATGACACTCAGTTTCGGCCGGGTGCCGCCCTTCCCGCCGGTCCGCTCCGTTCTCTGTGCCACACGTGCTCCTTATCCTTTTCGCTCTCCGCTCCGCGTACGATCCGTATTCGTACACTAAGGGGACAAAAGGGTAAGTTCACCTTGTGGGGGACCTACTTGGTGAAGGCCTCGTACGCCTTGAGCACGTCCGCCGTCGGGCCGTCCATCCGCAGCTCGCCGCGCTCCAGCCACAGCACGCGGTCACAGGTGTCGCGGATCGACTTGTTGCTGTGGCTGACCAGGAAGACGGTGCCGGCCTCCTTGCGCAGCTCTCGGATGCGCTGTTCGGAGCGCTTCTGGAACGAGCGGTCGCCGGTGGCCAGTGCCTCGTCGATCAGCAGCACGTCGTGGTCCTTGGCGGCCGCGATGGAGAACCGGAGCCGGGCCGCCATGCCGGACGAGTACGTGCGCATCGGCAGCGTGATGAAGTCGCCCTTCTCGTTGATGCCGGAGAAGTCGACGATCCCGTCGTAGCGGTCGCGGACCTGCTCGCGGCTCATGCCCATCGCGAGGCTGCCGAGCCGGACGTTGCGCTCGCCTGTGAGGTCGTTCATCAGGGCCGCGTTCACGCCGAGCAGCGAGGGCTGGCCGTCGGTGAAGATCCGCCCGCGCTCCACGGGGAGCAGTCCGGCCACGGCCTTGAGCAGGGTCGACTTGCCGGACCCGTTCGTGCCGATCAGTCCGATCGCCTCGCCGCGGTACGCGGTGAACGAGACGTTCCGCACGGCGTGCACCGTGCGGACACCGGACCGCTCCCGGGCCTTCTTCTTGCCGCCGATCATGCGGTTGAGGGCGGCGGTGGCGGTGCCACGGCCTGCGCCCGTGCCGTTGACGCGGTAGACGATGTCGACGCCGTCGACGATGACGGTGGGGACGGGTTCGCCCCTGTCCCGGGTGAGGTCAGCCACGGCCGTACGTCTCCTCTGCCTTCCAGAAATAGAGGAACCCGCCGACGCCGACGAGCAGCGCCCAGCCCGCGGCGCAGGCCCACACGTGCGGCGGCAGCTGGCTCGCGGTGAAGCTGTCGATCAGCGCGAAGCGCATCAGGTCGATGTAGACGGCGGCCGGGTTGGCCCGCAGCAGCACCAGCACGAGGTGCGGCAGGTCCTTGTCGCCGATCAGGTGGTCCAGGCTCCACATCACGCCGGACAGATACATCCACGTACGCAGCAGGAACGGCATGAGCTGCGCGATGTCGGGGGTGTGGGCGCCGATCCGCGCCATGATCAGCGCAAGGCCCGTGTTGAACGCGAACTGCAGGAACAGCACCGGGATCACCAGCAGCCAGGACGCGGCCGGCGGGATGCCGAAGCAGAGCAGGATGACCAGGAGCGCGCACATCGAGAACAACAGCTGCTGAAGCTGCTGGAGGCAGTACGAGACGGGAAGCGCGGCGCGCGGGAAGTGCAGCGCCCGGACGAGCCCGAGGCTGCCGGAGATCGCCCGCGTGCCCGCCATCACCGACGACTGTGTGAACGTCCACACGAACACGCCCGTGACCAGGAACGGGACGAAGTCGGGGACGCCCTTGCTGGTGCCCATGAGGACGCCGAAGATGAAGTAGTAGACCGCCGCGTTCAGCAGCGGCGTCGCCACCTGCCAGACCTGGCCGAGCTTCGCCTGGCTGTACTGCGCGGTCAGCTTGGCGGTCGAGAAGGCCGTGATGAAGTGCCGCCGCTGCCAGAGCTGACGCACGTACTCGGCGAGGGAGGGGCGCGCGCCGCTGACCGTGAGCCCGTACCGGGCGGCGAGCGCCGCGGGGTCGGCCGCGTCGGGGGCGGTGGCCGCCGGTGGGGGAGGCGTGTCCAGGACCTGACTCACATCCGCTGCTTTCGCTCGGGGGTGCGCGTGACCGGGCGTGCGACGCCGGCTGTTCGCCTGCTGTTCACGTCGGGACGGACCCGTATCGTCGTCACGTGAGAGTAGGCCGCCGCGACGTCGGAACGCAACCGTTTCGTCGTCACGGAACTATGCTGGCCGCATGACGACCAACGCCGACTCCCCCAAGCCGACGCGTCGCCGGGCCCCGGCCGGAGCCGCCGTCCTGCGCGAGGACGTCACCGACGCCATCCGTGCCGCCGTCTTCGAGGAACTCGCCGCGGTCGGCTACGCCCGCATGTCCATCGAGGGCATCGCGCGCCGCGCGGGCGTCGGCAAGACAGCGGTCTACCGCCGCTGGCGCTCGAAGCTCCACCTCGTCCTCGACCTGGTCTCGGCGATAGCGGTCCAGGGCCTGCCCGCGCCGGACACCGGCTCCCTCCAGGAGGACCTGCTGCTCCTGTACCGGGTCACGGCGCGGGCCCTGAAGCACCCGGTGGCCGGCCAGATCATCCCCGACCTCCAGGCGGAGGCGGCCCGCAACCCGGACATCGCCGAAGCCATGCAGAAGGCGCTGCGGGAAGGTCAGCACGGGGTGGCGAACGGGATCGTGCGGGCGGCCGTCGCGCGGGGCGAGCTGCGCGACGGCCTCGACGAGGAGCTGGCGCTCGATCTGATCTCCGGCCCGCTCTACTGGCGCTCGGTGGTCGTCCGGACGCCGGAGCTGCCGAAGGACCACCTGAAGCGGCTCGCCACGGCCACGGCTGCGGCGCTCAAGGCGCTGTAGCGCGGTCCTTTCCGTCGCGGGCCGGGGTCAGCTCTGTCGCGGGCCGGGGTCAGCTCTGTCGTGGGCCGGGGTCAGCCGAACTGGCCGGGCTCGTGGTCGCCGCCGGCCATCCGGTTGATGACGCCCATCCGGTTGGAGGCGTTGATGAGGGAGATGAACAGCACCAGGGCGGCGAGCTGCCCCTCGTCGTAGTGCTCGGCGGCCCGCGCCCAGACCTCGTCCGGGACACCGCCCGCCGCGTCGGCGATGCGCGTGCCCTGTTCCGTCAGTTCGAGGGCGGCGCGCTCGGCGGCGGTGAACACGGTCGCCTCGCGCCAGGCGGCGACGAGGTTGACGCGGACCGCGCTCTCCCCGGCGTGCGCGAGGTCCTTGCTGTGGGCGTCGGTGCAGTAGCCGCAGCCGTTGATCTGGCTGGCCCGGAGCGTCACCAGGTCCTGGGTCGCCTTCGGCAGCTGCGACGTGTCGATGAGCGTCCGGCTCGCCGACGCGAAGTGCTTCAGGGCCTTGGCGACGACCGGGTCGCCGAAGAGGTTCAGACGGGGCGCGTGCGATTCGGTGGAGTGCATGACGGTCCTTCCGTGTGGGTTGGTCCGGGTCGGTCTGACGAACACGGGATGCCGGTCGCCGGGCTCCTGTGACGCCGCGGCGATGTGACGTGGACCACACCACTGCGGCGTCACAGAACGGCGGCGACCCGCGTCTCGTGTGCGAAAGAGTCCGCGTCTCGTGTGCGAGAGAGTCCGCGTCCCGTAGGCGGAAGAGCCCGCGTTCCGTGTGCCGGAGAACAGCCCGGACCCAGCGAAGAGGAGCCACCCATGGCAGGCCCGCCGCAGACCACGCCCGACCCCGCCACCGAAGCCTTCGTGGCCCACCGCAACCTGCTCTTCACCGTCGCCTACGAGATGCTCGGCTCGGCCGCCGACGCCGAGGACGTCCTGCAGGAGACCTGGCTGCGCTGGGTCGGCGTCGACCTCGACACCGTGCAGAACCGGCGCGCGTACCTCGTCCGGATCGCCACCCGCCAGGCGCTGACGAGGCTGCGCACGCTCGACCGCCGCAAGGAGACCTACGTCGGACCCTGGCTGCCCGAGCCGCTGCTCACCGCGCCCGACGTGGCCGAGGACGTCGAGCTGGCCGACAGCGTCTCGATGGCGATGCTGCTCGTCCTGGAGACCCTCGCGCCGACCGAGCGGGCCGTGTTCGTACTGCGCGAGGTGTTCGACCTCGGGTACGAGGAGATCGCGGAGGCCGTCGACAAGAGCCCGGCCGCCGTCCGGCAGATCGCGCACCGGGCGCGGGCGCACGTCGCGGCGCGCCGGCCGCGCGGCGCCGTGTCGCCCGCCGAGACCCGCGGCGCGCTGAAGGCGTTCCAACGGGCGGTCGAGACGGGCGACTTGCAGAGCCTGCTCGACGCCCTCGCACCGGACGTCGTCTTCCTCACCGACGGCGGCGGAGTCGTACGGGCCGCCCTCGAACCCATCGTGGGCGTCGCGGCCGTGGCCGGGCTGCTGGGCCGGATCACCGCCGGCCTTTCGGCCGAGCCGACCCAGGTCAACGGCGCTCCGGCGCTGCTGCTCCGGGCCGGCGGCGAACTCATCGCGGTTCTCGCGGTGCGCATCGACGACGGCCTGGTCACCGGTCTCTACGCCGTGCGCAACCCGGAGAAGCTGTCGCGAGTGGGACGGGAGACGCCCGTCAGCAGGTGAGCCGGTGCGGCGGGGCGGAGTCGATCCGGGGTCCTACGCGACCCGCGTCGCCCCCGCGAACGGCATCTCGTCGACCGGCGCGATCCGCACGGGCGCGCTCGGATTCGGGGCGTGGATCATCTGACCGTTGCCGATGTAGAGCCCGACATGGCTGATCCCGGAGTAGAAGAAGACCAGGTCGCCCGGCTGGAGCTGGGAGCGGGCGACGCGCCGGCCCGCGTTGATCTGCGCGTACGTGGTGCGGGGCAGCGAGACACCCGCGGCGCGGTACGCGGCCTGCGTCAGGCCCGAGCAGTCGAAGGCGTTCGGGCCGGTGGCGCCCCAGACGTACGGGCTGCCGAGAGCGCCGTGCGCGAACGAGATGGCCGCCCGGACCCGGGCGTTGGAGGACGTCCCCAGATCGCCCCGGGGCACCGAACGGGAGGCGCGGTCGCCGGCGTCGGCGGTGGCGAGCGGGCGCTGCTCCGGGGTGAGCCGGTCGAGCAGCTGCCGGGCGTCCGCCAGCTTCTTCGTCACCGTCTTCTTCTGCTTCTCCAACTCCAGCTGCTTGGCACGCAGTTCGGTGAGGGAGCCGTCCGCCTGCGTGTGCAGCTGGTCGATCTCGCGCAGCTCCTTGCGGACCCGGGTGATCGTGGCGGCCTGCCGGTTGCCGACGCGGTCCGCGAAGGACGCCTCGTCGAGGTAGCGGTCCGGGGCGGAGGAGAGCAGCAGCTGCACGGACGGGTCGACGCCGCCGGTGCGGTACTGGGCCGCCGCGACCGCGCCAAGGCGCTGCCGCTCGGAGTTGAGGGACTCGGTCCTGCGTGACGCCTCGTCCTGGAGCGAGTCGACCTTCTTGCGGGCCTTCCCGGCCTTCTCCTTCGCGCCGTTGTACTTCTCGGTGGCGACCTCGGCCTCCTGGTAGAGCCGGTCGACCTTCGCCTTCACCTGAGCGGGGGTGAGATTCGGCTCCGCGTGCGCCGTGCCGCCCTCGAAGGCGGTGGCCGTGGCCGCGGAGGCGAGAGCGAGGGTGGCCGCTGCGCGAACGGTACTGCCACTGAGCGAACGTCGTTTCGGCTTGCGATGCGCTGCCGGCACGAAGAGCCACGTCCTTCCGGTACGAGTCCGACCGCCGGTCGCGCGTCCGGCGG
>NZ_BAAATS010000025.1:44515-94334 GCF_039533535.1 Streptomyces kunmingensis
GGCTTTTCTCGGCGGTGATGTCCGACTGCCGCCCCTGGCCCGGGCGGCGGTGGGGAGCCGGTCACCGAGGAAGGACGCTAAACCTCGGCGTCACGGGTTGGCGTTGGATTGTTCGGAAGTGGCTCGTTTGTTACGGGTGGTGGCAGAGAGTGACAGCCGGTTGCCCGGGGGCGCCCGGCGAAGAGAGGAAAGGGGCGCCCCGCTAGGCTCCGGAGCCATGGACGTACTCATCCATTTCTTCGTCGGCCTGCACATCATCGGCATCGCCGCGCTCCTCGGCGGCTTCCTCACACAGATGTCGGCGATCAAGCAGGGCAACGCCCGTTTCAACAAGGCCATGCTGCACGGCGCCCTGACGATGCTGGTGACGGGCATCGCCCTGGTTGGCCTGAATCAGGCCGACGACAACACCGTGAACAACATCAAGATCGGTGTGAAGCTGGCCGTCCTGATCGTCGTCCTCGGCATCGTGTACGTGAAGCGCGACGAGGAGACGGCGGAGAAGGGCCTGTTCGCCGCGGTCGGCGGGCTGACCATGGCCAACATCTTCATCGCGGTGCTCTGGACCTGAGCGAAGGCGGGCCGAGGGACCTGACCGCCCCGGTCGCCACGACGAGCCAGACCGTCGCCGCGATCCACAGCAGCACCTGCCCCGGCGCCTTGAGCCAGGGCGTCTCCACGGCGGTGGCCACCGTCAGCGTCGCCACCGCCGTCATCCCCATCGGGAACACCGTCGACCAGCGCCGCACGTCGTACGTGAACCGCGGCTCCAGCACCTCCGCCACCGCGAGCACCACGTACCAGGCCACGTCCAGCGTCAGCAGCACCCCGCACATGTCGCGCAGCACCCCGGTGACATCGGAGTTCCAGAGGTCGCCGGCCCGCCCCGCCAGCACCAGCTTCGCCGCGGCGAGCGCCGAGATGGCCAGCGCCCCGCCCGCGACCCAGTGGTCCCCGGCGCCCGTGAGCACCTGCCGCCGGTCGAAGCGGGCGAACGCCGCCACGTACATCACGAGCCCGAACCAGAACACCACCACCGCCGCGTAGCCGAGCCACCGCACGCCCACGGCCGCCGACAGTGTCGCCCCGAGCACGGCGAGCCCCTGCGTGGCCACGCACGCGAGGAACACCGCCCCGGGCATCCGCCGCTTCCAGTGCCGTACGACGGCGACGAGCAGCCCCGGCCAGGCGAGCGCGGCGATCACCAGCAGCGCCGAGGCGAGCCACTGCCGGCCGAGCAGCGAGAACCGGGTGCCGAGCACACACGTCGCCGCGACGGCGGTCAGCGCGGGCGGGGAGATCGCCTCGTGCCGCCAGCGGCTGCGGTCGTGCATGAGGCGGAGCGTGAAGTCGGCCGCCAGAAGCACCCAGAGTGCGACGGCGAGCACCAGGAGGATGCCGGACAGGACGTCGTGGCCGGTCAGACGGAACCCGACCGAGACGATGCCGGTCGCCATCACGGCGGCGCCCGCGGCAGGCGGGAACCGGGACCCGAAGGGCCGCGGGGTCACGTTCGGACGGGAGTGCTGCACCGCCCGAACGTAACCACGACCGGCGTCAGGCGGGGCGCACCACGCTGTGGATCGAGCCGGTGCCGTCGTAGTAGATGGATTCCTCGCGGACGTAAGCGCCCGGCTTCGGCGCGTGGATCATCATGCCGTCGCCGAGGTAGAGACCGACGTGGCTGATGTCGTCGTAGAAGAACACCAGGTCACCGGGTTGTATGGCGGAGAGCGAGACGGTCGTGCCGAACTCCACCTGGTCCCAGGTGGTGCGCGGCAGAGTGATGCCGGCCGCCTTCCACGCCGCCTGCGTGAGCCCCGAGCAGTCGTAGGAGTCCGGGCCCGTGGCGCCCCACACGTACGGTTTGCCCTCCTGGGACTTGGCGAACGCGAGCGCCTTCGCGGCCTTGGCGGCGTAGCCGGAAGAACTGCCGGACGGCGTGCCGGAAGAGCCGCCGGACGAACCGGAACCCGAGCTCTCCTGCTGCGCCGCCTCCTCGGCCGCCTGCCGCTTCTTCTCCTCCTCGGCCTTCTGCTTCTCGGCGAGCTCCGCGGCCTTCTTGCGGGCCGCCTCTTCCTTCTTCTTCTCGATCGCCGCGAGCCGCTGCTTCTCCTCGGCGGTCAGCTTGGACAGCAGTTCACGCGCGTCGGAGAGCTTCGTCTGCACGCTCTGCTTCGAGGTGCTCAGCTCGGTCTGCGAGGAGGTGAGCTGCTGCAGGTTCTCCTGAGCCTCGGTGCGCTTCTTCGCGGTGGTGAGCTGCTGCTCCTGGTAGTTGTCGACGGCCTTCTTCTGGTCGGCCGTCATCCGGCTCATCAGCCGGTTCTGCGCGAAGTAGTCCTCGGGATCGTCCGCGAGGAACATCGTCGCGGTATCGCTGATCCCGCCCGTGCGGTACTGCTGGGCGGCGAACCGGCCCAGCTCCTGGCGGGCCGAGTTCATCTTCTCGGTGCGCTGCGCGATGTCGTCGAGCAGCTTGTCGACCTGCTTCTTCTTGCTGTCGGTCTGCTCCTTGGCGGAGTTGTACTTCTGCGTGGCGACCTCGGCCTGCCGGTACAGACTGTCGACTTTCTTCTGTACCTCCTCGAGGCTCGGCCGCTGCGGCTGCGCGGGCGCTGCCTGGGCCGTCTGCGAGAGGAGGGCGACCGAGGTGAGGGCGGCGGTCGTGATCCCGACCGCGGGAGTGGTGCGAAGGCCGCCGGTCATCCGGGACCGGATGCGCGGCTTGCGGTGCGACGCCAAGGAGGCGACTCCTTCCGTGGTCCGCCTACCGGGTTAGCTGTCGGGTTCGGGCGTACGGAAGGCTGCCCTACGGTCGACTGCCCGGCGCTGCGGGCCGTCGAGGCGATTCACCCCAAGGTCGGTTGGGTCCCCGGTTCCCTGCCTCGCGGCGTACGGGACTCAGCGGGGGCTGCCCGCTCGCCGCGGTGCTCGCGGTCGTGGGGACGGACTGCCCGCGCAGCACGGTAGCCAACTCGTGTTGCTGCTGTGAAGGTTGATGTTCGAAATGCCCGATACATTTTCGTGACCTTGGCTACTCCGCAGCCACTCCGGCGGCGCCTTCACCGTACTGTCATGCGGTCGTCACTGTGTGCGACCGCTTTGTCGTACGGGTTCGAGTACCGCCCTGACCTGCGCGTACGGGCTTTGTTGTGGAGGCGGGAGCGGCGTGTCAGTGGGGCGCCCTAAACTCGTAAGGCGATGAGCAGCCTCTTTGACGACAGCTTCCTGGCGGGCCTCCAGAACCGGACCGAGGAGCCCCCGCCGCCGCCCGACAGTGAGCACGAAGGACCGGCGCCGGAGCCGATCCCGGACGACCTGTTCGGCGGGAAGTTCGACGTGCCCCCGGCCAGGGACGCGTACTACCGTGACGGCGCGCCCCGGCCTGCCCTGGACCCGGCGGCCCTGCTCGACGGGCTGAACGAGAACCAGAGAGCGGCCGTCGCGCACGGTGGCTCCCCGCTGCTCATCGTCGCCGGTGCCGGCTCCGGAAAGACCCGCGTCCTCACCCACCGCATCGCCTACCTCCTCGCCGAGCGCGGCGTGCACCCCGGCCAGATCCTCGCGATCACCTTCACGAACAAGGCCGCGGGCGAGATGAAGGAGCGCGTCGAGGCCCTCGTCGGACCGCGCGCGAACGCCATGTGGGTGTCCACCTTCCACAGCGCCTGCGTGCGCATCCTGCGCCGCGAGTCGAAGAAGCTCGGCTTCACGTCGTCGTTCTCGATCTACGACGCCGCCGACAGCAAGCGCCTCATGGCCCTGGTCTGCCGCGACCTCGACCTGGACCCCAAGAAGTTCCCGCCGAAGTCCTTCAGCGCCAAGATCTCGAACCTGAAGAACGAGCTGATCGACGAGGAGGACTTCGCGAAGACGGCCGCCGACGGGTTCGAGAAGTCCGTCGCCCAGGCCTACGCGATGTACCAGTCGCGGCTGCGCGAGGCCAACGCCCTCGACTTCGACGACCTGATCATGACGACGGTGAACCTGCTGCGCGCGTTCCCCGACGTCGCCGAGCACTACCGCCGCCGCTTCCGGCACGTCCTCGTCGACGAGTACCAGGACACCAACCACGCGCAGTACGCGCTCGTGCGCGAGCTCGTCGGGCCGGCCCGGGACGCCGAGGGCAACGACGCCGATCCGGCCGAGCTGTGCGTCGTCGGTGACGCCGACCAGTCGATCTACGCGTTCCGCGGCGCCACGATCCGCAACATCCTCCAGTTCGAGGAGGACTACACGGACGCGACGACGATCCTCCTGGAGCAGAACTACCGCTCCACGCAGACGATCCTCAGCGCCGCCAACGCGGTCATCGAGCGCAACGAGTCGCGCCGTCCGAAGAACCTGTGGACGAACGCGGGCACCGGCTCCCAGATCACCGGCTACGTCGCGGACACCGAGCACGACGAGGCCCAGTTCGTCGCCGAGGAGATCGACCGGCTCACGGACGCGGGCGAGGCGAAGGCCGGCGACGTCGCCGTCTTCTACCGGACGAACGCGCAGTCCCGTGTCTTCGAAGAGATCTTCATCCGCGTCGGCCTGCCCTACAAGGTCGTCGGCGGCGTCCGCTTCTACGAGCGCAAGGAGGTCAGGGACGTCCTCGCCTATCTGCGCGTGCTGGCGAACCCCGAGGACTCCGTCCCCCTGCGCCGCATTCTGAACGTGCCGAAGCGCGGCATCGGCGACCGCGCCGAAGCCATGATCGACGCCCTCTCCCAGCGCGAGAAGATCTCCTTCCCGCAGGCCCTGCGCCGCGTCGACGAGGCGTACGGCATGGCGGCCCGCTCCACGAACGCGGTGAAGCGGTTCAACACCCTCATGGAAGATCTGCGGACCATCGTGGAGTCGGGCGCCGGACCGGCCACGGTCCTCGAGGCCGTCCTCGAACGCACCGGGTACCTCGCCGAGTTGCAGTCCTCCACCGACCCGCAGGACGAGACCCGGATCGAGAACCTTCAGGAACTCGCCGCCGTGGCCCTGGAGTTCGAGCAGGAATCCGCCCAGGGTGCGGAGGGTGCAGAGAGTGCGGACGCGGAAGGTGAGGGTACGGCGAGCAGCGGTGATCTGTCCGCGTTCCTGGAGCGCGTCGCGCTCGTCGCCGACTCCGACCAGATCCCCGACGAGGAGGACGACGGCAGCGGCGTCATCACCCTGATGACTCTGCACACCGCCAAGGGCCTCGAATTCCCCGTGGTCTTCCTGACCGGCATGGAGGACGGCGTCTTCCCGCACATGCGCTCCCTGGGACAGACCAAGGAACTGGAGGAGGAGCGCCGCCTCGCCTACGTCGGCATCACGCGCGCGCGGGAGCGGCTGTACCTGACCCGCTCGTCCATGCGCAGCGCCTGGGGACAGCCCTCCTACAACCCGCCGTCCCGCTTCCTGGAAGAGATCCCGGACACGCATCTGGAGTGGAAGCGCAAGGGCGGCTCCGCGCCCGCGCCCTCCACCAAGGGCATCGGCGGCGGCATCGCCGCCTCGCTGTCCTCGTCCCGCTCCCGTACGACACCCGCGTTCGCCACACGCCGCGCCAACGAGAAGCCCGTGGTGTCCGTCGCCGTCGGCGACCGCGTCACGCACGACCAGTTCGGCCTCGGCACGGTGGTGGGCGTGAGCGGATCGGGCGGGAACGCGGAGGCGACGATCGACTTCGGCGACCCGAAGCCGAAGCGGTTGCTGCTGCGGTATGCGCCGGTGGAGAAGCTGTAGTCAGAAGTCGTAGCCCGCGCTCGGAGGGTCCAGGCCCTCCGAGGAGAGGCTCTACGACGGGTCGAGGCCGTGGCTGCGCAGCCACGGCAGCGGGTCGATCGCCGAACCGCCGCCGGGTCGTACCTCGAAGTGCAGGTGCGGCCCGGTCGAGTTGCCCGAGTTGCCCGAGTGCGCGATCACGTCACCGGCCTTCACCGGTCCGCTCATCACCGTGTGCGAGGACAGGTGGCAGTACCACGTCTCGGTACCGTCCTTGGCGGTGACTATCGCCATGTTCCCGTACGCGCTGTTCCACTGCGTCCGCACGGTCCCGTCCGTCGCCGCCATCACCTCGGTCCCGTACGAGACGGGGAAGTCGATGCCGCTGTGCACGGACATCCAGTTGATGCCGGCCTGACCGTAGTAGGCGCTCAGCCCGTGCCGCTTCACCGGCAGCGCGAACTTGGGGCGCAGCGCCTCCTTGCGCGCGGCCTCATCGGCGGCCTTCTTGCGGTCGGCCTCCTGCTTCGCCTTCAGGTCGATCCGCTCCTGTGTGCGGCTCGCCCGGTCGGCGAAGTCACCCGCGTCCGCGGACAGATCCTTCAGCTGCGTGTCCAGCTTGTTGTTGGCAACGGAAGGTTTCACCGCGGTCGCGTCCGGCGCCGACATCGCCTGCGTCTCCCTGCCCTCGTCGTCGCCGCCGAAGGTGCCCACGGACGCCGCCGCGATCCCGGCCACCCCGACCACACATGCCGAAGGCACGGCGACGGTCAGCAGCGCGGAGCGCTTGGCGGGGGTGCGGCGGCGGGAGCGGGTGCCTCGGGGGGCCGGGGCGGGGGCGGGGGTGGAGGAGGAGGCGAGGGGGGCGAACTCTGGGGTTTCGGCGTCGGGTTCGGGCGCGGGTTCGGGTTCGGGTTCGTGCTCGTGTTCTTCGTGGACCTGGGGGTATTCGGCGGGGCTGTACTGCTCCGGCACGTAGTCGTGCACGGCTGTCCCGTCGGAGTTCCACGCCGTGGCGTCGTACGCGCCTGTGTCGTAGGGCGTCGTCCCGAAGACCGGAGTCTCGAAGGTCTGCGTCTCGAAGCTTTGCGTCTCGAAGCTTTGTGTCGCGAAGGTCTGTGTCGCGAAGGTCTGGGCTTCGGGGGGCTGCGTCCCGTAAGTCTGCGGGTCGTATGTCTGCGGGTCGTATGTCTGCGCGGGCCATTGGCCGGTGTGCTGCTGGTCGTAACCCGCGGAGTCCGCCGCCCACATGGCGGTCGTGTCGTACGTGCCCGTGTCGTACGCGCCCATCGCGTAGGCACCGGTGTCGTACGTGCCCGTGTCGTAGGCGCCCGTGTCGTACGTGGGCATGGTGTACGGCGACGTGTCGTACTGCTGCGGGGGCTGCGTGGACCACTGGCCCGTGTCGTACGAACCCGTGTCGTAAGAAGCCGTGTTGTAGGAACCCGTTTCGTGGGCACCCGTGGCGTACGCGTCGCCGCCCGGCATGTCACCGAAGAGCGGGTCGGTGGCGAAGCCGGTCGTGGAGTAACCGTCGTGCGCCGCGTGATGCGCGGTCCCCGACGGATGACGGTCGTTCACCAACTTCTCTTTCGCCTCGACAACAGGGGCTGCCAGAGCAGTGCGGCGACTGTACCCGGCAGTACGAGCGCACGACAATCTTCGGCAGGTTTCATGCCCCGCAGAATCGGGCAATCAGCCGCCTTTCGGTGAACTGTGGGCACAGCTTTGGCGCTGAGTTCGAGGTGCGTTCGACGATTCGCCGGATTTGCCCGACGCTGCGAGCGTGGCCTTCACGCCACCGTCAGACCGCCGACCGAGTCGGCGGCGTGTGCTCCCTCCCTCGTCGGGTCGGCGTCGAGCGCCTGACGGATGCCCGTCGCGACAGCGGGATGCACCGGAAGCGCCAGATGTCCGATGCCCGTCACCCGCACGTTCTGCGCGAGCAGATCCGCGTGGTCGACACACGCCGTCTCCAGCGGCACCATCAACTGGTCCAGATCGCTCCAGAAACTCACGAACCGCGTACGGCAACCGGGCGCCGGCCTCTTCAACTCCTCCACCACCGACGATCCCGGGCGCATCTGCCGCACGATCGGATGCGCGTCCGCCAGCGGCGCGACCCGCGTGCCCGCATGCGGGGTGCCGAGCGTGACGAGCATCCGCACCCGCTGGTCCCCGCCCAGGCACTGCACGTAATAACGCGCGATCAGCCCGCCCAGACTGTGCCCCACGATGTCGATCCGCTCCTGGCCCGTCCGCTCGCACAACTCCTCGACGTGCCGCCCCAGCAGAGCCGCCGCGGTCCTTATGTCGCAGGTCAGCGGCGAATAGTTGAGGCTCTCGATCTGCTGCCTGCCGTGCTGCGCCAGAGACCTGCGCAGCAGGACGAAGATCGAACGGTTGTCGATGAAGCCGTGCAGCAGCAGTACCGGGGGCTTCTCGGGAGCCGGCAGACGCGGCGCGTCCGCCAATCCGCCCATGCCCTTCAGTTCGGCGGGGGCGTCGGGGGTGGCGTTGCGCGTGGTGTCGGGGGAGGCGTCGTGCGTGGCGTCGTGCGTGGCTTTGTGGGGGAGGGTGGGGGGTTGGGCGTGGTCGACTTGGGTGCTGTGTGTGGCGTGTGCGGCGTGTGCGGCGTGTGCGGCGTGGTCGGTGTGCCCGGCGTGGTCGCCGAGACCGTTGAGTTCCGCCAGCTCCGCCGGTGTCAGCGCCGCGTCCTGTGACGACAGCAGCGGAAGCGCCCCCGGATGCCTTCGTTCCGGGAGGATGCCCGAGGGGTAGAGCAGCAGGTGCCCCGCCAGGATCGCCAGCTCGAGTGCCGTCGCCTTCAGCAGCGCGATCGACAGCCCGGCCAGTCTGGCCGGCAGCAGATGGCAGCGCGGGCGAAAGGGCAGGGTCCTTGTGACCTTCATCGGTCAGCCTCCCGTCGGCACACAGAGGGAGTCTCTGTCCCCCGTGTGCGCTCATGGGAAGCCGAACGAAGCAGGTCCCACGGTGGGGCCGACGTGTCAGCCCGCCGGTCCGTATGACGGCCTGGCGCAACGCGCCCGGCCATCCGCCGTGCCACCGTGCCGTGCGGCCGGCCGCACGGTGGCCCGGCGTCCTCGAAGCGGCTCCCCTCGCGCCTGTCCCGGAAGCGGCTGATCAGCCGGCTGATACGGGTGCGGCGCGCAGCGAACGTGTCCCACGTGTGATTTCCCCCTCGCCGTGCACCGTGAAACGGCCGGTTGCGGGATGCTGTGGATAACGTTCGTTCACTTCGGGTATCCGCTTCGGGTATCCGGAACCCGGGCCCCGGGTACCAAGGCTCCGGGAGTCAGTCACTTCATGGAGGCAGTGATGGGTGTGGCAGCCGGTCCGATCCGCGTGGTCGTCGCGAAGCCGGGACTTGACGGCCACGATCGCGGGGCCAAGGTGATCGCGCGGGCGCTGCGCGACGCCGGCATGGAGGTCATCTACACCGGGCTGCACCAGACGCCCGAGCAGATCGTCGACACCGCGATCCAGGAGGACGCCGACGCGATCGGGCTCTCCATCCTCTCCGGCGCCCACAACACCCTCTTCGCCCGCGTCATCGAACTGCTGCGGGAGCGCGACGCCGCCGACATCCAGGTCTTCGGCGGCGGCATCATCCCCGAAGCCGACATCCCGCCCCTCAAGGAACAGGGCGTCGCGGAGATCTTCACCCCCGGCGCGACCACCGCGTCCATCGTCGACTGGGTTCGGGCCAACGTGCGGCAGCCTGCCGGGGCGTAGCCCCTGCCGGGGGGTGGGATGGATCTGGGCTGGGCCGGGCTTGACGGGGCTTGGGTTTGGGTTTGGGTTCGGGATGGGCCGGGCTTGGGTTCGGGGTGGGCCGGGCTCGGGTTCGGGGTGGGCTTGGGTGCGGGCTCTGGTTCGGGTCGGTGTCAGGCGGGCGTCAGTTCCTGACGCATCGCTCTGCGTAGCCGCAACGTGCCCACCAAGCGCTGGAACGCCTCCGCCCAGTACCCCCCGGCCCCCGGCGCCGTGTCCTCCGTCTCCTCCACCGCGGCCGTGAGTCCCTCCAGGCGCACCGCCTCCTCCGGGTCCAGGCAACGCTCGGCCAGGCCCATCACCCCGCTGAAACTCCACGGGTAACTCCCCGCGTCCCGCGCGATGTTCAGCGCATCCACCACCGCCCGGCCCAGCGGAGGCGCCCACGGCGTCGCGCACACCCCGAGCAGCTGGAACGCCTCGGACAAGCCGTGCGCCGCGATGAACCCCGCCACCCACTCCGCCCGGTCCGCCGCCGGCAACGCCGCCAGCAGCTTCGACCGCTCCGCCAGCGAGACCGCCCCCGGGCCCGCCGCGTCCGGCGCCGTCGCGGACCCCAGCAGCGCCCGCGACCAGCCGATGTCCCGCTGGCGCACCGCGGCCCGGCACCACCCCGCGTGCAACTCGCCCCGCCAGTCGTCCGCCACCGGCAGCGCCACTATCTCCTCCGGCGTACGGTCGCCGAACCTCGCCGGCCAGCGGCCCAGCGGTGCCGCCTCTGTCAACTGGCCCAGCCACCACGACCGTTCGCCCCTGCCCGCGGGCGGTTTGGCCACCACCCCGTCCCGCTCCATCGCCACATCACACTCGTGCGGGGCCTCCACCACGACCGTCCCCGTCGTACGGTCCAGCGCCACACAGGACAGCGCCCGGTCCGCCATCCGGCCCGCCAGCGCCGAGTGCGGGAGCGCGGAGAGGAGTTCGGCCGCGGTCGCCCGGACATTGCGGCTGCGGTCGGTCAGCGCTCGCTCCAGGAACGGCTCGTCCGCGTCGTTCAGTCCCGTGCGCAGGGAGTCCAGGAACATCAGGCGGTCCTCCGCCCGCTCCTTGCTCCACGTCTTCTCGAGGAGGTCCCGGGCCGTCTCCGCGTTGTGCGCTCGGACCGCCGCCAGTAGCGCTACCCGCTCCGCGAACAGGCCCTCCTCCCACAGGCGTTCCACCTCCTCCGTCTCCTCCGGCGCGGGCAGCGCCGTGCCCGCGCCCGGCGTGGCGCGCAGCGCGAACTTCCAGTCCGGGTTGAGGCGCGCCAGCCATAGGGCGCGCGGGCCCGCGAACGTCAGCGCCCCCTGGCGCAGGTCCGTGCGGCCCCGGGCCGCGTCCAGCAGGGCCGGGAGGAGTTCGGGCGGGGGAGCGTAACCGTGGTCGTTGGCCGTGGCCAGCCACTGCGGGAGCAACTCCAGGAGGTCGGGTGCGGTGCCTCTGCGGGTGGGGGTGCCGGGGCGGTCGGTGAGCAGCATCGTCAGGCGGCTGCGGGCGGCTGACGGCAGTGCGGGGCGGGGGTCCGCGGGGGCGGGCTCGGGAAGGGTGGCTGCCGGGGCCGGGCGCAGGCCCGCTCGGCGTCGTACGGTCTGGGTCGCCGCCTCGTCGAGCAGGGCCTCCGGGGTGATGGTCGAACGGCGGTCCGTGCCCAGTAGGGCGGTTGTCACCAGGTCGTCCCAGGGTGTGGAGGTCGGGCTGCCGCCTGCCGTGCTGCCTGCCATGTTCGCTCCTCTGCTCTGCTGTGGGTCCGTCTGTTGTGGGTTGGGCGGGGCCGGGTCGGTGTACCTCCTCGGCCGGTTCGGTCTCCACGCCTGTCGTCCGCCGTTGGCGGGTGGGCCGGGACTGGGTTCCTGCGGAGTCCTGCGGGGGCACACCGACCCGTCCCCGCCCGTCCGTCTCGTACGCGTCTGCACGCCGGTGTCGCTGTCCGACCGGGCCGCCGTCTCCTACGTGGCTTGCCGTGCGTGGGGTTCCGTCAAGTGAGCGGGATGATCTCCGGGTTCTTCTGTGTCCAGGTCGACAGGGGGTGGAAGCCTGCGTGGCCGCATTCGCCGAAGACCGTCACCGGGGCTCCGCCTGACAGGGCTATGAGGCGCCATAGGTTTGGGGGCAGGGGTGTGGGGGTCGGTGTGGGTGCGCGGGGGGTCAGGGGGAGGGCGTATTTGCCTGCCGCGTCTGCCAGTTGCCAGCCGGTGCCGTCGGGTGTCCGTGTCGGTATGACCTCTGCCAGTGTCACCGGCCAGGAGTCCAGCCATGGATCTGCTGTGAGGGCCTGGCCGTATGCGGTCAGGGCTGTGTGTACGTCCACCCCGGTGGGGCTGTGGGTGCCTAGTGGTGATGGCGGTTGGGGTGGTGTTCCGTGGTGGGTTGTCAGGTCTGCTCTGTGGGTTGCTCCTGGGTGTGTTTTTAGTTCCGCGTCTATGGTCAGGCCCGGTGGTAGTGCCAGGGATGGTGCTCGGCCTGCCGCTCCGAAAGAGAGGAGCAGGGCCGTGCGGTCCGACTCCGTGCCGTGCAGCCAGATGCGGCGCGTGGTGAGGTGACCGTCCGTCCTGTCGTACTGGGACAGGATCAGCCAGCTGTCCCTGAGCGGTGGCTGTGTTGGTGGTGTTGCGGGGAGGCCTATGCGGGAGCGGACCGTTGTTGCCAGGGGCTCGGGGAGCGCTGACTGGTGCTGCCAGCCCTTGTTCAGCAAGTGGATGAGGGCGCACTCCTCGAGCAGGCGCATCGGCCAGCCCGGGCCCGATGCGGGAATCGCCCCCAGTTCGCGGACCCGCGCCGCCAGTCCGGGTGCCTGCGCGTCGACCATGCGGGCCGCCGTCTCCTCCCACAGCCCGTAACCCGCCTGCTCCGCCTGCGCCAGACCGCCCCGGAGCAGATCGGTGAGGCGCTGCTCCAACTCCGTGACACCCGCGGTGACCCGCTGTGCTCGGCGCTCCGCCCTGCGCCGTGCCGCCTCCGGGTCGGCCGGGCCGCCGGCGCTGTCCGGTGCTGTTGCCTCGGTTCTTTTCTGTGCCGCTCGGTTTTTGCGGTTCTCAAGCCATTGCTCGGTCCAGTCCGGGGCCTGGGCGGTCGGTACCTGTGTGGCTCCTGAGGCCCAGAGCAGGAGCAGTCCCAGCGCGTGTTTGCACGGGAACTTCCTGCTCGGACAGGTGCATTTGTACGCCGTGCCCGTCCCCGCCGGCCCACCGCCGGTGTCCACGATCGTCTGGTACGGCTTGCTGCCGCTGCCCTTGCACAGTCCCCATACCGCCCCCTCGTCCGAACTCCCGGTCTCCGACCAGGGCCCCGCCGCTCCGAGCTTGCTTCCCGCCTTGCGTGACGCGGCGTCAGGCGCCAGTGCCAGCACCTGATCCGTCGTCCAGCGCACCCCCTGCTGAGTCATGTCTTCGACGGTAGATCCTCCCACTGACAATTCCGGTCCACAGCCGTTTGAGCTGCGGGTATGTGGTGGGCGCCGGTGATTGTCAGTGGTGTGGTGCACCGTTGGATCCATCAGCGCGACGGAGGCGTCAGCTTCTCGTCGTGATGGTTCCCGTTGGGCGAAACAGAAGGTGGGGGAGAGCCATGACCGTTTCCGTCGAGGACCGGGCCGGGGAGCACGCCGAAGGTGAGGTGCTGAGGGCCCACGCCGAAGACGCGTTCGCGGGTGAACTCGCCGCGCTGGCCGCCCAGGACGACCGGCCGCGGCCCGCCCGCTGGCGTATGTCGCCCTGGGCCGTCGCCACCTATCTGCTCGGCGGCACCCTGCCCGACGGGACGGTGATCACGCCGAAGTACGTGGGGCCGCGCCGCATCGTCGAGGTCGCCGTGACGACGCTGGCGACCGACCGTGCGCTGTTGCTGCTCGGCGTGCCGGGGACCGCCAAGACCTGGGTGTCCGAGCATCTCGCCGCCGCCGTCAGCGGCGACTCCACCCTGCTCGTGCAGGGCACGGCCGGTACACCGGAGGAAGCCATCCGGTACGGGTGGAACTATGCGCAGCTGCTGGCCCACGGGCCGAGCCGGGACGCTCTCGTGCCGAGTCCTGTCATGCGGGCGATGGCGGAAGGCATGACGGCGCGGGTCGAGGAGCTCACGCGTATCCCCGCCGACGTGCAGGACACGCTCATCACGATCCTGTCCGAGAAGACCCTGCCGATACCGGAGTTGGGGCAGGAGGTTCAGGCCGTGCGCGGCTTCAACCTCATCGCCACGGCCAACGACCGGGACCGGGGGGTCAATGATCTGTCGAGCGCGCTGCGGCGCCGGTTCAACACCGTGGTGCTGCCGCTGCCCGCGAGCGTCGAGGCCGAGGTCGACATCGTCTCCCGTCGCGTCGAACAGGTCGGCAGGTCCTTGGAGCTGCCGAGCGCTCCCGACGGGATCGACGAGATCCGGCGGGTTGTCACCGTCTTTCGTGAGCTGCGGGACGGAGTGACCGCTGACGGTCGTACGAAGGTGAAGTCGCCCAGCGGGACCCTGTCCACGGCGGAAGCGATCTCCGTGGTCACCAACGGGCTTGCGCTGTCCGCCCACTTCGGGGACGGTGTGCTGCGCCCCTCGGACATCGCCGCCGGGATCCTCGGCGCCGTCGTCCGTGATCCGGCGGCGGACCGGGTCGTGTGGCAGGAGTACCTGGAGGCCGTCGTGCGCGAGCGGGACGGGTGGAAGGACTTCTACCGGGCCTGCCGCGAGGTGAGCGCATGACCGGGCCGCTGCTGCTCGGCGTCCGGCATCACGGGCCCGGATCCGCGCGGGCCGTGCGCCGCGCCCTGGACGCGGCCGGGCCGCCGGCCGTGCTGATCGAGGGCCCGCCGGAGGCCGACGCGCTGGTGCCGCTCGCCGCCGAGGAGGACATGCGGCCGCCCGTCGCGCTGCTCGCGCACGTCGTGGACGAGCCGGGGAAGTCGGCGTTCTGGCCGTTCGCCGAGTTCTCGCCCGAATGGGTCGCCATCCGATGGGCCCTTGGGAGTGGGGTGCCGGTTCGATTCATCGATCTTCCTGCCGCTCACAGTCTGGCGATGCGGGACGGCGAAGAGGCGGCCGAGGCAGCGGAGGACGTGCGCGTCGATCCCCTGCGCGTACTCGCCGAGACCGCCGGGTACGACGACGCGGAGCGCTGGTGGGAGGACGTCGTCGAGCACCGCGCGGGCGACGCCTTCGCCGCACTCGGCGAGGCCATGGGCGCGCTGCGGGAGTCCGACGGCGACGGCGGGCACGGGAACGATCTGGTGCGCGAGGCCCATATGCGGCTCCAAGTGCGTTCTGCTGTACGGGAGTTCGGTGAGAATGTCGCTGTGGTGTGCGGTGCGTGGCATGTGCCCGCACTGCGGCGGAAGACCACCGTCGCCGCCGACCGCGCCCTGCTCAAGGGACTGCCGAAGGCGAAGGTCGACCTGACCTGGGTGCCGTGGACCCACCGCAGGCTCGCCCGCACCAGTGGATACGGGGCCGGGATCGAGTCGCCGGGCTGGTACGGGCATCTGTTCAGCGTTCCCGACCGGCCCGTGGAGCGGTGGCTGACCAAGGTCGCGGGGCTGCTGCGCGACGAGGACCGGATCGTGTCGTCCGCCCATGTCATCGAGGCCGTGCGGCTCGCCGAGAGCCTCGCCGTGATGCGCGGGCGGCCGCTCGCCGGACTCACGGAGACCACCGACGCGGTGCGGGCCGTCCTGTGCGAGGGCTCGGACGTCCCGCTCTCCCTCATCCACGACAAGCTCGTGGTCGGCGACGTCCTGGGGGAGGTGCCCGAGGCCGCGCCCGCCGTCCCGTTGCAGCGCGACCTCACCCGGCTCCAGCGCAGCCTGCGCCTCAAACCGGTCGCGGCGGAGAAGGAGTTGGACCTGGATCTGCGAGGCGACACCGACGTCGCGCGCAGCCGCCTGCTGCACCGCCTGCGCCTGCTCGGCGTCGCCTGGGGCGAGCCGGCCAGATCGTCCCGCGGCTCCACCGGCACCTTCCGCGAGACCTGGCGGCTGCGCTGGGAGCCGGAGCTGTCCGTGCGGGTCGCCGAGGCCGGTATCTGGGGGACGACCGTGCTCGCGGCGGCGACCGCCAAGGCCGAGACGGATGCCGTCGCCGCCACCGCGCTCGCCGACGTCACCGCGCTCGCCGAGCACTGCC
Source organism: Streptomyces kunmingensis (assembly GCF_039533535.1). NCBI lineage: Bacteria > Bacillati > Actinomycetota > Actinomycetes > Kitasatosporales > Streptomycetaceae > Streptomyces > Streptomyces kunmingensis. The sequence continues at coordinate 60,080 of NZ_BAAATS010000025.1, forward strand.
TGCTGGCGGGGCTGCCCGACGCGTTGCCCGTCGTGATGCGGATCCTCGCCGACCGCGCCGCGCTGGACGCCGATGTCGGCCACCTCGCCCAGGCCCTGCCCGCCCTGGTCCGCGCCCTGCGCTACGGCGATGTGCGCGGCACCGACACCGGCGCTCTCGCCGAGGTGGCGATCGGGCTGGCCGAGCGGGTCTTCGTCGGGCTGCCGCCCGCGTGCGTGGGGCTCGACACGGACGCGGCCGGCCAGCTGCGCGACCACGTCGACGGAGTGCACTCCGCCGTCGGCCTCCTGGAGGACGCGGCACTGCGCGAGCGCTGGCGGACCGTGCTGCGCACCCTCGCCGCGCGGGACAGCGTGGCCGGCGTGATCCGGGGCCGGTGCGCCCGCCTCCTGCTGGACGAGGGAGCACTCGACGACGACGGCGCCGCACGGCTGATGGGCCTCGCCCTCTCGCCCGGCACCCCGCCCGTCGATGCCGCCGCCTGGATCGAGGGCTTCGTCGGCGGCGGCTCCGGCGGCGGCCTCCTCCTCGTCCACGACGAGCGGCTGCTCGGCCTGGTCGACGCGTGGCTGACCGGGGTGTCGGGGGACGCGTTCACCGATGTACTGCCGCTGCTGCGCCGCACGTTCTCCGCGTACGAGGCCGGGGTGCGGCGCACCCTGGGGGAGCTGGTCCGCCGTGGCCCCGCGGGATCGGCGTCCGCCGGGGTGGGGGCGGTCTCCGGGTTCGCCGACGAGCTGGATCTGGAACGGGCCGACGCGGTGGTGCCAGTGGTTCGGATGTTGCTGGGTGCCGGTGCCGGTGCCGATGCCGGTGCCGTTGCCGGAGCTGGAGCTGGAGCTGGAGCCGTTGCCGGAGCTGGAGCTGGAGCCGTTGCTGGAGCTGGAGCCGGAGCCGGAGCTGGAGCGGGGGAGGGCGGGTGAGGAGCGGTGTGGCGGGGGTTCGTGGCCGGGCGCGGGTCGTGGTCCTGCTTCGCGCAGTTCCCCGCGCCCCTGAGATGCGCACTTCGTGCGCCATCTCATCGTCCCCGCAGCACCTTCAGGGGCGCGGGGAACTGCGCGACCAGCCACGACGGGACGACCGCAGTCGCGTACGTGGCGCACATGGCAGACGAGATGGCGCACCAACAACCTCGCGGGGGCGATGACATGACCACCAGCACAACCACCGGCGACGAACGGCTCAGGCGCTGGCGCCTCGTCCTGGGCGGCGACGCGGCCGACGGCACCGGCTGCCAACTGTCCGGGCAGGACGCCGCGATGGACGGAGCCCTCACCGCCCTGTACGGCTCGGGCCGCGGCGGACAACGCAACCCCGGTGGCAGCCGGAGCGCGGGACTCGGGGCCTCGGCCCCGTCCGTGGCCCGCTGGCTCGGCGACATCCGCACGTACTTCCCGTCCTCCGTCGTCCAGGTCATGCAGCGCGACGCGATCGACCGGCTCGGCCTGTCCACGCTGCTGCTCGAACCGGAGATGCTGGAGGCCGTCGACGCCGACGTGCACCTCGTCGGCACCCTCCTCTCGCTGAACAAGGCGATGCCGGAGACCACCAAGGAGACGGCCCGCGCAGTGGTCCGCAAGGTCGTCGACGACCTGGAGAAGAAGCTCGCCACGCGCACCCGCTCCACCCTCACCGGCGCCCTCGACCGCAGCGCCCGCATCAGCCGGCCCCGCCACCACGACATCGACTGGAACCGCACGATCGCGGCCAACCTCAAGCACTACCTGCCCGAGTACCGCACGATCGTGCCCGAGCGGCTCATCGGGTACGGGCGGGCCGCCCAGTCCGTCAAGAAAGAGGTGATCCTCTGCATCGACCAGTCGGGCTCGATGGCCGCGTCCGTCGTCTACGCCTCCGTGTTCGGGGCGGTGCTCGCCTCCATGCGCTCCATCCAGACGCGGCTCGTCGTCTTCGACACGGCCGTCGTGGACCTCACCGACCAGCTCGACGACCCGGTAGACGTCCTCTTCGGCACCCAGCTCGGCGGCGGCACCGACATCAACCGGGCGCTCGCCTACTGCCAGTCGCAGATCACCCGCCCCGCCGAGACCGTCGTCGTCCTCATCTCCGACCTCTACGAAGGCGGTATCCGCGACGAGATGCTGAAGCGGGTCGCCGCGATGAAGGCGTCCGGGGTGCAGTTCGTGACGCTGCTCGCGCTCTCCGACGAAGGGGCGCCCGCCTACGACCGGGAGCACGCGGCGGCGCTGGCCGCGCTGGGGGCACCCGCGTTCGCCTGCACCCCCGACCTGTTCCCCGAGGTCATGGCAGCGGCCATCGAGAAACGACCGCTGCCCATACCCGACTCGGCGGCCGAAACCGGGGGAGCGGCAGCAAACCGGATATGAGTACCCATCGGTAACACGGGGCTTGCGCAGGCGCCCTCGTCCCGTGCGAGGATCTGCGCACCGTGACGACTCCGACCGTTCCTGCCGCCCCCGCCGAGCGCCTGCCGCGCCCGGCGGCGCGGCGACATGCGCTGCAACTGGCACTGTTGCTCGGCGGATTGATCGGCCTCGGGTTTCTCTGCGGCGGGCAGGCCCACGCGGACGACGCCTCCGGCACCCTCGGGCCGCTTCACGTCGCCCCGCACCACACCGTGCCGCACCACACCGTGCCGCATCACACCGCGCTGCGTGAGGCCGCGGGCGGATCCGTACAAGACGTGCGCACGGTGCACGACCGGGTCTCCGGCGACATCCGTGCGGAGGTCGTCGACCCCGTGCGGGAGAAAGTCGTGCGGCCGGTCCTCGAGACCGTGGGCCAGGTGACCGAGCCGGTCGGCGGGCTGACCGGGCGGGTCGTCGGTGGCATCGCCGCGGCGACCCCGCGACCGCTGCCGGACGGGCCGCCGGCCCTGCCCGAACTCCCCGGGCTCCCCGGACTCCCGGAACTTCCCGAGCTCCCGGGCGTACCCGGGCACTCCGGCCCCGTACCCGCACCAGCACCGGCCCCGCCCGCGGAGCCCGCACCCACCGCACCCGTCGCCACGCAGCCCGTCCACGGCCCCGCGGCCGAGCACGAGAAGCACCAAGCTTCCCGTCCGTCTGCCGCGCGGGTGGCGGGGCCGAAGGCGTACGACTCCGCGTGGCTCGGGGACGTACAGCGGAACGGCGCGCACCACGCCTCCGCGGCGCGGCACACCGCCGCACCGCAGCCGGCCGCGCCCGGTGCACCGCCGCGTCCCGACGGCGCACTCGTGGCCAACACCTCGGCGGGTGACGGGAACTCGACGCGGCACGGCGAGGTGCACGCGGCCGCGTTCGGCAGCCGGGTGCCCGTGCTGTTGCCGCCCGGCGCGTTCGCGTCGGGCGTCGCCGCGCCGGTGGCCGACCGGTATCGCGGCATTCCCGAATTCCCTGGCTAGGGCAGCCCTCTCCCCGCACGTGACCTGTCGCGCGGGGGCGGAACAGGTCTGCCCGACACCCCGGAAATCGCCGGAATTCGAAGGAACTACGTACGCATGAACAAGAACCTCCGCCGCTCCATCGTCATAGCCGCGGGCGTCTCCGGCGCCTGGGCCCTCGGCTCGGCCGTGGCCAGCGCCGATGAACTGCCCGCCCACTCGCTCTCCGTGCCGGACGTGGCCGGCGACACCGTCGCCGATGTCGCCGACGCCGCTCATCTCGCCGATGTCGCCGATGTCGCCGATGTCGCCGACGTCGCCGACGTGCAGGACACCGCGTCGCACCTGACGCAGGGAGCCACCAAGGCGACCGACGGCAAGCTCAGCGGCAGCAAGCTCACCGACGGCAAGCTCAGCGGCAGCAAGCTCACCAAGCCGGCCGAGTCCGTCGTCACCGCCGGCAAGGCCACCGCCGACACCAAGGTCGCCGAGACGGTCAAGTCCGCTGCCACCGCCCAGGACGGCGTCGACTACCTCTTCGGCCCCCTGTCCACCTTCGCCGCCGAAGACGTCACCGCCGCGGCCACCCCGATCGCCGACGAGACCGCCGCCGCCGTTCTGCCGCCCGTCGCGGCGACCGCCGTGCACGGCGTGCTGCCCGTCGCCGGCCAGGCCGTCGGTGACGTCGGTGTGCTGGCGGGCGGCGCGGTCGGGGACGTCACGCCGTTCGCGACCGGCCTGGTCGGACAGCAGGTGGGTCCCTTCGCCACGGGCGTGACCGGCGAGGTGCAGCCCCTGGCCAACGGCGTCGTCGGCACGGTCGGCCCGCTCGCGCAGGGGCTGGTCGTAGGAGACGTGGCGCCGTTCGCGGGCGGCGTCGTGGACTCCGTGGACCCCCTCGTGCAGACGGTCGTCGACCACGTGCGGCCGGTCGTGCAGGGCGTCGGCACCAGCGCGCAGGGCCTGGCGCAGGGCGTCACCGGCGACGTGACGCCGTTCGCGTACGGCGTCGTCGGCGAGAACGTCGCCCCCTTCGCCCGGACCGTCGTCGGTGACGAGGTGGCGCCGCTCGCGTACGGCGTCACCGGCGACGTCACCCCCTTCGCGCAGGACCTGACCGGCACCGTCGTCGCCGACGTCCAGCCGCTCACCGGCAACGCCGTCACCGGCGTGCACGGCGTCGTCGGCGCCGTGGCGCCCAGCTACCTGCCCGGCATCTGACGGGCATCTGACCGACGCCGGTGAGCCGGGCCAGCCGAAATCCGTCGGCGCGGCCCGGCCGGAAACCGGCGTGCGGCGGGCGAATCCGTCGGGGACGGGATGCCCGCCTCGAGCCCCCGGTGAATGCATGCGTTCCGGGGGCTCCTCGGGTGGCCTCACCGTGCGTACCCCCGCACGGTGAGGCCGCGAACAAGTGCGAAACGCATCACAAACGGGACGCTCTGTGACCGGTATCACCGCTCAGGTGTGATCTGCGATTTAGGGCGCATCGCCGAGCGGCGATAACCTGCGAGACGGACATGCCGCGTACCCGGCCACTGTGTACGCCTCGTACGCCTCCCTTGTGACAGCGGAGTCACGTTGCCCATCGCGGCACGCCCACGCAGGAAGATCGAACCGCGAGATCACTGATAGGGACGGACGCGCGTGGACCTGTTCGAGTACCAGGCGAGGGACCTCTTCGCCAAGCACGGTGTACCGGTGCTGGCCGGTGAAGTCATCGACACGCCTGAGGCAGCCCGCGAGGCGACCGAGCGGCTGGGCGGCAAGTCTGTCGTCAAGGCCCAGGTCAAGGTCGGTGGCCGAGGCAAGGCCGGTGGCGTGAAGCTGGCCGCCACCCCCGACGAGGCCGTCGCGCACGCGACGAACATTCTCGGCATGGACATCAAGGGCCACACGGTCCACAAGGTGATGATGGCCGAGACGGCTCCGGAGATCGTGGAGGAGTACTACGTCTCCTTCCTCCTGGACCGCACCAACCGCACCTTCCTCTCCATCGCCTCCGTCGAGGGCGGCATGGAGATCGAGGAGGTGGCGGTCGAGCGCCCCGAGGCCGTCGCCAAGACGCCGATCGACGCCAACGAGGGCGTGACCCCCGCGGTCGCCCGCAAGATCGTCGAGGACGCGAAGTTCCCGGCCGAGGTGGCCGACAAGGTCGCCGACGTGCTGGTGACGCTCTGGAAGACCTTCATCGAGGAGGACGCCCTCCTGGTCGAGGTCAACCCCCTCGCCAAGGTCGCCTCCGGCGACATCATCGCCCTCGACGGCAAGGTGTCCCTGGACGAGAACGCCGACTTCCGGCACCCCGACCACGAGGCGCTGCAGGACAAGGACGCGGCCGACCCGCTCGAGGCCGCTGCCAAGGAGAAGGGCCTCAACTACGTCAAGCTCGACGGCGAGGTCGGCATCATCGGTAACGGTGCCGGTCTGGTCATGTCGACGCTGGACGTCGTCGCGTACGCCGGTGAGAACCACGGCGGCGTGAAGCCGGCCAACTTCCTCGACATCGGTGGCGGCGCCTCCGCCCAGGTGATGGCGAACGGCCTGGAGATCATCCTCGGCGACCCGGACGTCAAGTCCGTGTTCGTCAACGTCTTCGGCGGCATCACCGCCTGTGACGAGGTCGCCAACGGCATCGTGCAGGCGCTCGCGCTCCTCGAGGAGAAGGGCGAGAAGGTCGAGAAGCCCCTCGTCGTCCGCCTCGACGGCAACAACGCCGAGCTGGGTCGCAAGATCCTCTCCGACGCCAACCACCCGCTGGTGCAGCGCGTGGACACCATGGACGGCGCGGCCGACAAGGCCGCCGAGCTCGCGGCCGCGAAGTAAGGGACGAGGGACAGAACAGCCATGGCTATCTTCCTCAACAAGGACAGCAAGGTCATCGTCCAGGGCATGACCGGTGCCACGGGCATGAAGCACACCAAGCTCATGCTCGCCGACGGCACGAACATCGTCGGCGGTGTGAACCCCCGTAAGGCGGGCACCGAGGTCGACTTCGACGGCACGTCGATCCCCGTCTTCGGCTCCGTCACCGAGGCGATCGAGAAGACGGGCGCCAACGTGTCCGTCCTCTTCGTCCCGCCGGCCTTCTCCAAGGCCGCCGTGGTCGAGGCGATCGACGCCGAGATCCCGCTCGCCGTGGTCATCACCGAGGGCATCGCCGTCCACGACTCCGCCGCGTTCTACGCGTACGCGAAGTCCAAGGGCGACAAGACCCGGATCATCGGCCCGAACTGCCCCGGTCTCATCACGCCGGGCCAGTCGAACGCCGGCATCATCCCGGGCGACATCACGAAGCCGGGCCGCATCGGCCTGGTCTCGAAGTCCGGCACGCTGACGTACCAGATGATGTACGAGCTGCGTGACATCGGCTTCTCGTCCGCCGTCGGCATCGGTGGCGACCCGGTCATCGGCACGACGCACATCGACGCGCTCGCCGCGTTCGAGGCCGACCCCGAGACCGACCTCATCGTCATGATCGGTGAGATCGGCGGCGACGCCGAGGAGCGCGCGGCCGACTTCATCAAGGCGAACGTGACGAAGCCGGTCGTCGGTTACGTCGCGGGCTTCACCGCCCCCGAGGGCAAGACCATGGGCCACGCCGGCGCCATCGTCTCCGGCTCCTCCGGCACCGCCCAGGCGAAGAAGGAGGCCCTCGAGGCCGCCGGCGTCAAGGTCGGCAAGACCCCGACCGAGACGGCGAAGCTGGCGCGCGAGCTGCTCTCGTAACCAGCCGCTGTACGCAGATCAGTGGGCCCGCACCGGTGACGGTGCGGGCCCACTGCTCGTTCGCCGACCCACTGCTCGTTCGCGGGCCTCTTGCTCATTCGGCCACGGGTGCGAGGCGCCCGGGACCGCCGCTCAGCTTCGCCCGCAACTGGCCGCGCAGCTGGAGGTCCTGTGGCGTGAGCCGGTCGGGGCCGGTCAGCGCGGGCACACCGCTGACCGGGGCACCGGGCGCGGGCACCGGCACGTAGTGCGTGGGAGCCGCCCGCACCGTCAGCGCCGTCGCCCCGACGATCAGGGTCGTGACGACGATCGCGGCCCGCGTCCAGAACCGGGTGCGCTTCTCGCCGACGTCCCGCACGAACGTCGCCTTCGGCGCGTCGAGCTTCTCCGCGCCCGCCAGCTCGGTCAGCCGCCGGTGCAGCTGCTCGGGGACGGCCAGCTCCGGCAACTGCTCGGCTACGGCCTCACGGGCGTGCAGGATGCGGTTGGCGGCGGCCGGCGTGCTGGCCTCCGTCTCGGCGGCGGTCTCCGGCAGGTCGAGGCCCACCCAGTCGTAGAGCAGCAGGGTGCGCCGGTAGACGGGCGGCAGGCTCTGCAGTACGTCGAGGAGCTTGCGGTCCTCCGCGTCGGCGGGCGGCGCGTCCGGGTGGCGGTGGGCGGGGCGCAGCCGGTGCCAGGGCGACATCGCGTACTCGTACGCCGCCGCGCGCACCCAGCCCACCGGGTCCGGGTCGACCGCGACCTCGGGCCAGCGCTGCCAGGCCAGCTGGAAGGCGCGCTCGACGGACTCACGGGCCAGGGCGCGACGGCCGGAGAGCAGGTAAGTCTGGCGGACCAGGAGCGGTGCGGCGTGCGTGTAGAGAGCGTCGAACGCCACCGCCGGCGCCCGGGTGAGCGGTTGCTCCGCCGACTGGCTCTCCGGCTGCCTCCGCTTCTCCGGCTGCGTCCGCTGCTCGGGCTCCTGAACCCGTTCGGCCCTGCTGACCTGCGCCTTCGGTCGCTTCACAAGGGCGGGGGCCGGGCCCGGTGATGTCAGGAGCTTCGCGTACGTCTCCCTCTTACGGCCCCCGGGAGAGGTGCGGCCCGACTCCCAGGCACGGACCGTCTCGCGCGTCACACCGAGCCGGGCCGCGAGCTGCGCCTGGGTCAGCGACTGCGCCTCACGGAGCCTGCGGCGCTCCTTCGGCGTCGGGAGTGGGGCGGCAGCGCTCTGCGTCATGAGGAACTCCACACACCCTTTCGCGCGAAAAAGTACATAAACGTATCTTGAGCGACACATCCGTACTTCGCCTGTTACGCGGTGAAAGCGCGTGTCGTTGGGAGCATGGCCCCGTGACGCAGATGACCGGCCGTGGAGTGTCGTTGCCCGTGCTGCTGACCCGTGTGCGGGAACGACCACCGGGGCCCGCAGCCGGGATGTTCGGCGGAGTCGTCGCGGCGGGCCTCGGGCTCGGCATGTTCGCGGTCCTCGTGATCGCGATGTGGATCAGTTCGCCCTACCCCGACAGCGGGCCCGGCGGCGCCCTGCACACCGCCGCCGCGCTGTGGCTGCTCGCGCACGGCACCGAGATGATCAGGACGGACACGCTGTCCGGTACACCCGCGCCGTTGGGTCTCAGTCCGCTGCTGCTCCTGGCGCTGCCCGTCTGGCTGGTGCACCGGGCCGCACGGGACGCCGCGGAGCCCGAGGAGGAGGGGGCGCCGCAGGGGTCGGCCACCGGAGTGTGGGCCGGCGTCGCGTGTGGCTACCTGGTGATCGGCGCCGTGGCCGCCTGCTACGCGTCCGGCGGCGAACTGCGGCCCTCCTGGGGCAGCTGCGTGGCGCACCTCGTCTTGGTCGCCGTGGCCGCGTCCGGGTCCGGGGTGTGGACCGCGTACGGCCGGCCGGGCGGCCCGCTGCCCCTGGCGCTGCGCCGGTCCCTGGACGTGTTGCCGCGGGTACTCGTGCGGGACGTCCTGCCGGTCGCCGCACGGGCCGCCGCCGCCGGGGCCCTCGTCCTGGTCGCCGGGGGCGCGCTCCTGGTGGCGGCGGGGCTGGTGTGGCACGGGGGAGCGGTGCGGGAGTCGTTCCAGCAGCTGACGGCGGCCTGGTCGGGGCGGATCGCGGTGCTGCTGCTCTGTCTCGCGCTGGTGCCGAACGCCGCGATCTGGGGCGCCGCGTACGCGCTGGGGCCCGGGGTCGTGCTCGGTGCCGGGCACACGGTCGGGCCGCTCGGCAGCACGCGCGGCTCGCTCCTGCCCGCCCTTCCGCTGCTCGAGGCGGTGCCGGCGGCGGGGCCGGGATCGCCGCTGACCTGGGCGGTGGGTGCGGTGCCCGTGGCGGCGGCGGTGACCGTGGCGTGGTTCGTGGTGGTGGCGGGCGAGCGGGCCGCCTGGACCACGGGGCGGGTCGCGTACGCGATGTGCGTGGCGGCCGCGCTGTGCGGGACGGCGCTGGCCGTGCTCGCCGTGGCGGCGGGCGGCGCGCTGGGCGTCGAGGCCCTTGCCGCGTTCGGGCCCGTCGGCTGGCTGACCGGGCTCGCCGCGGCGGCGTGGACCGGCGCGGTGGGCGTACCGGTGGCGCTGGTGGTGTGGTGGTGGCGCGGGCGGGAGTCCGTGGTGCGGCCCCGGATGTCCGCGTGGGCGACGGCGGTGACGGCCGGGAGGAAGCCCACCTCCGTCCCCACCTCCGTCCCCACGCCCGTCCCCACGCCCGTCCCCGCGCCCGCGCCGGAGTCCGGACTCGCGTATGACGTCGTAGGGCGCGAACAAGACACCGTAGGGCGCGAACTCGTCGCGAACGACGACGACTTCGGCGGCAACGACTTCGGCGGCAACGGCTTCGGCGAGAACGGCTTTGGCGAGGAGGCCCTCGATGAGGACGGCTTCGAGGCCTACGACTTCTTCGACGAAACGTCGCGCGAGGCGCCGGCTCCGGACCGGCAGGCCGGTCCGGAGTCCTGACGTACCGTCAGCGCGTGCCCAGGAGCGGGCGGAGTTCCTTCGGGAGGAGGTCCTCGCAGGACTCGTTCGCCGAGTTGGTCAGGGCGTCCGCGCGGCACTCGTAGTAGTCGCTGTAGACCAGCTTCGCCGCGAACATCGACGCCACCATGGCCAGCGCCAGCGCACCCGTCACGAGTCCGCTGATCGCCGCCGTCGTCTGCGGGCGGGTCGTCCCGGGGGCGGCGGCCGGCGCGGGGGCGTCCGGGTCCGGGGTGCGGGGCTTCGCGCGCAGGGCGCTGATGCTCCAGTACAGGGCGAGTGCGCCGAGCAGCAGGGCCACGTACGGCCAGGCGAACAGGGCGAAGAAGAAGCCCCACATGCCGGACAGGAGTGCGTAGCGCGCGCGGCGCTGGGCCGGGTCCGTCGGGTCCCAGCGCATGCCGCCGGAGCCGGGGCCCTGGCCGGGGCTCTTTCCTTCGGGGCCGCCCTGTCCGCCGCCCCCGCTGCCGGGACGGTCGCCGAAGCGGCCGCCCTGGGCGCGGCCCGGCTGGCGGTCGCTCCACTGGCTGCCCCAGGAGGAGTGGCCGCCGCCGTCCCCCGCGGGGTCCTGGCCCTCCGGGCGGCGCGGCTGCCACGGGCGGTCGGGGGCGTCCTCGGGCGGCGGGGCGAACGGGTTGTCCGCCCGGGCGTCCCCGGAGCCCTTGCCCGCGCCGGATTCCTTGGTCCCCTTGGAGCCCGCGGTGTCCGTGGTGTCCGGGGTGCTCGTGTCCGGGGACTCATCGGAGCCGGTGGAACCAGCGGAGCCGGTGGAACCAGCGGGACCGGTGGAGTCCGTGGACGGCGACGGCGGCGTGGGTCGGCCTTCGCGCAGCAGGACGGCGCCGGTGGGCAGCGTGAGGCGAAGGCTTCGGTCCGGCATCAGGTGTGCGTCTTCCCCTAGGTCGTCGGTCGGGTCGCTGGTGCGGGTTGGTTCGTTCTTTACGTCAACGTTCCATGCCCGCCCGGCGTTCCGCGCCGGGGCTGGGTCTTGCGGGATCTTGCTCGGTGTTCCTGGACGCTGACGCTACCTCCCGGTCACGCCCCCGTCCCGTGGGGGCCGCCGGGAGTGCCGGTATCGTTGCTGACGGTCGGCGGCTTCGTAGGGTTCCCCGTATATGCGGGTGCGAAGCTTTCGTAGGAACGCACAAGCCGAACGGGCAAGCCGAACGAACGAGCCGACCGTGCGAAGAAGCTTTCCCAGAACGAGAAAGGGCCCCGCCGTGGCCAAGGCCAAGCGCCTCGTCGTGCTGGTCTCCGGATCAGGTACGAATCTGCAGGCACTGCTGGACGCCATCGAGGCGCAGGGGACGGACGCGTACGGGGCGGAGATCGTCGCGGTCGGCGCGGACCGCGACGGCATCGCCGGTCTGGAGCGTGCCGAGCGCGCCGGGCTCCCGACCTTCGTGTGCCGGGTCAAGGACCACGCCGCGCGCGAGGACTGGGACCGGGCGCTCGCCGAGGCGACCGCCGCCCACGAGCCGGACCTGGTGGTCTCGGCGGGCTTCATGAAGATCGTGGGCAAGGAGTTCCTCGCGCGCTTCGGCGGGCGGTTCGTGAACACGCACCCGGCCCTGCTGCCCAGTTTTCCCGGTGCTCACGGTGTGCGCGACGCTCTCGCGTACGGCGCGAAGGTCACCGGATGCACCGTCCACTTCGTCGACGACGGCGTCGACACCGGCCCGATCATCGCCCAGGGCGTGGTCGAGATCGTGGAAGAGGACTCGGACGACGGTGAGAGCGCTCTGCACGAGCGCATCAAGGAAGTCGAGCGCACGCTGCTCGTCGATGTCGTGGGGCGACTGGCCCGTAACGGCTACAGCATTGAGGGACGAAAGGTAGTTATCCCGTGACCGCCGAGAGCAACAAGCGGCCCATCCGCCGGGCGCTGGTCAGCGTCTACGACAAGACCGGTCTGGAGGAGCTGGCGCGCGGGCTCCACGAGGCGGGCGTCGAGCTGGTGTCCACCGGTTCGACCGCGGCGAAGATCGCCGGCGCCGGGGTGCCGGTCACCAAGGTCGAGGACGTCACCGGCTTCCCGGAGTGCCTCGACGGCCGCGTGAAGACGCTGCACCCGAAGGTGCACGCGGGCATCCTCGCCGACCTCCGCCTGGAGGACCACCAGAAGCAGCTCGCCGACCTCGGTGTGAAGCCGTTCGAGCTGGTCGTCGTGAACCTGTACCCGTTCAAGGAGACCGTCGCCTCGGGCGCCACTCCCGACGAGTGCGTCGAGCAGATCGACATCGGCGGTCCCTCGATGGTCCGCGCCGCCGCCAAGAACCACCCGTCGGTCGCCGTGGTCACCAGCCCGCAGCGGTACGCCGATGTCCTCGCGGCCGTGAAGGACGACGGGTTCGACCTGACCACCCGTAAGCGGCTCGCGGCCGAGGCGTTTCAGCACACGGCCGCGTACGACGTCGCCGTCGCCTCCTGGTTCGCGGCCGACTACGCCGCCGCCGACGACAGTGGCCACCCCGAGTTCCTCGGCGCCACGTACGCGCGCAAGAACGTCCTTCGTTACGGCGAGAACCCGCACCAGGGTGCCGCCCTGTACGTCGACGGCACCGGCGGCCTCGCCGAGGCGGAGCAGCTGCACGGCAAGGAGATGTCGTACAACAACTTCACGGACACGGACGCCGCTCGCCGTGCCGCGTACGACCACGACGACCCGTGCGTCGCGATCATCAAGCACGCCAACCCCTGCGGCATCGCCGTCGCCGCGAACGTCGCCGAGGCGCACCGCAAGGCGCACGCCTGTGACCCGGTCTCGGCGTACGGCGGCGTGATCGCGGTCAACCGGCCGGTCACCAAGGAGATGGCGGAGCAGGTCGCCGACATCTTCACCGAGGTCATCGTCGCGCCCGACTACGAGGACGGCGCCCTCGAAGCCCTCACCAAGAAGAAGAACATCCGTGTTCTGCGGGCCCCGAACGGGCCGTCCGCGACGGTCGAGACGAAGCAGATCGACGGCGGCGCGCTCCTCCAGGTCACCGACCGGCTCCAGGCCGACGGCGACAACCCGGCGTCCTGGACCCTCGCGACCGGCGACGCGCTGTCGCAGGGCGAGCTGGACGAGCTGGCGTTCGCGTGGAAGGCGTGCCGCGCCGTGAAGTCCAACGCGATCCTGCTCGCCAAGGACGGCGCCTCGGTCGGCGTCGGCATGGGCCAGGTCAACCGGGTCGACTCCTGCAAGCTCGCCGTCGAGCGGGCGGGCGAGGAGCGGGCGCGCGGTTCCTTCGCCGCCTCGGACGCGTTCTTCCCGTTCCCGGACGGGCCGCAGATCCTCATCGACGCCGGGGTGAAGGCGATCGTGCAGCCGGGCGGTTCGATCCGTGACGAGCAGGTCGTCGAGGCCGCCAAGAAGGCGGGCGTGACGATGTACTTCACGGGGACGCGCCACTTCTTCCACTGAGTCACCCGTACGCGCAGAGGGCCCGCCGGTCACCGACCGGCGGGCCTTCTGCGTGACAGCCGGGGGCTCAGCCCTTCACGTACACGACGACCGTGCTCGCGACCTTGTCGTGCCAGCCCTGCCTGCGGCCGGACTTGTCCCAGAACGGGGACAGGTACACGAGGAGCGCGCCGATACCGCAGGCGAAGCTGCCGACCGTCGGGATGATCCAGCGCAGGAAGCCGCCGCCGATGCCCGGCTTCGCACCGGTCTCCGCCTTCAGGACGCGGATGCCGACGGCCATCTTGCCCAGCGTGGCGCCGACGAAGGCGGTCAGCAGGACCTCGTAGAGCAGGACGAGGAGCATGAAGATGCCGGCGATCGGCAGGGTCGAGGACTGGAAGTCCGACGTGGCGTTGTTCACACAGGTGTCGAACGCCGACGAGTTGGCGTCACAGGCCTGCACCGCGTCGAGGAAGTCGCTGAACTTCGGCACCAGGAACACGAGGTAGACCACGAAGAACAGCGCGCCGTCGATCAGACGGGCGCCGAGCCGGCGGCCCATCGTGGCGAGCGGCGGCACACCGGGCGGCATGCCCGGTCCCGGCATCCCCGACTGCTGCGGGTACGACGGATAGGACTGGCCGGGCTGTTGCGGATAGCCGTAGCCCTGCGGCGGCACACCCTGCGGTGCCTGCTGGCCGTACGGGTTCGGCTGGGGCGGTTGCTGGCCGTATGGATTGTTCGGGGCGCCGTGACTCATGGCGGGATTCCTCCGGGACGACGTCGGGGACGGCGCGGACGTGCGGAGGAAATGAACGGAAATGTTGCCGCATACGCGGACTGCCCCCCTGCCGCTGTCCGCGGCACTGCGCGGATCATGCTCCTGAATCGGACATGGTCCTGTCCAGTAGGCCTCCAGGGCTGTTGTGCAAGTGCAACTTGGGTGAAGCAGGGCCGCCCTGAAAGAATGGGCACCATGACCGCCCAGATTCTCGATGGCAAGGCCACCGCAGCCGCGATCAAGTCCGAACTGACCGCCCGCGTGGCGGCCCTGAAGGAGAAGGGGGTCACGCCCGGGCTCGGCACCGTCCTGGTCGGCGAGGACCCCGGCAGCCAGAAATACGTGGCAGGAAAGCACCGCGACTGCGCGCAGGTCGGCATCGCCTCCATCCAGCGCGAACTGCCCGCCACGGCGACGCAGGAGGAGATCGAGGCGGTCGTCCGCGAGCTGAACGAGGACCCGGCCTGCACCGGCTACATCGTCCAGTTGCCGCTGCCCAAGGGCATCGACGAGAACCGCATCCTGGAGCTGATGGACCCCGCCAAGGACGCGGACGGTCTGCACCCGATGAACCTCGGCCGTCTCGTCCTGAACGAGCCGGCGCCGCTGCCCTGCACCCCGTTCGGCATCATCACGCTGCTGCGCAAGCACGGCGTCGAGATCAAGGGTGCCGAGGTCGTCGTGGTCGGCCGCGGCGTGACCATCGGCCGCCCGATGCCGCTGCTGCTCTCCCGCAAGTCGGAGAACGCGACGGTCACCCAGTGCCACACCGGCACCCGTGACCTCTCCGCGCACCTCAGGCGTGCCGACATCATCGTGGCCGCCGCGGGCGTGCCGCACCTGATCAAGCCCGAGGACATCAAGCCGGGCGCGGCCGTGCTCGACGTCGGTGTCTCGCGCGACGAGAACGGCAAGATCGTCGGCGATGTGCACCCGGGTGTCGCCGAGGTCGCCGGCTGGATCTCCCCGAACCCCGGCGGAGTGGGCCCGATGACCCGCGCCCAGCTCCTCGTGAACGTGGTCGAGGCCGCCGAACGGGACGCGAACGGTGTCCGCTGACGCCTCGGGGGGCGCCGCCAGGGACGTCACCAAGGACGCCCCCGGGGGTGCTTCCGGGAGCGCCTCCGAAGGTGCCTCCGAAGGTGCCCCCGGGGGCGCCTCCGGGGAGGCGGCGAAGCGGCAGCCGCGGCGTTTCCCGCTGTGGACGCGGGACACCGCCCGTCCCGAGGGCGGCGGCCGCGCCGCCCCCGGTGACGCCCCCGCGCCCGCCCGCCAGTGGCCGCTCATCGCCGTGCTCGTGCTGGCCGGGCTGGGGCTGCTGATCACTGCCTTCGGCCTGTTCCGCGTCGGTACGATCCTGGTCGGCGTGGCGCTGCTCGGCGGCGCCGTGATGCGCTGGATGCTGCCGTCCGTCGGCATGCTCGCGGTGCGCTCGCGGTTCACGGACATGCTCACGTACGGGATTCTCGGCCTCGCCATCGTGCTGTTGTCGATGATGGCGCAGCCGGACCCCTGGCTGAAGATCCCCTTCTTGCAGGACACGCTGCACTTCACTGTGCGGTGAGGCGAGCGGGGTTGTGACGCAGGCCCTGAAGGGCCGCGTGTGACGTGCGGGGTCTCCCAGGCGGAGGCCCCGCGTCCTTGTGTGGCGGTCTCCGGTCAACTTCGGGAAGGTTGTCGGAAGACGGCGGACACCGCACATAGCCTGGGAAAACGGGATCGTCCAGGACGACCCGGACCCGGATCGTGCGAGGGGGCGCGCTCCGGTGATCGCGTTGTCGAACGCAGTCGAATGCCCCCGTGCGCCCCCGGCCCGGGAACTGACATCCTGGCTACGCACATCCCACTGGGTAGCCAGTGGAGACCGGGGCCAGAGAGCGGCGCGGGGGGATTCAGGCACGTATGGGGGGAATAGGGGGAATGCAATGCCTCGTTGGAGGGCGCTACCGGACGAACTGGACCCGGAGGTCAAGGAGTTCGCCAGCCAGTTGCGCCGGCTGGTGGACCGCAGCGGACTCGGGATCGCCGCACTGGCGGACCGCACCGGGTACAGCAAGACCTCGTGGGAGAGGTATCTGAACGGACGGCTGCTCGCACCCAAGGGCGCCATCGTGGCGCTCGCCGAGGTGACCGGCACCAACCCCGTCCACCTGACCACGATGTGGGAGCTCGCGGAGCGTGCCTGGAGCCGTTCCGAGATGCGCCACGACATGACCATGGAGGCGATACGGATATCCCAGGCGCGCGCCGCGCTGGGGGAGTTCGGAGGGCCGACCGCGCCGGCGGGCAGCCGTGGTGACGGAGGCAGAGGCAGCGGCGGTGGCGGCGGGCGGAACGGGAGCGCGACCGCCTCCCGGGTCGCCGGAGTCGCCGGGGCCGCCGGCCCCGCGGGTGTCCCGCCGACCGTGCCGCCGCAGGCTTCTGCGCCGCGTGCCGACCAGTTCGGGCCTGCCGGACCCGTCGGGCCCGTCGCACCGCCCGCCGCTCCGCCAGGAGGTTCCGGCAGCGGGGGCAAGCGCCGGCTGACCATGTTCCTCGCGGGAGTCGTGGGCGCGGCGATCGTCGTGCTCGTCGCCTACGTCCTGACCAGCGGCGGCGACAAGGGCAAGAACGAGAACGCCGGGCCTTCGTCGTCCCCGACCAGCAGCGCGCCCCAACTGCCCGCGGGCGTCCAGTGCGTGGGCGCCGGCTGCACGGGCAAGGACCCCGAGGCCATGGGCTGCGGCGGCGACCTCGCCGACAGTCCCACACGGGCCGTGGTCGGCGCGGTCACCGTCGAGGTCCGATACAGCAAGACGTGCAAGGCGGCCTGGGCGCGGATCCAGGGTGCGACGCCCGGGGACAGCGTGCAGCTCAGGTCGAGTGCCGAGTCGTCGAAGAAGGGCCTGGTCGGCGACGCGGACACGGACGCGTACACGCCGATGGTGGCGGTGGGGTCGGCCTCCGACGCGAAGGCGTGCGCCACGCTCGCGTCCGGCCAGAACGGCTGCACCGAGTAGCTCGGCCGAGTAGCTCGAGCGGGTGGTCCGGGGCGTCTCTTGCGCGGGGTCCGGCGCGTTCCTCGAAAGGGCATGCATGAGGGCTTTCTTTCGGGGAAGGCGCACCGGTACCCCCACGGGATGGTCACACGGTGACACCCACGGCGGCCGCCGATCGCCCCTCCCCCCGGGCCGGCGGCCGCCGCCCCCTGTCCGGGCCCGGGGCCGCTCCTCTGTCCGGGCATGCGGACTCGCTCTGTGGGGTGAGCCACACGCACCGGTAGGTCCGGTGGGGGCGGGGCGCGATAGCCTGACGAGCGGATCTCTTGATGCCGAGAGATCGATCAAAAGACCTGCTGTCATACGGAGAACGCCATGACCCGCACTCCCGTGAACGTCACCGTCACCGGCGCCGCCGGCCAGATCGGCTACGCACTGCTTTTCCGCATCGCCTCCGGCCAGCTGCTCGGCGCGGACGTGCCGGTCAAGCTGCGCCTCCTGGAGATCACCCCGGCGCTCAAGGCCGCCGAGGGCACCGCCATGGAGCTCGACGACTGCGCCTTCCCGCTGCTCCAGGGCATCGAGATCACCGACGACCCGAACGTCGCCTTCGACGGCGCCAACGTGGGCCTGCTGGTGGGTGCCCGTCCGCGCACGAAGGGCATGGAGCGCGGCGACCTGCTCTCCGCCAACGGCGGCATCTTCAAGCCGCAGGGCAAGGCCATCAACGACAACGCCGCGGACGACATCAAGGTCCTCGTCGTCGGCAACCCGGCCAACACCAACGCCCTCATCGCCCAGGCCGCCGCGCCGGACGTACCGGCCGAGCGCTTCACCGCCATGACGCGCCTCGACCACAACCGCGCGCTGACCCAGCTCGCGAAGAAGACGGGCTCGACGGTCGCCGACATCAAGCGCCTGACGATCTGGGGCAACCACTCGGCCACCCAGTACCCCGACATCTTCCACGCCACGATCGGCGGCAAGAACGCCGCCGAGGCCGTGAACGACGAGAAGTGGCTGGCCGACGAGTTCATCCCGACCGTCGCCAAGCGCGGCGCCGCGATCATCGAGGCGCGCGGTGCGTCGTCGGCCGCGTCGGCCGCCAACGCCGCGATCGACCACGTGTACACGTGGGTCAACGGCACGGCCGAGGGCGACTGGACCTCCATGGGTATCCCCTCGGACGGTTCGTACGGCGTCCCGGAGGGCCTGATCTCCTCGTTCCCCGTCACCACGAAGGACGGCAAGTACGAGATCGTCCAGGGCCTGGACGTCAACGAGTTCTCGCGGGCGCGGATCGATGCGTCTGTCGCCGAGCTGGCGGAGGAGCGCGAGGCTGTGCGGGGTCTCGGCCTTCTCTAGCCCTCGCCGGACTGCTGCGCTCAGCCGCCCACGGCGGGTCTTCGGACTCGCCGTGGGCGGTTTGTGTTGTGGCCCCCTGTGGGCGGATGCGTTGCAGGGCGGCTGCGGCCCGGTGTGGCCTCTCGCGCAGTTCCCCGCGCCCCTGGTGCATGCGGCTTCGCCGCAGCCCCATGGGCGCACGCAGTGCGCCCTTCAGGGGCGCGGGGAACTGCGCGACCAGCCACGACGGCGCCGCACCCACTCCGGACACCGCCGGCCGGCACCCGCCTGGGCGTGACCCCGGTATCCGACAGCCACGGCCACCGTCGCAAGCAGCGTCACCACCCCGACCCCGCCCAGCGCCGACGACATGCCCGACGAGAAGTCCGCCCGCCGTCCCGCACCATGGACGCATGATCAAGAAGTCGAGCCGTGAGCTGAACGTCCTTGTCCTGCGCGACACCGACCGCGTCGCCGACGCCGTGCAGGAAGCCCTCCGGACGGCACCCGACGCCGAACGGGCCGGCCTGGAGCGAGCCGCCGCCCTCATCGCCGAGGCCGCCGCCCGCAGCGACGCCGAGCTGCGCGGCGACTGGGTGCGCGCGCACCTCACGGCGGCCGGACACGACGGCCCCGCCGACTCGGTCCAGGCGATCAAACTCCTGCGCCAGGCCGAACCGACCCTGAGCCTGTACGCGGCGGTCCGTCTGGCGAAGGACGCGGCGGGCAGCGAGCAGCGCCCTCGGTGACGTACGCGGCGGGCAGCGTTCAGCACCTTCGGTGAAGGACGCGGGCGCCGCCGCCTCAGCCGGTCAGCTGCCCCGCCAGCCAGTCCGCCGCCCCCGGCAACCACTGCTCCCGTACGTTCCCCAGCAGGTGGTCGCCGCCCGGCACCGAGTGGTAGATCCCGTGCGGGGCCTCGGCGGCGAGCCGTTCCCCGTTCTCCACCCCGGGGATCGCGTCGTCCGCCCCGTCGACGACGAGCAGCGGCACCGCGATCCGCCCGGCCGTGCCCCGCAGGTCGACGCCGGCGAGGAACTTCCGCGCGGCGTCCCGCGACCCGGCCCGCTGCGTCAGCGTCTCCCGCACGAACGGCACCGTGTCGTCCCAGCCGGTCAGCCGGTACGGCCCGCTGACCGTGACGGCCGCGCGGATCCGCGGTTCACGGGCGGCGCCCAGGGCCGCGTAGTAGCCACCGAGGCTGAGCCCGACGACGCCGACGGGGACCGGGCCGAGCCGCTCGTGCAGCGCGTCGACGAGCCGGGTCAGGACGTGCTCGTACTCCGAGGTGACCGTGGTCGTCGCCGCCCGGACGCCCTGGCCGGGCCCGTCCATCGTGAACACGGCGCTGCCACGCGCGAGCAGCGCCTCGGTGACGTCGTGGAACTCCTCCTTGGACGAGTCGAGGCCCGGCACCACGACGACCACGCCACCGCCACCGCCACCGCGCCCGCTCCCGGCGCCGCGCAACCAGCCCGCGTACGACGCGTCCTCGATGCGTACGGCGTCCGGTTCGAGGAGGGCGAGTGCGCGGCCCATCGCCGCGTCGGCCTGCGCGGCGGCGTGCGCGGTCGCCTCGCGGTCCGGGTGGGGGAGCAGCACGGCACAGTGGAACCAGCGGGCGGCCCGGCGATACGCCTCCCCGGCGGAGCGGACCGCGCCCCGCCCCTCGTACCGCTCACCGTCGGCCAGGTGGTCGCGTGCCGCACGGACGAAGGCGGCCGGCCAGTCATGCAGGTCATCGAGGCCGCTCGTCACCCGCTCGTACGCGAACGGATCCAGGCCCGCCCCGTACGTGCGTGAACGGTTCTGGCCGATGAAGTCCGGGAGTATGCCGGGGAGCCGGAAGAACGTGTCGTGGGTGCCCGGCCGGGGCGTCGTCGGAGCGTCCCACCGTGGTGCAACCGGGCCGGAGCCGCGGGAAGCGTGGCTGCCTGCGAGGGCCTTGCCCGGGGGTACGTGAGCTCTCATGCCCGTAGTGCACCGGGTGCGGGGCCGGGCGGTCCAACAACCGGGCACCGGGTATGACAACCACCGGTTGTTCCCGCGGGTCCGTTTCCTAGGGTGTGCGCATGGAACCCGTTGCCGCTTCCGCCGCCGGTCCCGGCCTCGATCCTGCCCTCGGTCTCGATGTCGATCTCGATCTCGCGCAGGTCCGTGCGTTCGCCGCCGTCGCCGACGAGCGGCACTTCGGGCGGGCCGCCGCCCGGCTCGGCATCACGCAGCAGGCCCTGTCCAAGCGGGTCGCCCGGCTGGAGGCGACGCTGGGCGTACGGCTCTTCGAACGCGGGACGCGCGGGGCACGCGGACCCGGAGCACCCGGAGTCGAGCCGACCGAGTACGGCGTCCGGTTCCTGGAGCCCGCGCGGCAGGTCCTCGACGCGGGCCGGGCCGCCGTCCTCGCCGTGCGGGATGCCCCGGCGAGGCCCCTGCGCATCGACGTATGGGGTCATCTCTACGCGCCCCTGCGCACCGTCGCCGCCCTGATCGAGGCCGCGCCGGCGCTCGACGCCGAACCCGGGGCGGGCCGTGACTACCCGGCCGTCGCGGAGGCCCTGATGCGGGGCGCCCGCGGAGGCGCCGACGCCGGGTTCGGCCGGGTGCACGCGCTGCCCGGCGGGGACGCGGCCCTGGTGCGCCGCCTCGTGCGGCTGGAACCCGTCGACGCGGTGCTCAGTGCCCGGCACCCGCTGGCCGGCGCTGCCGTGCTGCGCCCCGCCGACCTGCGCGACTCCGTCCTGCGCTACCCGGCGGAGACGGTGCGTCTCGACTTCCTCACCCGGTTCGCGGACCGCTTCGGCGTCGCCGCGCGCGCGGGCGGACCCAACCTCGGCCTGGAGTCCTTCCTGGCCCGTCTGCGCGAGGAACCGGCGTCGTTCACGCTGTTTCCCGCCGATGTGCCGCTGCCCGACGACCCCGGCCTGCGTGTGGTGCCCCTCGTCGACCCGACCCCGCTGTACGCCTGGTCGCTCGTGTGGCCCGCCGGGCGTGAGCATCCGGGGATCGCCGAGCTGCTGCGCGTCAGTGCCCGGCTGGCGGCCGAGCGGCGCTGGCTGGACCACGACCCGGTACGCGACTGGCTGCCCGACACCGACAGGCCTTGAGGGACAGAACATCCCCCATGGCGCGTTTCCCCTCATTCTCCGGTGCCTACGGTGACGCCGCGCACTTCCGGCCACGTATTGCGCATGCTTTCCGCACCCCCGGGCAGGGACATCCGGCATCACGGCAGAGCGCACCGAGGGGTGCATCTGTGGTGCTCGGGGGAGAGAACCGGAACGGAAGGCAAAGCAGGACGTGTCAGTACAACGCACCATCCATGTCGGCGGAGAGTGGCGCGGCGCCGCGTCGGGAGCCACCCGCGAGATTCTCGACCCCGCGGACGCCAAGCCGTTCGCGGTGATCGCCGAGGGCGGTGCCGAGGACGCGGACGCCGCGATCGCCGCCGCCCGCCGCGCCTTCGACGAGGGCCCCTGGCCGCGGACGCCCGTCGCCGAGCGTGCCGCACTGCTGCGCCGCGTCGCCGACCTCCTCGTCCGTGACCGGGAGAAGATCGGCCTCCTGGAGAGCCGGGACGCAGGCAAGACCGTCGAGGAGGGCCGCGTCGACGTCGACTGCGTCGCCGACGCCTTCCGGTACTTCGCCGATCTCGCGATCGGTGAGGGCGCCGGACGCGTCGTCGACGCGGGTTCCGAGGAGATCCACAGCGTCGTCGTGCACGAGCCGGTCGGCGTCTGCTCGATGATCACGCCCTGGAACTACCCCCTGTTGCAGGCCAGTTGGAAGATCGCTCCGGCGCTCGCCGCGGGCAACACCTTCGTCATCAAGCCGAGCGAGATCACTCCGCTGACCACGGTCGTGCTCGTCGAGCTGCTGGTGGAGGCCGGGCTGCCGGCCGGCGTCGCCAACATCGTCACGGGCCCCGGCGCCTCGGTCGGCGCACGCCTCGCCGACCACCCCGACGTCGACCTGATCTCCTTCACCGGCGGTCTGCTCAGCGGAACCAAGGTGGCCCTGGCCGCCGCCGCGGACGTCAAGAAGGTCGCCCTGGAGCTCGGCGGCAAGAACCCGAACGTCGTCTTCGCCGACGCCTGCGAGACCGAGGACGGCTTCGACACCGCCGTCGACCAGGCACTCAACGCCGCGTTCATCCACAGCGGCCAGGTCTGCTCCGCCGGCTCCCGCCTCATCATCGAGGAGTCCGTGCGCGAGCGCTTCGTCGCCGAACTCGCCCGCCGCGCAGGCAAGATCCGCCTCGGCCGCGGCACCGAGGACGGCGTGGAGTGCGGGCCGCTCGTCAGCGAGCAGCAGCGCGACAAGACCGAGTCGTACGTCGCCTCCGCGCTCGCCGAGGGCGCCGTGCTGCGCAGCGGCGGCAAGCGCCCGGAGCCGAGCGCGGTCCGGCCCGCCGACGGCTACTTCTACGAGCCGACCGTCCTCGACCAGTGCCACCGCGAGATGCGGGTCGTGCGCGAGGAGACGTTCGGGCCGATCCTCACCGTCGAGACCTTCCGCACCGAGGACGAGGCCGTCGCCCTCGCCAACGACACCGAGTACGGTCTCGCCGGCGGCGTCTGGACCGCCGACGCGGGCCGCGCCCGACGGGTCGCCGGCCGGCTGCGCCACGGCACGGTCTGGATCAACGACTTCCACCCCTACCTGCCGCAGGCCGAGTGGGGCGGCTTCGGGAAGAGCGGCGTGGGCCGCGAGCTGGGCCCCGCCGGACTCGCCGAGTACCGCGAGGCCAAGCACGTCTACCAGAACCTGGCGCCGAAGCCGGTGCGGTGGTTCGCGGGCTGACCCCGCCCCCTTCGGACCTACGCCCTCATTACGCGAAGTACCTTGCGACGCCTAGGAGTTGACGCATGCCTGAGAACCCCGGACAGCCCCAGAATCCCGGTCCGCCCGACGCCGCGTACGACTACGTGATCGTCGGTGGCGGCACCGCCGGATCCGTGATCGCCTCCCGGCTCACCGAGGACCCGGACGTCACCGTCGCCGTCATCGAGGGCGGCCCCAGCGACATCGACCGCGACGACGTCCTGACCCTGCGCCGCTGGCTCGGCCTGCTCGGCGGCGACCTCGACTACGGCTACACCACGACGGAGCAGCCGCGCGGCAACTCGCACATCCTGCACAGCCGCGCCAAGGTGCTCGGCGGCTGCTCCTCGCACAACACGCTCATCTCGTTCAAGCCGCTGCCCGGCGACTGGGACGAGTGGGCCGCGGCCGGCGCCGAGGGCTGGGACCACAAGGCGATGGACCCCTACTTCGCCAAGCTGCGCAACAACATCGTCGCCGTCGACGAGAAGGACCGCAACGCCATCGCCCGCGACTTCGTCGAGGCGGCACAGACGGCGACCGGCGTCCCGCGCGTCGAGGGCTTCAACAAGGGTCCCTTCAAGGACGGCGTCGGCTTCTTCGACCTCGCGTACCACCCGGAGAACAACAAACGGTCGTCGGCCTCGGTGGCGTACCTCCACCCCCACATGGAGGCGGGCGACCGCCCCAACCTGACGCTGCTGCTCGAGACGTGGGCGTACAAGCTCGACTTCGTCGACGGCGTACGGGCGCGCGGTGTGCACGTGCGTACGAAGGACGGCGAGGAGACGCTCATATCCGCGCGCCGCGAGGTCATCGTGTGCGCCGGAGCCGTCGACACGCCCCGCCTGCTGCTGCACTCCGGCGTCGGCCCCAAGGCAGACCTGGAGAAGCTCGGCATCCCGGTCGTGCACGATCTGCCGGGCGTCGGCGAGAACCTGCTCGACCACCCCGAGTCCGTCATCGTCTGGGAGACCGACGGTCCGATCCCCGACAACAGTGCGATGGACAGCGACGCCGGTCTGTTCATCCAGCGCGACCCCGAGGCCGCCGGGCCCGACCTGATGTTCCACTTCTACCAGATCCCGTTCACGGACAATCCGGAGCGGCTGGGGTACGAGAAGCCCGGGCACGGGGTGTCCATGACGCCGAACATCCCCAAGCCGCGCAGCCGTGGGCGGTTGTACCTGACCAGCGCCAACCCCGAGGACAAGCCCGCCCTCGACTTCCGCTACTTCACGGACGAGGACGACTACGACGGGCAGACCCTCGTCGACGGCATCCGCATCGCCCGCGAGATCGCGAAGACGCAGCCGCTGGCCGGCTGGCTCAAGCGCGAGGTGTGCCCCGGCCCGGACGTCACCGGTGACGAGGAGCTCAGCGAGTACGCCCGCAAGGTCGCCCACACCGTCTACCACCCCGCAGGCACCTGTCGTATGGGCGCCAAGGGTGATGAACTCGCGGTGGTAGACCCCGAGTTGAGGGTGCGCGGGCTGCGTTCCATCCGAATCGCCGACGCGTCCGTCTTCCCGATGATGCCCGCGGTGAACCCGATGATCGGGGTGCTCATGGTCGGGGAGAAGTGCGCCGAACTGCTGGGTGGTGATGCGTGATGAGTACGCAGACTGTGGTGAAGGACCCTGCCCCGAACGGGAACGGGAAGGGGAGTGCCGGCTCCGCCGAGACCGTCTTCTCCGTCCGCAACCTGTGGAAAGTGTTCGGCCCGAAGTCCGAACGCGTCCCGGACGACGCCGCACTCGCCGGCCTGAGCGCCGCCGAACTGCGCTCCCGCACCGGCTGCACCGCCGCCGTGCGCGACGTCTCCTTCGACGTCGAGCGCGGCGAGGTCTTCGTGGTCATGGGCCTGTCCGGCTCGGGCAAGTCCACGCTGGTGCGCTGCCTGACCCGCCTCATCGAACCGACCTCCGGTTCCCTGTCCATCGACGGCGAGGACGTCCGCGCCATGGACAAGAGCCGACTGCGCGCACTGCGCCGCCACCGCGCCGCCATGGTCTTCCAGCACTTCGGCCTGCTGCCGCACCGCACCGTCCTCGACAACGTCGCGTACGGGCTCGAGATCCAGGGTGTCGGCCGCGCCGAGCGCCGGGCGAAGGCGATGGAGGTCGTCGCCAAGGTGGGCCTGGAGGGCCTCGAACAGCGTCGGCCCGGTCAGCTGTCGGGTGGCCAGCAGCAGCGCGTGGGCCTCGCCCGTGCCCTCGCCGTGGACCCCGAGGTCCTGCTGTTCGACGAACCGTTCAGCGCGCTCGACCCGCTGATCCGGCGCGACATGCAGGAGGAGGTCGTGCGCCTGCACCGCGAGGAGGGCCGCACGATGGTCTTCATCACGCACGACCTCAACGAGGCGCTCCGCCTCGGCGACCGCATCGCCCTGATGCGCGACGGCCGCATCGTCCAGCTCGGCACCCCCGAGGAGATCGTGGGCGCGCCCGCCGACGACTACGTCCGGGAGTTCGTCCGCGACGTCCCCCGCGAGCAGGTCATGACGGTCCGGCGCGCCATGCGCC
Source organism: Streptomyces kunmingensis (assembly GCF_039533535.1). NCBI lineage: Bacteria > Bacillati > Actinomycetota > Actinomycetes > Kitasatosporales > Streptomycetaceae > Streptomyces > Streptomyces kunmingensis. Next base: position 85,956 of record NZ_BAAATS010000025.1, read on the forward strand.
CCGCCGACACCGACGAGGCCGGCCGCGGCGGCCCCGAGATCGCCCACGACGCCACGGTGTCCCAGGCGATCGAGGCGGTGGCGCGCAGCGGGTTCGCCGTACGGGTGATGGACGACGGCCAGTGCGTCGGCGTGGTCGACCACGAGCGGCTGCTCGGAGTAGTGGCCGGCACGATGGCGACGGAGACCGCGACCGCGACGGAGACGGGGACCGTGACGGAGACGGCGACCGTGACCGAGACGGCGACCGCGGCCCCGGGCGCCGATGAGCCGGCTGCCGAGCCCGGAGCAGCCCCGACCACGGAAGAGGCGGCGCCCGCACAGCCCGCTCCGCGTCCCGACGGCGAGGAGGCGGTCTGACATGACAGCTGCCGTCACCGTCGCCCCCGCCAAGGACACCCCGGCCCGCTGGAGCGGCCTGCTCCGCAACCGCGTACTCGGCAAACTCCTGCTCCTGGCCGTGGCCACCGCGGTCATCGCCCCGATCCTCAACGCCCGCTGGGCAAGCGGCAGCTGGCCGGGCGCCCTCACCGTCGACCTCACCGAGCCGCTCGCCAAGGCCAGCGACTGGATCATCGACAACCGGGACAGCCACCCGGTGTTCCTCTACTTCCTCGGCCACATCAGCAACGCGGTCGTCATCTCCATCCGCGCCGTCTACCTCGTACTGCTCGCCGCCGGCTGGGCCGGCGTGACCGCCGCGATGGGGCTGATCGCGTGGCGCGTCGCGGGCCGGCGCCTCGCCGCCTCCGCCGTGCTCGCCTTCCTCGCGTGCGGCGCCCTCGGCATGTGGGTGCCCACCGTGCAGACGCTGGCGTTCATGGTCGTCGCCGTGTTCGTCTCGGTCGTCCTCGGCGCCGTCCTCGGCCTCGCCGCGGGCCTGAACGACCGTATGTACCGCGCCCTGCGCCCGGTCCTCGACACCATGCAGGTCTTCCCGGCCTACGCGTACCTCCTCCCGGTCGCCCTCGTCTTCGGCATCGGCGTACCCGCCGCGGTCCTCGCCACCGTCGTCTACGCCGCCCCGCCCATGGCCCGCCTCACCGCGCTCGGCCTGCGCTCCGCCGACAGCGGCGTCATGGAGGCCGTCGCCTCACTCGGCGCCACCGGCCGCCAGCGCCTGCTGACCGCCCGCCTCCCGCTGGCCCGCAAGGAACTCCTCCTCGGCCTCAACCAGACGATCATGATGGCCCTCTCCATGGCCGTCATCGCCTCCGTCATCGGCGCCGGCGGCCTCGGCGACCGCGTCTACCAGGCGCTCGCCTCCGTCGACGTCGGCGCCGCACTCGCCGCCGGCATCCCGATCGTGCTGCTCGCCGTCGTCCTCGACCGTGTCACCAGCGCGGCCGGGGAGAGACTCGGCTCCCACGAACCCCCGGCCCCCTGGAAGTGGGGCGTCGTCGCCGGCGGCACCGTCGTGGTCGCCCTCGCGGCCCGCCTCGCCGACCGCCTCGACTGGCCCGACTCCTGGGTCGTGAACATCGCCACCCCGGTCAACGACGCCGTCGACTGGATGACCGACCACCTCTACACCGGCGTCCCCTACGTCGGCGGCACCGCCGACTGGGCCGGGCACTTCACCACCTGGATCCTCGACCCGTTGCGCTCCGGCCTGACCTGGCTGCCCTGGTGGTCGGTGCTGCTGATCGTCGCCGCGCTCGCCTGGCTGATCGGCACCTGGCGCACCGCCCTGACCGCCGTGCTCGCCATGGCCGCGATCGGCGTACTCGGCGTCTGGAAGCCGTCCCTGGACACGCTCTCCCAGGTCCTCGCCGCCGTCGCCGTGACCCTGGCCCTCGGCTTCGCCATCGGCATCGCGGCCGCCCGCAGCGAACGCCTCGAACGCATCCTGCGTCCCGTCCTCGACGTCTTCCAGACCATGCCGCAGTTCGTCTACCTGATCCCGGTCGTCGCCCTCTTCGGTGTCGGCCGCGCCCCCGCGGCCGCCGCGGCCGTCGTCTACGCGCTGCCCGCCGTCGTCCGCATCACCGCTCAGGGCCTGCGCCAGGTCGACCCGGCCGCCATGGAAGCGTCCCGCTCGATGGGCGCCACCACCGCCCAGCAGCTGCGCCAGGTCCAACTCCCGCTCGCCCGCCCGGCGTTGCTTCTCGCCGTCAACCAGGGCGTCGTCCTGGTCCTCGCCGTCGTCATCATCGGCGGCCTCGTCGGCGGCGGCGCGCTCGGCTACGACGTCGTCTTCGGCCTCGCCCAGGGCGACCTCGCCACGGGCCTCGTCGCAGGCGCCGCGATCGTCTGCCTCGGCCTGATGCTCGACCGGGTCACCCAGCCGACGGAACGCCGCACCCGCGCCGGAAGGAAGGCCTGAGCCATGCGAACTCGTCGGACTCACAGGTCACTCGCCGCTGTCGCCGGGGCGGGCGCGCTGCTGGCCGTCACCGGCTGCGGCGCCGCCGACATGACCAAACAGGCGTCCCCCTACGCCAACGCCCAGGGCGCCAAGACGGTGACCCTCTCCGTCCAGTCCTGGGTCGGCGCCCAGGCCAACGTCGCCGTCGCCCAGTACCTCCTGGAGCACGAACTCGGCTACCGAGTCGACACCGTCCAGGTCGACGAGGTCCCCGCCTGGGACGCCCTCAGCCAGGGCCGCGTCGACGCGATCCTGGAGGACTGGGGCCACCCCGACCAGGAACAGCGGTACGTCGAGGACAAGAAGACCATCCGGAACGCCGGCGACCTCGGCGTCACCGGACACATCGGCTGGTTCGTCCCCACGTACTTCGCCGAGCAGCACCCCGACGTCACGAACTGGAAGAACCTCAACAAGTACGCCGACCAGCTGAAGACCGCCGAGAGCGGCGGCAAGGGACAGCTCCTGGACGGCTCCCCGTCCTACGTCACCAACGACAAGGCCCTGGTCCAGAACCTGAAGCTGGACTACCAGGTCGTCTTCTCCGGCTCCGAAGCCGCGCAGATCACCCAGATCAAGCAGTTCGCCAAGCAGAAGAAGCCGTTCCTGACGTACTGGTACCAGCCGCAGTGGCTCTTCAAGAAGGTGCCGATGACGGAGGTGAAGCTGCCCGCCTACAAGGAGGGCTGCGACGCCGACCCGAAGAAGGTCGCCTGCGCCTATCCGCAGACCCCGCTGCAGAAGTACCTCAACGCCGACTTCGCCAAGGACGGCGGCGAGGCCGCGGCCCTCCTGAAGAAGTTCCGCTGGACGACGGAGGACCAGAACGAGGTCTCCCTCATGATCGCCGAGCAGAAACTCTCGCCGGACGACGCGGCGAAGAAGTGGATCGACGCTCACCGGTCCACCTGGCAGGCGTGGCTGCCCGAATAACGGGGCAGATTCCTCAGTGCCGGGTGCCTTTCCTGACGGGGGCACCCGGCACGGTCGTGCGGGGGATGCGCCTGTCAGGCGAGGGTGCCCGCGATCTCCCGCAGCGCGGCGGTCGCCCTCCGCTGCAGTCCGGGCCCGAACGTGACCCGCGTCGCCCCCAGCTCACCCCACTCCCGCGGCGAAGGCCCCCCGGGCGGCGCTCCGACGTTGACCGGCCCCTCGATCCCGGCCCGCAGCCGGGGCAGCACCTCGGCCGGCGCCCCGATCGGGTACACGCAGTCCGCGCCCGCGGCCACGAACAACCGCGCCCGCTCGATCGTCTCCTCGACCGGATCGCCGACGCCCTTGACGAGGAACGCGTCGATCCGCGCGTTGAGCACGATCCGGTCGCCCGCGGCCGCCCGTACCTCGGCCAGCCAGTCGGCCTGCCGCCGCGCGTCCTTGAGGACCCGGCCCGGGTGAGCCGGGCCCGAACCGGCCGTGGAGGCAGGCAGATCCGGGACGGAGTCCTCGAGGTTGCACCCGACGGCCCCCGTCTCCAGGAGCCGCTCCACGAGCTCCTTCGGCGCGATCCCGTACCCGGCCTCGATGTCCGCGGACACCGGCACCGACACCGACCGCACGATGCGGGCTACCGCGGCGAACATCTCGTCCGCCGGCGTCCGCCCGTCCTCGTACCCGAGCGACGCGGCGATCCCCGCGCTCGGCGTCGCCAGAGCCGGGAACCCGGCCTCCTCGAAGACCCGCGCGCTCGCCGCGTCCCACGGCCCGGGCAGGACCAACGGGTCACCGGGCGAACGGTCGTGATGCAGGGCACGGAAGACCTCCACGGGGGCCCTGGCCCCCTGCGGCCCGTCCGGGTTCACCACGCGGGTCCTCCCGGTGCGATACGACGGCTGACCATCAGCCGGTTCCAACTGTTGATCGCCGCGATCGACGCGATCAGATGGGCCAGCTCGGTCTCACTGAAGTGTGCGGCGGCGAGCTCGTACGTCTCGTCGGGCACGAACCCCTCCGTGAGAACCGTCACCGCCTCCGTCAGCGCGAGCGCCGCCCGCTCCCGCTCGCTGAACAACTCGCCCGCCTCGGCCCACGAGTTGAGCAGCGCGATCCGCTTCGCGCTCTCCCCGTTCTTCTCGACAGCGACGTCGACGTGCATGTCGAGGCAGAACGCGCACTCGTTGATCTGCGAGGCCCTGATCATCACCAGCTCGGCGAGGACCGGATCCCCTAGCCCCTTCTTCGCCGCCGCGCCGAGCGCCACCATCGCGTCGCGAACGCCGGGGTCCAGCTGCGTCATGCGCGCGCTCACTTGAAGTCCCCCGCCTTGTAGTGCCCCGGTGCCTGGCGCGTCGAGACCCCGAAGCGGTTCCACGCGTTGATCGTGGTGATCGCCGCGATCAACTGGCTCAGCTCCTTCTCGTCGTAGAGCTTCGCCGCCCTCTCGTACACGTCGTCCGGAACGAAGCCGTCCGTGAGCACCGTGATCGCGTCGGTCAGCTCGATCGCCGCGATCTCCCTCTCGGTGTAGTAGTGCTTCGACTCCTCCCAGGCGGCGAGCTGGATGATCCGCTCCACGCTCTCACCTGCGGCAAGAGCATCCTTGGAGTGCATGTCCAGGCAGAGCGCACACCGGTTGATCTGCGACGCCCGGATCTTGACCAGCTCGTACGTCACCGGGTCGAGGCCGCGTCGAGCCGCCGCGTCGAGCCGCACCATCGCCTTGAAGACCTCGGGGGCGTGCTGGGACCAGGCGAGCCGGGGCGTGTGCTCGTGCACGAACTCCTTGCCGGCCCCGGCCGTGTTCCCGGTGCTCTCGTCGGTCCTGCTCTCGTGCGCGTCGCTCTCGTGTGTCGTCATGCCTCGACCCTACGAACGGATTAGCCCAGAGGTATGGTCCATTCCCATGGCGGAAACCTGGGCCACTTCGCCCTCCGGACAGGCCCTCGGCATCGACCTCCATATCGAGCCCACCGGCTCCGGCCTGCGACGGGGCCTGACCGACGCCCTCCGTGAAGCCGTCCGCGGCGGACGCCTCGCCCCCGGCACCCGGCTGCCCGCCTCCCGCACCCTCGCCGTGGACCTGGGCATCGCCCGCAACACCGTCGCCGACGCCTACGCCGACCTTGTCGCGGAAGGCTGGCTCACCGCCCGCCAGGGCTCCGGCACCCGGGTCGCCGAACGCCCCGTCGAGGCCCCGCGCGCCGTCCACACCCCCGGCCGCCGCACCCCGGGCAAGCTCCTCCACGACCTGCACCCCGGCACCCCCGACCTCGCCTCCTTCCCTCGTGCCGAGTGGCTCAAGGCCTCCCGCCGGGCCCTGACCGCGGCCCCGAACGAGGCCCTCGGCTACGGCGACCCCCGCGGCCGTCCCGAACTGCGCACCGCCCTCGCCGGCTACCTCGCCCGCGCCCGCGGCGTCCACGCCGACCCCGGCCGCATCATCATCTGCGCCGGCTTCGTGCAGGGCCTGACACTGCTCGGCGAGGTACTGCGCCGCCGGGGTGCACGCGACATCGCCGTGGAGACGTACGGCCTCGACGTCCACTGGAACGTCCTGACCCGCGCAGGCCTGCACACCCACCCTCTCCCGCTCGACGAACTGGGCACCGACACAGGGGGGTTGGATGCCTGGAGCGGCGGGGGCCCGGGTGCCGCCGTCGGCGCGGCCCTGCTGACACCCGCCCATCAGTTCCCCATGGGCGTCCCGCTCCACCCGGACCGGCGGGCGGCCATCGTCGACTGGGCGCGTCGCACGGGAGGGCTCATCCTGGAGGACGACTACGACGGCGAATTCCGCTACGACCGTCAGCCCGTAGGAGCCCTCCAGGGACTCGACCCGGAGCGGGTGGTCTACCTCGGCACGACGAGCAAGTCACTCGCCCCCGGGCTGCGGCTGGGCTGGATGGTCCTCCCGGCGGCTGTCGTCGACGAGGTCGTCGAAGCCAAGGGGGCCACGGACTGGTCGTGCGGCGTCCTCGACCAGCTGACCCTCGCCGAGTTCCTGGGCTCGGGCGCCTACGACCGCCATCTGCGCAGCGCCCGCCTGCGCTACCGCCGGCGCCGCGACCAGCTCGTCGCCGCCCTCGCCGAACGTGCCCCCGCCGTCCACGCCACCGGTATCGCCGCCGGCCTGCACGCGGTCCTCCAACTCCCGCCCGGCACCGAGCAGTCCGTGGTCCGCGCCGCCGCCTGGCAGCGCCTGGGCGTCGCGGGCCTCTCCAGCTTCCGCCACGAGGACGCCGCCGACCCGGCCGCCCTGCTCGACGCCCTGGTCGTCGGCTACGGAACCCCACCCGACCACGCCTGGAACGGCGCCCTGGACGCCCTGTGCCGCGTACTCCCGTAGCGCGGGCTCGCCACCCGCTGCGCGGCCGTCCTCCGCGTTCTTCTACGCTGACCGCCGACACTTGGCACGACGTGCCGGGGCGACCGCGGGGGAGTGAACCAAAGGTGGAGAAACGACGGCGACTGCGGTCGAGCACGGTGGTGCTCGGCGGCATGGGTGTGCTGGCCACGGCCCTGACCTCCTGCGGCTCCGACCCGGACCGGCGCTGCGTGGACCGGGACAGCTACGACACGCTCAGCGGGTACAAGGTCGTCGGCGACCAGTACTGCAAGAGCGGCTCGGGCACGAACACGTCCGGCAAGGGCCGCAAGAGCGGCACCGGCAAAAGCGGTCGGGTCGACGGCGCCTGGTACTACGACTCCGACGTCAGCGGCCGGCGTGCCGACAACGGCACCTTCAGCCGCGGCGAGGCCGTCGACCGGGGCGGCTTCGGCTGCTCGGGCTCCGGTTCCGGGGGCGGCTGAACCGGATGCGGCGCCACACCATCCGGCCCCGCGACGGCTGGCAGCAGACCGTCGAGGAACAGGGGCTGATCTACCCGCTCACCCGCTACCCGGACGACTCCCTGCGCCCCTACTGGGACGAGAGCGCCTACTACGCGTTCTCCCTGCCCGAGGTGGAGGCCCTCGAGGAGGTCGTCGAGGAGCTGCACGAGATGTGCCTGGACGCGGCCGAGCACCTCGTCGCCCAGGACCGCCTCGCCGACCTGGGCATCACCGACCCCCGCTTGGCGTCCCTCGTCCGGGAGTCCTGGCGCCGGCGCGCGGAACTCCCCTCCGTGTACGGGCGGTTCGACCTCTGCTACGACGGCCGCACCGATGCCCCGGCGAAGCTCCTGGAGTACAACGCCGACACCCCCACCTCCCTCGTCGAGGCCGCCGGCCCCCAGTGGTTCTGGATGGAGGAGCGCTTCCCCGGCGCCGACCAGTGGAACTCCCTCCACGAGCGCCTGGTCGACGCATGGAAGAAGCAGGCCGCGCTCCTGCCTCCCGGCAACCCTCTGCACTTCGCGCACTCCGCCGCCGACGAACTCGGCGAGGACCTGATGACCGTGGCCTACCTGCGCGAGACCGCCGAGCAGGCCGGACTGCACACGGAAGCCATCTCCGTGGAGGACATCGGCTGGGACCCGCTGTCGCGGCGCTTCGTGGACAAGAAGCTCCGCTTCATCCGCAGCTGTTTCAAGCTCTATCCCTGGGAGTGGCTCACCACCGACCGCTTCGCCCCCCACGTCCTGGACACCCTCGACAACGGCGGCGGCACCGGCACCACCCTGTGGATCGAGCCCGCTTGGAAGATGCTCCTGTCCAACAAGGCGTTGCTGGCGGTGCTCTGGGAGCTCTTCCCGGGCCACCCGAACCTCCTCCCCGCCTATCTGGACGGGCCACGCGAACTCGCCCACACCACCGGATACGTCGCCAAGCCCCTCCTCGGCCGCGAAGGCGCCGGTGTCACGCTCCATGGACCCGGCGGCGCACCCGCTGAACCGGCGCCAGGGCAAGAAGCCTGCTGCTATCAGGAGCTGAGCCCACTGCCCGACTTCGACGGCAACCGGGTGGTGCTCGGTGCCTGGGTCGTGGAGAACGAGGCGGCGGGCCTCGGTATCCGCGAGTCCTCGGGCCCGGTCACCGACGAGTACGCCCGCTTCCTGCCCCACGTCATCCTCTAGGGCCAATGCCGTGACTCTGTTGGTGATCTTGTCGGGGTGCTGACGGCGGTCGCTGGCGGTG
>NZ_BAAATS010000026.1:0-59256 GCF_039533535.1 Streptomyces kunmingensis
CCCCGGCCCCGCCACCGGGACTGCGCACGTCCTCCGACGCCCCGCGACTGGACGAGATGCCCGCGCCGCCCACGTCACCGCAGCCGCCTCACGCCGACCTGACCGGTGGCACGGACATGACCGTCCTCGACAGCGACGCACCGACAGGTGACGCCATAACGGGCGATGTCATAACAACGCCTGAGACCGATGCCGACACCGATGGGGACGCGTCTACCGCCCGGACACCGGAGCCCGCCGTACCCGTCGCCGATCCGGTACGGCCCGAGCAGTGGCGGGCCGGCCGCCACGACGCGCCCGCCGTCCCGGTGCGGACCGAACGGTTCGACCCGGCCCTGGACCCCGGCCAGAACCCGCCGGGGCCCGGACTGCTCGACGGCAGGGACACCCTCGTCCGGATGTGGGTCCAGCGGATCCAGGCCGACGACGGCCGCTGGGTGCGAAACGTATCCCTGCACCTGCCGGTCCGGTTCGGCCAGGGCTTCGACCCCGCCGGCCTCACCGCGTACCAGGAACGGATCAACGGCCTCCTCACCACGCACATCAACAGCGGACTGCTGCTTCCCGAGTCGGGCGATCAGCTTCACCTCGACCTCACACTCACTGCCGCATCCGACCACCCCGAGGCCGTCGAACTGAGCCGGACGCCCCGGCCGGACGACTCCGACCAGCTGCATCTGCGCCTCCACACCGACGACACGTCCCTCTCGCCCGAGGCCCGCGACGAGCAGCGGGAACGCGACGACGCGACCGCCCTGCACGAACTGATCCACTACGCGGGCGTGCCGGACCGGGGCCGGTCGGCCAAGGCGCTCTTCCGCCGGCTGGTGCGGCAGAGCGACAGCTATGGCCTCATGGCCGACCACAGCCGACTGCCCGACCCGGCACGGGCCGCCGTTCCCCTCCACTACCTGCGCACCGTCGAGAGTGCCATCGACACCGGCGCCGTCCTCCGAGACCACCCGCTCTCCGCACGGGGCACCCGGCCTCCCAGCGGCATCGACGACCCCGCACGCGCGCCGCGGATGCTGGCCCCCGCCGACGGCCCGCCGGTCCACCCGCCCTCCCAGGCCGAAAATCCCGCCCCCGCACCGCTGCACGACAACGACCACGACGGCGTCAGGCCTCCGGACCACGACCACGTGAGGCCTCCGACTCCGCACGTGTCCGTCGTGTCCACCGATCCGTTCGCGCCCTCCCAGGAGCCGAAAGGCCAGATGGAGACGAACACCCCGCCGCCCAAGGCGCCCGGCACCGCCAAGAGGTGGATCACGGACCTGCTCGCGGAGAGCCATCCACCGGAGGTGGACCGTGACATGGCGCCCCCGTCCCGAGAACGCCGCAGCCCGGCTCAGTTAGAGGACGGCCACAGCATTCCGGCATACCTCGACGACCTCCAGGCGCTCCTGCCGGACAGCCTGACCGACGCCGAGCGCGCTCAACTCCTGGCGACCCCCGCTACGTTCGGCCAGAGCAACGTCCACCTGCGCGGCATCGATCAGGTCGTGGCAGTGATCGAGAACGAGCTGGGGCGCAGACCCGGCGCGAAGCCCGGCAAGGGGGCCGCCCAACTGCTGACCGACATCCGTCAGACGCTCCGGGACAAGCCCAAGACCTTCACCGACGGCGGGCGCCCGTTCCCGTACGTCAATGCGGACGGAAACGTCCGGGTTCTCCATATCGCCACCCGTCACTACGGCAGGTGGAGTTCCTTCAAGGACGCTTTCGGCCATCCCGCGAAAATCGACAGCATGCACCGGGCCGCCGCCACGTTCGGCCTGGTGAAGAACATGCAGGCGAACTCCCAGTGGGGGGCGGGCGGCCCGATCGGTCCCGCCGGCACCACCATGTTCGGTGGATTCGGGCGCCTCGCCGTCCGGTTCGGTTTCATCAACAAGGTCGGCTACACGCTGACGGACCAGCGCATGAACCAGATGGAGACCCGTACCCTCGACGGCTCCCAGGCGTATCTGGACAGCGTGTACTACGAGGTACGGGTCACCGACGCCGCCGGACACATCGTCACCGGCCTCGGGACCGGAACCGACACGGCCACCGGGAGCAACACCGAGACCGGCACGGTCGTCAGCACCAGCCCCGTCCCGGACGCGAACACCGCCAAGGACACGAGCAGCGCCGCCGGCAGGCAGGCGCTCTTCGGCCTTGCCGTTCGCCACGGGCTGCTGGTGCGCCTCCCCGACAGTGTGACGAAGCTGCCGACGCCGGGCCGGATCCCGCGGTCGATGACGCTGGACCGTCAGGCGCAGTACCGCTTCGTCCGTATCGAGGGATTCGGCCCCGTCGCGGCGATCCGGGACTGGGCCGCCGCACGGATCGGTGCCCTGCCGGGCAGCTCCGCCTACCACGAACTGGACACATTCTTCTCAGGCGACAGCTTCCAGCGGCACGGCGGCACGATGGCGCGCGGCCGGATCACCACCCCGCCGCTGTTCGCCGACGACAGGCGGAAGTCACCGCTCGGCGTCTTCGTGGTGGAGGAGGTGATCCCGCGCGCGGCGATCCTGTTCGGCGAGACGGACAAGGCCGAGATGCGGGACATCAACACCTCCACCATTCGCAGCGAGCGGAACCGGGCGGAGGGGAAGAGCCTGACGGTGCAGGCCGCCGGCGGACCCGCCTTCAACTTCGCCGATCCCCTGGGCGAAGCGTTCGACCTGCGGTTGCAGGCCGGCCCGACCGGCCAGTACACCTACGCGACGACTCGTTCGACCGGCCTCGGCGGCGCCGGGACCACCAAGTCGGCGGGCCATGTGAAGGGTCCCCGAACCGCCCTCTACGTGGTCGTGAAATCGGTGTACGTACGACGGAGCGGGGATGGCGGCCCGCCACGGCGGTTCCTCACCTGGAGCCTGGACCGGATGACCAGCGCCGAGGCGCGGCGACTGGCCGGCTGGGACGACGGCACGCGGCTCACCCTGCGCCACGGCGGGCCGCCGCGCGTCCCCGCGTACCTGACCGTGGACCGGCCGCGCACCCTGGGCATGCACCGGGTGAAGGAGTTCACCTTCCCCGACGGGCGGCGCACCGACGCCCCGCCGACGGCGACGGACGCGGTCGGCCGTACGCTGCTGGACGCGTTCGCCGACCGGGTGGTGACCGCCGTCGCCGCGCGCCGCCAGGGCCTGGTGGCACCGCTGGACCAACTCCTGCCGCCGAACCCGCCCAAGGGCTGGCGCGCCCGCTTCAACGACCTGCTCGAACGCAACCCGGGCGCTTTGCTCAAGGCGGCGCGCGGCCGGCCGATGCCCCCGCAGTGGTCCGACCCCGCGACGTACCGGACGGCGCTCCAGAACACCCTCCAGATCCTCGGTGTGCTGTCCCAGCAGAACGTCACGGCGAGCCTGGAGGCGCTGACCACGACCGGCCTCCGTATCCGTCTCGTCGACCCGGACGCGGTCGGGCAGACGTACTACTACGTCTGGGTGCACGGCGAGCTGACCGGGCGGAGCTACGAGGGCAGGGACATCGACGAGGGGATGCGTTTCAGCGCCCAGGGCATCGACCGGCTGGACGGTCAGGTGAGCGCGAAGCGCGGCACGGAGATCGGTTTCGAAGGCACGCTGTCGGGCCGCGACAACAACGTCGACAGCGCCGGCATGCGGGAGAACACGCTCGGGCTGACGTGGGGAGCGCGCAAGGGGTGGCAGCGGGAGGCGGAGAGTGCGTTCGGCTCGACCGTCGGGAACGAGCCCATGTCGGTGACCACGAAGCCCATGGACCTGTACCGCTACGACATCGCGCTCACGGCGGTCCTGGGCGGCTACTGGCGGCCCCGTGGGCTCGTCCGTGGTCTGGGCCTCGGGCTGCCGGGCCTGCTGGTGCTCGACGAGCCGGTCAACGTGCTCTTCGGCCGGTCGGTGAGGGGCTTCCAGCAGGGCGGCGGCCCGGTGACCGGAGAGGTACTGATCAGCGTTCCCAGCCAGCACGCTCCCGCCGCCGACCCGCACGCGGACGGGTCGCTCAATCCGTACACGGCCGTCGAACCGGTTCCCGTCCCCATGGCACCGGAACGCGCCCTCGCGCTGGCCAAGGGCGACCTGATTCTGCCCGCCGGGGCCGACGGCGCGGGCGGCGGCCGGCTGGCCGACCGCGGGTCCGCACTGTTCCGGGAGCTGCGCAAGCACCCGTTCGTGATCGTGAGCATGGTGCTCTCGCCCACACTGCTCGCCGGCGTCGACCGGGTCCTCTCGGAGGCGTCGGGCGGCCCCTGGCAACTCATGAAGGAGGGCGCGCCCACCCGTGACGCGGTCGTCCGCACCTTCACCCCCCAGTATCTGACGGCGAGCTTCGACCAGAGTTCGGGCCCCCTGGGGCTGGCGAGCAGCGGGCTGCTGGGCAAGGGTCCCGCCGGCGAGTTGTGGGGCACCTTCCGCTACGCGACCACCGTGGCCGGCCTGCGAGCCCTCACCCCGTCGATGTCGATGGACACCGAGATGACGCTCGGCGCGACCAGACAGGCGGGCGGCAAGGCGAGCAACAGCACTGTTTTCGTCTTCGGCGGCCAGTTGGTGTACGCCGCTCCCCGGCACCCCGGGCACGGTGTCATGGGCACCTACGGACTCGTCGCCAACCCGGTCTCCCTCTCGAACGGACGGAGCCGCAGCGTCGTCCGGACCGTCGTCGCCGACATGAACCGCAAGGGGTTCACCAACCAGGTGCTGGTGGCCGGGAACGTGGACCACTGGTTCGCGATGGTGACGAGCCGACTCGGGATGGGCCGGACCGGAACCACGGCGGCGGCGAGCTCACTCGTCCCACGGCTGCTCGCCGGAACGGCCGGGCTCTCCGTGACAACACCGGGCGGCCTGCTGGGGCATCTACCCGAGAAGAACGCGCACCGGCTGGGGCTGCTGGACGACGGGCTGGGCGAGGTCCCCCGGTACGCGCGGCAGCCGTGGGCGCCACAGCCGTGGATGCGCGGTACCTCGTTCGGCACGTACGCGGTGAACGCGCTGGATCCCACGCGGGCGTTGACCGCGTTCGAGGAGCGGATCCGCAAGCTGGGGCTGGACGAGGCGAGCCGGGAGCGGGTCCGGCAGTTGGTGTCGGGCCGGGCCACCCGGGCCCTGAAGGGCGAGATGACGACCACCGCTCCCGCGACGCCGGTCTCGGTCGGCGCCTGGGGCTGGGGCGGGATGTGGATCGGCGGCCGGTGGGTGCGGGCGCGGGTCGAACTGGTCCCCGGTACGCCCCGCTTCGAAGGTCTCGATCACAGTGTCGAGCTGGAGGAGAACCGCCGGGCCGTGGAAACCGTCCAGGAGGGCTCGGACTCCTCGTCCGGGGCGGACGTCGGTTTCCTCACCAGTCAGATGGTGTACACCGGCAATCCGGACGTGGTGGGAGCCGGGCCCACCTACAGCGAGGGCGGCTCCCACAAGAAGACGGTCACGTCGGGCCACACGACCACGTCGATCACCATCTACCGGGCAGCGTCCACAGAACCGTACGCGGAGGTGGTCACCCCCTACCGGATGCGCATCACGCTGGAGGCGGACGACACTCCGGACGCGTCCGGCCCGGCGGGGCGGCGGGCGAAGCCGGGAGAGGAAACGGCCACGGCGTTCGACCGCTTCCGGGGTAGGCAGCGGATCGTCGAGGAGCACGACGTAGGCGAGTTGCACGAGCACGTGCCGCTGAGCCTCATGGAACCGGTGATACCCGAGTCCGAGTCCGGGTCCGGGTCCGGGTCCGGGTCCGGGTCCGGGTCCGGGTCCGGGTCCGGGTCCGGGTCCGGGTCCGGGTCCGGGTCCGGGTCCGCGGCCGCGCTGTCCCCGTTGCCGGCGCCGGATCCGGCAGCCGACCCCGCTCTGGCCAGGGCCCCTCGGCCGGCGCCCCTCCCGGCGACCGACAGGACGGTCCTGGTCCGGTACGGCGACGGTGTCGAGCGGCCGTTCACGTTCCCCGAGAACGGCATCCACCCCAAGGCGATCGTCGGAATCGAGAACATCCGGGCAGCGAACGACCTCCTCCTGACACGGGCCTACGACGCCGGCTTCTCGATCGAGGCGCTGGGGGCCGAGGACGGACCCGACACCGACGTCCTGACGGAACTCCTGCGCCGGGCCAAGCGGACCGGGCTGACACGGGTGGGCAGCGGCCCGGCGCAGGCACTGGAGGACGGCACCGGCTACATGGCGCTCACCGCGTTCTTCCCCCGCACCGTGGAGACGGACGGCTACCAGGTGGCGGGGCTGGCCGAGAAGCACCTGACGTTCACCACCGATATCGGCGAACTGACCCTGCGTTCCACGCCCGACTTCAGCCGCGCGGTGCTGCTGACCGTCGGTGACGGCAACAAGCTCGAGGTGCTCAGACGGCACGGCGAGAACGCGAGCACCTCATCGGCGGACGAGCACTCCCAGTCCTCTTCCTTCGGCGGCGGATTTCTGTACAACTCCCCCGACCAAGCGGGCCTCAACCAGGTGGGCATCTCCGGGCCGGGGCCCAACGACCTGGACGGCGACGGGATCCCGGTCGGCGACGACCATCTGACGTCCCGCAACCTCAAGCCGAACACCGGGCGGTCGTTCCTGTTCGCGGTGCCCGCCACCTGGCTCAGCACCGGAGCCGTGCACCGCGGGCTGGTGGACTCGAAGGCGGCGAACAAGGTCGGCGGTACGTTCGGCCGCGCGCGGCCGGGGCCGCAGGCGATGACGTCCGAGGCGTACGTCGTCGCCTGGATACGGGAGGACATCGCCCGCGAACTGATGCTGATCAGCGACACCAGTTTCCCCGCGCGCGTCGGCAAGGCGTGGGACGCGGTCAAGAAGGTCAGCGCGGACTGGGTGGCGGCGGACCAGGCGTACTGGAAGAAGCGCCGCGAGGGCACAGCACTCCGGGACGAGCGGACCGCCGCCCTGGTCGAGTTGAACCGGGCGAACGAGAAGGTACAGACCGCGCGCCGGACCCTCGATACCGCGCAGGCCGAGGTCGAGGCGGCCATGGCGCCGGCGACAGCGCCCGCCGCGAAGCCGGCCCCGGCGGCGGTCCCGGCCGAGGTGACCTCGACGGGCGGTTCCTCCACCGTTCCCAGCGTTGATCCTTCCGTCGATGCGTCCATCGCCGCTTCCATTGATCCCTCCGTCGGCCGCTCGGCCGATCCGTCGGCCGATCCGGGTGTGATCAACGCCAGGGCGCGGGAGGCGGCGGCGGTCGAGGGGCTGGCCGGGGCCTTGCGTGCGGTCGACAGCGCGAAACAGCGGGTGGCGGACGCGACCAGGGCCTTCGAGAAGGCGGGCGAGAAGCTGCGCGGGGAGCTGGTGCCGCTGCTGGACGCGGCGAACGGTCTGGCGGCCGAGTACCACCGGCTGCGCCACGCCACCGATCAGCTCACCCGCTGGCACCAGCTGATGGCCACGGAGGAGGGCCGCAAGACACTCGACGGCCGCGCCGAGCCCCCGGCGGTGACGTACGAGCCGGTCAAGAAGACCGAGAAGGCGGTCCCGCCCCGCTACACGCGGTCCGGCGAGGGAGCGGACGCCCGCCTGACCGCGCCGGTCGTCGAGGAGAGCGCGGCCGGGGACTCGGGACTGAGGGCCTTCGCACGCACGGAGCCGGTGGAATACGCGCTCCACGATGTGCCCAGGGACGGCGACGCGTTCTTCCACGTGCTGCTGGACGGGCTGGAGCGGGCCGGGCGGGGCGATCTGCTCACGGCGGCCGGCATCGACCTGTCCGGGTCGCGGGACGCGACGGTGGCACGGCTGCGGGACGTGTTGGCGGCACGGCTGAGCGAGACAGCCGAGAGCGCTCTGAGCGGCTTCGTGACGGTGGACGGAACGGACACCTTCACTCCGGCCGAGGTGGCCGGAGCGGGGCTGGTGCTCGGCGAGAACACAGCGGCGCGAAGGGAGTTCGACGCGCTGGGTGTGATCCCGCACGCCGTGGACCTGAGCGATGACGCCCGGACCCGGCTGGCGGCTGCCCAGCTCGGGCGCGCGGGTGGGGCGGCAGGGGAAGCGGGCTGGAACAACTCGGCTACGGACCTGTTGCCGGGGCTGGCCGCCCGGGCGTTCGGCGTGCGGGTCACCGTCGTGCGAGCGGACGGGAGCTTCCAGGACTTCGCGCCGCCCGCCGACTCCGGCCGGAACGCCGGGACGCTGGAGACGGACCTCGACGTCGAGCCGAGCCCCGCGCCCCCGCATGTCGTGCTGAGCCTGGCGGACAAACACTTCCAGCTCGCGCTCCCGGTCACGGACACGGACACGGACACGGACACGGAGCCGAACACGACGGTTCCGGACAGCGCGACGCCGCCCAAGGGGCCGGACACTGACCCCCAGGACGCCCCGCAGCCGCCGGTCACGGACGTGCCGGTGACGGACACGCCGACCACGGACACGCGGCCCGAAGACACGCCCGGGACCGGCAAGGACGCCGGCAAGGAGACCGGTGAGGACACTGGCACCGGTGCTGGTACCGACGCGGATGTGTCCGGATCCGGGGCCGGGCCGGGGCGTGGGCGGCGGGTGTCGGTACCGTTGGACGGGGAATGCGTCCTGTCCTCGTTCATGGCGAGTGCTCCGCTGCACATCCGTGACCGTCTGCCGGGTCTCGCCGAGAGTCACCCCGCCGCGTACGCGTGGCTCTCCGTGCCGGAGGCCGTGCACGACGACCTGCGGCGGCGCACCGGGCATCCCCTGCCCACCGACCAGTCTCCCGTCGTGGCCGAGGCCATGCGCGCACATGTACTGGACCACCTCCGGCGGGCGGAGGAGAGCGGTACGGGGCTGGACCGTATGACCCGGTCGCAGTTCCGGGGACACCGGGCGGGGAACCTGTCACGCCGGTTCGACGCACTCGACCGTGAACAGCTTCTCGCCCAGCTCGCCCATCACGGTGTCACGGCCGTCACGCTCGAAGCCCTCGGCGACGCCACACTGCGGATGGCCTACGTCAACGCCCGTACCGCGCATCCCGAGGACGGGACGAGCGACGCGGACATCCGGACCGTCGCCAGTACGGCCGAGAGCCGGGACCTGTTCACCTACCTCGACGATCGCGCTCTGCTGCCGCCGGTGACCTCCCTCGGGGCCACCGGGCTGCGCACCCTGCTCGAGCGGTCCTACCCGGTCAGCGACGCGCCTCTGGACGGCGACGAGTACGCGTCGCTGCGCCGGACCGTGGCCAACTGGTCCAGCCGCTGGAACTCCCCGGAGGGCGAGGTCCTGGTACCTCTGCTGGCCCAGGCCCTCGACCTGCGGGTGGACGTCCTGGTCGGCGGTGACGGCCCGGGCACCCGGCTGCTCACCACCGTGGGGCCGGAGACGGCCCCCAGACGGACCGAGGTCTACTACTCGGGCAACAACCACTACGACGGCAGCGATGCCACTCCCATCTACCGGGAACGGGATTTCGGGGCGCCGGTCGCCCCCAAGCGGGTCAAGGACGAGGAGCGGGACGACGCCGGGGACGTCCGGCTCAATCCGTTGTGGGTGCCGCTGGACGAGTTCAGCGCGGAGGTCCTGACCCGGAGCCAGGACGGTGTGTGGCTGTACACGGTCACAGGGGACGGACGGGTGATCCTGGGCAGTGAGCAGCCGTCCGCGCTGATCGAGCAGGAGCAGTTCGACCGGCTCCTGGCCGGTATGCGGGAGAAGGATCCGGGGCTGACCGCGGAGGCGCTGCGCGACAGCCTGGACGGGCTCGGGCATACGGGTGTCGCCGCCGAGTTCGGCGAAACGAGCGGCCGTACGGCAGCGGGTTTGGCCCGGGTGTCGGGCGAGTTCCGGTGGGACGAGGAACTCAACGCGTGGACGGTGAACGACAAGTCCGGCCGCTACATGAGCGACAAAGTCCGGCCGGACGTGGACCCCGAGCGGGCGACCGCCTGGCTGGAGAACGTGGCGAAGCTCTTCGCCGAACGGCTCGGGGCCACGGTCGTGGCCAACCCGGTCAAGACCAAGGCCGCCCCACCCGCGCCCCCGGCCCCGACCTCTGACACAGAGACCCAGGACCACAACAGGACCAAGAGGCAGATCCAAGGCCCGGATCAGACCCGAGAACGGCCTGCCGAGACGGTTGTCGCCACTCCGCCCGCCCCGGTCGGCACCTCCACCGCCGCCCCGACCGCGCCCCCAGCCGAAGCCACGACCGGACCCACGGCCGAGTCCACCGCGGACGCCGCGATCGTCGGCGCACGCGTCGATCACGAGGAGTCGCTCGCCGCCTTCGGCCGGGCGGCGCGGACCGTCGCCCTGCTCAATCAGCGCGTGGAGGCGGGCGAGGGGAGCGACGAGGACGTCCTGCTGCTCCACGACGCACGGGAAGAGGCCGGGCAGGCGCAGCGGCGGCTCGACGACGCCCTGGACCGGCTGCGCGATCTCGACGCCGGTGCCGCCGACGCCGCGGTGGCGGCGATCGTCCCGCGTGTTGACCGTACGGACGCCGAACGAGGGCTCACCGCCGCCTTGGTCTCAGCGGACGACCTGCCCGACGACCCGCCGCGCCTCGCGCCCGACGACACCATCACCACGGCCCAACTGAACGCCGCCGAGGTCGCGTTGCGCGAGGGGCCCGCGCTCCAGGCCACCCTCAACGGTTCCCTCCCCGTACGGGACAGCCGGCTCGACCCCGCCGACCACGTACGACTGCTGATGGTCCGGCCCGGCCCCTGGGACGACACACTCGACTCCATCGCGGCATATGCCTCACGCCGTACCTGGCGCTCAGCCCACGACGACTTCGCACTCGCCACGGCCCGGGCTTCCGGAGTGCCGGCGGACACCGACCCGGACGAGGTGTGGTGGCGGGCGGTGTCGCTCGTCCTGCCCCTGCGACTCCACCCCGTCCTCGTGGACTCGCGGTACGCGGGCGCGGCGTTCCGCGACGCGGTACGGCAGGTCGCGGAACACCTCGCCCTACACGGGCAGGACGCGGTCTCCGGCATCGACCTGGCGAACCGGCTACGGCATGGGCTGGGCGTTCCGCCGCTCCCCTTCGGCGCCGCCGGGCCGACCGTGACGGACAGCTCCGCCGACACCGGTTTCCGCCGCGGTTGAGCCGACGATGTTGACGGTTCCCGGACGAGTACCCACCGGGCTCGCTCCGCACAACGCGGCAAACGACGCCTCCCCGCGCAGGCGCTCGCGGTTGTCACCCACGGCGGTTAGCAACACAGCCGCGCTGTGCGGTCCGATGCCCACCGCGTCGATCAATTGGGGGTGATGCTGCCTGACCAGGTCCGAGAGTCGGCCCTCCAGCATGCGGGCCTGTGCCCGCAGCTGCTCGATGCGCTCGGCCAGCACACGTAAGGGGCAACGTGTCGCCCGGACTACCGGCTCCGTGTCGTCGTCGCCCTCGTTCAGTTCCAGGCAGGCACCGACCCGCGCACGGCGGGACAACATGGCCAGCTCTTCACGCAGGGCCGGGTCGGCGGTTACCAGGATCGCCTTGAGCTGGTTCGCCACCTGGCGTTGCGCCTTCACCGCAGAGTCTCTGGCCATGAGATACATCCGCGCGATCTCGGCGGGACCGCAGCCCGACTTCACCGGCGAGTACGCACGACCGCTGAGCACCGCACGTGCAGCGGCCTGCGCGTCGCCTCGGTCCGTCTTACTGGCTCTGACAAAAGCTGTCGATCATGAGTCTGTCGGCCGTTCTGTCCGTAGGTCTGGGTATGGGAAAGCGTGAGTCGCGGCCGTGGATCGTGTCGGATGAACTGTGGTCGCTGATCGAACCGTTGCTGCCCGTGCCGGGGCCGAAGAAGGTCGAAGGCAGACCGCGGGTGCCGGACCGGCAGGCCCTGTGCGGCATCCTCTTCGTCCTGCACACCGGCATCCAGTGGGAGTACCTGCCCCAGGAGCTCGGTTTCAGCTCGGGCATGCCCTGCTGGCCGATCGCGGCTACGACCACGACATCTACCGTCGCCGGCTCTGGCAACGCGGGATCCGGCCCGTGATCGCCAAGCGGGGCGAACCCCACGGCACCGGCCTGGGCATTTACCGCCACGTCGTCGAGCGCACCATCGCCTGGCTCCACGGCTTCCGCCGCCTGGGTCCTGGACTACCCCGGTATGTACCTCCGCGAACTGTTCGCCGAAGGCCGCCACCGCGACCACCTGACGGAGAACGGATCGCTGGTCGATCTGCGCGGCGTTCTCTGATCCCTCCGGCCCGCCGTCCGCCCCCCGCAGGCGACCGCCCCGGTAAGCCCATCGCCTCCGGCCGCTCCGCGCCACCGCCCCGCAAACGGCCTGGCCCGCCTCGTCCCGCTCGTACGCACCGTTGAGCCGTACCGGCGCCCGAGTGTGCGGATCGCGCTCGACCCAACGAGCACCCGCCCGCCCCGGTCTCCCGCGCCCCGGCAGGCCGCGGTGCCGAACCCGGTGATGGCGAACGGCTGCGGCCCCCGGGCCAGTTCGCGCACCGTCTCGGAACCGGTCGGCGACCTCGACGCAGGCGGATCAGCTCGTACGTCACGATGTCGAACGACGTCCAGTCGACCTGCTCGACCTGGATGGCGTCGTAGACGAGCCGCCCCGGAAGCGCGGCACGCCTCCGTCCCGGAGCGCGTAAGGCGCGAGCCGGGCGGCGGGCCATGGCCGTCCGGCCGCGGCCGCCCCGCCTACACCACCTGGAAGACCCGGTCGGCGGCGGACGCCTCGACCCCGGTAACGCTCCGTACGACGTCGAGGCCGCGTCCGGGATGCGTACAGCGGCGTACGACACGCGCGTGCCCGAGCGCACCGGAACCGAGGGCCAGCCCGAACGAGCCGAGCAGGAGGGAGGTGAGTGCCGGCGCGGCGAACACGGCGGCCCAGCCTTGCGATGCGTACGGGCCGAGCGGGCGGCCGGCAGCCGGGTCACCTTCGCGTCGGGGCCGATCACGCCGGGGTCGATCACGCCGGGCCTGCCGGCGGGTCGGGAGCCGGAAGCGGCGCTCACCGCCCCGTGCGTCCGTGCCTATGTCCACGCCCGTGCGTATGTCCGTGTCCGCGCGTCCGGCTGTCGCCATCGCCGTCGCCGTCGCTTCGGCTTCCGTACGGGGATGACCGCCACGCCGACGGAACATGCCCGGGGCCCCTCGCGGTTGAGGTGGATCGCACGGCGCGCTGCCGTCCCCGCCGTGCCCTGCGGAACGCTACGAGAGCGGCCGGGAGGGCTGGGAAAGAGAACGTCCCCGTTTCCGAGGAGTAGCTGAGTACTCCTCGGAAACGGGGACGTCGGGTCCGCCGGAGCGGGTCCGTCCTCAGACGATCCAGCGGTCACCGAACCCGCACATGGCGATTTCGAGCCGCGCGTCGTTGCCTGCCGAGGCTCCGTCGGTCGGGCGCAGGCACAGGTCGTTGCTGACGGCGTTACGGATCCAGTTGCTCCCGTCCCCGCGGGGGTCGAGCCACCAGAGCTGGTTGTCGCCGGTCGCGTTGCAGTGGAACTCGCTGACCTTCGTCCCCGCCGACCTCGCGTTGTAGTAGCCCAGGTCCAGGCACAGCCCGTCCTTGTTGTTGCGGATCAGGAAGAGGGGGGCGTTCTGGGGGCCACCGTTCTTGTCCACGATGTCCAGGTTCCACAGCTGGTTGTCGCCGGTCGTGTCGTTGCACGGGTACTGGTTGACCGGATCGTTGATCTTGCCCTTGTTGTAGCCCCCGATGTCGATGCACTGACCGGTCGCCGCGTTCTTGATCACGGTGTTCTGCACGCCGGAGCGGCCGTTGGCCCACTGGCGGAGCTTCTCGGCCGCGGTCAGCTCCTTGGCCTTCGGCTTGGGCTTGTCCTTGGGCTTCTTGGAGGCGCTCGGCGACGGCGCGAGCGTCTGCTTGTGGACCACCGGCGCGGGCCGCTTCTCCTTCTTCTCCTTGCTCGGCTTGGGGGAGGGAGTCGGTGACTCGCTCGTGTAGGCGTCCGGAACGGCGGAGCGCTCGGTGCCCAGCACCGTGTCGGCCGCGTTCTGCGCGCGGGTCCGTTCGGGCTCGCGCTCGTCCTGCCCGGCCACCAGGAACGGGACCGCGATCAGTATCGCGCCGACGATCGCCGCCGCCGCCAGCATCGGCTTCTTGGGGCGGCTGCCGGGCGGCTCGTCGCCCGCGCGCGAGCTCGTGCCCGCGCCACCGCTGCCCGCCGCTGCCGCCGCGACGGCGTCCGGCGCCGGGCCCCCGGCGCTGCTGACGGTCGCCAGCACGGTGGTCGGAGCCGAGGAGGACGCGGAGGAAGCAGACGCGGAGGACGCGGACGCGGAGGACGCCGAGGAGTCGGGCGCGGACGCGGAGGACGCCGAGGAGTCGGGCGCGGACGCCGCCGGTTCGGCACTGCCCTTGGCCGCCGCCTGGACCGCCGCCTGGGTCGCCGCCCTGTCCGCCGCCTTGGTCCCGGCCGGGGTGGCCGCCGACGGCTTCGGGGCGCCGATGCCTCTCGCGGCGCCGGTGGCCCCGTCGGCGTCCGTACGCTCCGTGGCCTTCTTCCGGGCGTCCTTGTTCTCCGGGCCCTTGTTCTCCGGGCCCTTGTTCTCCGGGCCCTTGTTCTCCGGGCCCTTGTTCTCCGGGTCGTCGTGCTCGGGACCCTTGTTGTCCGGCCCGTTGCTCGTCGGTCCGTTGCGCTCCGTACGGGCATGCGTGTCCGGGGTGGCCGCGGCGGGCGACGCGTTCGTACGGCCCCGCTGTCCGGCGCCCGGCGTCAGAGCGCCGCCGGGGGCCAGAGCACCGCCCGGGTCCCCGGCCGGTCCCCGCATCGTCACCGCCCTGCGGACCGACACCGGCGAGCTTCCGGGCTTCCCGGAGACGCCTGCGTCGGCGGACGTGCCGGAGCGCGGCGGTATGCGGTTGGAAGGATCATGCTGAGGTGCCATGCAACTTCCCTACTCATGTCTGGGTTCGGTGTCGCGTCACGGCCCGGCGCCCACGGCGCCGACGCAGCGCTCCGGCCAGTGGCCGGTGCCCTCCGGTGCCGTCGAGCGCCCGCGCACGACATCGTCCAACCGGGCGAGCACGGCCCGATCCGCTTCGGGATCGGGCGTGACCGCCGCGGCGGGACCGGTCAGTTCACGCAGAAAAATCTGTACGGACGGTCCGTCGCGGCGGACGTCCAGCACCCGGAAGAGGGTCCCCGGGGCGAACACCACCTCCTCGGGCCCACGGCTGTGGTCGGACAACTGCCGTACGCGACGGCCGGTCACCGACCAGATGACATAGCTCCCGCCCGGCACCATGGCCGTACGAGTGGGATCGAGCGGCGTGGTGCTCAGCAGGGCCGCATCGCGCAGCAACGTCCCGCGACGGGGCAGGGCGGGGACGCCGGAGCCGTCGGCGGTGGGGTCACTGCCCGTGCCGCGCAGCACAGCGCCCCGGTAGGACGGCAGCCGGTTCAGCGCCGAGGCCACGCAGGCTCCGTACGGCAGCATGCCGGGATCGTAGTCGCGCAGGGCGCGAGTCACCGCGCCGTGGCTCAACGGGCCCTCGGAGGTGTGCAGATACATGCGCAGTGCGATCAGATCGGCGCGGGCCGCCTCCTGTTCCCTGCCGCGCAGCGCGGGCATCCGGGCGAGGGAGCGGGCGACGGCAGCTCCGTGCCGGTCCCACATACCCTCCGCGAGCGCGCGGAAGGCGGTCCGTTCCACTTCGCTGCTGCGGTGGCCGGGGTCCAACGGGACGGGGGACAGGGGGTCCTGGGGGGCATCGGCGTCGTCGGCATCGGCCTCGGTGTGGGCGACGATTCCGGCGTCCGAGGCCTCGGGTGCGCCCGGCGCGTCAGGGGCCCCCGGTGTGCCAGGGGCCTCCGAGGCGTTGGAGGTCTGCGCCGCCTCGCCCGCACCCGCTTCGTCCCGTACCGTCCTCGCACCGCCCGGTTCCGCCGACGCGTCCGACGGGCCGGGGCGTACGGTCCCGTGGCCGCGGCCCCGGTCGTCCGGCGCGGGTGCCGGTCCGGCGGTGGAAGGACCGTCCGGGCCGTCGGCCGGCCTCCCGGCCGTCATGTCGCGGGACGCCATGGCCCCCGGAGACGCGGGGGGCGTGGCGGGCGCCGGATCGGCCGGCGTGCCGGATTCCGCGCGCACCGATTCCGGCGCGGACACGTCGTCGGGCCGGTCCGGGGCCTCGGTCTCGCCCCCGGCGGGGCCGGAGGCGTCAGGACCGGCGGTGTCAGGACCGGCCGCCCCCGGGAGGTCGGCCTGGGCATCGCGACCGTCTCGTCCGTCGTGCCCGTTTCCTTGTGCGTCGACCGGACCGGACGGTTCGGGCCGATCGTGCTCTACGCCTCCCTCGTGCGCCCCGGGGTGCGGGGCGCGGGACGGCTCTCCGTTCGGTCCCGGCTCGTCGGCCGCCTCGGTGCCCCCCGAGCGCACGGAAGCGCCGCTTCGCACCGCGTCACCGGCTTGCGCGGGGGCACCGGCCGCATCGGAGCCGTCATCCCTCGTGGGGACCTCTGCCCGGGCAGAACCATCAAGGCGTTCCGGACCGCCGACCCGCACCGGACCGCCGGGCCGCATCGGGTCGTGGCCCGTGCCAACGCCGTCGGCCGTCTTCGCGCCGTCGGCCCGCGGGGGGGCCTCGCTCCGCCCGGCGTCCGGAGCCGGCGTCCGGGCGTCCTTCTCCTCAGCACGCTGCGGCGCTCCGTGGGGCCCGGCGGGTTCCCGCTGTTCGACCGGTGCCGGGACGGGGGGGCTTCCCGCAGTGCCGGTCGCCGGTTCCCCGGCCGCGCCCGGCCTCCTGGGGCGTCCCAGCGACCCGCTCGGTACGGGGTCGTCGGACCAGTCGTCCGGCTCGGGCTGTCCGCCGGGGTCCGAGGGCGCCCCGGGCTGCTCAGGCGTACTCGGCGTGCCGGGCACCCCAAGTGCCCCGGTACCTCCGGGGGCTCCGGGGGCTCCGGGGGCTCCGGCCGTGCCCGCGCCGGGGGTCCGTACGGGCGCCCCGACGCTCGCGTTCGTCTCCGCCGCCCCGCCCGCGGCCATGGCCTCCCTCACCTGCCGGGCGCGTTCGGCGCGTCCATCCATCGTCCTGTTCGCGCTCGCCGCCGCGTCCATGGCTTCCCTGAGCTGCCGGGCGCGTTCGGCCCGTACGGTCCGCCCGGCGCCTTCCGCCGGCCGGTCGGGCCCGGACCCGGCGGTCCGGCCCGGCGGCAGCGGCCGCGACGGCAGGTCCGGCTGCCCCGGCCGCAGCGTCCCCGGCTGCGCCGACCCCGTCTGTGGTCCCTGACCAGGTTCCGGGCCCGTACGCGCCCCCGGGCGTCCCGCCGGTGCCACGGCCCCGGCCGAGCCGGCCTCCGCCGCAGCGGCCCGCTCCGGCCGTCCGGTCCCCTGTACGGGCGCCGTCGTCGGCCGGTTTCCCTCGGTCGACACCGGCACCGCCGACGGTAACGGCGACATCGGTCCGTGCGCGGGCCCAGGTGCGGGCGCGGGCGGCGCCCCGGCCGTGGCGGCCTGGCCGGGCCGGACCTGGACCTGGGGCTGGGCCGGGCCCAGGGTCTGAGCCGTCGGCCTCGGACGGGCCGGTGCCGGGGCGGGAGCAGCGTAGCGGAGGGTGCGCAGGCGGTAATGGGCGGCCAGTCGGCGCAGTTCGCGCCCGCCGTCCTGGGACACGCCGTGCACATGCAGCGTCGCGCGCTCGCGCAGGGCCGGTGTCAGGGCTCCCAGCAGGTTCGCCAGGACCGGCCACAGGGACGCGTCCATGAGTTCGCCCGGTATGCCCAGCTCGATCACCGGGCCGGACGCGTCCACCTGACGTGCCGTGAGGGACAGCCTCGGGCCGTTCCGAGGACCGAGCCACAGGCCCGCCCTGGTGACCGTGACCTGCCAGCGATCGGTCAGGCCGACCACGCCCTCCTCCGGGCGCGCGGGGCCCGGCAGCGGCGGGGTCCAGCGCAGGAGCCGGGGCGGCCGGGCACGGCCTTCCCCGTCCGGCGGCCGGCACACGACGGCGTCCACGAACGGTATCCACTTCGGCGTGCCGTCCGGTGCGGCCAGCACCGACCGCACGGTGTACGACCCCAGCGGACCGCTCGCCGCGACGAGCGGCAGACCGGTCATCACCTCCACGTCGGCGTCCAGACGGTCGGACACCGACTGCGCCAGCGGCAGCACGTCACGCCGCCCGCCGGGCGCGAGCCGTACGCCGGACCTGACCTCCTCCGGCAGGGCCGCGAGCACCTCGGCGACCTCCTCGGCCGACACGTCCTCGCCGTAGGGGACGCCGATGACCACGGCCGGGCGCCGGGGATCGACCGGCACGGCGTGGTAGAGGTCGCCGGGCTGGGCCTGAGTGGCCTCGGCGGGGCGTACCAGCAGCCCGGCCGGGATCTGTTGCACCACGCTGCCGCCGGCCGTTCCCGACGGCACGCCGCGCAACGCGGGCTGCCAGGACGGCCCCGGGCTGCGCGGGCCCAGGGGTTCCGGGTTCGCGCCCGGGGCGAACCGCCACCAGCCGCCCGCCGATGGCTTCCCGCCGCCCTCCGGTGCGGGCGGGACGAAGAGCGAGCCGCCCGGTACGACGAGGGGCGGCCCGTCCGGGGCCTTCACCTCGAACCCCCAGGCGTCGGCGATCCGGCGCGCCGTGGCGGGCCGGTCCTTGACGTCGTGCCCAGCACCGGCCATGACCAGCCGAACGGTCTCGGTGCCCGACTCGCTCAGTGAGTCCAGCAGTTCGCTCAGCCTCGGCCAGAAGGAGGCGGCCTCCACCCCCTCGGCGCCCGCGATGACGGTCACGGTCCCGTCGTCGTTACGCATGCTGCGCGCCAGGTCGGCGACGTCGGCGGGGGTGAGCGTGTCGTCCGAGGGAGTTCGGAGCAACAGCAGGCCGTCATGGTCCTCGACCAGGAGTCCTTCCGGCGCGTCCGGCGTCTCCTTTTCGGCCGGTGCTCCACCGGCCGAGGGCACACCGTCGTCCCGCAGGTGCTTGGCGACAGCCGCGGAACGATCGCCGCGGCGCCGCGCGAAGGGACCACCCCAGGGTGTCACTCCTTGGGCCTCCTGCCGACCGGGGCCTTGCCCGCCTCGGGGGCGGCCGGTGCGTCAGGCACGTCCGACACGTCGGGCACGCCGGACGCGTCGGACGCGTCGGACGCGTCGGACCGGCCCGCACCGTCTTCCGCGTCAGCCGTCGCGGTGTCCGTGCCCGCGGCCCTCGTCGGGCCGGCGGCAGCCGCCGTGCCCGCGCCCGCCTTGTCGTCCGTCGCCCGGACCGCCGGATCCGCCACCCGTACCGCGTGGATGCGCGGAGTCCTCGGCTCTCCCGTCGCGTCCACGCTCACCGGGCGGGCCTCGCCGCGCTCCTGGGCCGCGATCTCCTCGGCCAGCGCCTCGGTCTCCATGACCATCCCCGCCGGTCCGGTCGGGTTGACGTAGAGAGAGTGCCCCTCGGGCAGCCCCTCGACCACGTCGGGCACCGGCACCAGCCGGGCGGCGAACGTCCCGACGACGCGGTAGTACGCGGGACTGGTGAAGACGGGGACCACCGGCTCGCCCTGCGCCGACCGCACGGCCACCGGCCCGCCGTCGGGGCCGACGAGCACCGCGACCTTCGCGGCGGCCAGTGTACGGAGGACCTCCCCGGCGGGGCCGTAGCCGGTCACGGCGCGCTGGATCGCGGACTCGACCGGGTCGGTGGCCCTGGGCCAGCCGAGCGCGTCCGGGGAGGGGCGGTACTCCTCGTTGTCCTCCCACGCCACGACCGCGCCCGTGGAGTCCGTACGCCACCGGCCGGGGATCGCCCAGGCGGGCGGCGCGCCCTCGCCCGACCACGCGGGATCGGGAACGCTCAGCCACCGGTCGGGCAGGCCCCGGGCGGCCTCGACCACTTCCGGGGGCGGTTCGGGCAGGGACGCGGCCGGGCCGTCCACCCCGTCGGTCCGGTCCTCGTCGCTCCCGCCCTCGTCGGCCACGGCCGTCGGCCCGGCGGTGGCGGCGGACCCGACGGCGGCGGACTCGGTGGCGATCTGCCCGAACACCGGTATCACCCCGGCGTCTTCGGCATCGGGGAGAGACTCTGGTTGGGGCTCGGGCTCTGGTTCGGGCAGAACAGCTTTCTCCGGGACGGCCCTGTCGTCGTACTCACTCACCGACGGGCACTCCAGAAACAGAAGACACGGTCCATCCCTTCGAACTCACCCTCACCAGTTAACAGTCTGGTGGCGCAGAACGCTATGTCGGGGTTCCCTTCCATGACGGGGCGGGGTGTGGAACGTGAACGTCGTGTGACACGACGGGAAGTCGTGGCCCGGTCCGAGAACGACTCTGTTCCCGGCCGCTTCCACCAGCGCGCTCCTGACGCCCCGTTCGCAGGCCACGAGAGGTGTCGTGCTTCGAGGAAGGCGCCGCCCGTCACCTCCGCGTTCCACCGCGCGGGCAGAGAACGGAATCGCCGAACACGCGTGAGACCGCCATCGGTTACGGGCAGGAGACCACCTTGGAGTACCGCCCGAGGATACCGTCCAAAGATCAACCGTAGGGTCCCGGATACGAGTTCGGTGGCCGCGCTCGCCGTCCCGCTCCGGTCCGTCGGTGGCCCCGGCGGTCTCCGCCGGGGCCACCCGCGTATCAGTTCTCTCCCGCCACTCCGGGCCCGGGCCGCTCCGGCCTCCCGGCCGGCCCGTCGTCGCTGCCCGGCCCGTCCTCCGCGTTCTCGTCCGTCGGCCACTGCGCGTCCGTGGGGAAGTCGGGCCATCCCTCGACCGACCCGAGGTCCGGCACATCCGCGAAGCCCTCGGGCGAGCCGCCGGACGGTGCGGGAGGAGTCGACCACACGTCGGCGGCCTCCTCCGCCTCGTACCGCTCAAGGTCGGACTTGGCCTCCCGCAGCGAGCCCGCCGTGACGAGCTGTCCCACCGGGGCGGAGGAGCTGAGGAACAGCACCTCCTTCCCTTCCGGCAACCGGTCCAGGAGAGCGGGTACGGACATCACCTCGTGCGGAGGCAGTTTGTCGTCCTCCAGCTCCGGCGACGGCGAGAAGACGGGCACGGCCTCGGTACCGTCCTCCGCGTCCGTCACCGCCAGGCCGCCGTCCTCGTCGAGACACACGGCCACCTCGGCGTCGGCGAGCATCAGGGCGAACACATCCTCCGAGGCGTATCCGGTGGCGACCAGCTGCACGGCGGCGTCCACCGGGCTGACCGGCGGGGCCCAGCCGTGCGCGTCGGGCGAGGGACGGTAGTCGGTGTTCACCTCCCACTCGACGATCTCCCCGTTCTCGTCGCTGCGCCAGCGCCCGAGGCTCGCCCAGGAGGGAGTGGGTTCGCCCTCGTCACCGTTCCAGTGCCGGTCGATCACGGACAGCCAGTGGTTGGGGGCCGCCTTGGCGGCCTTGACGTAGTCCTCGGGCGGCTCCCGGAACCCCGGCCGGCCCTTCAGCACGGCGGACGGACCGCCCTGGACGGGACCGCCCGTGAGGGCCGGGGGCGGGTCGTCCGGGCCCGCGCCGACGGGCCCGTCCGCGGTGTCCGCCTCGGCGGTGTTCTCAGGCTCGTGGTCCGGAGTACCGGAAAGGCTCGTCATGGGAGGCAACTCCATCGGGATGCGGTGTGCGATGTGCGGTACGCGGAACGCGGTGTGCGGTACGTCACGGTCGGTCGCCGGGGCCGGGGGGCGACTCCTGGCCGGCCCGTCCCCCGGCGCGGGCACCGGCGGGGGTCTCGCCGGCCGGGCGCTTCGGCACCTCCGCGCCGCCGGCCGCCGAGGAGGGCGCGGGGGCCGACCGGCCCTCGGTTTCCTCCCCGTCCGGCGTCTCCGCGGCTTCCTGGGCCGCCGCTTCGAGCGCCCGGCGCAGGGCGTCGGTCTCCACGGTCATGCCGACCGGTCCGGAGGGGTTGAGGTACAGCACGTGGCCCGCCGGTATCTGGTCCACCACCTCGGGAACCGGCATCAGTTCGTAGCCGAAGCGCCCGGCCGCGTGCAGGTACGTGGGGGAGGTGAAGACGGGCACCACCCAGGCCCCGTCGGGTGAGGTGGCCGACAACGGGACGCCGCCGGGGCCCAGCAGGACGGCGACCTCCGCCACGGCCAGCGTCCGCGGCACCGCCTCACCCGAGCCGTAGCCGGTGGCGGCGAGCTGGACCGCCTCGTCCACCGGATCGGTCGGCGCGGACCAGCCGAGTGCCTGGGGCGAGGGGCGGTACTCCTCGTTGGGGCGCCACTCCTCGATGTCGCCGTCCAGGCCGGACCTCCACTGGCCCACCACCGCCCAGTCGGGCGGTTCGCCCTCCCCCGACCACGCGGGGTCGACCATGCCCAGCCAGTGGTCGGGAGCGAGCCGGGCGGCTTCCTTGATGTCGTCGGGAATCGGCGGCATGGCGTCGTTGGCGGCCCCGGCCCCGGCGGCGGTGTTGTCGTTCATGAGTTCCTCGCTGGGATGTTACGCACGGTCGTTCAGTATGTGGCGGAGTTTGTCGGCCAGGGAACCGGACGGGTCCAGGCCCCGCGCACGGAACCAGGCGTCGACCAGGCGCTCCAGCCGGTCGGCCGTCAGGACACCGTCGTCCGAGGCGGGCAGACCGTCCAAGCCCGGTGTATCCAGCGGACCCAGGGCCCTCAGCGCGTCCAGGACATCCTCCAGGACGTCCCGGTGATCCGCCGACCACTCGGCCACCGCTGGATCGGCCGGGCCGGCCGGTTCGTCCCGCTCCCCGCCGGCCGGCCAACCCGCCGTCTCCGCCGCGTGCTCGTCGGGGAACTTGCCGTCGACGGCCACGTGCTCCCGCAGCTCCGCCTCGGTCAGCGGGGCGATATTCCGGTAACGGCCCCAGTTGCCGACGTAGTCGAGGTCGGCCGGCACCGCCTCACCGCTCTGCCTCAGCCGGTCGAGGACCAGCTGGGAGCCCCGCATGATCTCGTCCAGGGAGTGGTGCCTCGCTTGCAGCATCTCGGCCATCAGCGCGAGGCGCACCAGACCCAGGTCGATGTCAAGGCCCCACGCGTCGCGCATCTTCGCGGCCTGCGACATCAGCCGGTGGGACGAGCCCGAGGTGCCGGCCAGGACCAGGCCGCCGTTCAGCTCGGCCTCGGACTGCGGACGGGTGTCCATGGCGATGGCGAAGCGGTTCGTTCCCGGGATCCACGGGACGCCGTCGTCCGGCATCAGGGCCCGCTCGGCCTCGCTCAGCGGCGGCGACAGGTCCTCGGGGCGCACCGGCGTCCGCAGCGTCCGTTCGGCCTCGGCCATGCGCGCCTGCTCCTCGGGCGTCCTGTCCGGCCGCCCGGTCAGCTCCTCGTAGGCCGTCATCTCTCGCGCCTGCGGCCTCGACGCCACGTACTCGGCGGTGATCACCTCGGGCATGGGGTCGGGGCTGCCGAGCAGGTCGGAGATCAGGCCGCCCCGCCGGTCCGATGACTGGCCGCCGATCCACAGCATGCCCATGCGTTCCCGCAGGTTGCCCGACTCCACCACCGCCAGGAGCCGGTCCCGGTCGGTGCCCACGGCGCCGTCGACGGTGCGGTCGTCCGAGCCCAGTTCCGGCCAGCGGCCCGCCCGCACGGCCCGCTCCCACAGCTCGCGCACCATCACGCCGAGCTGGGCGTTGGCCTCTTCGTGGCCGCCGAGATACCGGCCCAGCCGCTCCTCGAAGCGCACGGCCTCCTCCATGTAGCGGATGCGGGCCCGGCCCCACCCCGGCGCCTGCCGGGCCGTCGCCGTGCGCAGGACGGACACCGGCGCGGAGGACAGGGCGTCCGCCACCCGGCGCAGCCGCTCCTCGCTCGCGGCGGTGGTGTCGCCCGGCCCGTCCGGAAGTCCGGCGAGGTGGCGGTCCCCGTCCTGGACCAGGAGGGCGGTCGGTGCGCTCCGCGAGCGGTCACCGTGGAACGTCACCTCGCCGGCCGGGTCCGCCACGGCCACCGTCACACCGAGCCCGCGTACCACCGCCGCCACGAGCGGTGCCATCGGCACGGTCCCGCCCTCGGCCCCATAGGAGGAGTCGGCGATCAGCAACCGGAGATGCTGGGCCGGGCTCAGGGAGACCCGCGAGGCCGGGAACCGGTCGCCGAGAAGCATCGCCTCCGTGCGCTGGGCGGTCCCGAGCCGTACCCCGATCCTGTCCAGGAGCCGCAGCGGAATGTTCCGGCTCGCGTCGAGCGGCTCCACCGGCACGTCGGACACGTCGTCGTCGGTGAGGGAACCGTCCAGCCAGCCGCGGAAGTCGTCGGCCGTCTCGATGCCCGCCTGTCCCAGGGCGTCGGCCGCCACGTACCGGAGGGCGAACAGCAGGGTGTCGACGCTCCGGTCGCCCTCACCCGGCGACTCGTGGAGGGCGAAGACGGTGCCGTCGAGCTCGGCGGCGTACGGGCCGGTGCGCCGGTAGCCGTCGACGGGCGCGGGAACCTGCGGGGCCACGACGGTGTTCTCGTCGTTCGCCGGTGCCGGATCCGTGTCCGCGTCGTCGCTGGCGCTGGCGTTGGCGTCGTCGTTGGCGTCGGTGAGTTTCACGATCCGCGGCTGCGGCTCGCCCTCGGCGTTGTGGTAGGCCGGATGCGGGTAGGCGGGCGCCTCCCGGAACTCGTAGTCGGCGAACGGCCGCCCGGTGTTGGGCTCCGTCTCGATCTCGCGGACGACCACGTTCAGGGCCATGCCCGGCGCGTAGAGCACCTCGTCCTCTTCGAGCCACGCCGAGAACGGCGTCACCACACGTGCGGTGGAGTGGTCCACGAACCCCCGCATCGGGTGCCGGTCCTGAGCGTCGCCGATCTCACCGGCGTCGCCCCGCGTGTAGCCGATAGCCGTCGCCGGGTCCTCGGTGGTGCTGCGGAACCGCGGCATGTACAGCGTGTCCGCGGTGAGGAGCGGCGAGTTCCCCGGGAACTCGTCCAGACGTCCCGGCAGCCAGCCGCCCCACCACACCTGTCCGTTCAGCGGCGGCAGGATCTCCAGTGCCTCGGCAGCCATGCCGACGTGCGCGGCCAGGTCGTCGTACACCCCGTCGGCGACCCGGTACACCTGGCGGCGCACCTCGGCGACGGCCGGGCCGGTCGCCCCCGGGCCCAGGTTCCGCAACGCGTCGATCGCGTCGAGGAGGTCCTGGTCGGCGATCAACAGCTCCGGCAGGAGCGTGTCGTCGTTCGTGGCGTCCTCCCGCGCGTACCGCCACACCTGCTGCCTGATCATCCAGCGGCCGACGGCCTCACCGAAGCGGCCACCGGTGACATAGGTCTTGAAGAGCGCGTGGTCCTCGCCGGTGTAGAGGAACAGCGCGGTCAGATGGCCGGGGCTCAGGGCGCGCAGAGCCGCCACGCCGCGGTCCTCGAACCGCCGCAGCCACGCGGTGGCCGCCTCGACCCGTTCCTGCTGGGACTCGTCGTCCAGCGAGGCTCCGGTCAGTGCCGCACTCAGCGCCGCGCCGATGTCCTGGGGGACGGCGAGGTCGTACCTGGAGACGAAGCGCGTCCTGTTGTCGTAGACGTGGTGGTGCGGCAGGGTCGGGCCGATGCCGAAGGCGGGCCCGGCCCACTGGTGCAGCCGCGCACCGTCGCGGGCGACCGCGGCGCGCTCCGCCTCGGTTCCCAGGCCCGCCAGGTGCGAGACGCGCAGCACCTCGTGCAGGGAATGGGTGTCCGTCAGGATCGACCAGGACAGCAGCGCCTTGCGGAAGGCCATCAGCTCGGACCTGCTCGCCCCGATCGCCCCGTACGCCTGCAACAGCCACAGGGCCGGGCCCACCGTCCCGCCGACGTGGCGGAACCCACGTGTGTCGTGCGCGGTCCGGTACGCCCCCTGCCGGGGACCCCGCGGCCTGGGCGCGCGCGGCGAGCGGAGCCAGCCGGGCAGGGTGTGCCGCAGGGTGACGGGGCCCTGGCCGCCGTACGCCGCGTGGGCGAACGCCCGCATCAGGTCGAGCGCGGACGGCCCGGACGCCAGGAACCGGCGCACCGCGTCCGGCTGCCCCAGCCACCGCTCGGCCTGCGGCCCCTGGAAGAAGGCGGCGTCCGCGGCGGACGCGCCGTGCCGCTGCGCCAGTACGTGGTGGAGCCGGGCGACGGCCCTCATGACGCCCTGGACGGCCTCCGGGTCGGTGGCCAGCTTCCGCGCCAGGGTCTGCTCGAACTGGAAGCTGAGTTGTCGCCACTCCCGTTCCCGGTACAGCGGGGCGAAGCGTACGGCGTCGGGCGAACCGGCGACCCGCCATCCGGGCACCGACCAGGGCGGGCCGGTACGCGCGGGCGGTCCCGCCGCCACGAGGGAGGGGGCGGGCTCGGCCAGGCTCCGGTCCGTGCCGGCCCGGAACCGCGGGCGGACGCGCAGCCAGCCCGTGGCGCCCCCGTCGGCGGACTCCAGGAGCTGGATCTCGGCCGTCGGACCACCCTCCTCGTCCTCACCGGGCGTGACCGCCGTCCGGCCGGTGTTGAGATACACGTCCAGGCCGGTGAAGTCGGCGATTCCCTGGGCCCGTTCGACGGCGCGCCGCAGGCTGTCGTCCTGTCCCTGGGGCGCGGTGGCGGCCTCGGTGGCGGCGCGGGGTCCGGTGGCGGGGCGGGTCTCGGTGTCGCAGGCGAGGATCGTGATGCTGGTGAAGCCCGCCGCGGGCAGGTCCTGGCCCAGGACGTGCCCCACCATCTCGCTGTCCGCGCCGACGGGCATGTCGTTCCGACCGGCGACGGCGTAGCCGCCCTCCCGGCCGTGGGACGTCCAGAAGAACGTGCCGGATTCTCCCGTGGCGGGCAGCGGACGCCGCACGGCCACGTGTTCCCCGGCGGGGCCGCGGCTCCACTCGGTGTAGTGCGTGGCCTTGGGCAGGTGGCCGTAGAAGGGCTCGCGCAGCGCCCAGTCGCGCCGGGTGAAGGACGCCTTCCCGACCGTCCGGCCGTCCTCACGGATCTCCTGGACGGCGATCGCTTCCGCGGAGGGCGCGGTCTCGTGGCCTGCCCACGGGGTGTTCCAGTAATCGGACCTCGGATACGCGCCGACCGGTGCGTCGAAGCGGTCGTCGTCACCGAGGCGGGAATCGGCGTCCGAACCGGCGTCGGAGTACCCGTCGCTGTCCGAGGCGTCGGCATCGGACAGGTCGGAGTCGGAGCGATCGAGGTCGAACAGGGCATCCACCGAGTCCTCGAACGCGGCCGGGGTGTAGGGCAGCGGGTCGGCCTGGGACGCCGTGGGGAGGCCGTCGGGCAGCGGAGTCGCCTCCTCGGCCACCTCGCTCAGCATCGGAGGGCGCAGGCGGGTTTCGACGAGCCGCCGGCTGACGACGTCGAACCTCATGCCCGGCGGATACAGCGCCTCGCCTTCCGACAGATGCTTGAGGAAGGGCGTGCCGTCACGCGCCGTCGAGTTCCTGACCTCGATCAGCTTGCGGTGCGTACGCGCGGGAACGGCCTTGTCGCCCAGGGCGAAGTCGGTCGCCTCCTCGATCTTCAGCGACGTGCTGCGGAAGAACGGTACGTCGATCGTCCCGGCGCCGTACACGGGACCGTTCTCGGCCGGCGCGTCCAGGGGCCCGGGCGCCCCCCGCTCGCCCCACCAGACGGTCCGCCCGACGGACGGCAGGATCTCCAGCGCCTCGATGGCCATGTCGATGTGCAGCTTCAGCTCGTCGTGCAGCCGGTCGCCCATCATGTCCACGCGGCGCCGCAGCCGGGCCAGCTCCGGGCTCGGCGTGTCGAGATCGGGCAGTTCGGACAGTTCCTCGTACAGATCCGTGAACTCGGGCTGGCTGACCAGGGTGAGCGGCGGCATCTCCAGCTCCTCCTCGCGCGCCGACTCGAGGAGGTAACGCCAGGCGTGGAAGCGCACCAGATGGCGGCTGAGGCCCTGGCCCAGCCGTTCGCCGTTGAGCACCGCCTTCATCAGCCGGTAGTCGTACGAGCTGTAGAGGTACAGGGCCGTGATGTGGGCCGGGGTGAGCCGGCTGAGCGCGTCGGCGCCCCGGTCGCCGTACCTCTCCATCCACTCGGCCATGACCTGGAGCCTGCGGGACGAGCCGGGCGGCAGTTCGCCGCTGAGCACCGCGTCGGCCATCGTGACGAGGGCGTCCGGCACGTCCATCGTCCTTGTGAGCTCGAACGGGAACGTCATGCGCTGCTGGTAGAGGTCCTGGTGCGGGGGGAGCAGGGCGTCGAGCGTGTCCCTGTCGATTCCGGGGCTGACCAGCCCGCTCTCGAGGAAGTGGCGCACCGCCCAGGTGTGCAGCGAGGCACCGTCCCGCATGGCGGCGGCGCGCTCGTCCGCGGCGCCCATCCCGATCAGGTGGGAGGCACGCAGGATCTCGGACAGCGACTGCAGGTCGTACGGAACCAGCCAGGTGACCAGAGCGGCCCGGAACAGCGGCAGCGAAGTGGCCGGCAGGCCGAGCGCGGTGGCCATCCGCAGCAGGCGCAGCGCGGGGCCGCGCTCACCGCCCACCCGGCGGAAGCCCCGGCTGTCGAAGACGGCGCGGTAGGCGCTGTCCGCGTCGACCCGCTCGTCGCCGGAGAGGGCCTCCTCGATCCGGCGGGGCAGTCCCGGGCCGGCGTAGGCGGCGCGGAGGAGGGCCCGCATCAGCCCGTCGAGCACTTCCGGCTCGGGGGGCGCGTCGAGCAGCTCCGCCAACGCGGCGGCCGGGTCCTCCGGCATCGCGTCCGGGTCGAAGAACGCGCGCACCGCCCGCTCTTCCCCGTTGCGCCCGGCGAGCTGCTCGTACACCCCGCGCACCACCAGTGCGACCGCCTCGGTGGGTTCGGGTGCGTAGCTCAGCGCCTCGGCGAGGTTGTCCTCCCAATCGACGGCGGCCTGCCGCCACGCACGCTCCCGGTAGAGGCCCGTGAAGCGCGGCGTGTCCGGGGCTCCGGCCGGCCGCCAGGAGGACACCGACCAGGGCGCTCCCTCGGCCGCGTCGATGTTTTCGAGCTGCTCCGGGGTGGCGTCCCGCACGGTTCCCGTGACGTTGAACTGCTCGGCGGACGGATAGCCGAACGCGGTGCGCCGCCCGGTTCCCGCGCCCGGGGCCGGTACACGGGGGCCCGACCAGTTGTCCGGATACTCCGTCACCCAGGCCGTGGCCCGCCCGTCGGCGTTCTCCAGCAGGTGCGGCGACGCGTCGGACACCGCCGAGCGCCCCACCGGCAGATGGACCGGCAGTCCCGCTCCGTTCGCCAACCGCCTGGCCCGCGCCCGCGCCTCCGCCTCGCTGTCCGGCACCTCACCGGGACCGCACGCGAGCACCGTCACACTGCGGAAGCCACGCCCTCGCGCCGACCGCAGCAGCCGTCCCGCGTACGAGCCGTCGTCCCGCCGCACGCCACCGTCCTCGGTGACCAGCGCGAGCCCTTCGGCCCCACCGTGCGACGCGAAGAAGAACGTGCCGTCGGCCGTGCCGCCGCCCGGCAGCGCCTGCTCCGTCGCGACCGGTCGGCCCGCGCCGTCACGCTCCCACGAGACGAAGCCCGTCGCACGGTCCAGCCGGCCGTACCCCTCCTGTCGCGCAGCCCAGTCCGCGTCGTCGAACGAGGCCACGCCGATGCGCTCGCCGTCCTTCCCGTGGATCGGGCGCAGCACCGGCTCGGGCCGCTCCCCGCCCTCGGCGCCGGCGGTCTGCGGACCGATGCCGAACAGCCCGTCCGGGGAGACGAGTGCGGGGGCCCGCCGAGCAGCGCCGGAAGCGTCCTGACGCGGTGTCGCCTCCCGGGCGTCGATGGACTCGTACGACGCCGTCGAAACGCCGCCCGGGACGATCGTCCGGGTGGAGATGTCGAAAGAGGCGCCCGGCGGATACAGGACCTCCGTCTCCAGCGGCGAGACCACGAACGGGCTGACCTCGCGCGCCGTCGAGCGCGCCACGCGCACCAGCCCGCGATGCGAGTCCCCGGGAGTGCCCTTGCTCCGGTGCATGAAGCCGTGTGCTGAATCCTGCCGCAGCGCCGTGCTCCGGAAGAACGGCATCGTGATCCGGTCCCGGCCGTACACCGGACCGTCCGTCGACGGCGCGTCCAGCGGGCCCGGCAGCCCCCGGTCGCCCCACCAGACGTCCTCGTTCACCGGGGGCAGGATCTCCAGCGCCTCGATCGCCATGTCGACGTGCAGCGACAGCTCCTCGTACACCGCGTCGGCCATCGCGTCCAGGCGGCGCCGCAGACCGGCCACCTCGGGGGTCGGTTCCTGGAGGTCGTCCGCGTCCCACAGCGCGTCGTACAGGTCGACGAAGCCGTCCCGCTCGCGGAACGTCATGGGAAGCAGGTCCCAGGCGCCGACCTCGGCCATCTTCGAGATCATCGCCCAGGCGTTGAGGCGCACCAGGCGACGGCCCATCCCCGCGCCGAACCGCTCGCCGTTGAGGAACGCCTTCATCAGCCGGTAGTCGGCACCGCTGTAGAGGTGCAGGGCCGTCAGGTGCGCCGGGTCCAGCCGCTCCAGTGCCTGCCTGCCCGCGTCGCCGTAGCGGTCCAGCCACGCGTGGAGCACCCGGCTCCGGTCCGTGTCGGCCGGCAGGGTCCCGGCGAGCGCGGCGTCGACCAGGGCCACCAGGCCCTCGGGCAGATCGAGCTTGCTGCGGGTGTTGTCCCGGCCGAACCTCATCCGCTCGGCGTACAGCGCGCGGTGCGGCGGGACGAACCGCGCGGCGGAGGGGTCGCCCGGGGCGGTCCGGGGCGTGCCGGACGTCCTGACCGAGTCCGCCACCCAGGCGTGGAGTCCGGCGCCGTCGCGCAGCGCGAGGTCGCGTTCCGCGTCGGTTCCCAGGCCGAGTCGGTGGGAGGCGCGCAGGATCTCGTGGAGCGACTGCAGGTCGGCCGGGATCGCCCAGGCGACGAGCGCGTCGCGCAGCGCGAGCAGTTCGGCGGGTGACGCGCCGAGCGCCGCGTAGGTGCGCAACAGCCGGAGCGCGGGCCCGTGCTCGCCGCCCACCCGGCGAAGTCCCCGGCTGTCGTGCACTTCGCGGTACGCGCTGCCCGCC
This sequence comes from Streptomyces kunmingensis, assembly GCF_039533535.1. Lineage (NCBI taxonomy): Bacteria > Bacillati > Actinomycetota > Actinomycetes > Kitasatosporales > Streptomycetaceae > Streptomyces > Streptomyces kunmingensis. The sequence goes on from NZ_BAAATS010000026.1 coordinate 30,786, forward strand.
GTGTACCGCCCACGGCGGCCGGCCGGACGGGCCAGGGCCTCGGCCGCCTCGCGCGGCAGCCCCGGACCCGCGTACGAGGCGTACGCGAACGCGGTCATCAGCTCGTCGACGGCGAGCGGTCCCGGGGGCAGCGTACCCAGCCGCTCCAGCTCCGCGGCCGGGTCCGCCGGGTTCGCGTCCGGTGCGAAGAAAGCGCGCTGGGCCGCGTCCTCACCGTGGCGGGCGGCGAGTTCGTCGTACATACGGGACACCGCGTCGCGAACGGTCTCGGTGAGCCCGTCGGTCCGGCCCGTGTGCTCGGCGAACGCGAGCTCCAAGTCGGCACTGCGACGCCGCCACGCACGGTCGCGGTACATGCTCGCGAACCGCACCGCGCCGGGTGATCCGGCGGGCCGCCAGGACGGCACCGCCCAGCCCGGAGTGTCGTCGGAGCCGGTCCCGGTGCCCGTGGGACCGGCGCTGTCGTCGGCGGTGCCCGCCTCCGGGGTGTCCGCCTGACCTGCCGGGGACACGGGAGTCGCGTTGATCTGGACGGGGGCCGGATAGGCGAGGGCGGAGCGCTCGCCCCGCTCGACGGAACCGGTGCCGTCGCGGCCGATGTCCTCCGGGCCTGCGCCCTTCCGGCCGGCGTCGACCGAGCCGGCGTCAGGAGAGGTTCCGGGCGCGAAGTGGAACGTCCCGACGCCTGAGTCGTGCCGGGTCAGCGGTGCCGGCCAGGACGTGGGGGCGGCGGCCGTGGTGACGGCTCCGGAGGAGGAGGACGGCAGGACCGGCCGGGCCTTCCAGACGGTCGTCCTCCACTGCCCCAGCTTCTTCTCGCGAAGGGTCGTGATGCGCAGCGGGTCGAACGGGCCTTCCTCGAGCACGTCGAGCGGCCCGGTGTAGGCCCAGGCGTTCCGGCCGGTGCGGTCGGAGAACGCCTGCGGCCGCCTCCCTCCGTCGGCCCCGAACTCGGGCATCGGGAAGACGACCGGGGTGCCGACGCTCACCTCGGTCACCAACGGGGCGAGGTCCAGAAGGGCCCAGAGCTCCTCGTCGGGTACGGGCATCGGAGGATGTCCGGGCAGGTGGATCACCACGGTGCCCCGGTCGGTCCCGGTCCAGATCACTCTTGTTCTGCCCGGTGACTCGTCCGACTTCCACTGTGCCGGGTGAGCCACGGTGCGGGTGTTTCCGCTGGGGCTGCCCTTCATCCGCGCGTACCACTGGTGCACGTCCACACCGTTCGGGGCCGGACGGCCACTCCAGTTGTAGCCGGTCGCCTCCTTGCCGTCGGTGAGGATCTCCTCGAAGGCACCCAGTTCCTTGAGGTGGTGGGCGGCCAGCGCGTGCCGGTCGGTGATGTCCAGGCCGCTCACGTGAGCCCGTGCCGCCAGGAGCGTCAGCTCCATGACCTGGTCTTCGCTCCACGGGTCCGTTGCCGCCACGTGGAGGACGCCGCGGCCCAGGTTCTCCTGGTCCGCGTCCGACGTCCGGAACAGGACCAGGTCGGCCGCGGCCACCGTGGCCCAGAAAGCCCGTGTGATGTCCTTCGGGCCCGCCTGCGTGACATCGGGCAGGTCCAGCATGTCCTGTACGAGGGTCAGTCCGTTGCCGCCCGAGAACTCGTCGAGGGCGTACCCCAGGGCGGTGTCCTGCACCATCTCGCCGAGCCGTGCGTCCGGCCGCGCGGTCACCTGGCCCCGGGCCGCGTCCAGGATCCCCAGGTAGGCGGACTGGTCCGGGGTGCCCCCGCCGATCCGCCGCGCGAGGAACGTCCACATCTCCATCCGGAACGGCGTGGCCGCCCGCAGGACCGGGTCGTTGACGCGCAGGGTCTCCAGCGCGCCGATGCCCTTCAGCACCCGCTCGTACCCGCCCCCCGGTACACCGCGGTCGTCCTCGACGGCGACGCCGAACGCCTCCCGCAGCGCACGCACCAGCCGCAGCGTGGCCGCACGGGTCTCCGGCGGCACGGCACCCGGACCGCGGTGCAGCTCCGCGTCCCGCGCCAGCTGGTCCAGCTCGTGATCCAGCGGCTCCGGGCGGACGCGGTCCACGCGACCGACCACACCTCCCGGAGTGTCCTCCACGACGAAGAAGTCTTCGTCGACGCCGGCGATCGAAGACTTCGCCTCGACGTCGAGCCGGCCGGCGTTGGCCGTGTGCTGCGCGAGCGACAGCCCTTCGTCGTCCAGGGGGTCCTCCACGCGGGGTACCGGACGGCCCTCCCACTGATCGCGGTCGGGGTCGCCGGCCGACAGGCCGAAGCATGCCTCCAGCCCGATCCGGTGACCGGGGGGCAGCTCCCTGACCTCGCGCAGCCCTCCGATGTACCGCCCGCCGTCGGCAGCGGACAGCCACACGGTGCTGCCGTCGCGCAGGACGAGTGACATGGCGCCCGGAGTCCCGTGGGCGTAGTACGCGTAGACCGCGCGGTCCGGGCTGAGCGTCTCGGAGCTGACGTGCTTGTCGCCCTGACCGGTGGCCACGTAGTGGAGGAGCCGCTTCTTGCGGAAGAAGGTCCGCAGCCGATTCTCGCGGACCGCCATGTCGTCGTCCATCGAGATGCGGCCGAACCGCTCGCGGCGATCGAAGACCAGGGGATGGGTGACCACGTCGCTGTCGCGGAACGGCGTGCCGTCGAGGGCGGTCCACTCGCGGTCCTCGAACGGCGCGGGCACCGCGGGCGCGTCGAACGGCACCCAGTCGCCGTGCCAGCCCTCGGTGTCCCGGACCATCATCGTCGGCACATGAGCACCCAGGTCGGTGTCGTACCGCAGCCGCCCGTCACCGCTGGGCGCCCACACCCGTCGGCCCAGCCGGAGGGCGACCGCGCGCATCAGCTCCATGTACTGCGACCCCGCGTACGGAATCGCCAGCACCACCGGCACGTGCGGCGGCAGCTTCGCCAGCTCCGGGTCGTGGGCCAGCTTCTCCGCGAACGCCTCGTGGCTCAGCCGCTGCCCGTCGAAGGCCCGGTCCCCTATCACGTACGCCTCGCCGCCCCACGGCGCGGACCGGTCCGGCTCCTCCACCTCCGGCTCGCCCAGCCCGCCCCGGACCACCCGCACACGGTCGATCCGCACCCGGTCGGTCACGGCCCCCGTCAGGTCGCGTCCGCGCACCGTGCCGGAGGCGTCCCGCACCAGGGCGTTCGGGTCCACGAACGGGTCCGTCGCCTGCGTGGTGGGAGCCGTGGGGCCGAAGACGGTCGAGTCGTCCCGGGTGGTGGCCCCGGAGGCGGTGGTCAGGGCTGTGGTGGTCTGGGCGGTGGTGAGCAGCCGGGTGGCGGTGATCCACGGGCCCGGGGCGTTGGTGGCCGGGTCGACGAGGGCGCGGATGCCGAGCGGGATCGAGGGGTCCGCGCTGGTCAGCGTCATCGGCGCACCGTAGCCGAAGCCCGGGCGCCCGGTGCGCTGGGAGAACCGCTGCACCAACTCCGGGCTCAGCGCCCCGTCGCCGGTGGTCAGGAACAGCACCGGTACGTCCAGGGGGACCGTGCGCAGCCCGGGAGACATGTCCAGCAACGCCAGGTACTCGTTCTCGGAGACGCGGACGGGGGCAAGGCCGGGCACGTGCAGCACGATGTTCCCGGCCCGGTCGGCCTCCACCACGTTCAGCATCGGCATCAAAACGCCCGGGCCGGTCCATTCCGGCTGGACCGGACGCATGGCAAGCCCGTCGGGGCCGGGCGTCATCTGCCGCACGTCGACCCAGTCGACCCCGGCCGGTGCGGCCGTCCCGGACCAGTTGACGCCCTGGATGTTCGAGCCCTGCGTCAGCATCGCCGCCTGTTCGAAAGCACCACTCTCCTTCAGGTGATAAGCGGCCAGCAGATCCCGGTCGGAGACGTCCAGGCCCTCCGCGATCGCCTTGGCCGTCAGCGCCCACAAGCCTTCCTGCCACAACCGGTTCCAGGCGACCGTCGCGTCGAGGTGCAGGACCCGGCGGCCCATCGCTTCCCGCTCCGCGGACGACAGCGAGCCGAAGATCTGCGCGGCACGGACCATGGCCCAGAAGGTGGACGCCACGTGCCGGGGGGTGAACGTCGCCGGGGCGGGCAGCGACTGCACGAGACGGGTCACCTGCTCGCCCTGCCGGGCCAGCTGATGGAGCGTGATCTGGACAGCGGGCGACGGCACCGCCTTCGTCAGCTTCGCACCCGGATCGGCCGCGACCCGGGCCGCCGCGAAGTCGAGCAGGGACAGATACCCGGCGGGGTCCGGGGCCCGGCCGGTGTGCGCCTGGACGAAGAAGTCGAACATGTCCAGGCGGAACGGTGCGAGGTGACCGATGTCCGTGTCGTTCGCCCGCATCCGCTCCAGCGCGCCGATGCCCTTCAGCACCCGCTCGTACCGGCCCCCCGGCACACCCCGGTCGTCCTCGATCTCAAGACCGAACGCCGAGCGGAGCCCACGCACGAGCCGCAGCATGGTCTCCCGCGTCTCGGGGGACACCGCACCCGGGCCACGGTGCAGCCCCGCGTCCCGCGCCAACTGGTCCAGCTCGTGGTCCAGCGGCTCGGGGCGGCGCCGGACCCGGCGTCCGAACACACCGTTCGCCGCGCCCACGACCACCCGGGCGGTGTCGTCCAGACCGGTGTGCCTGGTGCTGCCTTCTCCTTCCCGCCGGCTGTAGTTGGACACGAGCTGGTCGAGCGGAACATCGCCCAGTGGATCGTCGACGTGAGGCGCCGGAGCGTACACGGGCTGGTCCCGCAGCGGATCGCCGTCCGAAGCACTCCAGCAGACCTCCAGATTCATCCGGTGCCCCGGCGGCAGTTCCCGCACCTCGGGCAGCCCGGAGATGTAGCGCGCGGCATCCTCCTTGCCCAGCGTCACAGTCCGGCCGTCACGGAGGGGAAGATGCATCCTGCCCGGCTCACCATGGGCGGCGAAGACGTACACGGCCGGATCCGGAGCGATCTCCTCGGTACTCGCCGTATAGCGCCCGTCACCGGCCGGCAGCCTGTGCAGGAGCCGGCTCATCCGGCGGTACTTCCGGAAACGCCGCTCCCGCCGACGCGGCCCGTCCTCCCGCGCGACGGCCAACCGGCCGAGCCACTCATGGTTGTCGTCCATCAGCGCACGGGTGAGCACGTCGCTGTCGCGGAACGTCGTCCCGTCCAGGGCCGCCCACTCACGGTCCGCATACGGCCCGGTCGCCGCCGACGACGGAGACACCGGCACCCACGCGCCGACCGCCGCGTCCGGGGCACGGTCCATCAACACCAGCACGTGCCCGTTCCCGGACCCGTCGGGAACCAGCCGCCCCTCGCCGCTCGGGCCCCACACGGTCCGGCCGAGCCGGTCGGCCACCGCCCGCAACACCGCCTGGTACTGCTCCCCCGCGAACGGAATGGCCAGCACGACGGGGACGTCCTTCGGCAGCTTCGCCAGCACCGGGTCGGCCGCCAGCGCGTCAGCGACCGCCTCGGCGCCCAGCACCCGGCCGTCCGGCAGCCGCACCCGCCCGTTCTCGCCCTCGGCCGCCACGACATACGCGGTGCCCGGCCACGGCGCATCGTCCTCCGACACGATCACCGGCGACTGGCCGGGCCGGGTCTCGATGACCCGTATCTTGCCCGGCAGCACCCGGCTCACGGACTTGCCCGTCCAGGTACGACCCTGCGCACGCCCCGGCGGCCCCGACATCAGGGTCCGCGGCGACAACATCGGATCGTTCACACCCGTGAAACTCCCCGACACCGCCGCAGGCTCCGGCAGGTTCACCGGAGGAGCCACCGCGGGCACGGCCGCCCCCGGCGGCGGCGCGAACAAGGACATCTCCGCGTCCCGCGCCGTCCCGCCACCGAACGCCTGCCCGGCGACAGGCCCGTCCCAGGCCCGCACGCTCTGATGACTCGGGACGATCGAGAACCGGGACAGCTCCAGGTCCATACCCACCGAACCGGCCGCCGAGACCAGCAAGAACTGCAGAGCCACCGGCAACGGAGGCTCCTGCTGCCCATTGGCGGCGAAATACGAACCGATCGCGAAGCGCAGGTCGCCCCACGTCAACGGGGACCGGACACCGTGGGCCACCCGGGTCCGCTCCAGCGCCCAGAAACCCCGCAACAGCGCCTCGAACGCCGCCGTGTCGTTCTCCAGCAACGGACCGTAGACCAGCCGGACCGCCCGCACCCACCGCAACACATCCGGACCACGACCCCGCTCACCCGTCACCCGCTCGGCAAGCCGCCCCAGCATCGCCGTCGACGGCTCAGGACGGAAACCGACCCACCAGTCACCCTCCGCCAACTGCCACCGCGGCCCCACCACCCCGTCACCAGGAACCAGCACCGGCTCGATCCCACTACCGGTCCCCCACACCCACCGGTCCAGACCGTTCGACAACACCTGACCCGCCAACGGGAACTCCAACGGATCAGCCGCCGACGGACCCGCCAGATCAGCACCCGCCACCACCGCCGCCGTCTCCGGAGACGCCGCCGTCAGATGACCATCCACCGCGAACAGGAAATCCACGACCCGCGCATAGTCGACAATGGCATCACTGCCGTCCGACAACGCCAACGCGGCGACATTCGCGTCACCACGCAGCCCGACCACATGCGCCTTGCCGAACGGCAGCGGCTGCGCCGGGCTCTCCAACGGCACCGGCCCCCGCCGCACCTGAGTGAACCCGGACACCTCGGGCAGCAGGCCGTACGCATGCCGCCACGCGTCCTGCCAGTCCTGAACCGGACGCGACGACACACCCACCGGCGCCCCGACCGCGCCCCGGTGCCCGACCGTCAGCACCCGGTCCAGCAGAACCCGCGACCCGTCCACCGCGACGAGCTCGGCGTCCCACTTCACGATCGGCGGCGTCTGCGCGGGATCGGCCAGCACGCGGAGGGCGTTCCGCGCCGCCTCGATCATGGTCCGGAGCTTCGGCTGGTGCGTCGGAGGAGCGGTGCCGAGAAGGCCGACCGCCTCCTCGACGGCCGTCCGAAGCGCCTGGTGCACGGAGTCGGGCAGCGGGGTTCCCAGAGCATAGGCGCCCAGCGCACCGGCGACCCGCTGGCTGTCGCCCACGGACATCAGCCGCCGGGACCCGCCGCCGCCGGCCTGCGGCAGGCCCACCAGCAGGACCATGTGCACGAAGGCCGCGAGGCCGTGGACCACCTTGTTGTCCAGGATCCGCACGATGGATTCACGGAGGACGCCCTCCGGCAGCGGAGCCGGGAACCTCTGCGCCCGCTGGTACGCCTCCCGGCTCAGCCGCGACAGCTCGGCCACGGCCCGCCGGATCTCCTGGGGCGTCAACAACACATCGTCGTAGGCGAAGTGCCGCAGCTCCGCGAGGACCAGTGGAATCTCCAACCGGCCGTCATCGGTGTCCAGGGCCGGGAACCGGTCGTCGTCCATGTCGACCATCTGCTTCTGCGTGACGACCTTGCCCTCGGACGTCCGTCCCGTCAGCACGGAGGTCACATGCTCACGGGCAGAGGGCACCTCGCCGATGGTCGCGTCGAAGAAGCCCGGGAAGAAGGGCTTGTCCGGCGTGATGGCCTTGCGATAGAGCTCCAGCAACTTGGCGAGCACACCGGCGAGATTTCCGCTGATGCCGTCGTGGTGCTCGTTGAGGAAGTCCCGGGTGCGGGGCCGCAGAGCCCGCAGGACACGGTCCAGCGCGGGCCGGGACGCCACCGCCAAGGCGTTCTTGGCCATGAACGGAGACGGGGCCTGGTTGAGGATCGTGCCGACCGGCCTGGCCACCGTATGGGCGTAGCTGTACCGCAGGTAGCCCCACATGTCGTCGATGTCCGGGATGGCCGAGAGGAAGGGAACGGCCACCTCGGCCACGTTGGCCCGGCGGGTGAAGTCGCGCACGAACCCCGCGACGACCTTCATCCCGAATTCCCGGCCCGACAAGTCCATTGCCCCGAAGGGGCCTTCCGGCAGCCGGTCCGCCGCCACGTCCATGAGCGCACTCAGGCCGAGGGCGGGGAGCCCAGGAGTGGGCTGCACATAGGCACGGTCCGTTCCGACCGGAACCGGGCCGACCTCGGTCTTGTCCCCCAGGTCGGTGGTCTCCCAGTCGTCCCCGGCGGGGAGAAGACCGGCGAGAGATGTCCGCGCGGCGTTCTGGGGCTCATTCCTGGCATCCAGCGCCCGCGTCAGCCTCTCCAGCCGAGCCAGCGTCTGCTCCGGGTCCTGCCTGCGCTCACCCGGGAGTACCGCCATCGGCTCGACGACGATCTCACCGATGAGGTACGAGGTGTGGACCGGCTGCGGCTCTCCCTCTTCCAGCTTGGGATACGTCTGGTGCAGCCGTCCGTCGGCGGTCCGCCAGAGCCCGGCGTGATCAGTCACGATCTTGAAACCGGGAGCCTTGGCCAGCACCTGCTTCGAGGGAACGTGTGGCATCCCCTCGATGACGAATATCTGGCGCTTCTCGACCTCCAGGCCGAGGGCACCGTACGTACTCCGCATCGGCGCGTCGAGCACCGCGTACGCGGCGGAGGTCGACTGCGCGAACGCGGGCAACGCGCCGTCCACGACGTCCCGCCGGTCCGGGTCGATCGCCTGCCCGGCGGGGTCGATGACCACGGCCTGTGCGTCGGACGCCGCGACCTTCGGCGGGACCTCGGACACCCGGCCTTCGGCACCGGCCGAGACATCGACCCACACCACACCATCGGCACCGCCGAGGTGGTACGCCGCCCACGCGTGCCCCGGCAACTCACCCTGCCGCCGCGCCAGAACCAACGCAGACGCGCCCGGACCCGCCGCCGCGACCGCGCCCGCCACCGCGGCCCACGACCGCACCCCACGCCAACCCGGGCCCCTCACCAGCGACGACGCGGCAGACCGCTGGTCGATCACCGCATCGTCGACCGTGGCCGCCGGACGCACACCCTTCGGGTACAGCTCGTCCCGCAAGCCCCGCAGCAGCACCAGACACCGCTCGACCGACAACCCCCGCACCGGCCCCCGACCGGCCACGCCGTGCACCCGACGCGTCAGCTCCTCCCGGCTCAGGACCAGCGGCCCCGAGCCCTCCGGCCCGGTGAGGGTCCTCGGCACGGTCGGCGCCGGGGAGGAGAACACCGCCTCGCCGTACGGGGCCGTGAACAGGACGCTGGAGTTGAGCCCCTGCAACCACGCCTTGCGCCACACCCCCGGCTGCCCGGTGCCCGCCTCCGGCAGACCGATCAGACGCAACGGACCGGACGAAGCCCCCGGGGCCGTCATCAGCGGCCCGCTGTAGGCCCAGCCATTACGGGCCGTCCGGTTGGAGAACGCCTCCGACCACACCATCGAACGACCTGTGCCACTGCCCGGACCCGACGCCACGAACACCAGCGGGACACCCAGCGGCATCACACGCAGCAACGGCGCCAGGTCCAGCAGCGCCAGCAACTCCTTGTCCGTCACCCGGAACGGCCGCATCCCCGGCAGGTGCAGGACCGGGAAACCAGCGGCATCGGTGTCCGTCCACACCACCATCGCCTCACCGGGCTCACCCTCACCCGCCCACGGCGCAGCGAACTGCTTACGCGACGCCGTATCACCGTCCCGGTCCTGCGTGCCGACCACCCGCAGGTCCACACCGTCCGGGGCCGGTGTGCCGCTCCAGTTGTAACCCCGGGCGTTCCCACCCTCCTGCAGAAGGTGTGCCGGTCCGAACGCGCCCTTGGACGCCAGATGGAAAGCGGACAGCGTGAAATAGTCCGCCGGGTCCAGCCCGGCCGCGATCGCCTGGGCCGTCAGGATCCACAGCTCCTGCTTCCGCGGCGGCGTCCACTGCTCGTCCGGGAACATATGAAGCACCCGACGCCCCAGCTTCTCCGTGAACGCCGCGTCCATGGTGCCCATCTGCCGCGCCGCACCAGCCACCGCCCAGAACGCCCACGTCACCGCCTTCTTCGTCACCGGCGAGTCCGCACCCGGCTGCCTCAGCACACTGCGCACCAGGCCCGCACCCATCTGCGTCACCTGCTTCAACGCATGCTGGATGAACAGATCCGGCATGTCCTCACCGAGCCGGGCCCCCGGGTTCTGCGTCAGCGTCTGAGCGGCAATATCCAGAACGGCGCGGTAATTTTCCGGAGTGGGGACCTTCTTGCCTCCCACACGCTGCGCCATGAAGCTCCACAGCTCCATCCGGAACGGCGTGAACCTGCCCAACGCCAGGTCATTGGCACGCATCGTCTCCATCGCGCCAATGCCCTTGAGCAACTGCCCGTACAGGCCAGGATCCTTCTCGACCTCCGGACCGAACACGATCCGCAACGCCCGCACCAACCGCAGCATCGTCGCCCGAACCTCCGGCGACGCCGCACCCTCACTCGTGTGCAGCCCCGCGTCCCGGGCCAACGCTTCCAGCTCATGCGGCAAGGGCTCAGGGACCGCGTTCCTACGACGCCCGGCCACCCCACCCGGTGTGTCGATCAGGATCCGCGCATCGACATCAAAACCACTGCTCATCAGCGACCCGTCGGTCTCCCGACGGCTCTCGTTCGCCGCATGCTGAGCCAGCGACACCTCCTCCAGCGGGTCATGGACCGCCGGCGCCGGCCGGTTGTCCAACTGCGGCGCCAACGGACTGCCCGCCGCATCACTGAAGCACACCTCCAGCCCCAGCCGATGCCCCTGCGGCAGCTCGGCCACCTCCGGCAGCCCACCGATATACCGGCCACCGTCCGCCGCACTCAGCCACACCGTCCGGCCATCCTTCAAAGCCAGCTGCAGACCACCCGGCAGACCATGAGCGACATACGTGTACACCGCCGGATCCGGAGTCCTCACCTCCTCACTCACCAACGCCGTCCGCCCACCCGACGGCATCAAATGCACCAACTTCTTCGCATGCAGATACGACCGCAGCTTCTCCTCACGGTCCCGCACACCATCCGCATGCGACATCTGCCCGAACCGCTCATGCCGATCCGAAACCAACGGCCGGGAATCCACATCACTGTCCCGGAACGTCGTCCCGTCCAACGCCCTCCACACACGATCCACATGCGGCCCAGACAGCTTCGTCGGCCGGAACGGCACCCACGACCCCAGCGGACGCTCCGGACCATGGTCGATCAACGCCGGAACATGCTCACGCTTCTTGTTCCGCACCAGACGACCATCACCACTGGCCGCCCACACCGGCCGCCCCAACCGATTCGCGACCGCCCGCAAAAACTCCAGATTCCGCTCATTCGCCAGATACGGCACCACCAGAACAACCGGCATGTCCCCCGGCAGCTTCGCCAACTCCGGGTCAGCCGCCAGCTCCGCCGCGAACTCCTCAGCACCCACCACACGCCCATCCGGGAAACGCACACCACCCGGATCGTTCTCACCCCACACCGCATACGCCGCATCGCCCCACGGCGCATCCACATCCGCCCCCGCAACCTCCCTCAACGAAGAAGACCCCGACACCTCCTCGAAAACACGCACCCGCCCCAACCGCACATGACGCACCTTCTCGCCCGTCAAATTACGCCCACGCGGCGCACCCGACGGACTCACCATCAACGACTCCGCCGACCACGGAACACCCGACGAAGACTCTCCCGCCTCACCGATCCGCAACCCCCCGACATCCGGCAACTGCCCCGACGAGGCGGGACCTGTCGAGTCGGCGAGGACCAACTCGTCCATCCCTGCCTCGATGGCGGAGGTGCCGGAGGTGGCCTGCTGCCGGGTGGCCTTGGTCCAGTCGCCGGGGGCGTTGGTGTCCTGCTCCGGGAGGGCGACGATGGTGAGCGGGGCCGACGGATCGGCGGCGGTCAGTTCGAGGGGCCCGCCGTAGCTGAAGGCGGGGCGGCCGGTGCGCTGGGAGAACCGCTGCACCAGCTCCGGACTCAGGACACCGGGGCCGGAGGTCAGGAAGAGGACGGGAGTGTCCAGGGGCGTGGTGCGCAGCGCCGGGTCGAGGCCGAGCAGCGCGAGGAACTCGTCCTCCGACACCGGGAGAGGGTTGCGGCCGGGCAGGTGCAGGACGATGTCGCCGTCCTCGTCCACCTCGACCAGGTTCAGGAGGGGATCGGGCAGCTTCGGTCCGACCCATTCCGGCACGACCTGCCGGGTGGTGGTGGTTCCGTCCGGCCCCCGCGTCACCTGATGCACGCTGCGCCAGTTGACGCCCTCGGGCGCGGGCGTGTCGCTCCAGTAGACGCCTTGGACCTTCTGCCCCTGCCACAGCAGAGCGGCCGGGTCGAACGCACCGGTCAGCTTCAGGTGGTAGGCGGCCAGCAGATCGCGGTCGGTGACGTCCAGACCCTCGGCGAGGGCCTTGGCGGTGAGGGCCCAGAGGGTCTTCTGCTGCGACAGGTCCCACGTGTCCGTGTCGTCCAGGTGGAGCACACCACGGCCGTGGGCTTCCCGCTGCGCCGGCGGTATCTCGTTGAACAGCGTCTTCGCGGCCCGGACCACAGCCCAGAGGGTGGACGCCACCTGCCGCGAGCTCGGCGTCGCCCCGGGGGCCAGCCCCTGCACCGTACGCAATACGGCCTCGCCCGACGTGGCGAGCTCGTTGAGGGCCACCCTCACCGCCGGGGCCGGCACCTCCGTGCCGAGTTGCGCGGCGGGATCCGCGGCCAAGCGGTCCCGGGCGAAGTCGAGGAGCGACTCGTACGCGGCCGTGTCCGGGGTCCTCCCACTGTGCTGCCGCGCGTAGAAGGCCACCATGTCCCGCCGCAGCGGGGTGACTCCGCTCAGCGCCGCATCGTTCGCACGCAACGTCTCCAGCGCGCCGATGCCCCGGACCAGCCGCTCGTACCGGCCCCCCGGCACACCCCGGTCCCCCTCGACCTCATGACCGAAGAGGTCACGCAACCCCCGCACCAGACGCAGCACGGTCGCCCGCGTCCCCGCCGACGCCGGACCCGTCCCTGTGTGCAGCCCCGCTTCACGCGCCAGCCCGTCCAGCTCATGCGCGAGCGGCTCGGGCAGGTGCGTGACGCGACGCCCGCTCTCCCCGGTGGCCGGGTCGAACAGCACTCGATCCTTGGACGTCATGCCGGTCTGGACGGTGGCGGAAGTGGTCTCCCGCCTGCTCTCGTTCGCGGCGTACTGCCCGAGCGGGACATCACCCCACGGGTCGTCGATGTGAGGTGGCGGCGCGGTCCGGGGCTGGTCCTGATGCGGGTCGCCGTCCGACGCGCTGTAGCAGATCTCCAGGCCCAGCTTGTGCCCCGGAGGCAACTGCCGCACCTCACGCAGCCCCGCGATGAAACGCGCCGCGTCCTGCTTGCCCAGCCACACCTTCCGGCCGTCGCGGAGGGCGAGCGTCACCCGGCCCGGCTTCCCGTGTGCGGCGAAGCTGTAGACCGCCGGATCAGCGGTCAGGTCCTCGATCTCACCTTCCTGAAGTTCGGAACCAGCAGGAACCTTGTGCACGAGTCGCAGCATGTTGCGGAACTTCCTGAACCGCTGCTCGAACTCCCGCAGGTGATCGCCCGCGCCGTCCTCGATCGAGATCTGGCCGTACCGCTCGTGGTCCTCGGAGACCATGGGCCGCAGATCGACGTCGCTGTCCCGGAACTTGGTCCCGTCCAGCGATGTCCAATCACGGTCCTCGGACGGCAGCGTCGTGCCCAGGGGCTCGTACGGCACCCAGAGACCGATCGCCTTCGTCGCGTCACGGTCGACCAGCACCGGAAGATGCGCGTTCCCCGACCCGTCACCGACCAGACGCCCCTCACCACTGGGACCCACCACCGGCCGCCCCAGCAGGTTCGCCAGCACCTGCAGATCCAGGGTCCGCTGCGCGAACGGCACGGCCAGCAGCACCGGCACGTTCTTCGGCAGCTTCGCCAGCTCCGGGTCGGCCCCCAGCACCTCGGCCAGCGTCTCCGTGTCCAGCACCCGGTCGTCGGGCAGCCGCAACCCGCCGGGATCGCCGTTCGCCGCGACGACGTACGTCTCCTCCGGCCACGGCGCGTCCTCCTCCGACGCGATCTTCGCCAGCGTGTTGGGCCGGGTCTCGATCACACGCACCCGCCCCGGCAGCACCCGCTTCACCGGCTTGCCCGTCCAGTTCCGCCCCTGCCGCGCACCCGAAGGACCCGCGATCACCGTCTGCGGCGACAACATCGGATCCGACGCACCGGTGAACGTCCCGGACGCGGTCGGGGGCGCGGGTGCCGGAGCAGGCACGGAGGGGGGAGCAGGCGCGGGCGCGGGTGTCGGCGCGGGAGCCGTGGACGAGGCGCCGGGGACGGATGTGTTCGGCGGTATCCGGGTGGCCTTGGTCCAGCGGCCCGGGGCCTGGGTGGCCGGGTCCGGGAGGGCGACGATGGCGAGCGGGGCCGACGGATCGGCGGCGGTCAGTTCGAGGGGCCCGCTGTAGCCGTATGCGGGGCGGCCGGTGCGCTGGGAGAACCGCTGCACCAGCTCCGGGCTCAGGACACCGGGGCCGGAGGTCAGGAAGAGGACGGGAGTGTCCAGGGGCCTGGTGCGCAGCGGCGGGTCCAGGCTCAGCAGTTCCAGGAACTCGTTTTCGGAGACTTCGATCGGCGGCCCGCCGGGCAGGTGCAGCGCGATGTTCCCGGCCTGGTCCACGTGGACCACCTTCAGGATGGGGTCGGGCAGCCCCGGTTTCGCCCATTCCGGCACGACCTGCCGGGTGGTGGTCGTCCCGTCCGGCTCCCGCGTCACCTGGTCGACGCTGTGCCAGTCGATGCCCTCGGGCGCGGGCGTGTCGCCCCAGTTGGCGCCCTGAGCCACCTTCCCCTGCATCAGCAGTTTGTCCTTGACGAACGCGAATCCCTTCAGGTGGTAGGCGGCCAGCAGGTCGCGGTCGGTGACGTCCAGACCCTCCGCGATCGCCTTCGCGGCCAGGGCCCAGATCTTCTTCTGCTTCGCCAGGTCCCACGGGTCCGTGTCAGCCAGGTGCAGCACGCTGCGGCCGTGTGCCTCCCGCTCCGCCGGCGGTATGTCGTGGAACAGCATCTGCGCGGACCGGACCGTCGCCCACATGGTGGACGCCACCTGCTGCGGACTCGGCTGCACCCCGGGCGCCAGCCCCTGAACAGAACGCAACACGGCCTCGCCATACGTGGCGAGCTCACCAAGAACCATGGTCAGAGCCGGGGACGGCAGCTCCGTACTGAGCTCCGCGTCCGGGTTCGCGGCCAAGCGGTCCCGGGCGAAGTCGAGGAGCGACTCGTACGTGGCCGTGTCCGGGGTCCTCCCACTGTGCTGCCGCGCGTAGAAGGCCACCATGTCCCGCCGCAGCGGGGTGACTCCGCTCAGCGCCGCATCGTTCGCACGCAACGTCTCCAGCGCGCCGATGCCCCGGACCAGCCGCTCGTACCGGCCCCCCGGCACACCCCGGTCCCCCTCGACCTCATGACCGAAGAGGTCACGCAACCCCCGCACCAGACGCAGCACGGTCGCCCGCGTCTCCGCCGACGCCGGACCCGTCCCTGTGTGCAGACCCGCGTCACGCGCCAGCCCGTCCAGCTCCTGCGCGAGCGGCTCGGGCCGGAACCTGACAACGCGTCCCCTCATCCCACTCGCCGAGGCATACAGCACCCGGCTGCTGTTCGTCAGACCCGTCCGTCCCGTGGCCGCGTCGGTGTCCCGCCTGCTCTCGTTGGCGGTGTACTGACCGAACGGGACGTCACCCCACGGGTCGTCGACGTGGGGTGGCGGCGCGGTCGAGGGATGGTTCCGGCGCGGACTGCCGTCCGACGCGCTGTAACAGACCTCCAGGCCCAGCTTGTACCCCGGAGGCAACTGCCGCACCTCACGCAGCCCCGCGATGAAACGCGCCGCGTCCTGCTTGCCCAACCGCACCTTCCGGCCGTCGCGGAGGGCGAACGAGATCCAACCGGGCTGCGCGTGGGCGGCGAAGATGTAGATCGCCGGTTCAGGGGTGACCCGCTCGAACTCGGCGTCCTGGTCGCCGGTACCCGACGGCACCGTGTGCAGGATCCGCCGCATGTCGAGATACGACTTGAACTGCTGCTCCGACCTCCGCAGGCTCTCGCCGTCCTTCCCGGAGATCTGGCCGAACCGCTCGTGGTCCTCCGAGACCAGGGGCCGCAGATCCACGTCGCTGTCCCGGAACGCGATGCCGTCCAGCGACGTCCACTCCCGGTCCACGAACGGCAGCGTGGTGCCCAGGGGCTCGTACGGCACCCAGAGACCGATCGCCTTGTCCGCCGCACGGTCGAACAGCGCCGGAAGATGCGCGTTCCCCGACCCGTCACCGACCAGACGCCCCTCACCACTGGGACCCACCACCGGCCGCCCCAGCAGATTCGCCAACGTCTGCAGATCCAGGGTCCGCTGTGCGAACGGCACGGCCAGCAGCACCGGCACGTTCTTCGGCAGCTTCGCCAGCTCCGGGTCGGCCCCCAGCACCTCGGCCAGCGTCTCCGTGTCCAGCACCCGGTCATCCGGAAGGCGCAACCCGCCGGGATCGCCCTCCGCCGCGACGACATACGTCTCCTCCGGCCAGGACGCGTCCTCCTCCGACACGGTCCTCGCCGGAGTGCCCGGCCGCACCGCCGTCACACGCACCCGGTCCGGCGACACCCGCTTCACCGGCTCACGCGTCCAGTTCCGCCCCTGCGCGCCCCCCGACGGACCCGCGATCACAGTCCGCGGCGACAGCGTGGGATCCGACGCACCGGCGAACACCCCGGAGGCGGGGGGAACGGGGGCCGTGGAGGAGGAATCGGACGGGTCGGCGGGCGGCGCGAAGGTGAGCGGCTCGTCCGTGTCGGCCGGGCGGGACGACGTCGACCGCTCCGCCCGCGCCGGCTCCGACAAGGGCTGCCCGCGGAACCGGCCGGAGCGGGTGGGACGGGCGGGTGCCGAGGACATGGAGCCGCGCAGGGACGGCCCCTCACCGATGCCCTCCATACGGCGGCCGGTCTCCAGCGCCCTCGCGAGGCCCGGCAGCCCTGCCCACGCCTGGCTGTGCCGGCGTGCCTGCTCGGCCAGTTCCTGCCGGACCCCGGTCAGGTCCCGTTCGATCCCGCGGAGTTCGGCCTGGATCGTGTCGCGGACCCTGGTCTTGCGCCTGAGGTCATCGTCCGCCCGCCGCACCGCATGCTCCGCCCGTGTCACGGCATCCTCGGCGCGTGTCAGCTCCCGTTCAAGGGTGTTCTCCCGCTCGCGGGCCTCCACGAGGCCGGTCCGGAGCCCGTCGGCCTTCTCGCGGGCGGTGGTCATCGCCTCCTGGTACCGCTGACGGTGCCGTGTCGCGGCCATCCCCTCGTCCCGGATGGCGTCGGCACGCTCCTCGGCCGCGTCCAGGGCGCTCTGCCGCTCGGCGGCGGCCGGGCCGGTCTCCGGGGAGGTCTGGACGAGCTGCTCGAGGCGTTCCACCTCGGCCAGCGCCCGCTGCCACTGCTCCCGAAGCCGCCGCTCCTCCTGCGACGCGGCGTCGTGCTGTACGCCCGCGTCACGGGCGGCCGTGTCCAGCCGCGCGATCTCCGCCTCCGTCCCGGTGATCCCGCCCCGTACCCCGGCGAGCTCCGTCAGGACGTTGCCGGCGGTGCGGACGGCGACGGTGTGGGCCCGCTCGGCCTCCTCGTGCGCGGTGGTGGCGGTGTCCACGGCGCTGTCCGCGGACTCCAGGGCCTGCCGCGCACCGGGCTGCCTCCGTACCAGCACCTCTTCCCGGTGACGTGCCGCCGCCTCGGCCCCCACCGCCTGGAGGAAGGTGCCGATGGCGTTGCGTATGTCCGCCCAGGAATCGAGCGTGGCCGCGGTCGTGTCGGCGAGGGAGCCGTCGGCGTCGAAAGGCCAGTTGCGCAGGCCGTGGTCGGTGCGTACGACCAGTTCGACCGGTTTCCCGGCCCGCGCGGCCGTACGGGAGGCGACGAACAGGGCACGGGCCAGGCGGGTGCCGTCCGGGTCGGGTCCGAGCGCGAGCCACAGTTCCGCCGACGCGTCCTGCTGGTCGATGCCGTCCGCCAGCACGCCCGGCAGGTCGGTGGCCGGATGGCGTGCCCAGTCCCGCAGGTCGTCCGCGTCCTGGTCGGCGAGCATCGCGGGCAGGTCGTAGATACGGGGGCCCGGGCGCGGCGGGGTGACACCAAAGCCGAGCACGTCGCGTTCCCACAGGCGGGTGGTGGAGCTGCCGGTGACGTACCGGGTGCCCTCGGGGCCGTTCACCGTGATGACGGTGTCGACCAGGGTCTCGTAGACGCGCGTGCCGTGCCGGTCCGCGGGCTCGGAGGTGGTGCCGATCCGCATGTGGGTGAACGTGGAGGCGGACACGTTGCCGCCGGTGGACAGGGCGTGGGGCTGCTGCGCCGCCAGGGGGAAGGTCACACCAAGGACCTGGAAGTTGCCGTTCGCCAGGCTGTAGGTGCCCTGCTGGTTCAGGGCGAAGGAACTCGCGGCCGACGAGGTCGTCGTGGAGGTGCGGACCTGCCTGCGGACCCGGTCCACGGCGACGTCGCCCCCGTCCGTGACCGGTCGCGGGTTGTGCAGTGAGATCTCCAGGGACGGCGCGGTGCCGGGAGCCTGGAGCGGCCAGCTCCCGGGCATCGTGGTGGTCAGGCCCGCCGCCGTGCGGGACGGGTCGAGGCTGATCTCACCGGCCTGGATCAGCTCGCCCAGCCGGCCTGCCATGGCTTCCGCCGAGGTGTTCGCGGGCAGCCCCCAGGACGCGGCCATGCGCGGATCGACGGCGCGTAGCGCCTCCATGAGCTGCGGGGCGGCGTTGTAGTCGTACACCGTCGTCGGCCCGGTCGGCTCCAGGCGTGCGCCGTCCGGGAAGGGCAAGGTGCCCTCGGTCCTGGCGTCGCTCGGTGACAGCAGCAACGGGTCACGGGTGAGCATGGCGGGGGGCCGGGGTCCTGCGTGCTGCCGCGGCTCGACGGCCTCGGAGCCGATGAACCGCAGTGCCGTCGCGGCCGGTACGGAGACCCGGCTGACCGGCCGGCCCCGCAGCAGGCGCCCGATCCAGGTGCGCACCCGCCGCGCGAGGTCTCCTTCGAGGCCGGACAGGTTCAGCAGCCCGCCCTGGAAGATCCCGCCCGGGATGTTGGCCGGCCACGCCCAGACGAGCTGGGAGCGGACCGTCCCGGTGAAGCGGTAGTCGAGGTCGAAGTCGGCGACACTCCCCGCACGCGTCCAGAAGCGGTCCTCGTCCGTCCGGTCGGACCGGGCCGTGCGGGCGCGGGTACTGGTCAGCGCGATGGAGGGGCCCTCGCGGTCCGCACGGCCGGGGTCACCGGGGCGCGGATAGCGGGAGACGAGGTTGACGGTCCCCTGACGGGTCGTGGTGACGCCGGAGGATGTCATCTTGCCCTGGGGGATGTGCGTGTCGACCTGCTCCAGGCCGCCGCCCTCGTCGGCCGGACGGCCGCGTACACCGCGCAGGGCGGGCGTCTGCATCATCGGCTCGGCGCTCAGAGCCACTTCGACCAGCCGCGCCCCGCCGTACGCGACGTGGAGGAAGTAGACGCGCTCCTGGCCGCCGGGGCCGCGGCCGGGCAGGGCGCGCAGCGCCGCGGGCTCGGTGACCCGGGCGATCTCGGCATCCACACCGGACAGGTAGGAGGCGTGTCCGGGCTGCAGGACGCCCGGCGCCTCGTTCTCCACCAGCGTGGTCAGCTCCTGGCCCATCCGGTCCCGGCGCTCCCTGCGGTGCGTCGTGTCGTCGAGCTGGGTGACCGACAGCACGTTCGCCTTGCCGAGCTGGCGGCTCCGGACGAACCGGCCGGGAAGCGGAACAGTGAGCTGGTGCTGCCTCGGGCTCGGGAGTCCCGACAGCCCCTGGTACCACGCCGCCATCCGGCCCATGGCCTCAGCGGGAGCCAGGTACGTCAACCCGCGGGGCAGGTCGATCGCGACCGTCACCGGGGCGAAGCTGCCGAGGCCGACGGTGTTCCCGGCCACGTTGCGCACACCCCACTCGACGGTCACCAGCAGCGTCAGATCGTTGCCGATCCACCGCTTGTCGCCCATCTCCTCCGAGGTACGCGCGACCTTCGTACCGGAGTTCACGGTGCTGATCTCGTCGGTGCGGCGGGACTGGGAGTACCGGCCGCCCGGGTTGGCCTGGTGGACCAGGAGGTCGGGCGGTGTCGGGGCCGACTGCAAGGCCGTGAGCTGGAAGTTGCCCTGATGGGTGATCCCGACGCCGCGCTGCCGGCCCGCGGTGTCGCCGGCGGTGACGCCCTGCTCGGAGTAGAGCGACTCGGAGCCCAGATTGCTGGGGTTGGTCAGGTAGCCGCTGATCTTCAGCTTCATGACCTGGTCCGCCGCCATGCCGGGCAGCGTCAGGCCCTCCACCACGTACACGCCGCCCAGGATCTGCGGTGCCCGGGAGATGAGCTGGGCCGGACGGATCGCGTCGTGCCGGGCCTCGGTCGCGACGGTGCCCTGGTCGTTCAGCGCCGCGCCCGCCACGGCGACCGACGTCCACTTGTAGGTCGCCACCACTCCGTCCGCGGAGGTCCTGGCCGCCCAGGTCACGGGTGTCGCGGCCCAGTTGACCGCCGAGCCGACCCGGTTGACCGCACCGGTCAGGGCGTCCGGCAGCGACTCCTTCACGACGGATCCCCGCTTGGCGGCCTCCGTGGCCAGGTCGGTCAGGGTCACGGAGGCACGCCGCACCGCCCGGCCCACCGGCCCCTGCTCCGGGTGTCCCGGGTAGGTTCCCGCGACGATTCGCCGCAGGGCCTCCATCAGCGCGGCGGTGGCGCGGACGGTGTCCACGGTCGCGCCCACCGGCAGCCGGGTCAGCCCCGGCAGCGGGCGGCCCTGGTCGTCGACCATGTTCAGGCGCCGCCGGTCGTCCGTCGGCCCGCCGTCGGTGACCGGTTCCCGGATCACGTGTCCCGGCCGGGGGGCGGCGGGGACGAGGCTCCTGACGGGCAGGCGGGTCCGGTAGTGGGGCACCAGCAGCGTGACGTCGCCCGGCACGGTGTGCGGTGTGGCGCCCGGGGCCAGCAGCTGCGTCCCGTCCGTGGCGCCCGCCGTGTCCGTACCGTCGTCGCCGTCCGTTCCCACCTCGTCGGCGAAACGGATGCGCGGCTCGTCGCCGGGGCCCTCGTACAGGTCCAGGGCGAGCCTGGCGGGCACCTCGAACAGCTCGGTGCCGTTCTGGGTCGTCAGCACGAACTGGTCGAAGCTGACCGAGTCACCGGTGTTCCCGGTGTCCAAGAGCTGCCCGGTGCCCAGGTAGTCCGGAGCCGCGTTCAGTCCCCAGGAGCCGTCCGCGAGGGGGACGTTGAAGCCGCCGCCGGCGCCGGCGGCACCGCTCAGCGCCGTGCCCCGCTGCCGCCCGCCACCGGACTCGTACGAGCTGAAGCCGATCTGGAGGAGGTCGGGCAGCCTGCGTGTGTGAACCGAGGGCCGCCCGGTGTCCCGCGAGACGGAGAACCGCAACTGCACCCGGCGGGTCCCCGAGACGGCGTTCGGCCGCTTGAACCACTCCGGCTGGCCGCCGTCCACCCCGTCCGGCGACGACGTCGCCTGGCCGAACGTCGAACGCATCTGCCGCAGCAGCCGCAGGTTCTCGAGCTGGGCCAGGACCAGCGGCTCGTCCAGCCGGAACGGCAACGACCGCCGCCGGGGCGCGAGCGGCGGCAGGAACCCTTCCTTGCGCAGCCATGCCTCCGCACGATCGAACATGGCGTCCGCTCCCTCGATCTTGAGGGGCGTCTCGGTGTATCCGATGCTCTCCAGGTTCTCCAGGTGCGCGGGAAGCTCCCGCACCTCTTCCGGGGTGGGCTGGTGTCCCCGCATCGTCGCCCGCTGGGCGATCCGCAGGCGCAGCGCGTCGTCCCACGGCCCGAACGCGCTGCTGACCTGACCGCCGCCGGCCCGGTGCAGCGTCACGGTGTAGGTGACCCGGGCGGGGGTGAGCAGATGACTGGCCTTGGTACGGACGCCGTGCATCAGCGTGGCGCTGCTGACGCTGCTCAGCCCCTCGTTGACCTGCCAGTTGACCCCGGCCTTGCCCATGATGTTGCCGCCGAACGACGACCCGGCGGCCGGGTGTCCCTCGGCGTGGTCGGCGGTGAACGACGGCCCGCCCGAGCCCTCGATCCCCAGGCCGCTGGTCAGCTTCGCCGACCGGTCCACGCTGGAGGAGTGCGCGAACCACGTCTCCAGCGTGGACTTGCCGTCGGCGCTCTTGCGCATCGGCCGGCCCGGTTCGATCACCGCGGTGAGTTCGAGCATGCCGACCGCGTTGCCGTCCTCGTCCAGCAGCGTCGGCGAGAACACCCCGCCGTCCCGCTGGAGGTGCGGAGTGCCCTGCAGCATCCGCTGGGACAGGTAGTTCTCCAGCGCGCTCGCCGAGTCCTCGTTGAGGTGTCTCAGAGAGACGAAGTTGTCGTCCTGGAGGAGTTCGGTCAGCAGCCGGCGCGGTTCGCCGACGCTGTCGCCACCCCACAGCGGCAGGTCGTCCACGCCTCCGTGCTCCGGCAGGTCGGCGGAGTCGGCGCCGTCGAAGGCGAGGTGCTCGTGGAACCAGATCGTGATCGCGCCGTGCGACTGCTCCGGCTGCCAGTTGCCGACCGGATCCTCGCGGGGGGTGTCCACCCGCACCTGCCAGCGCCCGTCGACATCCAGCGGATGGGCGGGTTCCTCGGCCTGCTGCTTGCTCGTGACCATGAAGGTCTCGGCGACGGTGATGGACTGGACGAGCTGGTTGTGCGTCGCGGACAGGTTGACCGTGCTGTCCCCCCAGCGCAGCGCCCCGGGGGCGAGGTGCGGGAAGATCGCGCTCCAGGGCACCGTTCCGGTGCGGACGGTCCCCGAGCTCTCCCCGCTCGAGGACGTCGGGCCGCCCGCGGCCCGGAGCTCCACCTGCATGTCCGGCAGCGTCGGGGGGCGCTGATCGCCGTTCCGGCCGTACTTCGCGGATGGCCCGACATCGGCGTAGGCGAGTCGTACGTCCACCGACCGGTCGCGGCCACCGTGCCGGACGGTGATCCTGTGGCCCTGCTGACTGCGCAGGTACGGCCGGTTCAGCTCGACTTCCTCGGCGCTCAGCACATCACTGAGCTGGGTCCGCAGCTCGCGGCCCTCCGAGGTGTCCGGGTCGGCCCCGAGGGCGCCGATGACCTGTCCGTACAGGCCCTCCAGGACGGAGTCCGGGGTCGGTTCGTGGACGACGAGACCGACGTGCCCGTCGTACCGGGTGCCGTGCTCGCGCACATACTCCGACAGCTCGCGGGGCGTGGCCCCCTGGGGCGGAACCACCGTCGGCCCGGACGGGACCGTCTGCGCGGACTGGACCGCGTCGGTGGCGGGCGCCCCGTCGGTGGCAGGTGCCTCGCCGGAGAAGGTGTGGAGGGTGCCCTGTTCGGCGGAGGTGCCGGGCAGGACGGACGGCTGCCGGCGCTGCCAGTGGGCGACGTCCTGCTGTGCCGGATCGCCCGCCAGGACGATCACGCTCTCATTGCGCGACGGGTCGAAGACGGGAGCGCTCGGGAGCTCGGACAGCACGGTTGTGCGCGCCGTGCCGGAGCGGCCCGCGACATGCTGGGCGAGGCCGCCGGGATTGTTGTGGGTGCCGACCATGAGGAGCGGCGCGGCGAGGGCGATCTGCTGGTGGACGCGGTCGTGACGCAGCAGCGCGGCGATCTCACTGCCCGGCACCCACCGGCTGGAACCGTCGGGCCACGGCATCGACAGATGACCGTTCGTGCTGTCCGCGTAGACCACGTACGCGTGCGCGGACGAACTGGACGGAGCCGCCGGCCACCCCGGGGCGTACTGCGTCCCGTTCTCCACCGACCCGTCCGGCGAGACGACATAGCCCTGGGTGGAGATGTCGCCCATGACCTGCCGGCCGGTCCAGTTACGGCCCATCGGCACACCACGGGTCGTGAGACGCGTGCTGTCGTCCAGGAAGCCGTGACGCACCAGGTCCCACGCCGCGAGATCCGCCGGATCGGTCATGTCGAACCCGGACACCGCCGCGCCGGCCATGAGCCACAACAGCCGGTCACCGGCCTGGTCCGCGGACAGGTCCACCGAGGCGGGCAGGTGCAGGATCTTCTTCGCCAGCGCCACCGGATCCGGCACGGCCCGCAGCGCTTCCGCGCCCTTGACCGTGCCCCACACCAGCCGGCTCATGTCCGCCCGCGTCACCGCCTGCCCCGCCGGAAGGCGCAGCACATCGGCGGCCAGCGCGGAAAGGTCCTTCCCGGCCAGCCGCTTGAGCGCCCAGTCGAACGACGGCAGCTGTGCGTACGCGTGCAGCGTCAGCCGGCCGTCCTGGGCCTCGTCCGCCTTCCGCGCGGCGTCGAACAGCACCCGGCGGATGTCGTCCGGGGGCGGTGCGTCATTGCTGGTGCGCTGATGACGCGCATGAACGACCAGGTGCAGATGGTGCAGGGTAAACGGACCCGCCACCCGCAGATGGGGGTCCGCCCGGCGCATGTTCTCCAGCGCGCCGATACCCCGCAGCAACGTCTGGTACTCGCCCTGCGGATTCGCCTTGTCCGCCTCGATCTCCGGGCCGAACGACCGGCGCAGGGCCCGTACCAACCGCAGCATCCCGTCCAGGACCTGCTCGGAGGCCGGACCTGATCCGGAATGCAGACCCGCCCACCGCGCCATACGCGTCAGCTCGGCCGCATCCGGGTCCGGGGGCAGCAGACGCCGCACGCCCCGCTCGCCCGAGGGCCCGGTCAGCACACCCGTCTTCGGATGCGCACTACGCACCAGCACATGGACGCGGTCCACCGCGAGCACGTCGGCATCGCTGCCGTTCGCCACACCCTGCGCGTAAGAGGTCGTACCCAGGACATCGAACACGTACGGCGGCGTTCCCGCGTCCGTCAGGTACGGCAGATCCTCCGCGAGGGCGTCGGCCCAGCACGACCCCAGATCGATAACAGCGTGCGGGCCGAGCTTCCGCATACTCGGCCGACGGGTGAGGAACCGGCCCGTCTCCACGCCGCCCACCTGAACCGGCGGACGGCCATCCGTCACCTCCATCACTCCCCGCATCGGCATTCCGTGCTGCGAGAAGTGATAAACCGGCCGCCCCGCCTCGAGAAGCGGTTCCGCCTCGCCGAGCGCCCGCTCCGTCACCGGGTCGAACTGCGAGAACTCGGAGATCTCCCCCAGAGCCTCAAGTATCGGCTCATTCAGAACGAGGTCGGAGTCGGACATGGTCACCCGACCGAACGACCGGCCCTCGTCGGCGATGGTCCGCGTCTTGATCGAGCTGTCCGGAAGCACCGTCCCGTCCAGCGCGGTGACAAATCCCTCGTCCGCGATACCGCTCGGCCCGAGATCATTCGCATCGCTGCCGAACCAGCCACCCAGAGGAATCCCCCGCGACCGCTGATTCTCCACAACGATCCTGCTCAACCCGGAATCCGCGTCGTGGACCAGGCTCACCAGACCACTGTGCGCCCAGATCCCGTCCCGGCCCGCCCGGAACGCCAACGTCCGGGGCATGGCCAGGCCCTGGTCACCACCGTGGTTCAGCACGAGCACGACCGGCGTCCCGGCCGGAAGCCCCGTCACTCCGGGGTCGCGCGCCACCAGCTCCACGAATTCCTGCCACGGAACCCGCGACTCACCCTGACCCCACGGCACCACCACGTGATCGTGGCCCCCCTTGGCCACCACCACATACGCACCACGGCTGTTGTCCCACATCGGCTCGAGCGAGCCCTGGAACTGGCCATTACGCCGCTGCCACACCTGCGACGTATCCACCACACCCACCGGCTGACCAGTGAGATTCAGACCCTGATACGAACCGTCCCCGAATACGATGTGACGCTCATGATCCAACGCGCCATTGGCCGCCACATGATAAGAACCGAGTGACACGACACTCGACGACCAGCCGGCGGCCATCGCGTTCTCCACCAACGCGAACAACGCGGTACGGGAATTCGCATCCACCACCGCACCGTCACCCAAGTGCAGAATCCGCCGCGCCAGCCCATCGACGTCGAAAACGCCACCGGGATTCTCCAGCAGCCTCAACCGCTCCAACTCGGCCACCGCACCCGAATACCGCGGCGAAATCACCTCGGCCGTCACCCGGCCCGGACCACCGCTCCCCACCCGCACAGTGATCCCGAACGAATCCGCGACATCACCCGCGCCCAGATCCTCCAACGCCCGCGTCAGGTGATCCGAGAACAACCCCGAAACCGCGCCCACCCGATCCCGGGCCGAACGCCCACCCCGGCCGAACCCCGTCAACACCACCTCAGGCGCCGACAACCCCGCCCGCAGATTCAGCAGCCCCGCCGACGCGACCTCACGCGCCAACGCCTTCAACTCGCGACGTTCGTCCGGGCCCACCGAGGACGAACCCGCGTCAAACCGCACCACCACCGGGGAAGCCCCGGACGCACCCCCCAGCAGACGCGGGGGCAGGCCCAGCTCACGCCGTACCCGACCCGCCAGTTCCACACCCGAAACGGCGTCCGCGCCATGTACGGCGAGGTGTTCGGCCACCTGTCGCACGGCGTCGCGGAAGTCGCCGCGCGCATGGCGTGAGTCGGCGAGTACGGGGTGCAGCTCCAGCGGCAGCACCAGCGACGTCGCCCGCCGCCAGGCTTCGGCCGGGTCCGTGCCGACCGGGACGCCTGACGCCTGGAACGTCGCGAGCGCGAAGGCTTCGTAGGCGTCACGCCAGGTACGGCGGGCGGCGCGTGCCGCGATGCCGTCGAGCGTGTCGCTCCACGGCCCGGGCCGGTTCATCAGCAGCCGGACGTGGCTGACGGCGTCGAGCCCGCTGTCCCGGACGGAGACGAATCCGTTGAGGGCGAGCTGGAGCCCGGGGGGGCCGTCGTTCAGTGTGATGCCGGCGGCGGCCAGCTGGTCCTCGGTGACGGTGTCGTCGAGTGCCAGTCGCGGCGGGTCGTCGGGCAGGTCGTCCGCGGTGACCAGGGCGGCGGTGAGCCGCCGTTCGGCGTCCGTACGGCTGACCCGCGGAACGATCGCCGCCACCGCGGCGTCGACAGCGCTGTCCGCGCCGAGGTCACGCAGCCTGTCCACGGCGGCGTCGAGCCGCCGCTGGGCGTGTGCGACGTCCTGCCACGCGTCGTACAGCCTGGCCGCGTCGTCGGTGCCTCCCCGGCCGCTCTCCACGCGCTGGTCGAGGACGCCCGCGGTCCCGACGGCCTGGTGGAAGGCGGTGAGGGCGTTGTCGTGCTCCTGGCGTGCTCCGGCGAGGGCGAGGTCGACCGCAAAGGTGTCGGTGACGTCGGTGATGTCGGCCGGGATCGCATCGCCGACGGGGTCCGGGCCGAGATCCGTGCTCCCGCCCTTGCCCTTGCCCTTGCCCGCGCCCGGCCCCTGGCCCGTGCCCCTGCCCATACCGGGTTCGGGTGCGTGGGCGGGAGGCGGCGGGGTCTCGTCGAGAGCCGGCGCCGTGGCCGTGGCGGGCGGGGCCGGCGGCGGGTCGGTGTCCGACTGCTCCTGGTCCGTGCCCGTCACGGCGGCGGTGCCCGTGGCCGAGGTGGTTCGGACAGGGGCGGGAGGCGGGATCGGCCCGGCGGGGTCGGACTGGTCGGGTGCCGGCATCCGCGGCGCGCCGGCGGAGTCGTTCAGGCCGCTGGGGGGCCGGGTGCCGCGCGCGGAGAGCGGGTGGTCGACGACGGACGCACGAGTACCGGTGACGCTCTGGATGACGTCCTCGATGGTCCCCAGATAGCTCAGCGGCACGGCGGGCGCCGGATCGGGCTGCCGGCCGGGGTCGGCCATGAGGCCGTGGCTGTCGCTCTGTCGCACCAGTCGGCGGAACACCGCCTCGGCCGCCCGGCCCCGGTCCGGCACGCCCGCGTAGTTCAGCAGTGTGTGGAGTACGGCCGCGTCGTCCCGCGCCTGCCGCTCCGCCGTTTCTTCCGGGGAGACGGCGGGGTCGGCGGTGTGGAGCCGCCAGTTCAGCTGGTCGGAGTCGTCCGGCCGGGGCGTCCGGCTCAGCTCGATGGCCTCGGAGTGACCGGGTGCCGATATGAGCGTGAGGTCGATATGAAGCTGGTCACCCGATCTCGGCAGCAGCAGACCGTTGTTCAGGCGAGAGTCCAGGAGCGTTCGCATCCGGTCCTGGAGCCCGGCGAGTTCGTCCTGGGTGAAGCCTTCCCCGGCGCGAACCGGCAGGTGGAGGGACACGTTGCTCATCCAGCGGCCGTCGTCGGCCTGGATCCGCTGAACCCACATCCGTACGCGGGTCTCCCGGCCGTCGAGCGGCCCGGGGCCGGGGTTCTGGCCGGAGTCCTGGCCCGGGTCCAGGTCCGGGGCCGGGTCGATCCGTTCGGTCCGCACCGGGACGGCGGGCGCGTCGTGGCGGCCGGCCCGCCACTGCTCGGGCCGGACCGGGTCGGCAACCGGCGCGGCGAGTTCCGGCGTCCGCGGGGACGCGTCCGCAGCGGTGTCCGTGTTGGTGTCGGTGTTGGTGCTGTCGGGCGTGGCGTCACCTGTCGGTGCGTCGCCGCCGACGGTGGCCGTGCGCGGTCCACCGGCCACGTCCGTGCCGGCCGGCTGCGGTGACGTGGGCGGCGCTGCGGTCTCGTCCAGTCGCGGGGCGTCGGAGGACGTGCGCAGTCCCGGTGGCGGGGCCGGGG
>NZ_BAAATS010000027.1:0-67611 GCF_039533535.1 Streptomyces kunmingensis
CGCGAGGCCGGGCGCAGCGCGAGGCCGGGCGCAGCGCGAGGCCGGGCGGCCCTCAATCCCGCCGCGCCCCCGGCCCCCCGAACAGTTCGACCGCCCTCCGTACCTGCCTGAGCGCCGGTGACAGGGCGCTCATCGAGCCGATCGCGCCCGCGACCAGCAGCAGCGAACGACGCAGCCTCGGTACTTCGGGGCAGCCGGCGACCGCCATCGCGTCGAGCGCCGCCAGTTCGTCCTCGGCGATCCCCCGGTCCGGGAACTCGGCCGGGTGGGCGGCCAGTTCCCGGCGCAACCGGGACACGGCCGTACGCAGCTCCGCCACCCGCGGATCCTCGCCGCCGCCGGTCACCGGAGCCCGCATCTGGCTCTGTCTCTGCCCCTCGCTCCGCAACACAGGTCCCCCTTGCACATCATTGTGCGCCTGTCGTACGCCTCCGGTGCAGACCCGCGCCGGGCGCTGATTGTGCGCTCAACTCAGGTTAATGGGCGCCTAGTTAACGCCACCATCCCCCTTTCACGCCAGTATGTTGCGTCAGGCAACTTCATGCACGCGGGCGCCGTCCGGACCGGCGCGGCATCCGGTGCGGTATGCAGGGGTCATGACGACCAGAGATACGGGCGATGTGGCCGGGCTGCTCCTCGCGGCGGGTGGCGGGCGGCGGCTCGGCGGGCGCCCGAAGGCCCTGCTGACACACCGGGGACGGCCCCTCGTGGAACACGCGGTACGGATGTTGCGCGAGGGGGGATGCGGACCGCTGCACGTGGTACTCGGAGCGGCGGCGGACGACGTACGGGCGAGGGCCGGTCTCAGGGAGTGCGTGATCGTGGAGAACCCCGCGTGGGAGGAGGGCATGGGCTCCTCGCTGCGGGCGGGCCTGGACTCCCTCTCCGGCACCGGCGCGTCCGCGGCGCTCGTCCTGCTGGTGGACCAGCCGGGGATCGGCGCCGCCGCGGTGGCCCGGGTCAGAGCGGCGTACCGCTCACCCGCGTCCCTGGTGGCGGCCGCGTACGACGGGGAGCGCGGGCATCCGGTGCTCTTCGGCCGCGACCACTGGGCGGGGATCGCGGCGAGCGCGGCCGGGGACCGCGGCGCCCGGGACTACCTCAAGGCACACGCGGGCTCCGTGGAGCTGGTCGAGTGCGGCGAGGTGGCCGAGGCGTACGACATCGACACGGCGGCGGACCTCCGCCACCTTGAGTGAGAGCCGTGGCACCGAGCGCCACGTTCTGTCGACTCAGAGAATCTCGACATCAACAAACGATTGAACTTCCACGATAAGGAAACTAATATCCACTGACGAGAAGGGCCGGACCCCGGAAACCGGGGCCAGCAGCCGTACCCAGGCGCCCCGGCACTCCGTGCCGCCGCGCGCCGCCGCTCGCTGAAGGAAGTGACAGCCTCATGTCCGCACCAGCGCCGTCCCCGCTGGCCATCGTCGACGCCTCTCCCCTGCCGCGGCAGGACGAGGTGCTCACCGATGCGGCCCTCGCCTTCGTGGCCGAGCTGCACCGGCTGTTCACGCCCCGGCGTGACGAGCTCCTCGCCCGCCGCGCCGAGCGCCGCGCCGAGATCGCCCGCACCTCCACGCTCGACTTCCGCCCGGAGACCGCCGCGATCCGCGCGGACGACTCCTGGAAGGTCGCCCCCGCTCCCGCCGCGCTGAACGACCGCCGCGTCGAGATCACCGGCCCCACCGACCGCAAGATGACGATCAACGCGCTGAACTCGGGCGCGAAGGTCTGGCTCGCCGACTTCGAGGACGCCTCGGCGCCGACCTGGGAGAACGTCATCGGCGGTCAGCTCAACCTGACCTCCGCCTACAACCGCTCCCTCGACTTCACCGACGAGCGCACCGGCAAGTCGTACGCCCTCAAGGACGCCGACGAGCTCGCCACCGTCGTGATGCGCCCGCGCGGCTGGCACCTGAACGAGCGCCACCTGGTCGACGAGAACGGCACGCCCGTCCCCGGCGCCCTCGTCGACTTCGGCCTCTACTTCTTCCACAACGCCCAGCGCCTCATCGAGCTCGGCAAGGGCCCGTACTTCTACCTGCCGAAGACGGAGTCGTACCTGGAGGCCCGCCTCTGGAACGACATCTTCGTCTTCGCCCAGGACCACATCGGCATCCCGCAGGGCACCGTCCGCGCCACCGTCCTCATCGAGACGATCACGGCCGCGTACGAGATGGAGGAGATCCTCTACGAACTGCGCGACCACGCCAGCGGTCTCAACGCCGGGCGCTGGGACTACCTCTTCTCCATCGTCAAGAACTTCCGTGACGGCGGCCAGAAGTTCGTCCTGCCGGACCGCAACCTCGTCACGATGACCGCCCCGTTCATGCGGGCGTACACCGAACTCCTCGTCCGCACCTGCCACAAGCGCGGCGCCCACGCGATCGGCGGCATGGCCGCCTTCATCCCGTCGCGCAAGGACGCCGAGGTCAACAAGGTGGCCTTCGAGAAGGTGAAGAACGACAAGGACCGTGAGGCCGGCGACGGTTTCGACGGCTCCTGGGTCGCGCACCCCGACCTCGTGCCGATCGCGATGGCCTCCTTCGACGCGGTCCTCGGAGACAAGCCGAACCAGAAGGAACGGCTGCGCGAGGACGTGTCCGTCGCCGCCGGTGACCTGATCGCCATCGACTCGCTCGACGCGAAGCCCACGTACGACGGTCTCGTCAACGCCGTCCAGGTCGGCATCCGCTACATCGAGGCGTGGCTGCGCGGCCTCGGCGCCGTCGCCATCTTCAACCTCATGGAGGACGCGGCCACCGCCGAGATCTCGCGCTCGCAGATCTGGCAGTGGATCAACGCGGGCGTCGTCTTCGCGAACGGCGAGAGCGCGACGGCCGACCTGGCCCGCAAGGTCGCCGCCGAGGAGCTCGAGAACATCAAGTCCGAGATCGGCGAGGATGCCTTCGCGGCCGGCAAGTGGCAGCAGGCCCACGATCTGCTGCTCCAGGTCTCCCTGGACGCGGACTACGCGGACTTCCTGACGCTCCCGGCGTACGAGCAGCTCCGCTGACCGACCCGCACCCTGAGCCCCCGGCACCGCACGGCGCCGGGGGCTTTCGCGTGCACCGTGGCCGGGTGCGGCCCGTCCGCCGAAGGACAACCCGCTCAGCCGAGATGCACGGACCAGTCCTGCTCCGCCCCGGGCCGACCGTGCAGGTCGGGCACCTGCTTCAGCCACGCCGGGCGGCCCTTCCGGGTGACGGCCGCGCGGCGCGCGTCGGCGGCCGCCAGTTCGTCGCGGGAGGGAAAGTCCGTGGGCAGCCACGTCGCCGAGGAACGGGCCCGGGCCAGCAGGTACGTGACGTACGCGTCCCGCGCCTCGTCCGGCGTCGCGAAGTCCCTCAGCCAGGCGTCCGGCACGAGGGCGAGCACCTCGCGCAGCAACTCCTCCGTCACCCGCGGAGCCAGTGCGGCGTCGGCGGCGCGCGTGTCCGGGCCGTAGCCGCCGAGCGCGTGGTGCCGGAAGTCGTAGGCCTTGTCGGGGGCGGCCCCGTCCCAGCGGTGGTGGAAGACGAGCGCCGCACCGTGGTCGATCAGCCAGAGCCGCGGCGGCGCCGTGCCGAACGTGGGCCAGACCATGAGGTTCGAACTGTGCACCGTGCGGTCGACGTTGACGGTGAGCGCGTCGAGCCAGACGATCCGCCCGGCCTCCAGCGGGTCGACCGGGAAGACCTCGGCGACCTCGGGCGTGAAGTCGGCGGCGCCCGGCAGGAAGTCCATGCCGAGGTTCAGCCCGGCGCTCGCCCGCAGCAGGTCCTGGACCTCCTGGTGCGGTTCGTCGGCGGCGACCGCCGGATCGAAGTGGGCGAGGACCAGCTCCGGGAAGCGCAGGCCGAGCCGGCGCGCCAGCTCCCCGACGACGACCTCGGCGACCAGCGCCTTCACGCCCTGCGCGGAGCCGGTGAACTTCAGGACGTACGTCCCCAGGTCGTCCGCCTCCACCACACCGGGTACGGAGCCTCCGGTGTGCAGCGGGTTCACGTAGCGGGTGGCGGTGACTTCTCTCAGCACCTCGTCAGGCTATACGGCGAGATCGGCCGGAAAGGCGCCCGTGTCCTCTTCCCCCGGCCCCCGGGTCCTCGCCCGGCGGCCCGCGCCTGCGAGGATCGTTCGCGGCTTCCGTCACGGACCGTCCCCTATCACCGACCAGAACGGAACGGACAAACAGACATGGGCAGGACAACAGCATCCGTCGCGGTCGTCGGCGGCAGCATCGCGGGGTGCGCCGCGGCGCTCGCCGCGCACCGCGGCGGCCTGCGCGACATCACGGTCTTCGAGCGCGCGACGGGGCCGCTCGGCGAGCGGGGCGTGGGGGTGACGCTGCACGACGCGCGTTACGCGGAGCTGGAGGCGTCCGGCTACGTGGACGCCGAGATGCCCTGGGTGCAGATGACGACCCGGCGCTGGTACGTGCGGGACGAGCGGGCCCAGGCACCGACCGGGCGGCTGCTGTGGTCGACCCCGTTGCCGTTCCGCACCTACAACTGGGGTCCCCTGTGGCGTGAGTTGCGGAACCGGATCCCGTCGGACGTCGATTTCCGGACCGGTTCACGCGTCCAGAAGGTGACGACGGCGCCGGACGGCGCGGGCGCCGTCGTGGACTCCGGCTCCGGCTCCGGCTCCGGCTCCGGCTCCGGCTCCGGCTCGCCCGAACGCTTCGACCTGGTGATCGGTGCGGACGGCTACCGGTCCGTGGTGCGGGCCGCGGCCTGCGGCGACGTACTCCCCTCGTACGCGGGGTACCTGGCGTGGCGCGGCGCGTTCCCCGTGGAGCGGCTCGACGCGCCGGAGCAGTGGCTGCCCCAGGACGAGGCCGCGTATGTCGTCTTCCCCGGCGGCCATCTGGTCGTGTACCGCATCCCGGATCCGGAGACCGGCGGGCACCGCGCCAACTGGATCCTCTACACCACGCCGCCGCCCGGCCACGACGCGGCGCTCTCCTCCCCCACGAGCCTGCCTCCCGGCACCGCGTCGGACGCCCTGCGGGAGCATCTGGCGTACGTGGCTGAGGAGTTGCTGCCCCCGTACTGGTCGGACCTCATCCGGGCGACCACCGCGGACGAGCTGATCCTCCAGCCCCTCTACGACTTCACGGCCGCCCGGTACACGGCGCCCGGCATGCTGCTGGTGGGTGACGCGGCGACCGTGGCCCGGCCGCACACCGGAGCGGGCGCGGTGAAGGCGCTCCAGGACGCGACGGTCCTGGAATCCGCCCTGGCCTCGGCGTCCACCCTGTCCGGGGCCCTGAGCGCGTACGACGCGGACCGCGCCCCTGCGGGCCGCGCGATGGTCGCTCTCGGCCGCAGCATGGGGCGGGCGATGGTGACCCGGACCCCGGACTGGAGCGCGCTCGACGCCACCGGTCTCGAAGCCTGGTGGACGGGGATGGACAAGAGGGGTTCGTTCGGAGGCCGGGAGTTGGCGCGCGAGCCGAAGTAGAGGACCCAGGCGGGGAATCGGCCCGGGGAGACCGAGACGGGGGCCTCGTTTTGGCGTGTCCCCGTCTTGATCCATAAGATCCGCCGATGATCACTAGACAACGGCTGGCGGCGGGCGCGGGCGCCCTGCTCGCCGCCCTGGCCCTGGGCGGCCTCGCCCCGGCCGGTATCGCGGCGGCGGCCGACGAGCCCGCCGGGGACGCGCCCGCCCCCAAGGTCGAACTCGTCCTGGACGTCAGCGGGTCCATGCGCGCCCGCGACATCGACGGCGACTCCCGGATGGCCGCGGCCAAGCAGGCGTTCAACGAAGTGCTGGACGCGACGCCCGAGGAGGTCCAGCTCGGCATACGCACGCTGGGCGCCGACTACCCGGGCGAGGACCGCAAGACGGGCTGCAAGGACACCGCACAGCTCTACCCCGTCGGCCCGTTGGACCGCACCGACGCGAAGACCGCCGTCGCGACGCTGAGCCCCACCGGCTGGACCCCGATCGGCCCGGCCCTGCTGAAGGCCGCCGACGACCTGGACAAGGGCGAGGCCGGCGGCACCCGCCGCATCGTCCTCATCAGCGACGGCGAGGACACCTGCCAGCCGCTCGACCCGTGCGAGGTCGCGCGCGAGATCGCCGCCAAGGGCATCGGCCTCACCATCGACACGCTCGGCCTGGTGGCCGACGCCAAGACCCGCGCTCAGCTCTCCTGCATCGCCGACGCCACCGGGGGGACGTACACCTCGGTCCGGCACAAGGACGAACTGACCGACCGTGTGGGCCAGTTGGTGGACCGGGCGGCCGACCCCGTGGTCACGCCCGTCGCCGTCGAGGGCGCCGCGCAGTGCGCGGACGCGCCCGAGCTGAAGTCCGGCCTCTACACGGACCGCGAGAAGTTCGGTGAGCACCGCTACTACCGCGTGAACGTCGAGCCGGGCAAGGAGCTGCGCGCCTCGGTGAGCGTCGCGGCCGACCGGGCCGTCGACCGCGACTACGGCGTGCTGCTGCGCGCGGTCACGACGCACGGCCGGGAGATCGTACGCGGCCAGGAGTCCGGCGACGGACGCACCGATGTCATCTCTACAGGGCTGCGCTACCCGAAGTCCGAGCAGGACTCCTCCGACGACTCCGATGAGGCCGGGGCCCAGGCGGAGACGGTCTGCCTCCAGGTCTCGAACTCCTACTCCGCGCCCGACTCCGTGAAGACGACCCCGGGTCTGCCGGTCGAGCTGGCCGTCGACGTGGTGGACGGTCCCGACGAGGCGTCCGACGTGGCCGCGTTCGGTCTGGGCCACGGCTGGTGGCTGCTGGCCGCGCTCGTCGTGGTCGGATTCCTCGCGGGTGTGCTGTGGGGCTGGGTCTCGCGCTGGCGTGTCGCCGTATGGAGGACCAACTGATGCGACGTACAAGGCTGTTCTTCACGGGGCTGCTGCTGGCCTGCACGTCCCTGACGATGTTCACGGGGGCCGCGATCGCCGCCGGTGACGACGGCGACGGTGACGACGGGGCCAAGAAGGCGCCGACCGAGGCGGGCACGTCGTTCCGTACGGCCACCTCGATCACGCAGGAGCAGAAGGCCACGGCGAGCGCGTCCACCGGCGACTACCTGTACTGGTCGTTCCCGGCCGACTCGGGGCAGCGGCCGACGGTGAAGGCGACCGTCGACCTGCCCGACGCGCAGACCCGGCACAGCGGGCAGACCTGGCGGATCGACGTGTACGACGGGCTGCGCCGCCGCCAGGCCTGCACGTACGGGACGCAGGCCCGCACGGTGGCCGCCGATGCCGCGCGCGTCGACCTCGCGTGCACGCTGCGTACGGTGCGGGCCTGGTCCGAGCCGTGGGCGAACGATCCGCTGCCCGGCACGTACTACGTGCGTCTCACGGTGACCGGGCTCGCCGACAGCGATCTCGGGCTGCCCGTGTCGACGTCCGTCGAGGCCGTTTCGGAGGAGGTGGGCGGTGCGGCGGCGGTGGACGGTTCGCTGTCGACGCCGCTGGTGCCGGGGTCGACCGGTGCGGCCGACGACCATGACTGGGCCTCCGGCTGGTGGACCAGTCGGTGGCTGTGGACCGGTGCGGGTGCGGTGCTCGCGGCTCTCGCCGGTATCGGCGGCTACGCCCTGACCCGGGGCACGGGCCGCCCCACGCGGGTCCCGCCCGCCGTGTAGCGCCACCGGGTGCGCCCCGTCCCGCCAGGGGCGCGGGGAACTGCGCGACCGGCCACGACGGCGGCGCACCCGTGATCATGATCTCGACCCCTGCGGCGCGCGGGCCACGGGGCTCCGCCCCGGACCCCGCTCCTCAATCGCCGGAGGGGCTGAAATCAGCCGCGCCCGGCGCAGACGCGCGCAACGCTTTCGCCAGCGGGGCGACCCCGGTGACCTCGACCCGCCCCTGACCGACCGCCTCGGCCAACCCGACCTCCCCCCGCGCAACCTCCCCGCTCACCTCCGCACCAAGCACCACCCGCGCATCAGGCTCACCCCCCTCGTACCGGCCCTCGCCGTACCCGGAGCCGGGTTCCTCCCCCACGCGCACGTGGAACTCACCCTCGTCCACCCGGACTTCGACCACCCCGGACTCCCCGAGCCCGCCCAGTTCGCGCAGCAAGGGCAGGGCCAGCCAGTGCGCCCGCACCGCGTCCGTGGCCCGCCGCTCCCCCAGCTCGGCCGCACCCCACTCCCCGAGGGCCAGCAGTACGGGCAGCAACTGCCGTCCGCGCGGCGTGAGTTCGTAGACGTACACGGAAGCCGGGGCGGCGAGTCTGCGGCGCGTGGCGAGTCCGTCGCGCTCCATGTCCTTCAGGCGCGTGGCCAGCATGTCCGTGCTGACACCGGGCAGGTCGGCGTGCAGATCGGTGTAGCGGCGCGGCCCCGCGAGGAGCTCCCGGACGATCAGGAGCGTCCAGCGGTCGCCGACGGCGTCGAGGGCGCGGGCGGCGGCGCAGTACTGGTCGTAACTTCGGCGTGGCATGGCTCGCAGTCTATGCAACTTGTTGGACTTTCCAAGCTCGAGCTTGGTAAAACCAAGTAAGTCACGCACAGACACCTGGTCAACAGACACCTGGTCCACAGACACCTGGTCCGCCTGGAGGGCACGCGCATGGAGTTCCGGCAGTCGAGCAAGCTGAGCGAGGTCTGCTACGAGATCCGCGGCCCGGTGATCGAGCACGCGAACGCGCTGGAGGAGGCCGGCCACAGCGTGCTGCGCCTGAACACGGGCAACCCGGCTCTGTTCGGCTTCGAGGCGCCCGAGGAGATCGTCCAGGACATGATCCGGATGCTCCCGCAGGCGCACGGCTACACCGACTCGCGCGGCATCCTCTCGGCCCGGCGCGCGGTCGCCCAGCGCTACCAGGGTCTCGGCCTGGACGTCGGCGTCGACGACGTCTTCCTCGGCAACGGCGTCTCCGAACTGGTGACGATGGCCGTACAGGCGCTCCTGGAGGACGGCGACGAAGTCCTCATCCCCGCCCCCGACTTCCCCCTGTGGACAGCGGTCACCACGCTCTCCGGCGGCAAGGCCGTGCACTACCTCTGCGACGAGCAGTCGGACTGGTATCCGGACCTGGACGACATGGCCGCCAAGATCACGGACCGCACCAAGGCCGTCGTGATCATCAACCCGAACAATCCCACCGGCGCCGTCTATCCGAAGGAGATCGTCGAGGGCATCCTCGACCTCGCCCGCCGGCACGGCCTGATGGTGTTCGCCGACGAGATCTACGACCAGATCCTCTATGACGACGCGGTCCACCACAGCGCCGCCGCTCTCGCCCCCGACCTCGTGGTCCTCACGTTCTGCGGCCTCTCCAAGACGTACCGCGTCGCGGGCTTCCGCTCCGGCTGGCTGGTCGTGACGGGCCCGCAGCAGCACGCGAAGAGCTACCTGGAGGGCCTGACGATGCTCGCCTCCATGCGACTGTGCCCGAACGCGCCCGCGCAGTACGCCATCCAGGCCGCGCTCGGCGGCCGCCAGTCGATCCGTGAACTCACCGTGCCCGGCGGCCGGTTGCACGAGCAGCGCGACAAGGCGTGGGAGAAGCTGAACGAGATCCCCGGCGTCAGCTGCGTCAAACCGAAGGGCGCCCTGTACGCCTTCCCCCGGCTCGACCCCAAGGTCCACAAGATCGTCGACGACGAGAAGTTCGTCCTGGACCTGCTGCTGCGCGAGAAGATCCAGGTGGTCCAGGGCACCGGCTTCAACTGGCCCCGGCCCGACCACTTCCGCATCCTCACCCTCCCGTACGCTGACGATCTCGACGCCGCGATCAGCCGTATCGGCCGCTTCCTGAGCGGCTACCGCCAGTGATCCGGCGCTCGCCGGACCGACGGGAGAACCAGTGACACCCTGCACCTCGTGCGCGTATCCCGGTCACACCCAGTTCGCCTCGCCGGACCTCGTCGGCGCGATCGTCTCGGGCCGGTTCGACCGGGCGCAGGACCCCGCGTGGCGGGAGTCGGGGGCGACGACGGTGGAGGACTACGCGCGCTGGTGCGGGCACCTGTGCGGCGCGACGTGCCTGCGCATGGCGCTCGGCCCGGCGGCCCCCTCGCTCTTCGACCTCCGCGACGGAGCACTGAAGTTCGGCGCGTACACGGTGGACGCCGGCGGTGAGATCCACGGAATGATCTACGCGCCGGCCGCCGCGTACCTCCAGGCGGTGCACGGCGTCGAGGCGCGGGTGCACCGCGAGCTGACGCCGGACGGGATCGGTGAACTGCTCGACGCCGGGCGGCTCGTCATCGCCTCCGTCCACTACGCGATCCGCCGCCCCCATGAGCCCTCGCCCGGCCGCGGCGGCCACCTCGTCCTGATCACGGCCCGCACGCCGGACGGGACGGGCTTCCACTTCCACAACCCCTCGGGCACGGACCGGGCGACGCGTACGGCCGACCTGCCGGTGGAGCGGTTCGAGGAGTACTTCGCGGGCCGGGGCATGTCGCTGAACCCGAGGGCGTAATCTGCCCGTTCGGCCGACGCTCGTACGGCGCAGCGCGCATCTTGGGGAGTTCGGAACATTGGACGCGGCACTCATAGCGGTGCTCGGCACCCTGCTGGGCTCGGTCGTCACGCACTATTTCCAGGGCCGGGCGACGGTCCGCGGCGCCGAGCTGGCCCGGGCGGAGCAGCTCCGCCAGGAACGCATCGCGAGTTACAGCGGGTTCGCAAGCGCCCTCTTCGACTACCGGCGCAGTCAGAACGACCGCTGGTTCCGCGCTCAGGAGCAGCCAGGAGCCCCCGTCGCGGAGGCGGCGCGCTTCGCCTCCTACGAGGCCCGCATCGCGGCACGTCAGGCGCTGGCGCTGGTGCAACTGGTGTGTGACGTACCGAGGTTGCGGCAGCTCGCCGAGACGGCCTTCGAGCTGGCGAACTGCCTGCACGAGGCCACCGACGAGGAGGACCGCGACCGGCGCTCGCAGCGCTGCAAGGACGCGCTGACCGCGTTCGTGGAGGCCGCGGCACCGAGCGTCCAGTAGGGCCGGAACCTTCGGCGTGCGGGAGTCGCGCCGTGTTCGGCGCGTCCCGGCAGCCGGGCGTCAGACCCCGCCGAGCAGGGAGTCCAGGGCCGATACGGCGTCGGGACGCGGCTCGCCTCTGGGCCACCAGTCCTCGCGGCCCGGGTCCGACTCGTACCCGTACCACAACCCGTCGCGGCCGAGCCGGAGTTGGACGGACACCGTCGACAGGTGGTTGCGGCGGGGGCGGAACTCCGGGTGGCCCGTGGCGAGCAGAGCGGGGCGGGCGCGGTCGAAGGGGCCCGCGGGCGGGTCCCACTCCTCCTCCAGGACGGACAGTCCGGCGAGCCCGCCCTGGCGCCAGGCCGCGACCGCGCGGGCGAGATCGACCGGGGTGCGGCCGGTGCCGCGGGAGAGCGAGGCGTACAGCGCGCGGGTGGCGG
This sequence comes from Streptomyces kunmingensis, assembly GCF_039533535.1. Classification (NCBI taxonomy): domain Bacteria; kingdom Bacillati; phylum Actinomycetota; class Actinomycetes; order Kitasatosporales; family Streptomycetaceae; genus Streptomyces; species Streptomyces kunmingensis. Next base: position 11,344 of record NZ_BAAATS010000027.1, read on the forward strand.
CGGTGAGGCCCGACCCGGGATGGGCGGCGGCCAGGCGGACCGCGTCCTGCCAGGGGGTGAGACCCGCGAGGGGGTCCGCTCCCGTGGTCAGCAGGGCGTGCGCGCGGGCGCCGGCCTCCGAGGCCAGCAGATCGAGCGCGAGCGGGTCGGGGGCGCCGGGGGCCTGCGGGTAGGACGGCGGGCGCTCGGGGTGGGCCGGCGCGGGGAACTCCGGCGGCAGCTGCGGCAGTTGCTCCGCCCGGGCGAACGCGTCCCGCGCGGGGACCGAGTCGAGGGACGGAGCCTCGGCCGCGGAGCGCTCCTGCGCCGAGTGCGCGGCGTTGCGCCGCGTGAGGTCGGCGAGCAGCTCCTGCTCGCCGCGGCCGCGCAGCAGGAACAGGACGAACGGATCCTCGTCGACGAGCCGCGCCGTCTGGTAGCAGAGCGCCGCCGCGTGCTTGCAGGGCTCGGCGCGGTCCGGGCAGCTGCACCCGGGGATCAGGTCGTCGACGGCGGGCAGCAGGTCGACGGCGGCGGCGAGCGCGTGCGGCACGTCCTTGTCGAGCAGGGACGCCATGTGGTCGGGGCGGGCCGCGGCCGTCTCCACGAAGCGGGTCCACTCGTCGTCCGACAGGGTGCGCAGGCGCAGTTCGGCCCGGTACGGGCGGGGCCGTGAGCCGTGCACGTAGGCGATGACGCGGCCCGGGGTGACCGTGATCGCGTCGACATGACCGCGGTCGGCGTAGGCGCGGCCGCGCGCGAGACGGGCCGGGTCGAGGGCGGTGTCCGCCAGGGCGTCCACCCAGGCGTTCCCCCACCAGGTCAGGGCCGCGCCGTCACCAGGCTGGGCGCGCGGCGGCAGCGGCGGGAACGTGCGGCGCGTGTCCGTGTGCCGGGCCTGGGCCTGCTCGGCGGCGCCGGCCCGGCCGGGGATGTGGGCGGCGTGCCGTCCGGTACGGGCAGGGCTCATGCCGACTCCCTCCGCAGCGAGACCAGGTCCGTCAGCTCCCGGTCGGTCAGTTCGGTGAGGGCCGCCTCGCCGGAGCCGAGCACCGCGTCGGCCAGCGCCCGCTTGGCGGCGAGCAGTTCGGCGATCTTGTCCTCGACCGTCCCCTCGGTGATGAGGCGGTGCACCTGGACGGGCTGGGTCTGTCCGATGCGGTACGCGCGGTCCGTGGCCTGCTCCTCGACCGCCGGGTTCCACCAGCGGTCGAAGTGCACGACGTGGCCCGCGCGCGTGAGGTTGAGCCCGGTGCCCGCGGCCTTCAGCGACAGCAGGAACACGGGGGCCTCGCCGGCCTGGAAGCGGTCCACCATGCGCTCGCGCTCGGCGACCGGAGTGCCGCCGTGCAGCAGTTGCGTGGGGATCGAGCGGGTGGCCAGGTGGGTGGCGAGGAGCCTGGCCATGGACACGTACTGGGTGAAAACAAGGACCGATCCGCCGGAGCCGTCCTCGGCGACGATCGTGTCCAACAGCTCGTCGAGCAGCGCGAGTTTGCCCGAGCGGCCCGCGAGGCGGGCGCGGCCGCCGTCGCTCTCGCCCTCTTTCAGGTACTGCGCGGGGTGGTTGCAGATCTGCTTGAGGGAGGTGAGCAGCTTCATGATGAGGCCGCGGCGGCCGATGCCCTCGGCGGCCTCGATGTTCGCCATGGACTCGCGCACCACGGCCTCGTACAGCGACGCCTGCTCCCTGGTGAGGGGCGCCGGGTGGTCGGACTCGGTCTTCGGCGGCAGCTCGGGCACGATGCCCGGATCGGACTTCTTGCGACGCAGGATGAACGGGCGGACAAGGCGGGAGAGGCGCTCGATCGCCTCGGGGTTCTCCAGCGGGCCCTCGCCCTCCACCGCGCGCGCGTGCCGGGCGCGGAACGCCTTGAGCGGGCCCAGCAGGCCCGGTGTCGTCCAGTCGAGCAGGGCCCACAGCTCGGACAGGTTGTTCTCGACGGGGGTGCCGGTGAGCGCCACGCGCGCAGGGGCGTCGATCAGACGCAGGGCCTTCGCCGTCGCCGAGTTCGGGTTCTTCACGTGCTGCGCCTCGTCGGCGACGACCATGCCCCAGGTATGGCCCGCGAGTTCACCGGCGCGGCTGCGCAGGGTGCCGTACGTGGTGAGGACGAAACCGCCGCCCAGTCCGTCCAGGGTGCGGTCGGTGCCGTGGAAGCGGCGCACGGGGACGCCGGGGGCGAACCGGTTGATCTCCCGCTGCCAGTTGCCGAGCAGGGAGGCGGGGCAGACGACCAGGGTGGGCGCCGTCCGGTCCCTGCGCAGGTGCAGGGCGATGAGGGTGACCGTCTTGCCGAGGCCCATGTCGTCGGCGAGGCAGCCGCCGAGTCCGAGCGAGGTCATGAGGTCGAGCCAGGCCAGACCGCGCAGCTGGTAGTCGCGGAGCGTCGCGTGCAGGCCCGCCGGCTGCTCGACGGTGTCGATGCCGCGGGTGAGCCTGGACCGCAGCTCGGCGAGACGACCGGTGGGCACGGCCTCGACCCGCTCCCCGTCCACGTCGGCCTCGCCGGTGAGCGCGACGGCCAGCGCGTCGACGGGCTCGAGGAGTCCCAGCTCCCGCTTGCGTGCCTTGCGCACGAGGTCGGGGTCGACGACGACCCACTGGTCGCGCAGCCGGACCACCGCACGGTGCGACTCGGCCAGCTGGTCCATCTCGTGCTCGGTGAGCGGATCCCCGTCGAGCGCCAGCTGCCAGTTGAACGCGAGCAGTTCGTCGCTGTCGAAGAAGGTCGTGCCGTCGGTGGCCGAGCCGGGCGCGGCCTGCGCGCGCACCACGGCCGTCGCGGTGAGCGAGCGGGCCAGCTCGCGCGGCCAGTGCACGCTGACCCCGGCCTCGGCGAGCCGGGCCGCGCCCGGCCCGAGCAGATCGATCAGCTCGCTCTCGGCGAGGGGGAGCACGTCCGGCACGTCCTGCTCCAGGAGGCGGCCGAGGGGCGGCCAGGCGGCGACGGCGCGGCGCACGGCGAGGATCGCGTCGATCCGGGCGCGCGGCCCGAAGTGGTCCGCGGCCCCTTCGATGGAGCCTGCCCACAGGTGCCCGGCGTCCACCACGCGTGTGGGGTCGGCGAGGCTGTGCACCTGGACGACGGCGGCTCCGGCGCGGCGCGCCCCCGGGTCGTCCGGCGACTCGCTCTCCTCCGCCGCGTCGAACAGCAGGCCGTGGGAGAGATCGAGGCGCAGCGACACCCGCACGCCCGTGTCGAGCCCGGCCGCCGCCTCGACGGCCCAGGGCCGCGCGTGCGGAATGTGCTGGGGAGCGACGGCCGCGAAGGGGGCGCCCGCCGCGTGCGCCGCCGCCGGGGTGCGGGGCAGCGCGTCCGCGACCGCGTCGAGGAAGGCGCGGACCAGGGCCTCCGGCTCGGGCAGCTGGACGGGCCTGCGGCCGGGCACCGGTGTCGCGTACCCCTGTACGGGCATGGCCGCGGCGATGGCCTGGAGCTGCGCCACGTCGTCCGCGTCCAACGGGCCTGCCCGCCACGCGTCGTGGTCGGAGGCGGTGAGCCCGGGCAGCAGCCGGCCGCGCGCGAGGAGATGCAGGGCGTGCGCGGCAGCCGCTCCCCAGGCGGCCGCCGCGGGGTGGGCGCCCCGGGTGCGGCGGGCCCGCACGAGCAGCGGCAGCGCGTCGACGACCGGCAGCACGAGCGCGGGCACCTCGCGGCTGCGCACCCCCGAGCCGTGCGGCCGCACGACCGTGATCTCCTCGTCGGCGCCCGGGAAACCCGCTCCGTCCGGGGACCAGAACGCGACTTTCCCCTCGCGCGGCAGGGCGGCGGGCAGGAAGACGGCGGCAGCGCCGAGGGCGACACCGGGCAACTCCGGCACGGCCACGCCACCTCCCCTCCGCGCTCATCCAGCTCGTACGTTGTCGGACCTCTAGACCTTACGGGCCGGGTCCGACAATCCATGGTCCGCGGGCTGCCGCACGGGCCCGTGGCCTGCTCCGGCGCAGGTCGGCGGGGCCGCGATCCGGGTCCCCGTGTACCGTTCGTTCAACAATGTCCGCGTCCCGAACCGACCCCAGAACAGGCGTGAACCGTGGGTGATCTGAACCGTGGGTGATCTGCTCCTCGTCCGGCACGGTGAGACCGAGTGGGCGCTGACCGGTCAGCACACCGGCCTCACCGACATCCCGCTGACCGAGAACGGCCGCGAAGAGGCCCGCCGGGTCGCGCCGCTCGTCGGCAGCTACCACGTCGGGGCCGTCTTCGTGAGCCCTCTGGGCCGGGCCCGCGAGACCGCCGAGCTGGCCGGCCTGCACCGCTACACCGTCGACCCCGACCTGCGGGAATGGGATTACGGCGCCTACGAAGGCGTGACCACGCGGGACATCCAGCGCACCCGTCCCGACTGGTACCTCTTCGACGACGGGGTGCCGCCGGGGCCGCCCGAGCACCCGGGCGAGACCCCGGAAGAGGTGGGGACGCGCGCCGACCGCATGCTCTCCAAGGTGGACGCGGCGCTCGCCAACAACGAGGGCAGCGTGGTGCTGGTCTCGCACAGTCACTTCCTGCGGGTCCTGACCGCGCGGCGCCTGGGTCTGCCCCCGTCGGGCGGCTCGCACTTCCTGCTGGCGACCGGCACGGTGAGCCGGCTGAGCACGGAACACGGCCGCCCGGTGGTCTCCGGCTGGAACCTGCGCCCGCCGAGCGACTGACCCGACCGGTCCGGCCGTCCGCCCAACCCCCGCCCGGGTCTCGTTCCCGCCGGTCAGGGCGCGCTGTCAGTGGCGTCGTGCACCATCGTCGGCAGGAGGTGCGCCATGACCCGACCACCGACCGCCGCGCAGCGGCGCATCATCGACGCCGCCGATCCGCGGACGGGCCGGATCAGCGGCAGCGCGGCACAGCTGACTCGGCTCGTCGTGCTGAAGCTGGCGTTCCGCCATCCGCGGCCGCCGCACGACCACTTCCTCACCCCGGCCGGGCACCGGCTCCGCGAGGCCGGACCGGAACCCGACGGGCCCGCCACCCCGCCCGCGGAGTCCCCCGCCGCCACGCCCCCGCAGGCCGCGTCCGACGGTGTGTTCACGGCGCGGCTCGGCGGCGAGCCGGGCACCGTGGCGTCACCGGCCCGCGCGCGGGAGGTGCGCACGGCCTGGCAGGGGCTCCTGGAGATACGCCGCATGACCTCCCCGGGCGGCGCCACCGACCGGCCCTGCGCCTGGGAGCGCAGCCGCCTCACACACGCGGCGGCGCTCGCCCTGGAGGCGGCGGGCTGCCTGCCCGCGAGCGGCGACACGACCCCCGGCTACCGCGTGAGCGACACCCCGCAGCCCGAGGCCGTCGCCGTGCACCACCCGGACCCGGCCGGCCTCGCGGCCTGCGCGGCGGCGCTCCAGCAGGCCGGATGGCAGGTCAGCGAGCATGCGGCGGCACGCGGCGGCGGCCGGTACCTGCTGGCTTCGCCGAGACGGGCGTAACACCGGCACAGCACGGCAAGGCACGGGCGCAGACACGCGCAGCACCACCGTGCACGGGCCCCACACCTCCGTAGGGGAACCATCCGATCGAGCACCGAGAGGAACGTCGTGACAGAGCCCTTTTCCGTCCGGATCGAGGTCCGTGGGTACGAGACCGACTCGCAGGGGCACCTCAACCAGGCGGTGTATCTGCAGTACGCCGAGCACGCGCGCTGGTCGATCCTGCGCCACAGCGGCATAGAGCAGAGCGGGCTGCTGGACCGCGGGGTCGGCCCGGTGGCCCTGGAGACGAACATCCGCTACCTGCGGGAGCTGCGCGCGGGCGACCAGGTGGACGTGGACTGTGTCTTCGAGTGGGGCGAGGGCAAGACGTTCCGCATCTTGCAGACGGTGAAGAAGGCCGACGGCACCGTGTCGGCCGAAGTGGCCTCGGTGGGCGGCCTGTTGGACCTCGCCGAGCGCAGACTCGTCAGAGACCCCGGCGAGGTCTTCAAGGCGCTGGCGACGGACCCGGGCGCCCTCGGCCTGTAGGGACCGGGCATCCGGGCCCGACGCGGGGTGCGGGTTCCGTGCGCTGTCGGAGTGGCGCCGAAGCGTTCGTGGACGGCCGGCGCCCGAAGCCCCGAAGCCCCGAAGCCCCCGGATGGAGGCCGATGCCCCGCCACCCGACCCCACGCACCCCCACCCCACCGCACCCGCCGTTCATGTGGGCCACCCCGCTCCGTCCGCGCGGCGTCATGCACGGCGCCGCGCGGACGGGTATGCACTCACCATGCCCCTGGCCCGTCGTACGTTCCTGACCGCGCTCACCGGATCGGCCCTGGTGTCGTGCGCGGACGCCTCCGCCGACCGGGAGGATGCCATGCCCTACGCTCCGCACGCCGCGGCGGCCGCCGCGCACCGCCTGCTCGGCCGCCACGCGGATCAGCTCGCCTTCCACCCGCTGCCGGGTGCCCGCGACAGCTTCCGCGTGGACGGGCAGCCCGGCCGCATCCGGATCGCGGGCACCTCTCCCGCGGTCCAGCTCGCCGGACTGCGCCAGTACTTGAAGCAGGTCGTGCACGCCAACATCTCCTGGGCGGGTGAACAGCTGAACCTCCCCGACCGGCTGCCCGCGCCGCCGCACCCGCTGACCGGCCGTGCGAACGTGCCGCACCGCTTCGTCCTCAACGACACCAACGACGGCTACACGGGCGCGTACCACGACTGGTCGTACTGGGAGCGGGAGCTGGACGTGCTCGCCCTGCACGGCTTCAACGAGGTGCTCGTGTACGCCGGCGCGGACGCGCTGTACCACCGGGTGCTGACCCGGTTCGGTTACGGGGAGGCGGAGCTGCGGGAGTGGATCCCCTCCCCCGCCCACCAGCCGTGGTGGCTGCTGCAGAACATGGCGGGTCCGGCCGGCGGCCCCGTGTCGCGGGGGCTGCTCGCGCAGCGGGCCCGCCTCGGCCGGCGGATCGCCACGCGGGTACGGGAGCTGGGGATGAAGCCGGTGCTGCCCGGCTACTACGGCACGGTGCCGCCCGGGTTCGCCGACCGCAATCCCGGGGCGCACGTGGTGACGCAGGGCGACTGGTACGGGTACCGGCGGCCGGACTGGCTGGATCCGCGCGGCCCGCACTTCGCGCGGGTGGCGGCCGAGTTCTACCGCACTCAGAAGGCGATGTTCGGCCCGGCGGAGCTGTTCAAGATGGATCTGCTGCACGAGGGCGGCAAGCCCGGTGACGTGCCGGTCCCCGACGCGGCGCGCGGCGTCGAGAAGGCCCTGCGCACGGCGCACCCGGAGGCCCTCTGGGTGATCCTGGGCTGGCGCCGCAATCCGCCGAAGGCGATCGTGGACGCCGTCGACAAGAGCCGCATGCTCGTCGTCGACGGCATCTCCGACCACTACCCGACGGTGACGGACCGTGACGCGGACTGGGACGGCACCCCGTACGCGTTCGGCTCCATCTGGAACTTCGGCGGCCATACGACGCTCGGCGCCAACACCCGCGACTGGGCGGAGCTGTACGAGCGGTGGCGTACGCGGGCGGGGGGCGCCCTGCGCGGCACGGCCCTGCTGCCCGAGGCCGCCGACAACAACCCGGCGGCGTTCGGCCTGTTCTCCGAACTGGCATGGCGCGAGGGCGAGTTGGACCTGCCGGGCTGGTTCGAGCAGTGGTCCGTGGCCCGGTACGGCGCGCGTGACTCCGAGGCCGTCGCGGCCTGGGACGTACTGCGTCGCACCGCGTACGGCACGACCCGCGCCGACGGCTGGGGCGAGGGCGCCGACGGCCTGTTCGGGGCGCGGCCCTCCCTCACGGCGCGGTCCGCCGCGACCTGGTCACCGAAGCAACTGCGCTACGACCCGGCCGAGTTCGAGAAGGCGCTCGGCCATCTGCTGGCCGTACGCCCGGAGCTGCGGGACTCCTCCGCGTACCGCCGGGATCTCCTCGACGTGGCACGCCAGGCGCTCTCGAACCGAAGCCGTACTCTGCTGCCCCGGATCAAGGATGTGTACGAGTCCGGGGACGCGGCCGGCCTGGAGCGGCTCAGCGGCGACTGGCTCGGCCTGATGGACCTTCTGGAGCGGCTGCTCGCCACGGACGCCCGGCATCTGCTGGGGAAGTGGGTCGCGGACGCACGCGCCTGGGGTGCGAGCGACGAGGAGCGCGACCGCCTCGCGTACGACCAGTTGTCGCTGGTGACGTCGTGGGGGACGCGGGCGGGCGCCGAGGCGGGGCTGCACGACTACGCCAACCGGGAGTGGGCCGGGCTCGTCGGCGGCCTCTATCGCAAGCGCTGGGTAGCGTACTTCGCGGAGTTGCGCACCGCCCTCGACGAGGGGCGCCCGCCGCATGCGACCGACTGGTTCGCCCTCGAGGACGCCTGGGTGCGCGATCCGGGCGAGCTGCGGACCCGGCCGAGCGGGGACACGTACGAAGTCGCCGTTCAGGTGCACGAACGTCTGCGCGGAGCCTGAGCCGCCCGGGAAGCGAGCGCCCAATGCTGGCTTGACGGGTATACGTCATCCGCAATCTCTGGTAGGAAACCTTCCTAACAGTCGACTGTGCGACCTCACCGTCGACAGAATGACGAACTCCCCTCAGGAGGAACCGTGTTCACCCCCCACAAGCACACCTCCCGTCGCACCCTCCTCACCTTCCTCGGCGCGACCGTCGTGGCTGCGCCCTTGCTGACCACCCAGCTCGCCGGCGCCGCTCCGATAGCGGCGGCCGCGAGCGGCCTCGACGACCCGGCGAAGAAGGAGATCGCCATGAAGCTGGTGTCGAGCGCGGAGAACTCCTCGCTCGACTGGAAGGCCCAGTACAAGTACATCGAGGACATCGGCGACGGCCGCGGCTACACCGCCGGCATCATCGGCTTCTGCTCCGGCACCCACGACATGCTCGACCTGGTCGAGCTCTATACCGAGCGCAAGCCCGGCAACGTCCTCGCGAAGTACCTGCCCGCGCTGCGCGAGGTCGACGGCAGCGACTCGCACGAAGGGCTCGACCCGGACTACCCCCGGGACTGGGCGAAGGCGGCCGAGGACTCCGCCTTCCAGCAGGCGCAGAACGACGAGCGCGACCGCGTCTACTTCAATCCGTCGGTCGGCCAGGGCAAGGCCGACGGCGTCGGCACGCTCGGCCAGTTCACGTACTACGACGCGATCGTGATGCACGGCGACGGCTCCGACCCCACCAGCTTCCGCAGCATCCGCAAGCGTGCGCTGGGCCAGGCGAAGCCACCCGCGCAGGGCGGCGATGAGGTGGCGTGGCTGCACGCCTTCCTCGACGCGCGGGTGTGGGCCATGCGGCAGGAGGAGGCGCACAGCGACACCAGCCGCGTCGACACGGCGCAGCGCGTCTTCCTGGACAAGGGCAACCTGAACCTGGACCCGCCGCTGGACTGGAAGGTCTACGGGGACAGCTTCCACATCGGGTGACAACTCCCGCCCCATGATGGCCCGTTCGGAGTCTCCGACTCCGAACGGGCCCGGCGTCAGTGCACCCCGGCCGCGGACGCCCCCGTCCGCTGTTCGACGATGGCCCCGCCCGACTCCATCGGCGCGGTGACCTCGTCCGCGTCGCCGCGCCGGCCGATGTGGTTGAAGACGAGGTTGAGCAGCACGGCCGCGACGCAGCCCGTGGAGATGCCCGAGTCCAGGATGATCTTCGCGGTGTCCGGGAACGCGTGGTAGAACTCCGGCGCCGCGATGGGGATCAGGCCGACGGCGAGCGAGACCGCGACGATGAGGACGTTGTTGTCCTTCTCCAGGTTCGCCTTGACCAGGGTCTGGATGCCGCTGGCCGCGACCGAGCCGAACAGGACGACGCCCGCGCCGCCGAGCACCGGGCGCGGCACGACCGCGATCAGCGAGGCCGCGACCGGGCACAGCCCCATCAGCACCAGGAACGCGCCGCCGGTCGCCACCACGTAGCGGCTGCGGATCTTCGTCATCGCCACCAGGCCGATGTTCTGGGCGAACGCGCTGCACATGAAGCCGTTGAAGAGCGGGCTGACGGCCGTGCCGAGGGTGTCGGCGCGCAGGCCCGCCGCGATGGTCTTCTCGTCGGCCGGCCGGTCGACGATCTCGCCGAGCGCGAGCATGTCGGCGGTCGACTCCGTCATCGACACCACCATCACCACGCACAGCGACACGATGGCCGCTCCCGCGAACTGCGGCGCGCCGAAGTGGAACGGGGTCGGGAAGCCGATGATGTCCGCGTCGCCGACGGGCGAGAAGTCCGTGACGCCGAACGGGATCGCGACGACCGTGCCGATGACCAGGCCGAGGAGGACCGCGATCTGTTTGACGAACCCGGTCGTGAACCGGCGCAGCAGCAGGACGATCACGAGGGTGATCCCGGCCAGGGCCAGGTTCTTCATCGAACCGTAGTCGGCGGCCTTGGTGTCGGGGCCCTGCGCCCAGCCGAACGCGACCGGCATCAGGGAGATGCCGATGAGCGTGATGACCGTGCCGGTGACGACCGGCGGGAAGAAACGTATCGCCTTGGAGAAGAAGGGCGCCGCGATGAATCCCAGCACACCCGCGACGATCACCGCCCCGAAGATGATCGGCAGTGCGTCGTCCTTGTCCTTCGTCGAGTCGACGACGGCGAGCATCGGGGCGACGCCCGCGAACGTCACCCCGTTCACGAAGGGCAGCCGGGCGCCGATCTTCCAGATGCCGAGCGTCTGGAGGAACGTGGCGAGACCGGCCGTGAACAGACAGGCCCCGGTGAGAAAGGTGAGTTCCTTCGCCGAGAGGCCTATGTAGGCGCCGACTATCAGCGGGGGCGCGACGACACCCGCGTACATCGCCGCCACGTGCTGCAAGCCCGTCGTCGCCATCTTCAGGGCGGGCAGCGTCTCGTCTACCGGATGTTTGGTATGCCCCGCGTCCGGCTCTGCGTCCTGGTGCGCGGGGGTGGTGCCTTGCTTGGTGAACCTGGGCTTCGACGCCACTGAGGCTCCTCCGGTTGTTTTCCAGTACCGGCGGATTACCGGCACTTTTCGCTTCTGGGAGGTGGTGCAAGGTCGTGCAGGGTCGTGCTCGGTGTTCGGTTGTCATGCGCCCAGGTACCGCTGACCGCCCCAGGAACGTGAAGCTTCGGGCCACGTTCCGGGGCGGCACCCGAGCAGCCCGCTCGGCTGCTCGGGTCCGGCCGGGGACCGTCCTCCCCGGCCGGAGTTTCGGGGTGTGGTGCGGTTACGCCTGCGCCGCGATCCGCGCGAGGCGCTGGGCCTCGTCGCGCGTGGAGCGGGCGATGGCGTCCTCGTCGACGTGCAGGAGGCGGCTGTCCTCCACCACCGGTGCGCCGTTGACGAGGGAGAGGGTGACCGGGGCGGCCGCGCCGAAGACGAGCGCGGTCACCGGGTCGGCGATGGACGAGTGGGCCAGGGTGTCCAGCTTCCACAGGACCAGGTCGGCGAGCTTCCCGGCTTCGAGCGAGCCGATCTGGCTTGCGCGGCCGAGGACCTGGGCGCCTCCGTACGTGCCCAGGCGCAGCGCCTGACGGGCATTCAGAGCGGCTTCGCGGTGGGCGCCGAGGCGGTTGATGAGGAGGGCGTTGCGCAGTTCGGTGTGGAGTTCACCGGACTCGTTCGAGGCGGTGCCGTCGACGCCCAGGCCGACCGGGACGCCGGCCGCGAGCATGTCGGGGACGCGGGCGATTCCCGCTGCGAGGCGGGCATTGGACGACGGGCAGTGCGCCACACCCGTCTTCGTGCGGCCGAAGGCGGCGATGTCGGAGTCGTTCATGTGGACGCTGTGCGCCATCCACACGTCCTCACCGAGCCAGCCCGTCGACTCGAAGTAGTCGGTCGGGCCCATGCCGAACAGCTCGTGGCAGAACTTCTCCTCCTCGACCGTCTCGCTGCCGTGGGTGTGCAGCCGCACACCGAGGCGGCGGGCCAACTCGGCGCCCTGCTTGAGGAGTTCGGTCGATACGGAGAACGGCGAACAGGGGGCGACCGCCACCTGCGTCATCGCGTCGAAGGAGGAGTCGTGGTGCTTCTTGACCGTCTCCTCGGTCGCGGCGAGCGCGCCCTCCAGGGTCTCGACGGCGAAGTCCGGCGGCAGGCCGCCGTCCTTCTCGCTGCGGTCCATGGAGCCGCGGGCCAGGGTGAAGCGCACGCCCATCTCGGAGGCGGCGCGGATGATCGACCCGGAGAGGTCGCCCGAGCCCTGCGGGAACACGTAGTGATGGTCCATGGCGGTGGTGACGCCGCCGCGGACCATCATCGCGAGGGAGCCCTGCGCCGCCGCGTACGTCATCTGCTCGTCGATGCGCGCCCAGGTCGGGTAGAGCGTCTTCAGCCAGTTGAACAGGTTGTGGTCCGTGGCGAGGCCGCGGGTGATCCACTGGTAGAAGTGGTGGTGGGTGTTGACCAGGCCGGGCGTGGCGAGGTGGCCGGTGCCGTCGATGCGGCGGACCACGTTCTCCAGGCCCTCCGGGGCTTCGCCCGCCCCGATGGACTCGATCCTGTTGCCCGCCACGACGATGTGGCCCGAGGCGTACTCGGTGTCCTGGGCGTCGACCGTCGCGATGGCGACGTTCTCGATGACGATGCGGTCGGTGACGATGCGGTCGGTAATGCTGTCTGCCGTAGAAGCTGCCATGGTGCTTCCTTCATTCATGAGTGGCGATTGCTGTGGGCACGGCAGGACCCTAGGTGGATTTGAGTGCCGCGGCGGCGCTGGCGCTGCCGCGGGTGCCGAGATGGTGGAAGAAGAGGTTCAGCGATACGGCGACGAGCGCGCCGGCGCTGATGCCCGAGCCGAGCACGGTCTGCGCCCAGGCCGGGAAGTCGGCGTAGAAGGTGGGCGCGGCGAGCGGGATGATGCCCGCGCCGAGCGAGACGGCCACCAGGATGATGTTGGAGCTGTCGTCGAGGCCCGCCTCGGAGAGCGTGCGGATGCCGCTGACGGCGATGGAGCCGAAGAGGACGATGCCCGCGCCGCCGAGGACCGGCATGGGGACCAGGGAGACGACCGCGCCGAGCATCGGGAAGATGCCGAGGATCAGCAGGGCGCCGCCCGCCACCGCGACGACGTAGCGGCTGCGTACCTTGGTCAGGGAGACGACGCCGACGTTCTGGGCGAACGCTGAGGTCGGGAAGCCGCCGAAGATCGGGCCTACGAAGGTGGCGATGCCGTCGGTGCGCAGGCCGCGGGTGATGGTGCGGCCCGAGGTCTCGCGCTCGCAGATCTCGCCGATGGCGAGCATGCCGGCCGAGGACTCGGTCATCAGGACGAGCATGACGAGGCAGAGCGAGACGATCGCGGCGGGCTGGAACTCCGGCGCGCCGAAGGCGAACGGTGTCGGGAGGGCGGCGACCGGTGCGGAGCCCAGCGCCTCGAAGTCCGCCATGCCGAACGGGATCGCGGCCAGCGTGCCGATCAACAGGCCGAAGAGGAGAGCGACTTGCTTGACGAAGCCCTTGCCGAAGCGCTGGATCAGCAGGATGACGACGAGCGTGAAGCCGGCGAGGGCGAGGAAGCGCATGTCGCCGTAGTCGGCGGCGGTCGCGTCGCCGCCCTGGGCCCAGCCGACGGGTACGGGCATCAGCGTCACCCCGATGAGGGTGATGACGACGCCGGTGACGAGCGGCGGGAAGAAGCGCAGAAGTCTGCCGAAGAACGGGCCGATCGCGAGGCAGAAGACACCCGCGACCATCACCGCCCCGTATATCGCGGGGAGTTGGTCGCCCTTGGCGTTGGTTTCGGCGATCGCGAGCATCGGTGCGATACCGGCCGAGGAGGCGGCGTTGACGAAGGGCAGCCGGTTGCCGACGAAGCCCTTGACGCCGAGGGTCTGGAGCAGGGTGGCGATGCCCGCGATGAGCAGGGACGCGGCGATCAGCCGGGTCCGGCCCGCGGTGTCGAGGCCGACGGCCTGCCCGATGATGAGCGGAGGGGTGACGACGCCCGCGTACATGGCGGCGATGTGCTGGAGAGCGGCGGGGACGAGCCGCGAGACGTGGAGCTTCTCGTCCACCGGATGCACCGTGTCGGCGCTGTCCGGCGGGGTGGAGATTTCAGAACACGGGCCCTCGGCTTCCGCCGGCCCCTTTGCTGGCACTGCCATTGCGATGTTCCCTCCGGTGCGGCGCACCCCCGCCGACCGGGGTGGACGGGGGTGCGCTGACGCGTCCGAGTACGCCTGAGGCGTCAGAGGTTGGTCATGTCGACCGGGATGCGCTGCTCGGCGCCGTCCCGCAGGATGGTGGCCTCGATCAGGCCGTAGGGGCGGTCGGCGGCGAGGTACACGGCGCCGTCCTTCGCCTCGTTCTCCAGGCCGAAGGACGACAGGTCCTGGCGGAAGTGGTGCTTGTTCGGCGCGGAGAAGCGGATCTCGTCGATCTCGCTGCGGTTGTTGATGACGCGCGAACCCATCTGGTACAGCGTCTGCTGGAGCGAGAGCGAGTACGTCTCGACGAAGGCCTGGAGGATGTGCTTCTTGGCCTGGGCGTAGGACTTCTCCCACTGCGGCATGCGCTGCTCGTCGCTGGTCCAGTTGTGCCGCCACCAGGTGGACAGCGACGTCGCGAGAATGCGGTCGTAGTCCTCCTTGAGCGTCGTGTACTTGTCCTTGATGTAGCCCCAGAACTCGGAGTTCGTGGAGTTCATCACGGTCAAGTCCTTGAGCCCGGACAGGACTTCGAACTTCGCTCCCCCGTCACCTTCGGCGGAGTACGTGATCTGCGCGAGACGCGTCTCCTGGCCCTTGCGGACGAAGGAGTGCTGGACCTCGTCGGCACCGATGAAGTTCGAGCCCGCGTCGGAGCCGGCTATGCGCTCCCAGGCGTACTCCTCGATGCGGATGCGCGCCCGGTGGATGGACGGCTGGCTGTCGACGAAGTGCCGGGCGAGGTGGATCCCGTACTGCTCCGCCGAGTCGATGCCGTGTTCCTTGGCGAAGGCGAAGCAGGTGTTCTTCGTGGTGTCGGTCGGCAGGCAGTTGGCGTTCGAGCCGTTGTAGTGGACGTCGTCGAGGTCACCGCTGAGCGCGACCGAGACGTTCAGGTCCTTGATGTGGTGGGTGTCGCCGTCCCGCGTGATCTTGACTACGCGGTTCTCTGCTTTGCCGTACTGGTTCTGGCCGAGAATCGTGGGCATGTCTGCTAGCTCCCTCGGTAAACGGAGTAGCCGAACGGGTTGAGCAGCAGCGGCACGTGGTAGTGCTCGCCCGGCGTGACGGCGAACGTGATCGCCACCTCCGGGAAGAACGCTCCGGTCGTGCCGCTGTCCCGATTCGCGGGGGCGTCCTGCTGCGCATCGGCTTGCTTCTTGTCGAAATACGCTTCCGTCTCGAAGTCGAGACGGACGTGGGTGGTTCCCTCCGGCAGCGCCGGCAGGTCCTTGCAGCGCCCGTCCGCGTCGGTGGCCGAACCGCCGAGCGCCACCCAGGCGGCGCCCGAACCGGCGCGCGCCGCAAGGGAGATGGCGACGCCCCCGGCGGGGCGTCCGATGCTGGTGTCCAGGATGTGCGTGGACACCGAGGCGGTGGTCGCGGTTCTCATCAGGCGTTGTCCCCTTGTTCTGCGAGGCTTTGTGCTTCGAGGCCGCGTTCTACGAGGCCGGCGAGGCGGATGCGGTTGATCTTGCCCAGTTCGGTGCGGACGATCTCCCGCTCCTGCTCGGGCGTGTTGCCGATACGCGTCTTGAGCGCGCCGAGCATCTGCTCCGCGCTCGCCCCGGTGGCGCAGATGAGGAAGACGTGCCCGAACCGGTCCTGGTAGGCCAGGTTCCGTTCGAGCATCTCCGCCTTGAGCTCCTCGGAGGCTCCCGCCATGCCGCGCTGTTCGCGCGACGAGGTCGGGTCGCCGGGCTTCGGGCGGCCGATCGGCGGGTGCCCCGCCATCGCCTCGGCGAGATCCTCCTCGGTCAGTTCGGCCATCGCGGCGTCACTGGCCTGGAAGAGGGACTCCGCGGTGGCGAAGGGGCGCTGGGCGACGAGCTTGCTCCCCCACGCCGATGAAGCACACACCTCGTGGAGCTCGGCCTGGGCCGTGCTCTCGTCCGAGGCGTTGAACCGGGCGAGCCCCGGTGTCGTTCCTGAAGTCACGGGGTGCCTCCGTGGCCTTGTGCTGGACGGGCTGCGGATAGCTAACGCCCTCGGAAACACCGCGTCAACACTTTGTTGAAAACTTGGAGTTACAAAAACCGCCGTCCGGTATCCGGACGGCGGTTCGGTGATCGGGCCATCACTGCAGGTCAGGCGGGTCGGGTCGGTTCAGGTGGCCTTCTCGCGATTGAGGTAGTTGTACACAGTGAATCGCGAGACCCCCAGCGCACCGGCCACGGTCTCGACTCCGTGCCGTACGGAGAACGCGCCCCGCGCCTCCAGGAGCCGGACGGCCTCCTGCTTCTCCTTGCGGTCGAGCTCGGCGAGGGGTTTGCCCGCCTTGCGCTCCATGGCCACCAGCAGATGATCGAGGGAGTCGGCCAGCTGGGGCAAGCGCACGGCGATGACCTCCGCGCCCTCCCAGCTCAGCACGATGTCGTCCTTCTCCGCCTCGCTCGGCGGCAGCATCTCGGCCCCCATGGCGTCGACGAGCGGCTTGACCGCCCGGACGAAGGGCTCGTCCCCGAGACCGGTCACTTATCGCCCTCCCCAGCCGCCCCATCGACCACGCTGTCCGCGTTCACCACGTTGACCTGGAGCGAGACCCTGGTGGCGCCCGCTTCGAGAGCCTGGCGCAGCATGGCGTCGACCGCGGTGAGCACCTGGCCGGCCTCCCCCTCCGCGGTGTTGCCGAACGGCCCGACATCGACCGCGTCCAGGTCCGCCCCCTGGAGGACGTCACGGGCGACGACCGCATGCGGCGGCGCCTCGTCGAGGTCGAAGGGCTCGGTCGTGAACTCCACTCTCAATCGCACGGGCCCAACCTAATGCCGTTCGGCGTTTTTCCGGCAGCCCCTCTTGACAGCCCGCCGGGACCGCAGGCAATCTTCCGTTAAGCAGAAACGAACTTCCGCAATACGGAACTACATACGGAAGGGAGCGCCGCCCTCGTGCCAGGTTTCGGGACAAGCACCGCCGCAGACCAGCGCTTCAACGTCAACCTGTCGATCCTCTTCACGGAACTCCCGCTCCTGGAGCGCCCCGCGGCCGCCGCCGCGGCGGGCTTCACCGCGGTCGAGCTGTGGTGGCCCTGGGTCGACGCCCCCGTCCCCGAGCAGTCCGAGCTCGACGCCCTGCGGGACGCGCTCAAGGACGCCGGGACCCAGCTCACCGGCCTGAACTTCTACGCGGGACAGCTGCCCGGCCCCGACCGCGGCGCCCTGTCGATCCCCGGCGAGGAGAGCGAGAAGTTCCGCGCGAACATCGACGTCGCCGCCGACTTCGCCGCCTCGCTCGGCTGCAAGGCGCTCAACGCGCTGTACGGCAACCGCGTCGAGGGCGTGGACCCGGCCGCCCAGGACGAACTCGCCCTGGAGAACCTGGTCCTGGCGGCCCGCGCGGCCGACCGGATCGGCGCCGTACTGCTGATCGAGGCGCTGAACGCGCCGGAGTCGCCGGCCTGCCCGATCGTCAGCGCCCCCAAGGCCATCGAGATCGTCGACAAGGTGAACGCGGCGACCGGCCTCGGCAACGCCAAGTTCCTCATGGACCTGTACCACCTGTCCATGAACGGCGAGGACCTGCCGGCCGTGATCGACGCCTACGCCGACAAGACGGCCCATGTGCAGATCGCCGACAACCCGGGCCGCGGCGCGCCGGGCACCGGTTCGCTGCCGCTGGCCGAGCTGCTCGGCCGGCTCAAGAAGGCCGGCTACGAGGGCTACGTGGGCCTGGAGTACAAGCCGGGTGACGCCCCGAGCGCCGAGTCCTTCGGCTGGTTGCCGCACGAGGCCCGCGCCGCGCGCGACTGAAGCGCGCCACCTCATCGACGCATCACGCCTTCCTCAGCTTTTGGAGTCACCCTCATGAGCAACACCAACCTTCCCAAGGTCGCGTGGATCGGTCTCGGCATCATGGGCTCCCCCATGGCGGAGAACCTGATCAAGGCCGGTTACGACGTCACGGGCTTCACCCTGGAGCAGGACAAGCTGGACCGCCTGGCCGCGGCCGGCGGCACGGCCGTCAAGTCGATCGCCGACGCGGTCAAGGACGCCGACGTCGTCGTCACCATGGTCCCCGCCTCCCCGCAGGTCGAGGCGATCGCCTACGGCGCCGACGGCATCCTGGAGAACGCGAAGTCGGGCGCACTGCTCGTCGACATGTCGTCGATCACGCCGCAGACCTCGGTCGACCTGGCAAAGGCCGCCAAGGACAAGGGAGTTCGCGTCCTGGACGCCCCCGTCTCCGGTGGCGAGGCCGGCGCCGTCGAGGCCGTCCTGTCCATCATGGTCGGCGGTGAGCAGGCCGACTTCGACGAGGCGAAGCCGCTGCTCGAGGCGCTCGGCAAGACCATCGTGCTGTGCGGTCCGCACGGCTCGGGGCAGACCGTGAAGGCCGCCAACCAGCTGATCGTCGCCGTCAACATCCAGGCGTGCGCCGAGGCCGTGGTCTTCCTGGAGAAGTCCGGCGTGGACCTGAAGGCCGCGCTCGACGTCCTCAACGGCGGCCTGGCCGGCTCGACCGTGCTGACGCGGAAGAAGGACAACTTCCTCGACCGGGACTTCAAGCCCGGCTTCCGCATCGACCTGCACCACAAGGACATGGGCATCGTCACCGACGCCGCCCGCAACGTCGGCGCGGCCCTGCCCGTCGGCGCCGTGGTCGCCCAGCTGGTCGCCTCGCTGCGCGCCCAGGGCGACGGCGGCCTCGACCACTCCGCGCTGCTGCGCTCGGTCGAGCGCCTCTCGGGCGAGCAGGTCGCGTAACACCCCCAGACTTCCGGGCCGTGGCGGCGCTGACACCTGTCCTGTCGCGCCCAGGCGCCGCCGCGGTCCGGAACCGTTCTTTTGCAACAAAAAGTTGAACCACGTACGCCCATAACTTCAACAAACTGTTGACGCAGCAGTTCAGGGATGTTTACGCTCCCCGGCATCGTCAGCAGCCACTGCACGGAAGGTCGCCTCGAATAATGCCGAAGCGTGTGCTCACGACCGAGTCCGGCGCCCCAGTCGCCGACAACCAGAACTCCGCCACCGCAGGCGTCGGCGGCCCGATCCTGCTCCAGGACCAGCACCTCCTGGAGAAGCTCGCCCGTTTCAACCGTGAGCGCATCCCGGAGCGCGTCGTGCACGCCCGCGGCTCCGGCGCGTACGGCTACTTCGAGGTGACCGACGACGTCACCGGCTTCACCCACGCCGACTTCCTGAACACCGTCGGCAAGCGCACCGAGCTGTTCGCGCGCTTCTCGACCGTGGCCGACAACCTCGGTGGCGCGGACGCCGTGCGTGACCCGCGCGGTTTCGCCGTGAAGTTCTACACCGAAGAGGGCAACTACGACCTCGTCGGCAACAACACCCCGGTGTTCTTCATCAAGGACCCGCTGAAGTTCCCCGACTTCATCCACTCGCAGAAGCGCGACCCGTTCACGGGCAAGCAGGAGCCGGAGAACGTCTGGGACTTCTGGGCGCACTCTCCCGAGGTCACGCACCAGGTGACCTGGCTGATGGGTGACCGCGGTATCCCGGCCTCGTACCGGCACATGAACGGCTTCGGCTCGCACACCTACCAGTGGACGAACGAGGCGGGCGAGGCCTTCTTCGTGAAGTACCACTTCAAGACCAACCAGGGCATCCGCTGCCTCTCCGCCGAGCAGGGCGCGGAGCTCGCCGGCAAGGACCCCAACTCCCACCAGACGGACCTGCTCCAGGCCATCGAGCGCGGCGTGAACCCGTCCTGGACGCTGTACGTGCAGATCATGCCGGCGGCCGAGGCGGCGGAGTACCGCTTCAACCCGTTCGACCTCACCAAGGTGTGGCCGCACGCGGACTACCCGCTCCAGCGCGTGGGCCGCATGGTCCTCGACCGCAACCCGGACAACGTGTTCGCGGAGGTGGAGCAGGCCGCCTTCTCCCCGAACAACTTCGTTCCCGGCATCGGCCCCTCCCCCGACAAGATGCTCCAGGGCCGCCTGTTCGCCTACGCGGACGCGCACCGCTACCGCCTGGGCGTCAACCACACGCAGCTCGCGGTGAACGCGCCCAAGGGTGTCGTCGGCGGCGCGGACAACTACGGCCGCGACGGTCTCATGGCCACCAACGCCTACGGCCGCGCCCGCAAGAACTACGAGCCGAACTCCTACGACGGGCCCGCCGAGACCGGCCGCCCGCTCGCCGCGCCGCTCGCGGTCACCGGGTACACGGGGACGCACGAGACCCCGGCCCACACCAAGGACGACGACTTCTTCCAGGCGGGTGAGCTGTACCGCCTGATGTCGCAGGACGAGCGGGAGCGCCTCGTCGCCAACATCGCCGGCGGCCTCTCCCAGGTCTCCCGCGACGACATCGTGGAGAAGAACCTCGCCCACTTCCACGCCGCCGACCCGGACTACGGCAAGCGCGTCGAGGAAGCGGTCCGCGCCCTCCGCGAGGACTAGCCCCTCCTATCAACCCCCAGACCGCGTACAGGACCTGATGGGGGATCAGGCCTAGACGCACAAGCCCGCACCACCTGCGCGACCCGGATGAGGGGTGGCCGCGCGGGAGGCGCGGGAGGACGAGGATCGCGGTGGCCGGTGCGAGCCAGTGCGGTGGTGAAGGTCCCCGGACCCCCCTTTCGACCTGAGGAAGGGCGGCCCGGCGGACTGTCGCCCGGCCACCGCGATCCCAGCCACTCCCCTCCGGGGGACACCGGGTTCCGTCCGGCGGCACGTATGCATGTCTCGCCAGTCGCGCGCCGTCGGACGGCCAGCAGTTGCTTTGCACCAGCCTGAGCCCCGGGTACGAATCCGTACCCGGGGTTTCGGCGTGTCCGCCTACTGAGGTGGGGGCCTTCGCTGTGCATGGCGGCCGCGGGTCCGTCGTGGCTGGTCGCGCAGTTCCCCGCGCCCCTGAAATGCGCACTCCGTGCGCCATCTCCCCTAGGGGGCTGCGGCGAAGCCGCATGCTCCGGGGGCGCGGGGAACTGCGCGACCAGCCACGACGGGCGGACGGCCGGCGACACCACGGCAACCCGGCAGACGTGAACCGATACGAAGCGACGCAGACCCGCACCCCGCCGCACACACCACAAAAAGGGGGCGGGCCCACCCGGTGTGCAACCGGATGGGCCCGCCCCTACGGATGGCGCCGGGTCAGACCTTCAACGGCCGGATCGACGTGGGCGCGTGGCCCGGTTCCGTCGCGAGTTCCTCGAATTCCTTGACCGCGCTGATGTCGGCCGTCGGGCTCATCGAGATGTTCGTGATGCGCTCCAGGATCGCCTCGACGACGACCGGGACCTGGTGGTCCTGGGCGAGCTTCTTGGCGCGCTCCAGGGCCTCGCCCAGCTCGCTGGGGTCGGTGACGCGGATCGCCTTGCAGCCCAGGCCCTCGGCGACCTTGACGTGGTCGACGCCGTAGACGCCGAGTTCGGGGCTGTTCTGGTTCTCGAATTCCAGGTTGACCTGGAAGTTGATGTCCAGGCCGATCTGGGCCTGGCGGATCAGGCCCAGGTAGGCGTTGTTGACGAGGACGTGGACGTACGGGATGCGGTGCTGCGCGCCGACCGCCAGCTCCTCGATCATGAACTGGAAGTCGTAGTCGCCGGACAGGGCCACGACCTGCGTGTCCGGGTCGGCCTTCGCGACGCCGAGCGCGGCCGGGATCGTCCAGCCGAGCGGGCCCGCCTGGCCGCAGTTGATCCAGTGGCGCGGCTTGTAGACGTGCAGCATCTGGGCGCCGGCGATCTGGGAGAGCCCGATCGTGGTGACGTAGCGCGTGTCCTTGCCGAACGCCTTGTTCATCTCCTCGTAGACGCGCTGCGGCTTCATGGGGATGTCGTCGAAGTGCGTACGGCGCAGGAGGGTCTCCTTGCGCTCCAGGTGCGAGGCGACCCACGCGGAGCGGTCGGGGAGCTTGCCCGCGGCCTTGAGTTCCTTCGCGACCTCGACGAACAGTTCGAGCGCGGCCTTGGCGTCCGACGTGATGCCGTAGTCCGGGGCGAAGATCTTGCCGATCTGGGTCGGCTCGATGTCGACGTGCACGAACGTGCGGCCCTGCGTGTAGACGTCGAGCTTGTAGCCGGTGTGCCGGTTGGCCCAGCGGTTGCCGAGGCCGAGGACGAAGTCCGACTCCAGGAACGTCGCGTTGCCGTAGCGGTGGCCCGTCTGCTGACCGACCATGCCCGCGTTCAGCTCGTGGTCGTCGGGGATCGTGCCCCAGCCCATCAGCGTAGGCACGACAGGGGTGTTGGTGATCTCGGCGAACTCGACGAGCAGGTCGCTCGCGTCCGCGTTGATGATGCCGCCGCCCGCGACGATCAGCGGCCGCTCGGACTCCAGGAGGAGGCCGATCGCCTTCTCGATCTGGGCGCGGGTCGCGGCCGGCTTGTAGACCGGCAGCGGCTCGTACGTCTCCGGGTCGAACTCGATCTCCGTCTGCTGCACGTCGATCGGCAGGTCGATGAGGACCGGCCCCGGCCGCCCGGAGCGCATCAGGTGGAACGCCTGCTGGAACACGCCGGGGACCTGCGCGGCCTCCAGGACGGTCACGGCCATCTTGGCGACCGACTTGGCGATCGTGGCGATGTCGACGGCCTGGAAGTCCTCCTTGTGCAGCAGGTGGCTCGGAGCCTGCCCGGTGATGCACAGGATCGGGATCGAGTCGCCGATCGCGGAGTACAGGCCGGTGATCATGTCGGTGCCGGCCGGGCCCGACGTGCCGATGCAGACACCGATGTTGCCCGGGTTCGCCCGGGTGTAGCCCTCGGCCATGTGCGAGGCGCCCTCGACGTGGCGGGCGAGCGTGTGGTCGATGCCACCGCTCTCCTTGAGCTCCTTGTAGAAGGGGTTGATGGCGGCACCGGGCACGCCGAACGCGTTGCTGACGCCTTCGCGCTTGAGGATCTCAACGGCCGCGCGGGCGGCGGTCATTCGAGCCATGAGGTGCTCCCGACTTCTGCTGTGGCTGAGTACGTCTGTCTCCGGCCCACGTCCGTGGCCGGGTCTGTGGCGCACATCTGTGTCCGGCTGTCGGATTCGCGCTCCCGTCGCGCCCCGCGGCGAGCCCTGAAGTCCGTACTTCCATAATGCGGAAACTATGTTCTGCTATATGGAAGCAATGTAGAGGGGGGTCTCGGAGGCCGTCAAGGTGGATGATGAGACAGACGTCGAAGCGGAACCCGCGGAGCCCGAGGGGGGTGCGCCATCGCCGAGCCAGTGCGCGTACGGTGTCCGGCCTGTCTGCGCGAGCACGTCTACACACCCGCGGTCCTGCCCTGCGCGTGCGGCGCCCCCGTCGCTCCCCCGCTGCTGCGCGGCGTCGAGGCCGAGCCGGTCAGTGACCGCACCTGGGCCGAGGACTGGGTCACCCTGCGCTGCCCCATGTGCGGCCGCCGCGACCGCTGGCCGCGCCCGGAGCTGGGCTGCGACTGCGGCACCCTGCTGCGTGTCCCGGTCCAGAGCGATCAGGCTCCCGCGCCCTCCCACATTCCGCTGCCCCGGACGGCGCCCGCGCCGCGGCCCGCGTTCCAGCCCGTCGCCATCCGCACCGCGCGCGACGCGGTGACCGCCGCCGCGCTCTATCTGCGCTGGCTCGGCTACCGGGACGTGCGCCGCGCCGACCAGCGCCCGGTGTCCGGCATCGGCCTCGCGGCGCAGGGTGTCGTCGCCCAGATCGAGCCGTCGGTCCGGCCCGCGACCGTCCGCGATGTGGAGTGCCTGTGGCTCCAGTCCATGACGGAGTCGGCGGCCTCCGTCTTCTTCTCCCTCGCCGGGTACGCGGACGCGGCCCGCACCCGCGCGGACGAACTGGGCGTGCCCCTGTTCGTCCTCGACCTGGCCGGCGTGCCGCAGCCGGTGAACAGCCCCGCCGACGAACTGATAGCGAGCGGCGCCTGACCCGCCGCCTCCGCGATACTGCCCTGATGATCGTGCGCACCGCCACAGCGGCCGAACTGCCCCGCCTCCAGGCCATCGAGGTCGCGGCGGGCGCCGCCTTCCGTGCGCTCGGCATGGACGCCGTCGCCGACGACGAGCCGCCCGCGCTCGAGGAGCTGGAGCGCTTCCGGCGCGCCGGGCACGCCTGGGTCGCCGAGGGGGACGAGGGGACCGTCATCGCGTATCTCGTCGGCCTCGTGGTGGACGACGCCTTCCACATCGAGCAGGTCACCGTGGACCCGGACGCCGCCCGCCGCGGAATCGGCCGGGCCCTGATCGCGTACGCCGAGCGGTTCGCACGCGACCGGGGACTGACCGGCCTCACCCTGACCACCTTCACCGACGTGCCGTGGAACGCCCCTTACTACGAGCGGCTCGGCTTCCGCCGGCTCTCCGCGGACGCCCTCACGCCCGGGCTGCGTGACATCCGGGCGGCGGAGGCTGCGAACGGACTCGACCGGTGGCCGCGCGTCTGCATGCGCCGGGAGCTGTGAGCACCGCTCCCGGCCCACACGGCGCCTACAACTCCCCGTATCCTTCGCGCAGTTCGACCTTGCGGACCTTTCCGCTCACCGTCATCGGGAACGCGTCGAGGATCCGCAGCCGGGTCGGCACCTTGTAGTGCGCGAGCCGGTCGCGGCAGTAGGCGCGCAGTTCGTCGAGGGTGAGACCGTCGGCCGCGTCCCGCAGGATCACGCAGGCCAGGACCTCTTCGCCGTACTTCTCGTGCGGTACGCCCACCACCTGTACATCGGCGATGGCCGGATGCCCGTACAGGAACTCCTCGATCTCGCGCGGGTAGATGTTCTCACCGCCGCGGATGATCATGTCCTTGATGCGGCCGACGATCTGCGCGTAACCGTCCTCGCGCAGCACCGCGAGGTCCCCGGTGTGCATCCAGCGTCCGGCGTCGACGACCTCGGCGGTCCGCTCGGGCTCGCCCCAGTAGCCGAGCATCACGCTGTAGCCGCGGGTGCACAGTTCGCCGGGTTCGCCGCGCGGCAGCGTGACGCCGGTGACCGGGTCGATGACCTTGACCTCGATGTGCGGCAGGACGCGGCCGACGGTGCCGGTGCGGCGCTCCAGGTCGTCGTCGCGGCGGGTCTGGAGGGAGACCGGGGACGTCTCGGTCATGCCGTAGCAGATGGACACCTCGGCCATGTGCATCTCGGCGACGACCCGCTTCATGACCTCGGCGGGGCACGGGGATCCCGCCATGATGCCGGTGCGCAGGGAGGAGAGGTCGTAGGAGGCGAAGTCCGGCAGGTTCAGCTCGGCGATGAACATCGTCGGTACGCCGTACAGCGAGGTGCACCGCTCCTCCTGCACGGCGCGCAGGGTCGCGGCCGGTTCGAAGGACGGGGCGGGGATGACGATGCAGGCACCATGGGACGTGGCGCCCAGATTCCCCATGACCATGCCGAAACAGTGGTAGAAGGGCACGGGCAGACAGACCCGGTCCTGTTCGGTGTAGCCGACCGTCTCGCCCACCCAGTAGCCGTTGTTGAGGATGTTGTGGTGGGAGAGCGTGGCTCCTTTCGGGAAGCCGGTGGTGCCGGAGGTGTACTGGATGTTGACCGGGTCGTCGCACGACAACTCCGCCTCGCGCGCGGCGAGTTGTTCATACCGGACACCGGACCCGCCCGCGACCAGCGCATCCCAACTGGGCTCACCGATGAAGACGCGTTCACGCAACTGCGGGCACTCGGACGCCACTTGCCGGACCATCTCGCGATAGTCGGTGCCCTTGTGGCCCGACGACGAGATCAGCACAGAGATCCCGGACTGCTTCAGTACGTACGCCAACTCGTGTGTCCGGTACGCCGGGTTGATATTGACCATGATCGCGCCGATGCGGGCGGTCGCGTACTGGACGAGGACCCACTCGGGACAGTTGACCGCCCAGATCCCGACGCGATCCCCTTTGGCGACCCCGGAGGCGAGCAACCCGAGCGCCAACTCCTGTACTGCCGCCCCGAAATGGGCGTAGGTCCAGCGCCGTCCGCTCGGTACGTCGACCAGGGCGTCCCGGTCCGGCCACGCCTCGACGGCCCGCTGGAGGTTGCCGCCGATGGTGTCACCGAGGAGCGGCGTGGTGCCCGTGCCGTGCGCGTAGGAAAGCTCTGCGCTCATCGGAAGTCCTCCTCGCGGTACTCGGCGGTCGACCCCTGCGCCGTGCGCTCGCGCAGCTCGATGCGGCGGATCTTGCCGGAGACGGTCTTGGGCAGCTCGGCGAACTCGATGCGGCGCAGCCGCTTGTACGGGGCGAGGACCGCGCGGGAGTGCTCGAAGAGCAGCTTGGCGGCGTCCGGGCCGGGTTCGAAGCCCTCGGCGAGCACGACGTACGCCTTCGGGACGGAGAGCCTCAGCGTGTCGGGGGCGGGCACGACCGCGGCCTCGGCGACGGCCTCGTGTTCGAGGAGGGCGCTCTCCAGCTCGAAGGGGCTGATCTTGTAGTCGCTGGCCTTGAAGACGTCGTCGGACCGGCCCACGTACGTCAGGTAGCCGTCGGCGTCCCGTGACCCGATGTCTCCGGTGCGGTAGTAGCCGCCCGCCATCGCCTCGGCCGTGCGCTCCGGATCGCCGTGGTAGCCGACCATCAGGCCGACGGGATGCGCGGCCAGGTCGAGGCTGATCTCGCCCTCCTCCGCACCCGGTTCACCGGTGACGGGATCGAGGAGCTCGACCTTGAAACCGGGGCTCGGGCGGCCCATGGAGCCCGGCTTGAGGAGCTGGCCGGGGCTGTTGGAGACCTGCACGGACGTCTCGGTCTGCCCGAAACCGTCCCGGATGGTGATGCCCCAGGCCCGCTTGACCTGCTCGATGACCTCGGGGTTGAGCGGCTCCCCCGCGGCGACGACCTCACGGGGCGGAGTGGCCAGCTGGGTGAGGTCGGCCTGGATGAGCATGCGCCACACGGTGGGCGGCGCGCAGAACGACGTGACGCCCGCGCGGTCCATCACGTCCATCAGCCGGCCCGCGTCGAAGCGCGTGTAGTTGTAGAGGAAGACGGTCGCCTCCGCGTTCCACGGCGCGAAGAAGTTCGACCAGGCGTGCTTGGCCCAGCCGGGCGAGGAGATGTTCAGATGGACGTCGCCGGGGCGCAGCCCGATCCAGAACATCGTCGCCAAGTGGCCGACGGGGTACGACACATGGGTGTGCTCGACGAGCTTGGGCCGGGCCGTCGTGCCGGACGTGAAGTACAGCAGCAGCGGGTCGTCGGCGAAGGTGACACCGTCGGCCTCGAAGGTGTCCGGGGCGCCCGCGGCATCCTCGTACGACAGCCATCCCTCGGCCGGTGCCTGCGCGCCGACGACGATCCGGGTGTACTCCCCCGGCACCTCGGCGAACTTCCCGGTGTCCTCGGGACGGACGACGACATGCCGGGCGCGGCCGCGCTCGACCCGGTCGGTGAGGTCGGCCGGGCCGAGCAGCGGCGTGGTGGGGATAACGACGGCGCGCAGCTTCATCGCGGCGAGCATCACCTCCCACAGCTCGACCTGGTTGCCGAGCATCAGCAGGACCCGGTCGCCCGGCCCCACCCCCCGGGCGCGCAGCCAGTTGGCGACCTGGTTCGAGCGGCGGCGCAGCGTGTCGAAGGAGAAGCGGCCCCCGCCGCCGTCCTCCGCGACGATGTGCAGCGCGGTCTTCTCGTTGCCGTCGGCGATCGCGTCGAACCAGTCGAGGGCCCAGTTGAACCGGTCGGGCCGGGGCCAGGCGAAGCCCTCGTACGCCGTCTCGTAGTCCTGGGCGTGCCGCAGCAGGAAGTCACGGGCGGTACGGAACTGCTGGGTGGGGCCGTGCGGCGTCGTCATGTGCGCTCCTTGCACTCCTGGTCCGGGGGAACCGTGTCTGCCATCGTGTAGTGCGTGACGCAGGTCTCACCACCCCCGAACGGGGGTGAACGGAGCACGGCGAGGAGATCGAGGGTGACCGCAGAAGCCGCCGAGGCGGTCGAGATGCGCGCGGCGCTGGTGCGGCTGCGCCGGGGCACCGGGCTGCCGGTGGCGTTCGGCGGGCTCGTCGCGTCCGGCGGGCTCGCCCCGGACGTGGGCCAGGTCCGGATCGCGGAGCTGAGCGGCGCGGCGACGCGCGCGCTGCGCGGCCTCGCGGTGTCGGCCGGCACCGGCCTGGGCGGCAAGGCCCTCAGCCTCGCCAGGGCCTGCGCGGTCACCGACTACCAGGGCTCCCGGCACATCAGCCACGAGTACGACGCCGCCGTCGGGGCCGAGGGACTGCGCTCGGTCCTCGCCGTTCCCGTCGTCGTACGCCGCCGGGTGCGCGGCGTGCTCTACGGGGCGCTGCGCTCGGCCCAGCCGCTGGGCGACCGGGTGCTGAACGCGGCGGTGATGGCGGCCCGTGACGTGGAGCACGCGCTGGTGGTACGGGACGAGGCCAGGACGCTGCTGGCGGCGGCGAGCACCCCGGTGGCCGGGAGCGCCCGGGCGTGGGAGGAGGTCCGCGAGGCGCACGGGGCGCTGCGCGCGCTCGCCCCGAAGATCGTCGACCCGGCGCTGCGGGCCGAACTCCTCGCGGTGTGCGGCCGGCTGGCGTCGGCCGCGGCTCCGCCGCCACGGGAGGCGCCGGTGCTGCTCGCGCCGCGCGAGGTGGACGTCCTCGTGTGCGTGGCGGCGGGGGCGACGAACGCGGGGGCGGCCGAGCGGCTCGGGCTGCGACCGGAGACGGTCAAGGGCTATCTGCGTGCCGCCATGCGCAAGCTCGGCGCGCATACGCGGGGCGAGGCGGTGGTGGCGGCGCGGCGGGCGGGGCTGCTGCCGTAGGCCTTGGGCGCGGGGTGACTGTCAGTGGGAGGGTCTTCAATGAGGTGCGGGACTTCACTGCTGTGCGGGTCTTCAACGGAGTGCGGGGGTGTGGCACATGGTGTCGACGGACCGGTATCTGGCGTTCGCGGCGATGTCGTTGCTGGTGATCGTGATTCCGGGACCGAGCGTGTTGTTCGTGATCGGCCGGGCGCTCACGCACGGGCGCCGCACGGCGGTGGCGACGGCGCTCGGCAATGTGGTCGGCTCGTATCTGCTGGTGGTGGCCGTGGCGCTCGGCATCGGCGCTCTGGTGGAGCGCTCCGCGGAGCTGTTCGTCGCGGTGAAACTGGCGGGCGCCGCGTACCTCGTCTACTTGGGCGTGCAGGCGTTCCGGCACCGGCACGCGATGAAGGCGGCGGACATCAGCGGCCCGGCGGGCCCGGCCCGCGGTGATCTGCGCACCGTGCTCGACGGGGCGCTGGTGGGCGTCACGAACCCGAAGGGCATCGTGTTCTTCGCCGCGGTGCTCCCGCAGTTCGTGAACCACGACGCGGGCCGGTTGCCCGCGCAGATGCTGCTCCTCGGGCTCGTACCGATCTCGATCGGCCTGGTCACGGACACGCTGTGGGGCCTGACGGCATCGGCGGCGCGCACCTGGTTCGCGCGCTCGGACCGGCGGCTCTCGATGATCGGCGGGACGGGTGGCTTCGCGCTGATAGGCCTGGGCGTGACGGTGGCGGCGACGGGGCGCGCGGACTGACGTCGCGGTGCGGAGCCCGGCCCGGGGGCAGGTGCGTCAGGTTCATACAGTGACTAAGGTTCGTACAGCGACTCAAGTTCGTACAGCGACTCAAGTTCGTACGGTGACTCAGGTGCGTACGGTGACTCAG
The DNA here is from genome assembly GCF_039533535.1 of Streptomyces kunmingensis. Taxonomy (NCBI): domain Bacteria; kingdom Bacillati; phylum Actinomycetota; class Actinomycetes; order Kitasatosporales; family Streptomycetaceae; genus Streptomyces; species Streptomyces kunmingensis. The sequence continues at coordinate 40,866 of NZ_BAAATS010000027.1, forward strand.
GTTCGTACGGTGAGTCAGGTGCGTACGGTGCCGAAGTCCACGGTGACGGCGCCGGGCGCCTCCAGGACAGCAGCCATGCGCTCCGCCTCGGCGACGAGTTCGTCGCGCTGGTTGCGGGTGAGCTCGCGGAAGGGCTCCAACAGGAGAGAGCTGCCCTCCCCTTTGCTCTCCTTCCCTTCCCTGAGGGACCACAGTCCGGCGAGCATGCCGTCGACGAGGAAGGTCGCGTGGGCCACGTTGCCCTGCCAGGTGCGTCCGCGGTCGGACTTACGCACCACGCGGGTGCGGTCGGCGTGCGAGAGCAGCAGGTTGTCGAACTCGGCGAGGAGCCGCGGCGGTGCGGGTACGTCCTCGCCGGGGCGGGGCGCGTCGGGCAGGTCGAACAGCTCGACGCCGTGCTCGTCGCGGAGCGTCACCAGCCGGGGCCGCAGCCGCTCGAAGACCTCCTTGGTGCGGGTGAGCCCCGCCCACTGCTGGAAGTCCTTCACGGAGGCGGGGCCGAAGGCGCCGAGATAACGCAGGACGGTGGCGTCGGCGGTCTGTGTCCCTTCGGGGGCTTGTGTACCTTCGGGGGCCGGTGGCCCTTCGGGGGCCGGGGTTTCTCCACGGGCCGCTTCGGGTTCCGCCCCTCCCAGCCAGTGCTCGGCCGTGGTCAGCCGCACGCCGCCGCTGCGCCGCCACAGGCCGCGCGGGGTGACCTGGACGAGGGGCAGCAAGCAGCGGGCGGCGGTCGAAAGGGACTGGGGGTCGGCGTCGGGCCACTCCTTCAGGAGCAGCTCGCGCAGCTCTTTCGGGGTACGCGGCTCAGCCTCGACGTACTGCCGTGTCAGGGCGCCCAGCCGCGCCAGATCCACGCCGACGAGCCCCTTGCGGAACATGTGCAGTTCCCGTTCCCGCGCGGGCTGCACGAGCGGACGCAGCGTCATGCAGTCCTCGGCGGTGTGCAGATGGATCGTGGAGCGCATCGTGACGAGGCGGGCCACACTCCGCTCCTCCAGGGCCGCCGAGAGCGCGGCGGGGGTGAACCCGTCGAGCCGGGCGGCGAGCGTGACGTACGGCGGCCGGACCTCCTGCGCCTGGAGCCCGACGAGATGGGTGACGGCTCCGGTCACGCCCATCGGGTCGCGCCGCAGCAGCAGTTGACGCTCCAGGGTGGCCCGGCCGAGGGCCCGGGCGGTGATCGGCTTCGTCATCATGAGGGGACGGTAGCGGTCATCGAGGCCAGCATGTGTCCTAGTTGCGCCAGGACGTGTCCTGGTTGCTGCCGTACGCCGCTGCCGGGGCGGTACACCTTCGCTGGTTACGCTGCCTGCTCAGGACCCGACGGCGGAAGGAGGCGGCGATGCCGCGACGGCAGGAGCGACCCGGCCGGGACCGGCGCGGCGGCGGGCGCCGCTATTCCTGGCGCCGGGGCGCGGCCCCGGCCCCGGCGGCCGAACCGGCCGCGTCGCCCGCCTCCGACGCGGCGCCCCCGCAGGAGCCGGCGGACAGCGTCGTGCACACGGCGTTGTACCGGGACGGGCTGCGGGTGGCGAGCCCCGAGACCCTCACGGACACGTACCGGCAGCTGCACGAGCGGCCGCGGACGATGGCGTGGATCGGTCTGGCCCGTCCGACGGAGGCCGAACTGAAGTCGCTGGCGGCCGAGTTCGACCTGCACCAGCTCGCGGTGGAGGACGCGCTGGAGGCCCATCAGCGCCCGAAGCTGGAGCGCTACGGCGAGACCCTCTTCGTCGTCCTGCGCGCGGCCCGCTATCTGGACGCGCCCGAGGAGGTCGACTTCGGCGAGCTGCATGTGTTCGTCGGCGCGGACTTCGTCATCACGGTCCGGCACGGCGCCGCGCCCGACCTCTCGACCGTGCGTCACCGCATGGAGGCGAGCCCCGATCTGCTCAGACTCGGCCCCGAGGCCATCCTCTACGCGATCCTCGACGCGGTCGTGGACGGGTACGCCCCGGTCGTCGACGGCGTCCAGAACGACATCGACGAGATCGAGACGGAGGTCTTCTCCGGCGCCCCCGAGGTCTCCCGCCGCATCTACGAACTCTCGCGCGAGATGGTCGAGTTCCAGCGTGCGACCCGCCCCCTGGTCGGCATGCTGCACGCCCTGATGGCGGGCTTCGCGAAGTACGGCACGGACGAGGAGTTGCAGCGCTACCTGCGTGACGTGGCCGACCACGTCACGCACACCAGCGAACGCGTCGACGGCTTCCGCCAGGCCCTCGCCGACATTCTCACGGTGAACGCGACGCTGGTGACACAGCAGCAGAACGCGGAGATGCGGGCCCTGGCGGAGGCGGGCTTCGAACAGAACGAGGAGATCAAGAAGATCTCGTCGTGGGCGGCGATCCTCTTCGCCCCCACCCTGGTCGGCACCATCTACGGCATGAACTTCGAGAACATGCCGGAGCTGGGCTGGGGCTTCGGCTACCCCTTCGCGGTCGGCCTGATGGGCGTGGTCTGCGCCAGCCTGTACATGATCTTCAAACGACGGGACTGGCTCTGACCCAGCCCCGAACCGGCCCCGACCCGGCCCCGATCCGACTCCGGCCCGTGCCAATTGTTATTGACTATCGTTTTCATATAGCCTCCGGCGGACGACGACCCAGGAGGCCCCCATGGCAGTCCCGAAGCGGAAGATGTCCCGCAGCAACACCCGCCACCGCCGCGCCCAGTGGAAGGCGGCGACGCCCCAACTCGTACCCGTCACGGTGGACGGCTCCGTGTACCAGGTGCCGCAGCGGCTGGTGAAGGCCTACGAGCGCGGCCTTCTGCACCCCGAGGACTGAACCTCCGCGGCGCAGGATCCGCCGCCCACCCGCGACGGACGAACACGAACCCCGGCGACCGGGCCATCGGTCGCCGGGGTTCACCCGTCGCACGCGCCGCCGCACACACCTCACACCCGCCGCGGCAGCCCCCACACCTCGTCGATCGCGTCGCCCGTGAGCACCTTCCGGGGATCCCCCTCTCCCCACAGCCGTCCCTCCCGGAGCAGCAGGAGATGGCCCGCCGACGCGGCCGCGTCGAGGTCATGGGTCGCCTGGAGGACCGTCACCCCCTCCCCCGTCACCTCGGCCAGCACCTCGGTGATGATCCGCTGAGCCGTCGCGTCGAGGCCGGTGGTGGGCTCGTCGAGGAGGAGCAGCTCCGCCTGCTGTGCCAAACCCTGTGCGACGAGGGCGCGTTGACGCTGGCCCCCTGACAGCTCCCCCAGCTGACGATGGGCGAGGGAGGTGATCCCGAGCCGTTCCATGCTCGCCTCCACCACGGCCCAGTCCTGTCGTGTCAGCCGCCACCAGCCACGCCGCCGCCCCCACCGGCCCATCGCCACGGCGTCCCGCACAGTCAGGGGCAGCACGTCGTCCACCCTGCTCCGCTGCGTCACGAGCGCCACCGATCCCTCGCTCCGGCGCTCCACCCGGCCCGCTGTCGTGCGGATCACTCCGGCGATCACGCCGAGCAGCGTGGACTTGCCCGAGCCGTTCGGACCGACCACGGCAGTGGTGGTGAACGCCGGTATCTGCAGGGTGAGTTGATCCAGTACCGCACGGTTCGCATAACCGGCCGACACACCGTCGAACCTCACCTGCCACTGCCTGTCGCGCATGGTCCGAGCCTCTTCCCGCATCGCCCTCGTTGTAGTGATAATCATTTTCATTGTAGTGTCCGGCCGCATGGAATGGTTGACGGGCCCCTTCGAGGTGACCTTCGTCCAGCGGGCCCTGTGGGGCGGCATTCTCGTGTCGCTGATCTGCGCCCTCGCCGGGACCTGGGTCGTGCTGCGCGGTATGGCGTTCTTCGGGGACGCGATGTCGCACGGCATGCTTCCCGGTATCGCGTTCGCCTCGCTGCTGGGGGGCAACCTGCTCATCGGCGCCGCCGTGAGCGCGGCCGTCATGGCGCTCGGCGTCAGCGTCGTCGGCCGCTCGCCCCGCCTGTCCCAGGACACCAGCATCGGCCTGCTGTTCGTCGGGATGCTGTCGCTGGGCGTGATCGTCATCTCGCGGTCGCAGTCGTTCGCGGTGGACCTGACCGGCTTCCTCTTCGGCGACGTGCTCGCCGTACGCTCCTCCGACCTGATCTCGCTCGGGGGCGCGCTGGTCCTCGCGCTGGTGATCTCGGTCCTCGGCTACCGGCCGTTCGTGGCCCTCGCCTTCGACGAGCGCAAGGCCCACACGCTGGGCCTGCGGCCACGCCTCGCGCACGCGGTGCTGCTGGCCCTGCTCACCCTGGCCGTCGTCGCGTCGTTCCACGTGGTGGGAACGCTGCTGGTGTTCGGCCTGCTGATCGCGCCGCCCGCGGCCATGCTGCCGTGGGCGCGGCGCATCCCCGTGATCATGGCCGGCGCCGCCTTCCTGGGGACGAGCGCGACGTTCATCGGCCTGCTCCTCTCCTGGCACCTCCACACGGCAGCCGGGGCGAGCATCGCGGCGACCGCGGTCCTCCAGTTCCTGCTCTCCACCACCGCTTCCGGACTTCACCGCCGGTGGGGGCGGTCCACTCCCCCCGCCACCCCGACCGATCTCCCGCACAGGGAACCGCACACGGAACCGCATAGGGAACCGCACATGGAATACGGACACCCGTCATGACATTCAGAAGGACTTCCCCGAGGACACCCCCGAGGGCTTCCCGGAAGGCAGCCAGAAGGACCCGAACCGCCCTCCCCTGCTCGGTACTTGCCGGCTGCGCGCTGCTCGTCGGCTGCCAGGGCGGCACCGACGCGACGGGATCCTCGAAGTCCGCGGCCTCCGCCACCACATCGCCCTCGGCCTCGGCGCAACCCCACGGGTATGTCGAAGGAGCCGAGGAGGCCTCCGAGCAGCAGTCACGGCTCGTACTCGCCGACGCGGGCACGGGGACGGTCAAGGTCCTGGACCTGATCACCGAGGACGTCACCTCGCTCCGGGACAGCGACGACGTACAAGGTCTGCGCACCGACGGCCGCTTCGCCTACCTGAACGCCTCCGGCGGCACCCGCGTCGTCGACACCGGCGCCTGGACGGTGGACCACGGTGACCACGTCCACTACTACCGCGCCGCGATCCGCGACGTGGGCACCGTCGCCGGGACGGACGCCTCCCGTGTCCACAGCGATCAGGCCGTCACCGCGCTCTCCTCGGCGCAGGGCGACGCTCGCCTGCTCGACCGCAAGAAGCTGGAGGACGGCACCGTGCCCCGCGGCCGGACGCTGACCGGCACGGACGGCGGACCGGTCGTCCCCTACGCCGAGCATCTGCTGGTCACCGCGACGGGCGCCGGAAAGGACACCGTCGAGGTCCGCGACCGCAAGGGCGCACGCGTCACCACGCTGAAGGAGACGTGTGCGCAGGTACGCGGCGAGGCCGTCACCCGGCGGGGTGTGGTCTTCGGATGTGCCGACGGCGCGCTGCTGGTCAGCGAGGACAAGGGCACGTTCGAGGCGGAGAAGATCCCGTACGGCACGGCGGTGAAGGCATCGGACCGGGCCGTCGACTTCCGCCACCGGGCAGGCAGCACCACGCTCGCGGCGCGGTCCGGCGATGACGCGGTCTGGGTCCTGGACGTCACCGACCGTTCCTGGACGCGCATCGCGACCGGCCCGGTCGTGGCCGCCAACACCGCGGGGGAAGGCGCCCCGTTGCTCGCGCTCGGCAGGGACGGTGTGCTCACCGCCTACGACATCGACACCGAGAAGAGCGTCGCCCGTAAGGAACTCCTCGCGAAGGGGACCGGGTCCGCGTCCGTCGAGGTCGACAGCACCCGTGCGTACGTCAATGACGCGGCGGCACGGAAGGTCTACGAGATCGACTACAACGACCGGCTCCGGCTCGCCCGGACCTTCCCGCTCGGCTTCGCCCCGACGTACATGGTGGAGACCGGCCGATGAGGAGCAACAGCCGTGCATGGCACGGACGTTGGGCCGCCGGCCGTCTGCTGCTCGCCTCCTTCGCCGGTCTCCTGCTCCTGGGGGCGAGCGGATGCGCGGCGGGTGAGGAGCACCGCCCCACGGTGGTCGTCACCACGAACATCCTCGGGGACATCACCCGCAACGTCGTCGGCGACGAGGCCGAGGTGACCGTACTGATGCAGGCCGGCGCCGATCCGCACTCCTTCGGCGTCTCGGCCCCGCAGGCGGCCTCCATCGAACAGGCCGATCTGGTCGTCTACAACGGCCTCGGCCTGGAGGAGAACGTCCTGCGCCATGTGGAGGCCGCCGAAGAGGCCGGCACCTCCACCCTGGCGGTCGGGGACGCCGTCGACCCGATCACCTATACGGCGGGCGCGTCGGCCGACGAACCCGACCCGCACTTCTGGACCGATCCCGAGCGTGTCCGCAAGGCCGTCGGCCTCATAGCCGACCGGATCACCGAGCACGTAGAGGGCGTCGACAAGTCCGTCATCGAGAAGAACGCCTCCGCCTACGGAGCACAGATCACCGCACTCACCACATGGATGCGGGACCAGTTCGATGAAATCCCGGCCGATCAACGCCAGTTGGTGACGAATCACCACGTCTTCGGCTATCTGGCCCGGCGTTTCGACTTCCGGATCGTCGGCGCGGTGATCCCGAGCGGGACCACTCTCGCGTCGCCGAGCGCCTCGGACCTCACCTCCCTCGCGAACGCCGTCGAGAAGGCGGGCGTGAAGGCGATCTTCGCGGACTCCTCGCAGCCCGACCGCCTCGCCCAGGTGCTGAAGCGCGAGATCGACCTGGACATCGACGTCGTACCGCTGTTCTCGGAATCCCTCACCGAGAAGGGCGCAGGAGCCGCCACCTACTTGCAGATGATGCGCGCCAACACCACCTCCATCACCACCGGCCTGAGCCCCGCATAACCACGCTGTCGCCGGTCATGGGCGACAGCCGGAAAAAGGAAAGACACACGTGAAGAAGCATGTAGTACGCCCCAGGAACGCGGCTGCCGTCGCCGCGCTGCTCGCGGCTTCCGTCGCACTCACCGCCTGCGGGAGCGACGACGACAAGTCCACCGCGCAGACGGCGGACAAGGCTTCCGGTTCACCGGCCGCCGCGGTCACGGACCCGATCGTCGCCTCGTACGACGGGGGTCTGTACGTCCTGGACGGCAAGACGCTGAAGCTCACCGAGGACATACCGCTGGAGGGGTTCAACCGGGTCAACCCGGCGGGCGACGACCGCCATGTGATGGTCTCCACCGCGACCGGTTTCCGGGTGCTCGACGCGGCGGGCCGCAAGCTCACCGACGTCGAGTTCGAGGGCAGCAAGCCGGGACACGTCGTGCGCCACGCGGGCCGGACCATCCTCTTCGCCGACGGCACCGGCGAGGTCACGATCTTCGACCCGAAGGACCTCGGCGACACGAAGCCGAAGGCGGAGACCTACAAGTCAGCCGCTCCGCACCACGGCGTCGCCATCCAGCTGGCCGACGGGAATCTGGTGACGACCCTCGGTACGGAGGAGAAGCGCGTCGGCATCGCCGTGCTGGACAAGGACCGCAAGGAGATCACCCGGAGCGAGCAGTGCCCCGGTGTGCACGGGGAGGCGACCGCGCAGGGCGAGGCGGTCGTCATCGGCTGCGAGGACGGCGTCCTGATCTACAAGGACGGCGCCATCAAGAAGGTGAAGAGCCCCACGGCGTACGGCCGGATCGGCAACCAGGCGGGGTCGGACGAGTCGTCCGTCGTCCTCGGTGACTACAAGAAGGACAAGGACGCCGAGCTGGAGCGCCCGGAACAGGTCTCGCTCATCGACACCACGACGGGCAAGATGCGGCTCGTCGACCTCGGGACGAGCTACACCTTCCGGTCCCTTGCCCGCGGCCCGCACGGCGAGGCGCTCGTCCTGGGCACGGACGGCAAGATCCATGTCATCGACCCCGCCACGGGCAAGGTGACCAGGAAGATCTCCGTCCTCGGCTCGTGGAAGGAGCCGCTGGACTGGCAGCAGCCGCGCCCGGCCCTGTTCGTGCGCGACCACACGGCGTACGTCTCGGACCCGTCGGGCAAGAAGCTGCTGGCCATCGACATCGAGTCGGGCAAGCAGCTGGCTACGACACAACTCCCGGCGATCCCGAATGAGTTGAGCGGCGTCGTCGCCGCGCACTGACGTAAGACGAAGAGCGCGCCCCCTGACCCAGGGAGCGCGCTCTTCGCATGTTCCGGTGAAGTGCCGCCGTCAACGCCGAGGCGTCACCAGGAGGACTTGGTCACTCCGGGAAGGTGGCCGGCGTGCGCCTGTTCCCGCATCCGGACCCGGGAGAGCCCGAACTTGCGCAGGTGACCGCGGGGTCGGCCGTCCACGCTGTCCCGGTTGCGGACCCGGGTCGCACTGGCGTCGCGCGGCTGGCGGCGCAGCTCCTCGGCCGCGGCGGCCCGCTCGGCCGGCGCGGTGCCGGGGCGGCGGATGATCTCCTTCAGCTCCGCGCGGCGCGCGGCGTACCGCTCGACGGTCACCTTGCGCTTCTCGTTCTGCGCGATCTTGCTCTTCTTGGCCATCAGACCTTCACCCCTCGCGCCCGGATGCGGGCGACCGCCGCCTCGATGCCGATGCTGTCGACCGTCTTGATCGCCCTGGCGCTCAGCACCAGGCGTACGTGCCGTCCCTCGCTGGGCAGCCAGTAGCGCTTGCGCTGGATGTTCGGGTCGAACCGGCGCGACGTGCGCCGGTGCGAGTGGGAGATGTTGTTGCCGAAGCCCGGCTGTGCGCCGGTCAGTTGGCAGTGGGCGGACACGAAGGTTCCTGCCTCTCGTAGAGCGGGGCCCCCATATTGAAAATGGAAACCATTGCCATATAGTAGCCGCATGGCACGCAACGAACTAGGCCCGGACCGCCCCCTCCCTGTCGTCATCGTCAACGGGCTGCACGCGGAAGCACGCCACGAGGTCGTGGAAGGACTGCTGAAAGCGGTGCCCCACAGCGTCGCGCTGCACCACGACCTCGCGGCCGCGCGGCAGGGGACGGTGCACCGGACCGTACGAGAGAGCTCCGGGGTGCTCTCCAGCGGTGAGGCGCCCCTGGTGAACGACTGCGCCTGCTGCGCCCTGCGCGAGGACCTGATGCCGGAGCTGGAGCGGCTGGCGGACGACGGAGTCACCAGGATGGCCGTCCTGGAACTCTGGGACTCCGTCGAGCCCAGGGCGATGGCCGAGGTCATCGCCGCACACGGCGAGGGCCGGGTCGAGGTGAGCGGGGTGGTCACCGCCGTCGACCCCGCCCTCGTACTGCCCTGCCTCGGCAACGGCGACGACCTCGCCGAGGCCGGGCTCGCGGCCGCGGCCACGGATCAGCGGACCGTCGGGGACACCTGGGCCCGGCAGCTGGAGTACGCGTCCGTGGTCGCTCTCGTGGACAGCGACGGGGCCGACGAGGAGGATCACGCGCTGCTCCGTCAGCTGCACCCGACGGCGCCACGGGCCGCGGCCGGCTCACCGGAGCTGACGCGCCTTGCCCTCGCGGGGTTCGACGTGGAAGCGGCCGCGGCCGGCCAGCATCCGGCCTGCGCGCTCCTGCCCCAGGAGGCCGAGGAGGCAGGCGTCGGCACGCTCGTGTGGCGGGCGCGCCGCCCGTTCCATCCCGAGCGCCTCTACGACGCGCTGGAGGACCTGACCTGTGCGGCGGCCCGCAGCCGGGGCCGGTTCTGGCTCGCCGACCGGCCCGACACCCTCCTGTCCTGGGAGGCGGCGGGCGGCGCGCTCTGCGTCGAGGACAGCGGCCCCTGGCTCGCGTCCCTGCCCGACGCCGCCTGGGAGTTGGTCCCGCCGGTCAGGCGAGCGGCCGCCGCCCTCGACTGGCACCCCGAGCACGGCGACTGCTGCCAGCACCTGGTCTTCGTCTCCCCCGGCCTCGACCGCGACGGACTGACCTCACTGCTCGATTCGTGCCTGCTGTCCGACGAGGAGTACGGAGCGGGCCGCGCGGCGTGGAAGAACCTGCCGGCCGCGTTCGACGCGCTCCTCGACTCGGTCCACTGACCGACCCGCCGCCCCCACGCCCCCACGCCCCAGAACCCGTACACCCGAACCCGAGAGGAAAACCCGTGTCGCAACGCCAGGAATCCCGTAAGCCCCGCAAGCCCGTCAAGAACCGTCCGAATCCGCTCGACATGGCGAAGATCGACTACATCGACTACAAGGACACCGATCTGCTGCGCAAGTTCATCTCCGACCGGGGCAAGATCCGTAGCCGCCGGGTCACCCGGGTCAGCGCCCAGCAGCAGCGGAAGATCGCCGCGGCGATCAAGAACGCGCGCGAGATGGCGCTGCTGCCCTACTCCGGCTCCGGCAGGTGACCGCGGCACAGGGGCTGCTTCAGAAGGCGTACCGGATCCGTAGCCACGGCGCGTGCTCGGCGATGAGCTGGCGCAGGCGGCTCAGGGACTGTGCCTTGATCTCGTGGTCGTAGCGGACATTGAGCGCGCCGTTCTGGGAGCGCTTGGTCTCCTGGACCGTGGGCTGCCAGAGCAGTTCTTCGGCCCGCGGGTGCCAGCCCAGGTTGACCTCGTGGAGCGACTGGTTGTGGGTCAGCATGATGACCTCGGCCGCCGCCTGTTCCTTCACCCGGGCGGGCAGGACGTCGTCGAGGTGGTCGAGGAGGCCGGCCCAGTCCCGCTGCCAGCCGGGGCGCAGGACGACGGGCGAGAGGTTGAAGTGGACCTCGTAGCCCGCGTCGAGGAAGTCGGCGGCCGCGGCGATCCGGTCGGGGACCGGGCTGGTGCGGATGTCCAGGAGCCGGGCGTCGTCGGGCGGCATGACGGAGAAGCGCACCCGGGTCCGGCCCTGCGGGTCGAGGGCGAGCAGGTCGGGGTTGACGAACTTGGTCGCGAAGGACGCCTTGGCCGTCGGCAGCGTGCGGAACGCGGCGACCAGATCCGCGGTGTTGTCGCTGACCAGGGCGTCGACGGAGCAGTCACCGTTCTCGCCGATGTCGTAGACCCAGGCCGACGGGTCGCACTGGTTCGGTTCCGGCTTCGGGCCCTGGGCCCGTATGTGGCGCCGGATGTGCGCCACGATCGCCTCGATGTTCGTGAAGAGCGTGATGGGGTTCGCGAATCCCTTGCGGCGTGGGACGTAGCAGTAGGCGCAGGCCATCGCGCAGCCGTTGGAGGGGCCCGGGGCGATCCAGTCGGCCGACCTGCCGTTGGGGCGCGTCGCGAGCGTGCGTTTGACGCCGAGGACGAGCGTCTCGGTCTTGATGCGGACCCAGCGGCCGATGTTGCCGTCGTTGCCGTGCAGGGACGGGATGCGCCAGTGACTGTCGACCTCGGTCACGCGTACGCCGGGCAGCCGGGCCATGATCTGGCGGCCGCGCGGGGATTCGAGGGCCGCCGGTTCCGCGTACACCTCGCGCACGTCGAGCATGCGGCGTGCCTCGGGGCTGTCCCGGAACGATCCGTGTGCGGGTTCCGCCCGGTCCGGGCCGAGGTCCTGCCAGCCGAACAGGGTCTGCTGCTCGGGCTCCGCCGGCTTGTCGCGCGGGGCTGAATCCCTGTGGGGCTCGTCCTCGTCCACGTGCTTGGGCTGCCTTTCCGCGCCGCCGGTCCGTTCACCGGCCTTCCCACTGATCAAAGCGCACATCCGCGTGCGGCGTTCCCGTACACGCGGGCGCCCCGCCGTCCGGGTCGCCGTATCGGGCCTCCGCCCGGGAACACCTGTGCGATCATGCTGGGCGGCGACCGCCCAGGGGAGGTGCGGCCGCCGGCCGAAGGCGTACGAAGTCATGGGAGCACACAGTGAATTCGGGTGGGGACCAGAACGGTTCGTCCGTGTCGGACGAGGAGTGGGAGCGCTTCCTCCGGGAGTCCGAGGAGGGGGTGCCCGACGCGCCGAAGGAGCCGTCGGCGCGCGCCCGGATCGTGACGCGGCGGCTCCAGGAGGAGGCCCGCCCTCCGGAGGGGTGGCGGACCCATACGCCGCCCCGCCGGCGCAATCGGCTCTGGTACGTGGTCGGGCTGCTCATCGCGCTGGCGCTCCTGGTCGTGGCGCTCGACCGGAACCTGATACCGGGCTGGTCCGACGGTGATGGCGACGGTGACGGCGACGACACGAGCCAGGGCGAACAGGCCACTGTGTCCCAGCCGTTCAGGGGTTCGCCCGCGGTGCACTGGGCCGACGGGGTGGCCGGGATCGAGGTGCCCGCGGCGCAGGCCACCGGATGGATGAACAAGACCGAGGTCGCCCGGGCGCTGGCGAAGACCCGGGACTTCCTCGTGGCGTCCAGCCTCGACCCGGAGGTGCTGCGGGGCGGGCGGCCCGACAAGGCCCTCGCCTACATCAACCCGGACCAGCCGGACGAGCTGAAGAACCTGGACACGGCGCTGTCGACGCCGAGCGAGAAGCACAACCCGCTGACGATGTTCAGCCGGTTCGACACGTCGCAGGTGCGGCTGGTGGGCGACGTCGTGAAGACCAGGGGCCTGTTGTCGTACCGGGAGAGCGACAAGGGCGCGGTGGAGGTGACCGCCGACGTGACCTACGTGTACGCGGTGACGCCCGCGGAGTCCGGCAGCGATGACGTGGCCCGCACGATCGTGCGCCGCGAGACGGTGGTGAACTGGGACGACCCGGCGAAGATCGTCACCAAGGCGGGCACGTTCTCCGTCGTGCGCAACAGCCTGGACACCACCAACGCCGGCTGCGACGACTCCTACACCGGTTTCTTCCGGCCCAAGTTCGAGGCCGGGCAGCGGGCGGACGGCCCGGCGGTCGACCCGTACGACCGGGACACCCCGATGGAGGAGCGGATGCGCGAGAGCGAGGGGCAGGAGTGCGGGGTCGCCACGCGGTCCTGAGAGCCTGTCTTTGAATCCCCGTCTGCGCCCCTCCTGATCAGGCGCTCCCCAGGCCTGTTCAGGCGCTCCCCAGGAACGCCTGGGCCAGCGCCGCCCCGGTGAACGCCGCGCCGAGGCCGGCGGCGACGCTGCCCACGACGTTGGCCGCCGCGTAGAAGCGGGCCCCCGTCCCGGCCAGGCGCAGCGTCTCGTAGGAGAACGTGGAGTACGTGGTCAGGGCGCCGCACAGGCCGGTCCCGAGCAGGAGCTGGAGCTGGGACGAGGCGGCGCCCGCGGCGACCGCGCCCGTGATCAGGCCGAGGACGAGGGAGCCCGCGACGTTCACGGCGAACGTGCCCCAGGGGAAGACCGTGTCGTGCCGGGACTGCACGAGCCGGTCGGTGGCGTAGCGCAGGGGCGCGCCGATCATGGCGCCCGCGATCACCAGGAGCCAGTTCACGCGGGCCTCCGTACGACGACGCGGCGCGTGAGATGCGCCCCGGCCCACACCGCCGCGAGGGCGACGCAGACGGTCAGGGCCAGATATCCGAGCGCGGTGCGCGCCTCGCCGAGGTCGGTCAGCAGCCGGATGTCCACCGCGTACGTGGAGAACGTGGTGAAGCCGCCGAGGACGCCCGTGCCGAAGAACGGGCGGACCAGGCGAGGAGCCGTCCATACGTCGCTGATCACGACCATGAAGACACCGATGACGGCGCAGCCGACCGCGTTCACCAGCAATGTCGTCCAGGGGAAGGCACCGGTCGCCGTCGGCCAGAGCAGCGACGCCCCGTAGCGGGCCGAGGCGCCGACTGCGCCGCCGACCGCGACGACGGCGAACACGGGACCCTGCCCCTGCCAGAGCCCGGGGCGCTCCGCGGGGGCGGGCAGCCCCACGTCGGGGTCGACGGGTTCGTCTCGCTCGGGTGCGTGCGCCATTTCCGCGGGTTCCACAGGTGCCTCTCCTACTCGCCGGACACCCGCGCCGTCAGCACGGCGCGGGTGCACATCGTCGCAAGTAGGGACCGTTGGCGGCGTGCATGCCGCGGTTGGGTGCGGCGGGCCCCACCGCCGCGCGCCGGCCACCGGCCGGAGCACCGTCCAGCTTACGTGTACCCGCACCCTTTCTTGCGCGGGCCGTCCCCGGTGGGTGGTGTACCGCGGCGGCCGCCCTCAGAGATCCGCACCGAGGCCGCTGCTCACCACGTAGCTGCATTGCGTGTAGGTGTATCCGGGCTGGATGCTGCTGCCCGCGGCGCGGCTGCGGGCCGTGGCCTGCGCGCCGCCCGGCTTGTGCAGGAAGTGGTACGTCCCCGCGGGCAGCCGGAGCGTCTCCTTCGGGTAGCTCTTGCCGCTCGCGTTGCAGGCCTTGCTGCTCCCCGCGGCCTCGCTGCCGTACGTCGAGCACGAGCCGCACCCGCCGATGGTGACGCGGCCGGTGACGGGACCGGTGTAGAGGATCTCCACCGGGCCGGGCCCGTCGTTGCTGATCACCATCTGCATACGGGCACCGCCGGGCGAGCCGGCGGGCGGCAACTGGGCTCCTGCGGACGGCCGTTGCTCGGCGATCTCGGCGGCGATGGCCACCTGCCGGGCGCGGGCGCCGCGCTTGTCGCTCTTGTACGTGCTCGCGAAGTCGGCCAGTGTCGTGCGGGCGGCCGCGAACTTGCTGTCCTCGAACTGGTCCATGCCGCAGGCGTAGACGCCGTTCCGCACGGCCTTGTTCACGTCTCCGCCCAGTCGGCCGGGGGCGGGTTCGGGCAGGGCCTTCGCCGTGTCGCCGATGCGGCGCAGTTCGTCGGTGGCGCGGCACGGTTCGGCGCCGGCCAGGTCGGCAGTGCGCTTGTCGACGGCGGCGCGCACGGCCGGGGTCACCTCGGCCGCCTGGGCCGACTTCGGGAACGTACGCAGGAGTTGGCCGAGTTCACCGCCGCGGCCGTCGCTCTCTGCGATGCCGAGTTTGCCGGTGCCGCACTTCAGGAGGGAGACGGCGAGGGGCTTGTCGGGCCAGGTCGCGAGGGAGCCGAGCACGTCGCGGTCGATCGACTTCGGCACGTCCCGAAGGTACTCGAGCGGCGCGACGGCCCCGCAGTGGTCGGCCTCGGCGTACGGTGCGGCGATCGCCTTGTAGTAGGTGTCGAGGCTGTCGTGGACGCGGTGCGCCGCGCGGGAGCCGGGGTGGTCCTCGGTGAGAGCGCGGTAGCGGGTCAGGGCCGTGCGGTAGTCGGGGCGGGCCTGGGGGAAGTCCTCGGCCGCGGCCTTCTTCACGAGGGCGTCGGTCGCGGCGAGCCGGCCGAGCAGCCTCTCCTCGACGGCGTCGTCCCGCAGCCCCCCCGTACGCGATCGCTCCCCCGGCGGGCACCGCGAGCAGGGCGATCGCGAGGACGATGACCACAACGGGGCGCGCTTGTAAGGCAGTTGCTTGTGCGCGCAGGCCCTGACGTGCGCCGTCCGCCGCCGCGATCAGCAGCAGGGCCAGATATCCGGCCAGGGCCCAGGACGGCACCCCGTCCGGGTCGGCGGGCAGGGCGATGAACAGCAGCGCGGCCGTCGCGGCGAGACAGAGCGCGGCGAGCAGCCGGCGGCGCAGGAACAGATAGCCCAGGCCGAGCCCGGAGAGGTTGAGCAGCCCGGCCGCGAGGGCCCGGGCCGGTTCGGCCGGCCCCGGCAGCGGCTTCGGCGCCCACGCGGGCATGGGCGGCGGGAAAACCGGCATGACGGGCGGCGCCCCTCCGGCCTGCGACATCCCGGGCGCCGTCCCTCCCGCCTGCGGCATCCCGGGCGGCGTTCCCGCGCCCGGCCCCGTAGCAGCGGGCGGCATCGGAGGCGGAGGCCCGAACGCGCCGGCCCCGGCCCCGGCCCCGGAGGACCCCGTACTCCCCGATGCGTCCCCCGGTATCCCTGTCCCGTCGTCCGCCGCGTCCCCCGGTCCACCCGCCCCGAAGTCCGCCGTACCCCCGGGTCTCCCCGCCTCGTCGCCCACCTCGTCGCCCGCTGCGGCCCCCGTCCGTCCCGCCCCGTCGTCCGCCGTGTGCCCCGGCCACCCCATCGCGGTCCCCCAACCGTCAGGTGTCACAGTCCGGTTGACACGATCCGGGGCGGCGACGGGACTGTCAATCGGTCCCGTGCCCCCAACTGGCTTTACGCCCCGAAGGCTTGACGGCCCCCCGGCACCCCTTTTAACTCAAGCCTTGAATTTAGGCACTCCGCGATGCACCACCACCCACCGCAACGGGAAACATCGGGAGGAAACTTGCGCCACTCCGCTCTCACCCCCGCCCCGGGCCGAAGAAGACGGGCGGCCCTGCTCGCCGTCTCCGCACTCGCCGCCGGGCTGCTGCCGCTCACCACCACCGCGACGGCCTCGGCCGACGAGCCGGCCCCCGCCCCCGTACCCATCGACCGCTTCGAAGGCGAGGTACCGTTCGCCACGCAGCCCGCCGAGGGCCTCTTCACCTGGGGCGGCGACGCGGACGACCACCCGAAGCTGGAGCTGAAGGAACGCGCGGACGCGCCCGAGGGCGCCAAGGTGCTCGAAGGGTCGTACGACATCAGCGGCTACGGCGGCTTCACGCACGACTACGCCGCCGACCAGCCGGCCCACGACTGGTCGGCGTCCAAGGGCATCCGCCTCTGGTGGTACGGCCAGAACGCGGCGCCGCTGCCGCCCGGCACGGGCAAGAAGATCAGCTTCGAGATCAAGGACGGCGGGGCGCACGGCGAGGCGTCCGAGCTGTGGACCACGTCGTTCACGGACGACTGGCAGGGCTGGCACCAGGTCGAGATCCCGTTCACACAGTTCGAGTACCGCACGGACTACCAGCCCGTCGGCGGCATCGACCACGTCCTCGGGCTCGACAGGATGTGGGGCTACGCGCTCACTCTGCCGACCGGGGTGAAGGGCCAATTCGCCGCCGACGACGTCCAGTTGTACGGCAAGGCCGATCAGTCCCTGCGGGCGCAGGTGTCGACGGACGCCGGCGTGTACCCGGTGAAGGAGGGCGGCACGGCCAAGGTCAGGCTGTCCGTCACGACCACCGGGAACGTCCCCGTCGAGGACGAGGTCACCGTCGCGTACGCGAGTGAAGGCGGCACCGCCGAGCCCGGCAAGGACTACACCCCGGTCAGCGGCAAGGTCACCTTCCCCGCGGGCACCGCGTCCGGCGCCTCGAAGACCGTCGCGGTCGCCACGGCCAAGGACCGTGTCGGGGCCGAGGCCGCCGAGACGATCCCCCTGAAGCTGACCGTGACCGGCGCCAAGCCGCCCGCCGAGAACCCGCAGGCCGTCATCGACGCCCACGGTCTGCCCTACCTCGACACGAAGCTCCCGGTGAAGAAACGGGTCGCCGATCTCGTCTCCCGGATGTCACTGGACGAGAAGGTCGGCCAGATGACGCAGGCCGAGCGCAACGCCCTCAAGTCTCCCGCCGACATTGCCGGTTACGACCTCGGCTCGCTCCTTTCGGGCGGCGGCTCGGTGCCCACGCCGAACACGCCCGAGGCCTGGGTCAAGATGATCGACGGCTACCAACTGCGGGCGCAGGCCACGCGGTTCCAGATCCCGCTGATCTACGGCGTGGACGCGGTGCACGGCCACAACAACGTCGTCGGCGCCACGATCATGCCGCACAACATCGGCATCGGCGCCACCCGCGATCCCCGGCTCGCCGAGAAGACGGGCGCGGTGACCGCCTCCGAGGTACGGGCGACCGGCATCCCCTGGGACTTCGCACCCTGCCTGTGCGTGACACGCGACGAACGCTGGGGCCGCTCCTACGAGGCGTTCGGCGAGGACCCGGCGCTCGTGGAGTCCATGGAGACGGTGATCCAGGGCTTCCAGGGCCGCGCGAACGGCACGGACCTCGACCGGGACGACAAGGTCCTGGCCACCGCCAAGCACTTCGTCGGCGACGGCGGCACCGAGTACGGCTCCTCCACCACCGGCTCGTACACCATCGACCAGGGCGTCACGAAGGTGACGCGGCAGGAGCTGGAGGCGGTGCATCTCGCCCCCTTCGGGGATGCCGTGAAGCGGGGCGTCGGCTCGGTCATGCCGTCGTACTCGTCACTGGACGTCATCGGTGACGACGAGGGCCCGGTGAAGATGCACGCGAACGCGGCGATGATCAATGGGGAGTTGAAGAAGAAACTCGGCTTCGAGGGCTTCGTCATCAGCGACTACGCGGGCATCGACCAGATTCCGGGCGACTACGCCTCCGACGTCCGTACGTCGATCAACGCGGGCCTCGACATGATCATGGTGCCGAACGCCTACGCGGACTTCGAGACGACCCTGCTCGACGAGGTGCAGGCGGGCCGGGTGAGCCAGGCACGCGTGGACGACGCCGTATCGCGCATCCTCACCCAGAAGTTCCGGCTGGGCCTCTTCGAGAAGCCGTACGCCGACACCTCGCACCTCGACGAGATCGGCGGCGCCGCGCACCGCGCCGTGGCCCGGCAGGCCGCCGCCGCGTCGCAGGTGCTGCTGAAGAACGCCGGGAACGTCCTGCCTCTGAAGAAGTCCCAGAAGGTGTACGTCGCCGGGTCGAACGCCGACGACCTGGGCAACCAGACCGGCGGCTGGACCATCACCTGGCAGGGCCAGTCCGGGAAGAACACGGACGGCACCACGATCCTCCAGGCGATGAAGAAGGCTTCCCCCGGCGCCGCGATCGACTACTCCGAGGACGCCTCGGCGCCGACGGCCGGATACGACGTGGGCGTGGTCGTCGTCGGCGAGACCCCCTACGCGGAAGGCGTCGGCGATGTCGGCAACGGCAACGACCTGGAACTGACCGCCGCCGACAAGGCCGCCGTGGACAAGGTCTGCGCCGCCATGAAGTGCGTGGTGCTGACGGTCTCCGGCCGCCCGCAGCTGATCGGCGACCGGCTCGGGTCCATCGACGGGCTCGTCGCGTCCTGGCTGCCGGGCGCCGAGGGCGACGGGGTGGCCGACGTCCTCTACGGCAAGCGCCCGTTCACCGGCCAACTCCCCGTCACGTGGCCGAAGTCGGAGGCGCAGCTGCCGATCAACGTGGGCGACTCCTCGTACGATCCGCAGTTCCCGTACGGGTACGGCCTCACGACGCTGACGAAGGCACCCGGCGGCGGTGAGCTCAGTCTCAGGGCGCTCGCCCTCGCGGGCCGGCACGTGCACGACGCGAGCGCCGGACGCGCGCTCGTCGGCAAGGCGCGGCTGATCGTCCAGCAGAAGGCGGGCGACAAGGTCACGGCCGCCTGGGCCAAACCGTTCGCGGAGGCCGACCACCTGGCCCTGACCGGCGACTACGCGGGAGCACTCGGCAAGCTGCTGACCGCCTACCGGCAGGCCTGACGGACGGGGAGAGGGCTCCGGCGGCGGCCGGAGCCCTCTCCCTCGCACCGGCCCCCGCGACACGCCCGGCCGGTTGTGGCGCGGCTCATCGGGGAGCGGCCTACGCTCGCGGCGTGGCCCATGTCCGTATCGTCCGCGAGACCGAGCTGCCCGCCGCCGAGGCGTGGCGGCGCCTGACCGACTGGAAGCGGCACGGGGAGGTCGTGCCGCTCACCCACGTCACCATCACCACGCCGCCGCCGACGGCCGCGGGCACGGTGTTCGTGGCGCGCACCGGGATCGGCCGCCGCCTGGGCTTCGACGATCCGATGGAGGTCGTCGCGTGGCAGCCGCCGCGCCGCTGCCGTCTCGTCAAGCGAGGCCGGTGGGTGACCGGCTGGGCCGAGATCGAGGTACGGGCGCTCGGCGTCGACCGGGCGCGCGTGGAGTGGCGCGAGGAGCTGCGGGTGCGCTGGGTACCGGCCGTCGCGGATCCGGTGCTCGCGATGGCGGGGCGGTGGATGTTCGGCCGGGCGGCGAAGGGGCTTTTGCGGGACGGGAGTTGAGGCCTCCGGGAGCCTCAGCGTCGGCATGGTGCATGGCCATGGCCGTCTACGGCGCCACGGACACACCGGGCGCCTCGTCACCGCCGACGCCGAGGCTCCCGGAGTTCCCTGACATCCCTGAGCTCCCTGAGCTCCCTGAGCTCCCTGAGCTCCCTGAGCTCCCTGAGCTCCCTGAGCTCCCTGAGAGCTGACTCGCTCTATGTAACTTCCGCTACGCGCCCTCCGCTACAGGAGCGGGGGATTGGCGTACCGACCCAATTCGAGTGCCTGCTGCGGGAACCAGTCCCCCGCCTTCGGGTCGACGCCCCCGCGCTCGGGGTCCTCGGGCCCCTCCGTCCCGCGCAGGCACAGCCCGTCCGACTCCCCCGGCGTCTTGATCCACAGGCGTGCGTCCTGGAGCGGGTCGCCGGTGCGCAGGGTCGGGCGGGCGCCCAGACCGCGGCCGGGCGGGTTGCACCAGTCCTGCGGGTCGGTGTACTTGCCGGTGGGCGGGGCCCACGGGCCCTGCCCGTTGCGGCTGGAGTCGGTCACGAAGTGCGTCATCCGGGAGGCGGGTACGTGGACGTGCGCGTCGATCCAGGCCTGTGTCTCAGCGCGGGGCGCGGACTGGTGCGGGCAGTCGGCGGCGTTCCCGCCCGCGTCGACGTAGGCGATGCAGGAGGAGATGAGCTTGCCGTACCAGGAGTTGGCGTCGTCGGTCTGGTAGTTCGAGGCGTTGGTGTAGAAGCCGGAGGCCCGTTCGACGCCGCCCTTGATCAGCCGGGGCACGATCGAGCTGACGGCGTGCCAGCCGGGGTGCCCGGTGTCGAGGTAGACCCGGGTTCCGCGGAGCGGCTCCAGTGTGTCGACGGCGTAGTTCACCTCGGTGTAGCGGGCGGCGGTCTTCGTGCCCTCGGCGTCGTCCTGGCCGCAGTCCGCGGGGAGCAGGGCGAGCGCGTCGGGTTCCAGGACCACCAGGGCGTCCCGGGCGCCGATGCCGCGGGCGACGGCGTCGATCCAGGCCTGGTACTCGGCGGTGTTCGCGGCGCCGCCCGCCGAGTAGTTGGAGCAGTCGCGGCCGGGGATGTTGTAGAGCGCGAACGTGGGGACGGCGCCGGCCCGACTCGCGTCCTTGACCACGTCCCGGGCGAGCTTCTCGACCTGGGCCGGGCTCTGATCGCCGAACCAGACCGCCTGCGGCGTGGCGACCATGGCCGTGACGCGGGCGGCGTCCCGGTACTGCCCTGCCTTGACCAGGCCGAGGATCTGCTGGAGGGCGTCCGGGTTGGGTTCGGGGGTGTAGAGACGAGCGGGCGCACGGTCGGTCGCGCCGGCTCCGTCCGCGTGGGCGGCACCGGGGCCGCCTATCGCCAGCGCGGACGCGGCAAGGGCCAGCGCCGCCAAGGCAGTTGAGGCACGTCGGGCACGTCCGGCACGTGGAGCACGTCTGAGAGGACCTCGCACGGTTCACTCCTGGGTCGCAAGGGGCACGGGGGCTTGCGGGGGTGGTGGGAGCGCTCCCAAACGAGGGTCGGGGACGGATCGCGTGGCGTCAAGTACGGTGCACGAGGCGGTTCTTGTCTCTGGCACCCCACGTCGCACACGCGCCACGGTTACGATCTCGGGGTGGGCCCCGGCGGGGGCGCGCGGACGGAAGGAGGGGCCGTGCACGAACTGGAGCTGCGCGTCGACATCGGGGACGGCGCGCCCGCGGACCAGCTGGACCGCCAGGTACGCGCCCTCTTCCAGGACCTGCGCAGGCTGGGTGTGCTGCGCGTGGAGCGCAGGACGCAGCCGCCCCCGGCCGGATCGATGGCCGGTGCGGGGCACGACCTCGCCGTCCTTGTCCTGAGCGGGGCATTCTCGGCAGCCGCACTCAAGGCGGTCAGCAACGTCGTCATCGCGTACGTGAACCGCTCCAAGGCGCGCGCGGTCGAATGGGAGTTCGACGGTAACAAGGGCTCGTTCACGGCTCTGTCCGCGAAGGACCAGCAGGTCCTCGTGGACGCGGTGATCGCCCGCATCGCTGCGGGCACGCCGGAGCGCGGGACCGGCACGGACGAGGCGGAGGAGACCGATGGCGGGACGCCGGGTCGCACTTCTGGTCGCGACTGACGGCTACCAGGACCCGGGGCTCAACCAGCTACGGGCGCCGGCGCGGGGGGCGACCGACCTGCAGGCGCTGCTGCGGGATCCTGCCGTCGGCCGGTTCGACGAAGTGCAAACACTCCTCAACCGCCCGAAGGAAGAGATCGAGGGCGCCATCGAGGGTCTCCTCTCCGATCGCGCCCCCGACGACTTCGTCCTGCTCTACCTCGCCTGCCACGGCATCCGCAACGACGGTGACCGGCTGTTCTTCGCAACGCTCGGCACGCGTCTGAACCGGCCCGCCACCACAGCCATGTCATCGGAGTTCTTGCACGGCCTGCTCGATGAGAGCCAGGCCGGCACCAAGGTCGTCCTGCTCGACTGCTGCTACAGCGGCCTCTTTCACCGTGGCACGCCCATGTCGCCCGCCCCCGTGGACGTGGAGTCCGCCGTCGCCGGACGCGGCACGTTTGTCATCACGGCGACGACTGCCCTGGAGTACGCGTACGAGGGCGACCAGCTGAAAATCGACAATGGGATCTCCGCACCGCGCTTCACCAACGCCGTCATCGAGGGGCTCAGCACCGGCCTCGCCGATCTCAACCGTGACGGTGTCATCACCCCGGACGAGCTCTACACCTATGTCCACGAGGCCGTTCGCAACCAGACGGGCCCGGACCAGACACCCACCAAGTCCGGCCACTGCGAGGGGGGCGTGGCCCTCGCCTACGCGCCCGGGCAGGACGTCACCGCGGGCCGCGCGGGACGTGCCGCGGCCGCCCATGAACTGCCGCTCGGGACACTCCTTCCGCCTCCGGTCGAAACCGCCGACCGGGGTTACACCTGCGATGCCTGGGAGGGCTCCGCCCAACTGCGCACCCCTGTCGGTCGTCTGGAGCACTCGGCGGACGGCGAACTGATGTGCGTCGACTTCTCCGGCCGCGAGGGCAATGCCGCGGTGGTCGGCAAGCTCGGCAGCGGCAAGACCACACTGCTGCGCTCCCTCGTGCTGTCCCTGGCGCTGACCCACACGCCGGGCGAGGTGGAGTTCGTCCTCCTGGAAGGCGCCGTCAACCGGCTCGGGGTCCTGCGCATGCTGCCCCACGTCCGCGGTGTCGCCGCACCGCACGAAGAGACCCGGGTGGGCCAGGCGCTCGACGAGGTGAGAGAGGCCATCGCCGCCCGCCGCTCCCTCTTCCGCGATCACGACATCGACTCCATCGAGGCCTTTCGCGCGCTGCGTGCCGAGGGCGCTCTCGGCACCGTGGACACCAGCGACCTCTTCCTCGTCGTCGACGGCTGGCTCGATTTCTGCTGGGAGCGGGCGGCGTTCGCCGACGAGGTGCACCGGCTGGCGAACACCGGACTCAACTACGGGGTCCACCTGTGTGTCACCGCCCGCCGCTGGAGCGACTTCACCCCCGAACTGCTGGGTCTGCTCGGCACCCGCGTCGAACTGGCCCTCGATCATGCCGGGGACTCCCAGGTCGATCCGGTGCTCGCGGCGAGCGTCGGTGTCGGCTGGGCACTGTCCAGGCGTCGTAGGTTCCGGGTCGCGGTGCCTCGCCTCGACGACATAACAGGTGATGAGGCGGCTCGGCGCTCGCTGGCCGACACGGTCGAGCGGATCCGGGCAGGGTGGCGCCGGGACCCCTCACCGGGCCGGTCCGCGCCGACCTGGGTCTCCTTCACCGACCTGCTGAAGACGGGCCGCCCGGCTGACTGGGATCCGGCGGAGGGCTGGCGGGACCGTCTCCCCGCCGACCGGTTGACCACCCCCTTCGGCACGACACCCGCGGGAACGCCGGTGCTGCTCGACATCAAGGCAGCAGGCGAGGACGGTATGGGCCCGCACGGACTGCTGGTGGGCGCCGCCGGTTCCGGCAAGTCCGAGTTCCTGCGCACCCTCGTCCTCTCCTACGCGGCGACGCACGCGCCGCACGAACTGAACTTCCTGTTGGTCGGAGACCTCGGCCGGGGCACCTTCCGTAGCTTGGCGGCGCTTCCGCACACCTCCGCCGTGCCCGAGATCGGCAGTGAGGACACCCCGGGTGTCGTCCGGCTCGCCGAGTCCGTGACCGGCGAGATCGCACGCCGTTCGGCTCTCCTGAGCGGCACGGGGCAATACGGCTCGCATGGTGGCCGTCGGCCGGCCGACGGCCGCGAGACACCACCGGAGCCGCTGCCCGCCCTGCTCGTGGTCGTCGAGGACTTCACCGAACTCATCGCCGCGTCGCCCGACTTCATGGACACACTGATCTCGATCGGGCGCGTCGGACGCTCCGTCGGCGTGCACATGCTGCTGGCCGCACGCCGTCTGCGCGACCACTCGCTGCGCGGCCTGGAGCCGTTCCTCTCGTACCGGATCGCCCTGCGCACCGCCTCCGCGACGGAGTCACGGGCCGTGCTGGGTGTCTCGGACGCCAACCGGGTTCCCCTCGACCCCGGCGTCGGCTATCTGCGGACCGGCTCAGAGAATCTCATCCGTTTCAAGGCCGCCTTCGCATCCGCTCCTGGTCCCGAGGAAGCGGAGGAGGACACCACGGTCCTGGACGCGGTGGTGGCACAGCTCGCGCGGTACGGCCCGGCAAGCCACCCGGTGTGGCTTCCACCGCTGGACGTGCCGCCCGCCCTGGATGAACTGCTGCCGCCGGCCACGGTCGACCCGGAGCGTGGACTCCAGTCCCACGCCTGGCCGGGAGCCGGAAAACTGAGCGTCCCACTGGGCCTGGTCGACATGCCCGAACAGCAGTTGCATGCGCCTGCGTTCCTCGACTTCTCCGGGGACCGGGCGCACGCGCTGTTCGTCGGTGGTCCGCACTCCGGTAAATCGACGCTGGTCGCGACCCTCATCACGTCGTTCGCCCTGACCCACACCGCGCAGGAGGCCCGCTTCTACGTCCTCGACTTCGACAGCGACCAGCTGGCGGACCTGGCCGGGCTGCCGCATGTGGGGCAGGTCGCCCGCCGCAGGGAAGAGGAACTGGTGCGGCGCACCATCGCCGAGGTCGTGGAGATCCTGGCCTGGCGTGAGCGGGAGTGCGAGACGAGAGGCGTCACCTCGATCGGGGAGTACCGCGAACGATACGCCGGTCCGAAGGACCCCGCGTCCGCGTGGAGTGACGTCTTCCTCGTCATCGACGGGTACGCCACGCTCCGAACCGAGTACGAACACCTTGAGCGCGCCATTCTCGACATCGCGTCGCGGGGCCGACGGTTCGGCATCCACCTGGTGCTGACCGCCTCGCGGTACGTACAGGTCCGGCCGAGCCTGCGGGAACATCTGGGCCACATCGTCGAACTGCGCCTCGGCGACCCCACGGAGTCCGAGATCGACCGCAGGAGCGCCCTGCGCGTGCCGCCGGGCCGTCCGGGGCACGGACTCGCTCCCGACGGGCGCCATCTCCTCACGGCGCTCCCCCGGTTGCAGGACAGCGGAGACCTGCCGCTCCCCCGGGCCACGGCGGCCCTGGTGGACCGTGTCCGTGCCGCCTGGGGCGACCGTCCCGCGGCACCACCGGTGCGGCTGCTGCCCGCCATGCTTCAGCCGGCGGCCCTCCCTGCTCCGGCCGATACCCCCGCCGGCTCGCTGGCCGTCGGGATCGACGGCACAGCCATGGCGCCGGTACTCCTCGACTTCGTCCGGGACCCGCTGCTCCTCGTCCTGGGCGAGGCCGGTTCGGGCAAGACGTCGCTGCTGCGGTTCCTGGCCCGCTCGATCGCCGAGAAGTACCCGGCCGGGGAGGCTCTGATCTTCGTGGCGGACTTCCGGCGGTCTCTGATCGGGGATCTGCCGGAGTCGCATGTGGTGGGGCACTGCATGTCCAGCGGACAGCTCCGTGAAGCCGTGACATCCGTACGCGAGACTCTGGAAAAGCGTCTTCCCGGCCCTGATGTGACACCGCAGCAGGTACGGGACCGTAGCTGGTACACCGGCCCGGCCATCCATCTGCTCATCGACGACTACGACCTGGTCGCCACGGCGTCGGGCAACGAGTTGCTGCCTCTGCTCGATCTGCTGCCGTACGCCCGGGACATCGGCCTGCGTATCGTGCTGACCCGTACCGCTGCCGGGGCATCACGGGCCCTGTACGACCCTTTCATCCAACGGCTGCGTGAACTCGGCGACCACGGCATCATCCTGTCCGGCGACCCGTCGGAGGGCATGCTCCTGGGGCAGACGCGGGCTTCGTCCAAGCCGCCGGGCCGGGGCACTCTGGTCAGCCGCAAGTGGACGGGTGAGATCCAACTGGCATTCTCACCCTCGCACTTCGATGGTTCAGGCGACTGATCCGATCCTGCTCGCGGATGCGCCCTCATGATGGATCGGCGTATGCGCCCCCGTCAGCGACACCCCCGTGCCGCCCCGCCGGTGCGCCACGATCTCCGAGGCGATGGAGAGGGCCACCTCCTCCGGCGTGCGCGCGCCCAAGTCGAGGCCGATGGGAGAGCGCAGGCGGGACAACTCCAGTTCGTTCACGCCCACTTCGCGCAGGCGGGTGTTGCGGTCGAGGTGGGTGCGGCGTGAACCCATGGCGCCTACGTATGCGACCGGGAGTCGTAGCGCGAGTTGGAGCAGGGGGACGTCGAACTTGGCGTCGTGGGTGAGGACGCACAGGACCGTGCGGGCGTCGACGTCGGCGCGCTCCAGGTACTTGTGGGGCCACTCGACCACGATCTCGTCCGCGTCCGGGAAGCGGGCGGCCGTCGCGAAGACGGGGCGCGCGTCGCACACGGTGACGTGGTAGCCGAGGAATTTGCCCATGCGGACCAATGCCGACGCGAAGTCGATCGCGCCGAAGACGATCATCCGGGGGGCGGGGACCGAGGACTCGACGAGCAGCGTGAGCGGTGCTCCGCAACGCGATCCCTGCTCTCCGATCTCCAGAGTGGCGGTGCGGCCCGCGTCGAGGTACGCGCGCGCCTCGCCCGCCACCGTGCGGTCCAGCTCCGGGTGCGCGCCGAAGCCGCCCGCCACCGAACCGTCGGCGCGGACCAGCAGCGCGCGGCCCATGAGTGCGGCCGGGCCGGACACGATCCGCGCGACCGCCGCCGCCTCCCCCGTGGCGGCG
>NZ_BAAATS010000027.1:67625-147593 GCF_039533535.1 Streptomyces kunmingensis
CCAGCACGCCGCGTACGGCCTCGTCCGAGGCGCGTACCGGCGTGACGAGGATGTCGATGACGCCGCCGCAGGTGAGACCCACGGCGAAGGCGTCGTCGTCGCTGTACCCGAAGCGTTCGAGGACGGGGGTGCCGTTCTCGAGCGCCTCGCGGCACAGTTCGTAGACCGCGCCCTCCACGCAGCCGCCGGAGACCGAGCCGATCGCGGTGCCCTCGCCGTCGACGGCGAGCGCCGCGCCCGGCTGGCGTGGCGCGCTGCCGCCTACGGCCACCACGGTGGCCACGGCGAAGTCGCGCCCCTGCTCGACCCACCGGTTGAGCTCTTCGGCGATGTCCAGCATGGGTCGGTCTCCTTAGCGGTTACGAGGGACGAGTCAGCGGTCACGAGGGACGAAGTCAGCGGTACGAGGGACGAGGGCCTTCGAGAGGCGAAGATCCGCCGCCTCAGTGGACGCCGAGCCAGCTCTCGATCGGGTTGAGGGCGAAGTACACCAGGAAGATCACCGTCAGGCCCCACATGAAGGCCCCGATCTCCCGCGCCTTGCCCTGGGCGATCTTGATGGCGGCCCAGGAGATGACACCCGCCGCGACACCGGTGGTGATGGTGTACGTGAAGGGCATCAGGACCACGGTCAGGAAGACCGGGATCGCGGTGGCGCGGTCGGCCCAGTCGACGTGCCGGGCGTTCATCATCATCATGGCGCCGATGACGACGAGCGCGGCGGACGCGACCTCCTGCGGGACGATCGCGGTGACCGGCGTGAAGAACAGGCAGGCCGCGAAGAACAGGCCGGTGACGGCGGAGGCGAGACCCGTGCGGGCTCCCTCCCCCACCCCGGTCGCCGACTCGACGAAGACGGTCTGGCCGGAGCCGCCCGCCACGCCGCCGATCGCGCCGCCCGCGCCGTCGATGAACAGCGCCTTGGACAGGCCCGGCATCCGGCCCTTGTCGTCGGCGAGCTTCGCCTCGGTGCCGACGCCGATGATGGTGGCCATCGCGTCGAAGAAGCCGGCGAGCACGAGCGTGAAGACGATCATGCCGACGGTCATCGCGCCGACCTCGCCCCAGCCGCCGAACTCGACGTGGCCGAAGAGCGAGAAGTCCGGCGTGGAGACCGCGCTGCCGTGCAGTTCGGGGGCGCCGTTCGCCCACTGCTTCGGGTCGATCACGTCGAGCGCGTTGAGGATCATCGCGGCGGCCGTGCCGGTGATGATGCCGATCAGGATCGCGCCGGGGGTGTTGCGCGCCTGGAGCATGAAGATCAGGAGGAGCGTGCCCGCGAAGAGCAGCACCGGCCAGCCGGCCAGTTCACCCGTAGCACCGAGCGCCAGCGGGGTCGCCTTGCCCACCTGCACGAAGCCGGACTTGTAGAGGCCGATCAACGCGATGAACAGGCCGATGCCCATGGTGATGCCGTGCTTGAGCGCCAGCGGGATCGCGTTCATGATCATTTCGCGGAGCCCGGTGACGACGAGCAGCATGATCACGACGCCGTACATCACGCACATGCCCATGGCCTGCGGCCAGGTCATCGTGGGGGCGACCTGCGAGGAGATCACACCGGAGACGGAGAGACCGGCAGCGAGGGCGAGCGGGACCTTGCCGACGAAGCCCATCAGGAGCGTGGTGAACGCGGCGGCGAAGGCGGTCGCGGTGATCAGGGCCTTCTGGCCCAGGGTGTCACCGGCGGCGTCCTTGCCGGACAGGATCAGGGGGTTGAGCAGGAGGATGTACGCCATGGCCATGAAGGTCGTGACGCCGCCGCGCACTTCACGCGCGACGGTCGATCCCCGGTCGGATATGTGGAAGTACCTGTCGAGCCAGGACCGGCCGGCCGGCTGACGCGAACCCGCGCCCGCGTCGTCGGCGGTGGTCCTGGGCTCCACGGACTGCTGGGTCATGGTGCCTCGTTTCCCAAGGTTCATAGGGGCACCCGCGAACTGCCTCTGCGCGTGCGGGTTTTGGGATGGCTGCACGACCCGGGGGACGGCCCGAGACGGACGGCGGTGAAGGGCGGGGGACGACGTCCAAGCGGCGTCCCCCGCGCCTGATCGAGCAAGGGCTACGCCGAAGCGGCCGTGCCCGTCAGGTGCTCGGGCCGGACAGGAGTCCGGTCGAGCGCCAGACCCGTCGCGTTGCGGACCGCCGCGAGGACGGCCGGGGTGGACGACAGGGTGGGGGCCTCGCCGATGCCGCGCAGCCCGTACGGGGCGTGCTCGTCGGCGAGTTCGAGCACGTCGACCGGGATGGTCGGCGTGTCGAGAATGGTGGGGAGCAGGTAGTCGGTGAAGGAGGGGTTCCTGACCTTCGCCGTCTTCGGGTCGACGACGATCTCCTCCATCACGGCGATACCCATGCCCTGGATGGTGCCGCCCTGGATCTGGCCGATCACGGAGAGCGGGTTGAGCGCCTTGCCGACGTCCTGCGCGCAGGCCAGTTCGATGACCTTGACCAGGCCGAGCTCGGTGTCGACCTCGACGACGGCGCGGTGCGCGGCGAACGAGTACTGCACGTGCCCGTTGCCCTGGCCCGTACGCAGGTCGAAGGGTTCGGTGGGCCGGTGGCGCCACTCCTCCTCGACCTCGACGGCCTCGCCTTCGAGGACGTCGACGAGGTCGCCGAGGACCTCGCCGCCGTCGGTGACGACCTTGCCGCCTTCGAGCAGCAGCTCGGCCGTCGCCCACGCCGGGTGGTAGGTGCCCATCTTGCGGCGCCCGATCTCCAGGACCTTCTCGCGCACCAGCTCACAGGCGTTCTTGACGGCGCCACCGGTGACGTATGTCTGGCGAGAAGCGGACGTCGAACCCGCCGATCCCACCTGCGTGTCGGCGGGCTGGATGGTGACCTGTGTGACGCCCAGCTCGGTGCGGGCGATCTGCGCGTGGACGGTGATGCCGCCCTGGCCGACCTCCGCCATGGCGGTGTGCACGGTGACCACGGGTTCGCCGTTGATGACCTCCATGCGCACCTTGGCGGTGGAGTAGTCGTCGAAGCCCTCGGAGAAGCCGACGTTCTTGATGCCGACCGCGTAGCCGACGCCGCGTACGACGCCTTCGCCGTGTGTGGTGTTGGAGAGTCCGCCGGGCAACTGGCGCACGTCGGAGCCCTCGCTGGACTCCCACTGGCGCTCGGGCGGCATCGGCATCGCCTTGATGCGGCGCAGCAGTTCGGCGACCGGGGCCGGCGAGTCGACCGGCTGCCCCGTCGGCATGAGCGTGCCCTGCTCCATGGCGTTGAGCTGGCGGAACTCGACCCGGTCCATGCCCAGCGCGTCGGCCACCTTGTCCATCTGCGCCTCGTAGGCGAAGCACGCCTGGACCGCGCCGAAGCCGCGCATGGCGCCGCAGGGCGGGTTGTTCGAGTAGAGCGCGATGGCCTCGATGTCGACGTCGTCGATCACGTACGGGCCGACCGCGAGGGACGAGGCGTTGCCGACGACGGCCGGGGACGCGGAGGCGTAGGCGCCGCCGTCGAGCACGATCCGGCACGACATGTGCGTGATCTTGCCGTCCTTGGTCGCCCCGTGCTCGTAGTGGAGCTTGGCGGGGTGGCGGTGGACGTGGCCGAAGAACGACTCGAACCGGTTGTAGACGATCTTGACCGGCTTGCCGGTGCGCAGCGCGAGCAGGCAGGCGTGGATCTGCATCGACAGGTCCTCGCGGCCGCCGAACGCGCCGCCGACACCGGACAGCGTCATGCGCACCTTGTCCTCGGGCAGGCCGAGGACGGGGGCGATCTGCTTGAGGTCCGAGTGCAGCCACTGGGTGGCGACGTAGAGGTCGACGCCGCCGTCCTCGGCCGGTACGGCGAGACCCGACTCGGGGCCGAGGAACGCCTGGTCCTGCATGCCGAAGTAGTAGTCGCCCTCGACGATGACGTCCGCGCGCTTGCGGGCCTCTTCGACATTGCCGCGCACGATCGGCTGGCGGTGCACGATGTTCGGGTGCGGGGCGTGGCCGATGTGGTGGTCGTCGCGGTTCTCGTGGACGAGGATCGCGCCGGGCGCGGTCGCGGACGTCTCGTCGGTGATGACGGGCAGTTCGCGGTAGTCGACCTTGATCTTGGCGGCGGCGCGGCGCGCGGTCTCCGGGTGGTCGGCGGCGACCAGCGCGACGGGTTCACCGTGGTGGCGGACCTTGCCGTGTGCGAGGACCGGCGTGTCCTGGATCTCCAGGCCGTAGTTCTTCACGTCGGTGGGCAGGTCGTCGTAGGTGAGGACCGCGTAGACGCCGGGCGTCGCGAGAGCCTCGCCGGTGTCGATGGAGACGATCTCGGCGTGCGCGACCGGGGAGCGCAGGATCTGGCCCCACAGCATGTCCTCGTGCCACATGTCGGAGGAGTACGCGAACTCGCCGGTGACCTTGAGGGTGCCGTCCGGGCGGAGCGTGGACTCGCCGATGCCGCCCTTGGTCTGGGAGCGCTGCGTGACATTGAACGGGATGCCGGTGGTACGTGTGTCGGCCATCTTCGTCAGACCCCCTGACCGGAAACGGGTGCGGACTGCCGCGCGGCGGCGAGCCGTACCGCGTCCATGATCTTCTCGTAGCCCGTGCAGCGGCACAGGTTGCCGGAGAGGGCCTCGCGGATGTCCGCGTCGGACGGGTTCGGGGTGCGCTCCAGCATCTCGTCGGCGGCGACCAGCAGACCCGGCGTGCAGAAGCCGCACTGGACGGCGCCGGCGTCGATGAACGCCTGCTGGATCGGGGCGAGTTCGGTGCCCTCGCCGGTCTGCGAGTCGGTACCCTCGGCGGCCTGCCAGCCCTGCGCGGACTGCAAAGAGGTCCCGCTCTCGTGACCGCCGCAGGCACGGTTCTTCGCGAAGTCGGCGAGGCCCTCGACGGTGACGACCTCGCGGCCCTCGACCTGTCCGGCGGCCACCAGACACGAACACACCGGCACACCGTCGAGCCGGACGGTGCAGGACCCGCACTCGCCCTGCTCACAGGCGTTCTTGGAACCGGGCAGGCCCATCCGCTCGCGCAGCACGTACAGCAGGGACTCGCCCTCCCACACGTCGTCGGCTTCCTGCTGACGGCCGTTGACCGTGAAATTGACGCGCATTACGCGACTCCCTCCGAATGAGCGGCGGTGCCGCGGTACGACTCCCAGGCCCAGGTCAGCGTGCGGCGGGCCATGATGCCGACCGCGTGGCGGCGGTACGAGGCGGTACCGCGCACATCGTCGATCGGGTTGCAGGCGGCGGCGCACAGGTCCGCGAACTGCTTGGCGACCGACGGGGTGATGATCTTGCCGTTGTCCCAGAACCCGCCCTCGTCGAGCGCGGCGTTGAGGAACTCCTCGGCCTCCTTGGCGCGGATCGGGGTCGGCGCGGCCGAGCCGATGCCGGTGCGCACGGTGCGCGTCTCGGGGTGGACCGCGAGGCCGAAGGCGCACACGGCGATCACCATGGCGTTGCGGGTGCCGACCTTGGAGTACTGCTGCGGTCCGTCGGCCTTCGGCAGATGGACGGCGCGGATCAGCTCGTCCGGGGCGAGCGCGTTGCGCTTCACGCCGGTGTAGAACTCGTCGATCGGGATGCGCCGGGAACCGCGTACGGATTCGGCCTCGACCTCGCAGCCGGAGGCGAGCAGCGCCGGGTGGGCGTCGCCGGCCGGTGAGGCCGTGCCGAGGTTGCCGCCGACGCCGCCGCGGTTGCGGATCTGCGGCGAGGCGACGGTGTGCGAGGCGAGCGCCAGACCCGGCAGCTCGGTCCGCAGGTTCTCCATGATCGCGGTGTACGGGACGGAGGCGCCGAGCCGGACCGTGCCCGCGGGACCCTCGCCCACCTCCCACTCGCTCAGCTCGCTGATGCGGTTGAGGTCGAGAAGGTACTCGGGTCGCCGGTGGTCGAAGTTGATCTCGACCATGACATCGGTGCCACCCGCAATCGGCACAGCTGTGGGGTGCTCGGCCTTGGCGGCGAGCGCCTCCTCCCAGCTGGCGGGGCGAAGGAAGTCCATGAGCGGCTCTCTTCTTCGTCGTTCGTGGTTCGTTCGATCAGTTCGAGCCACGGATGTGCGGATCACGAGGGCTCGTTCATGTGCTGTTAACGCGGAGTGGGCTCAGTACACCGCCCGGTGCTCCACCAGGGTCAGTCACGGAAACCATGAAGGAGTTGGCTGGCCGACACGGGTGTCTTGTAGATTCGTATGAACGGAGGACATCAGTAACCTCTCCGTTTTCCTGCTGACACTCAGGAAACAGTTCGAGACAGATCGGCGGCGACGACGACATGCGGCTGCGCGCATTGCTGGACACGGACGCGCTGGGCCTCAGGCTCCTCGGCGGCGAGGACGAGCTGGACCGCACGGTCCGTGGCGTGATGACCACGGACCTGCGGGACCCCAGCCGTTATCTGTCCGGGGGTGAGCTGGTCCTGACGGGCCTCGCCTGGCGCCGGGACGCCGCCGACTCCGAACCGTTCGTACGGATCCTGTCCACGGCGGGCGTCGCGGCCCTCGCGGCCGGCGAGGCCGAGCTGGGCGCGGTCCCAGAGGACCTGGTGGAGGCCTGCGTCCGGCACCGCCTGCCGCTGTTCGCGGTGAACGAGTCGGTGGCGTTCGCGACGATCACCGAGCACGTCGTCCGCCAGGTCTCGGGCGAGCGCGCCGGTGACCTGGCCGCCGTCGTGGACCGGCACCGGCGCCTGATGACGTCGGGCCCCGCGGGTGGCGGCCCGGACGTGGTCCTCGATCTGCTCGGCAGCGACCTGGACCTGCGGGCGTGGGTGCTCTCCCCCGCCGGCCGCGCCATCGCCGGCTCGAACGCGTCGGGGCCCGACCTGCCCGCCGACGTCTGCGCCCGCCTCGCCGCCGAGCACCTCGCGGCGGCCCGCGCCGGGCGCCGGGCCCCGCACCGGGTGAGGATCGACTCCACGACGTACTCCGTCTTCGGGATCCGCTCGGGTGGCCGG
Organism: Streptomyces kunmingensis; assembly: GCF_039533535.1. Lineage (NCBI taxonomy): Bacteria > Bacillati > Actinomycetota > Actinomycetes > Kitasatosporales > Streptomycetaceae > Streptomyces > Streptomyces kunmingensis. The sequence goes on from NZ_BAAATS010000027.1 coordinate 74,539, forward strand.
AACGCGGTGATCGCGTCCCGTGATGTCCGCGAGACGGTTCTGTCGGACTGGCTGCTCGCCGTCGAGGCCGACGCGAGCGACTGGCCCGAGGAGCGGCTCGACCTGCTTCAGGGCGTGACCCAGCTGATCTCGGTGGAGCGCGACCGGCGCGACGCGGCCCGTACGGTACGCCGCCGGCTCGCCCAGGAGGTCCTGGAGCTGGTCCAGACGGGCGCGGCCCCGGCCGAGATCGCCGCGCGGCTGCGTGTGACGGCCCCCGTCCTGCTGCCAGGGCTTGGCGCGGCCCCGCACTGGCAGGTCGTCGTGGCCCGCGTCGAGTGGGAGGGCGGGGAGATCGAGGGCGGCCCGGTCGCCCAGTCCCTCCTCGAGGAGATCCTGGTCGATCCGCTGGCGGCCGGGTCCGAGCCGTCCGACCGGATCGCGGTGGCCCACACCGGCGACGAGGCCGTCGCGCTCGTCCCGCTGCCCGCCGTCTCCGCCGAGCACGACGGTTCCGAGCAGGGCCTGATCGCGGACTCGCTCCTCGCGACCGTACGGGACCCGCTGGCGGCGGGGCTCTCGGACGACGGGCGCCTGACGATCGGCGTCAGCGCCGCCGTGCACTCGGCGGAGGGGCTGCGCGGCGCCCTGGAGGAGGCCCGGCACGCCCGCCGGGTGGCGGCCGCCCGCACGGGCCGGGTCTGCGCCGCCGGCCATCAGGAGCTGGCCTCGCACGTGCTGCTGCTGCCGTTCGTTCCGGACGATGTGCGCCGCGCGTTCACGGCCCGGCTCCTGGACCCGCTGCGCGAGTACGACCGCAAGCACCGGGCCGAGCTGATCCCGACCCTGGAGGCGTTCCTCGACTGCGACGGTTCGTGGACCCGCTGCGCGGCCCGGCTCCACCTGCACGTCAACACGTTGCGTTACCGCGTCGGCCGGATCGAGCAGCTGACGAACCGTGATCTCTCGCGCCTGGAAGACAAGTTGGACTTCTTCCTGGCCCTGCGCATGAGCTGACGCGACGGCGGCCGCGGGCCGGGGCCGGAACCCCATCCCTTTGTGAAATCTTTCACCCACCCTCTTGGCCGGGCGCCGCGATCCGTGCTGAGATGCCCCACGACAACTCGGCTCGATGGCGTGCTCGGGGAGGGCAACGTGGCGCATACCGCCATGTCTGGTACGGGAACGAACGCAGGGGACGATCCACTCCAGACCGCGGTATGGCGGCTGCGCTCGCGCGGCTGCTGGGCGGACGCGGCCGCACTGCTCGATCCCCATGCGGCCACGGATCCCGCCGCCGCGCTGCAGCGCGCGGCGCTGCTCGGCGAGCGGTGCCTCTACACGGAGCAGGGCTGGGCCGAGGCGGAGGACGCGCTGCGCGCCGCGGAGGCCGTCGCCCACACGGACGAGGAGCGCGGCGCGGCTGCCTGTGAGCGCGGCCAACTCGCTTACGCCTCTACGTTGTTGAGGGTCCGGGACCGGGTCGACGAGGCCCGCTCGGCGTTCGGCCGCGCGGCGGCGCTCATCGCGCCCGGCGCGGCGGGCCGGGCGCTGCTCGACTTCCGCCGGGGGCTGTTGGCGGAGGACCTGGCCGACTCCCCGCAGGCGGCGCGGGCGGCTTACCGCCGGGCGCATGCGGGGGCCACGGCGCACGGGGACGCGCTGCTTGTCTCCTTCACCTGGCGGCAGCTGGCCGGACTGGCGCTGCGGGACGGGGAGTTGGCGGAGGCGCGGCACGGGTTCGCGGAGTCGCTGCGGTTGCGGGAGGAGCTGGGGTATTTGGTGGGGACCGCTCCGGCGCTGGTTTCTTTGGCGGAGGCGGAGGCGGAGGCTGAGCCGGAGACCGCGGCGCGGCTTCGTGCCGAGGCCGGGCGGTTGTTTCGGTTGCTCGGGGGTGTGCCTACGTGGTTGGCCGGGGCGTTGCCTGCCGCCGCTTGAGGGGTGGGCCCGCGTCTGGGCTCGGGGCTCTGCCCCGGACCCCGCTCCTCAAGCGCCGGAGGGGCTTATTCTTGGCCGACGGAGAGGCTCGAACTAGGCGAAGTGCTGGTGGACCGCCGTGTTTATCGCTGCCATGTCCTGCGCCTCCAGGGCGTCCAGGAGTGCCACGTGCTGTGCCGCGTCCGCGCGGAGGTCGCAGCCTGTCCAGACCATGCGGCGGCGCAGGTCGTCGGCGATGCGGACCAGTTGTTCGTTCCCGGCGAGGGCCAGGACGGCACGGTGGAAGGCCCGGTCGGCGTCGGCGTAGCGCGCCAGGTCGCCGCAGGCCGCCGCGGCGACGGTGTCCTCGGCGCTGGGCCTGAGCGCGGCCCAGCGGTCCGCCGGCAGGGTCCGGGCGAGGCGCAGCACGATGGGCGCCTCGACCAGGCCGCGTACCTCGGCCAGCTCCGCCCGCTCCCGGGCGGTGCGCTCGGCGACCCGGAAGCCCCGGTTCGGCACGACCTCCACGGCGCCTTCGCGGGCCAACTGCTGCATCGCCTCGCGCACGGGCGTCGCCGAGACGCCGAACCGCTCGCCCAGGACGGGCGCCGAGTAGACCTCGCCGGGCGCCAGCTCGCCGGACAGGAGAGCGGCCCGCAGCGCGTCCAGGACCTGCCCGCGGACCGAGGTCCGCTCGACCGTGCCGCGCCCGGCGAAGCGCGGCGTGGGCGGCTCGCTGTGGGTGTGCTCGCCCCGGCTCCGCCCGGGCGCCGGTACCGGCGCCGCGGCCCATGCCGTGGCGGACCGCTGCTCGGGTACGCCGAAAGCGCTCGCGGAGCCGCGCGCCGGACGCGGTCCGGTCTGCTCTCCGACCTGCTTCACCCCGGTCATCCCTTCGCCGCCGTTCCTGGCCCCGGCCGGCCGTTCGTACCGGACTCAACCAAGAACGATAGGCCGCCGGGGCCACAGTTCAAACCCCGGATCCGTCGGGTAAGGTAAGGCTTACCTGCAAACGCCTGTGATTCGGTGGTCACTACATGCCCCTCGTCACCACGGCGCCTGCCGCGACACAGAGCGCGGTCACGGCCGCCTACGCCCGCCTCACCGAGGTGTTCCCGAGCCTGCGCATCGACGAGCTCGGCCCCGGTCGGCCGCTGCCCGAGGACGCGGGCTGGGTCGGTGCGCGGCAGCTCGCCGAGGGCGGCGCCGCGCTGGACGCCTTCCTCGCCTGGGACAACGCGCAGGTCCTCAAGGACTACGGGCAGCAGGCCCGGCCCGATGTCGTGGCCAGCTTCGGTCTGCACCGTTACGCGTGGCCCGCCTGCCTGCTCATCACGGTCCCGTGGTTCCTGCACCGCCGGGTGCCGCGTTTTCCCGTCGCGAACGTCTCGCTCCAGCGGGCGCTGGGCCGGATGGCCGTACGCGTCACCGATTTCGCCTGCCTGCCCGACGACCCGGCGGCCGCTCTGCCCGGCGCGCACGTCGTGCCGGACGAGGAGGCTCTGCGCGGTGAGCTGCGGGCAGCCGTCGCCGAACACCTGGAGCCCGTCCTCACCGGGTTCGGGCCCCGGATGCGGCGCGGCCCGCGCGCCCTGTGGGGCATGGCCACGGACGAGATCGTCGAGGGCCTCTGGTACATCGGCCACCTGTTCGGCGAGGAGCGCCGTGCGATGACCGAGCTGGAGGAGCTGCTGCCCGGCACGACGAAGCCGTACGTCGGGAAGGCCGCGTTCCGCGAGCTGACCGGGCCCGCCGGGGAGTCGCTGCCGACCCGGGACCGCGCGAGCTGCTGCTTCTTCTACACGCTGCGTCCGGAGGACACCTGCGTGACCTGTCCGCGTACCTGTGACGCGGACCGCATCGCACGCCTTTCGGCCGCCGCCGCGGTCTGAGCACCACCCGCACCCGTCCGAACCACCCGTCCGGGTGACGTAAATCGAACTCGACTTCCCTTTCTCCAGCGGGAGTTCGAGCGTACGGCCACTTTGCACGCCCCCTTGCACTCCAATGGCGTTGTCTTGTCCCGAAACCCCCTGCGGGCTCATGCGGCTGGGCCAATATGGCGCCCCGTACGCCCTATCGCTACGCAAGGGACCCCAGATGAGACTGACCGACATATCGCTGGACTGGCTGCTTCCGGGCGCCGTGCTGCTCCTGGGCCTGCTGGCGGCGGTGGCGGTGCTCGCGCGCGGCAAGCGCGCCGGGGACAACGGGAAGAAAGGCGCATCGTCGTCCGACGAGTCGTGGGAGCGCAGCGAGGAGCGTCGCAGGCGCAAGGAGGCCGTCTACGGCTCCGCCTCGTACGTGCTGCTGTTCTGCTGTGCCGCTGTCGCCGCCGCTCTCTCCTTCCACGGGCTCGTCGGCTTCGGCCGGCAGAACCTGAACCTGTCCGGGGGCTGGGAGTACCTCGTCCCGTTCGGGCTCGACGGCGCCGCGATGTTCTGCTCGGTGCTCGCGGTGCGCGAGGCGAGCCACGGCGACGCCGCGCTCGGCTCGCGCATACTCGTGTGGACGTTCGCGGGCGCCGCCGCCTGGTTCAACTGGGTGCACGCGCCGCGCGGGCTCGACCACGCGGGCGCCCCGCACTTCTTCGCGGGCATGTCCCTGTCGGCGGCGGTGCTCTTCGACCGTGCCCTGAAGCAGACGCGCCGCGCGGCGCTGCGTGAGCAGGGCCTGGTGCCGCGGCCGTTGCCGCAGATCCGGATGGTGCGGTGGCTGCGCGCGCCGCGGGAGACGTACTGCGCCTGGTCGCTGATGCTCCTGGAGGGCGTACGGACGCTGGACGAGGCCGTCGACGAGGTGCGCGAGGACAAGCGGCTCAAGACGCAGGACCGGATGCGGCGGCGCGAGCACGGGAAGCTGGAGCGCGCGCAGTTGCGCGCGCTCAGCCGTGGTCACCGCTCCTTCAGCGGGCGCGGCGGGCGCCAGGTGGAGGTGCCGGCCGTGACGGCCTCGGCGGGCTCCGCCCAGGGCGGCGCGGAGCCTGCCATATCGCCTGGGAGCACGCCCCCAGAGCTCTCGCAGGACCAGCTTCCCCTGCGCGCCCGCCCCTCGCTCCAGGCCGTCAGGAGTGGGACTGAACCGCCGCCGCCCGCCACCGTCGATCTGACGGCGGAGGACGACACTCAGGCGTTGCCCCGGCTCGACACCCTTGAGCGCAAGCTCAAGGACCTTGAGCAGCAGTTCGGCTGACGCTTCGTCAGCCGGTGCGCAGGGTGCGGCGGCACTGTCGTGACGTGCAGGTCACGCGGTGCCGCCGTCCAGTTCGAACCACACCACCTTTCCGGTAGCGCCCGCGCCGAGCATCACGACGCCCCAGGCGTCCGCGAGGGACTGGACCAGGAGCAGGCCTCTGCCGTTCGTACCGTCGTCGGCGATCGGTACGCGCAGTCTCGGCCGGCGGTCCGTGTCGTCCCGGACCTCGACCCGCAGGCCGCTCGGGCCCACCGTCGCCGTGAGTTCCGCGTCGCGGTCCGTGTGCACCAGCGCGTTGGTGACGAGCTCGCTGGTGAGCAGTTCGGCGATCTCCGATCTGCCCGGCCTGCCCCAGTGACGGAGCAGTTCGCGTAGTGCGCGCCTGGTCTCCGGTACAGCCCTCAGGTCCGCCTTGCCCAGCATGCGCTTGAGCTGTTTCTGCGGTCCGTCCCCCGGTGCGACCCCGTCGACCCTTTCTTTCTCCGGATGCTTCATGGGGACTCCGGCCTCTGCCGGACCACCCCCTGGTACCTGCCGTCTCATGACCCCCGCCCACACGCCGATCCCGATGCCTTCCTCGCTCTGGACTCGTGATGCTCGGCCTGTCTGTCGAACGCGTACACGGGGATGCATGCCCATTGGGCATGTCGGCACTCATGTTGATTCGTCCACCTCCCACGGGTGTCCACAGGCCGTGCGGGGAAGGAAGCGTGGGATTCCCGCAGGACGAGTACCGACAAGGAGCCGCCGTGCACGACGACCGACACCTCGTGGAGGGCCGACTCGAACGGGCAATGCGCCAGTTCGTACGACCGGCGCAGTACGCCGCGCGCACACCGCTGACGCTGAGCGTCTGGCACGCCCCCGGTGAGCCGGTGCCCGTGGCCGAGGCGCTGGCAGGAACGTACGAACCCTTCGAGCCCGGCACCGCGTGGGGCGCACCCTGGTCGACCAGTTGGTTCCGCATCGAGGGGCAGGTCCCCGCCGAATGGGCGGGGCGCCACGTAGAGGTCGTGGTGGACCCCGGATTCTCCGGGCAGGGGCCCGGATTCCAGGCGGAGGGGCTGCTGTACGACGCCGAGGGCGTACCCCTGAAGGGCATCCATCCGCGCAACCGGCACCTCACGGTCGCGGCGCCCGCGGCCGGAGGTGAGCCGGTGAATCTGCTGCTGGAGGCGGCGGCCAACCCGGCGGTGCTGCGGGACTTCGAGCCCACCCCGCTCGGCGATGTGCTGACCGCCGGGGATCGCCCCATCTACCGATTCCGCTCTGCCGACTTGGCCGTACTCGACGAGGCCGTCTGGCATCTGGTGCTCGATGTCGAGGTGCTCTCGGAGCTGATGCACGAGCTGGACGCGGAGCGCGCCGGGCGCCACGACATCCTGCGAGCGCTCGAGCGGATGCTGGACGTACTGGATCTGCACGACGTGTCCGGCACGGCGGCGGCGGCCCGAGCGGAACTCGCCGACGTCCTGTCCCGTCCGGCACACACGAGCGCGCACCGCGTCTCGGCGACCGGGCACGCGCACATCGACTCGGCGTGGCTGTGGCCGCTGCGCGAGACGGTCCGCAAGGCGTCGCGCACGTTCGCCAACGTCACGGCGCTCGCCAGGGACTACCCGGAGCTGGTCTTCGCGTGTTCGCAGGCACAGCAGTACGCGTGGGTGAAGGAGCACCAGCCGCACATCTGGGACCGGATCAAGAAGGCGGTGGCGGACGGGAACTGGGCGCCGGTCGGCTCGATGTGGGTGGAGTCGGACGCGAACATGCCGGGCGGTGAGGCGCTCGCCCGGCAGCTGGTGCACGGCAAGCGGTTCTTCCGGGACGAGCTGGGCGTGGAGACGGAGGAGATCTGGCTGCCCGACTCCTTCGGATACACCGCCGCTTTTCCGCAGTTGGCGAAGCTGGCGGGTGCCCGGTGGTTCCTGACGCAGAAGCTGAGCTGGAACCAGACGAACAAGATGCCGCACCACACGTTCTGGTGGGAGGGCATCGACGGCACACGTGTCTTCACGCATTTCCCGCCGGTGGACACCTACAACGCGCAGTTCCACGCCCGTGAACTCGCGCACGCCGAGCGGAACTTCGCGGAGAAGGGCGGCGCCTCGCGCTCCCTCGTCCCCTTCGGCTGGGGCGACGGCGGGGGCGGTCCGACCCGGGAGATGCTGGAGAAGGCCCGCCGGCTGCGCTCCCTGGAGGGCTCACCGCGCGTCGAGATCGAGAAGCCGTCGGCGTTCTTCCAGGCGGCGTACGAGGAGTACGGGGCGAAGGCGCCCGTCTGGTCCGGCGAACTGTATCTGGAGATGCACCGGGCGACGTACACGACGCAGGCGAAGACGAAGCAGGGCAACCGTCGCTCCGAACACGCGCTGCGCGAGGCCGAGTTGTGGTGCACGGCCGCCGCTCTGCACGACGCGTCGTACGCCTACCCGTACGACGCTCTCGACCGGCTGTGGAAGACGGTTCTGCTGCACCAGTTCCACGACATCCTGCCCGGATCGTCGATCGCCTGGGTGCACCGGGAGGCCCGCGACACCTATGCCCAGGTGCTGGCCGAGCTGGACGGGATCACGAGCGAGGCGGTACGCCACCTCGGCGCGGGCGGAGCCTCGGCATTCAACGCCTCCCCCTACGCGCGCAATGAAGTGGTCGCCCACGATGGCCAGTTGATTCATGTGAACGTCGACGGGCTCGGCACCCGGAGCCTGGCCGAGGCCGCCGAACACACCCGCGGGCCGGGCGCCCACGCCGCGGCGACCCAAGAGACCGACGCGATCGTGCTGGCGAACGAGCACCTGACCGTCACCGTCGACAGCGACGGACTCCTCACCTCAGTACGGGACTTGAACCACGGCGGCCGCGAGGTCCTGGCCCCCGGCACCCGCGGCAACCTCCTCCAGCTGCATCCCGACCACCCCACCCAGTACGACGCCTGGGACCTGGACGCGCACTACCGGCACACCCGCACCGATCTCACGGACGCCGAGTCGGTGGAGCTGGTCGAGGACGGGCCGCTGCGGGTCGCCGTTCGAGTGACCCGCGCCTTCGGGGCGTCCCGCGTCACGCAGGAGTACCAACTCGCCGCGGGCAGCCGCCGCCTCGACGTCATCACCGACATCGACTGGCAGGAGTCGGAGAAGGTGCTGAAGGCGGCGTTCCCGCTGGACGTGCACGCGGAGCGGTCCGCGGCCGAGATCCAGTTCGGGCACGTGCACCGGCCCACGCACGCCAACACCGGCTGGGACGCGGCCCGTTACGAGATCTGCGCGCACCGCTGGCTGCGGGTGGCCGAGGAGGAGTACGGCGTCGCCCTGCTCAACGACTCGACGTACGGGCACGACGTGACCCGCACCCCGCACGAGCAGGGGCTCGGCACCACCGTCCGGCTCACGCTGCTGCGTGCCCCGCACAGCCCCGACCCGGAGACCGACCTCGGCACGCACCGTTTCACATACGCGCTGCTGCCGGGGGCGGCGACCGGGGACGCGGTGGCCGAGGGGCTCGCGCTGAACCTGCCGCTGCGGGTGGCGGAGGCGGGCGCGGGCGCGCCGCTCGTCACGGTCGACGATCCCGCGGTGACGATCGAGTCGGTGAAGCTCGCCGAGGACCGCAGCGGTGATGTGGTGGTGCGGCTCTACGAGTCGCGGGGCGGGCGTGCGACGGCGACACTGACGGCGTCGTTCCCGGTCGCGGGCGCCGACGAGACGGACCTCCTGGAGCGTCCGCTGAAGCCGGCGGACACCTCGGTCACCGGCCTCGCCCTGTCCCTGCGGCCGTTCCAGATCCTGACGCTGCGGCTGCGGCCCGTGTGAGCGACGTGCGTCCTGCCGCCCGGGGCCACCGGGCGGCAGGACGCGGTCACGGGCGCGGCACGTTGCGCAGGTTCGAGCGGGCCATCTGGACCATGCGGCCCACGCCGCCGTCGAGCACGATCTTCGAGGCGGACAGCGCGAAGCCCGTCACCATGTCGGCGCTGATCTTCGGCGGGATGGACAGGGCGTTCGGATCGGTGACGATGTCGACGAGGGCCGGGCCCTTGTGCTTGAAGGCGTCCTTGAGGGCGCCCGCGAGCTGCTTGGGCTTCTCGACGCGGACGCCGTACGCGCCCGCGGCCCGGGCGACGGCCGCGAAGTCGGGGTTCTTGTTCGTGGTCCCGTAGGAGGGCAGGCCGCCGACCAGCATCTCCAACTCCACCATTCCCAGTGCCGAGTTGTTGAAGAGGACGACCTTCACCGGCAGGTCGTACTGGACGAGGGTGAGGAAGTCGCCCATCAGCATCGAGAAGCCGCCGTCGCCCGACATGGAGACGACCTGGCGGTGGCGGTCGACGAACTGGGCGCCGATGGCCATCGGCAGCGCGTTCGCCATGGAGCCGTGCGAGAACGAGCCGATGACGCGGCGCCGCCCGTTCGGCGAGATGTAGCGCGCCGCCCATACGTTGCACATACCGGTGTCGACGGTGAACACGGCGTCATCGGCGGCGAGTTCGTCGAGGACGGAGGCGACGTACTCGGGGTGGATCGGCACGTGCTTGTCGACCTTGCGCGTGTACGCCTTCACGACGCCTTCGAGGGCGTCGGCGTGCTTCTTCAGCATCTTGTCGAGGAAGCGGCGGTTGGTCTTCGGCTTCACGCGCGGGCTCAGACAGCGCAGCGTCTCCCGTACGTCGCCCCACACCGCGAGGTCCAGCTTCGAGCGCCTGCCCAGGTGTTCGGGCCGTACGTCGACCTGGACGATCTTGACGTCCTTCTGCGGCAGGAACGCGTTGTAGGGGAAGTCGGTCCCCAGCAGGATCAGCAGGTCGCACTCGTGCGTGGCCTCGTACGCGGCGCCGTAGCCGAGGAGCCCGCTCATCCCGACGTCGAAGGGGTTGTCGTACTGGATCCATTCCTTGCCGCGCAGGGCGTGCCCGACCGGTGCCTTGAGCTTCTCGGCGAACTCCATGACCTCGGCGTGCGCCCCCGCCGTGCCGCTGCCGCAGAACAGGGTGACCTTGCCGGCCTTGTCGATCAGCTCGACGAGCTTGTCGATCTCGGCGTCGCCGGGGCGGATGCTGGGCCGCGACGTGACCAGGGCGGTCTCGGTGCCCTGGTCGGGGGCCTCCTCGTCGGCGACGTCACCGGGCAGGGTGACGACGCTGACGCCGGAGCGGCCGACCGCGTTCTGGATGGCCGTGTGCAGGACGCGCGGCATCTGCTTCGGGCTGGAGATCATCTCGCTGTAGTGCGAGCACTCCTGGAAGAGGCGGTCGGGGTGGGTCTCCTGGAAGAAGCCGAGGCCGATCTCGCTGGACGGAATGTGGGAAGCGAGGGCGAGGACCGGGGCCATCGAGCGGTGGGCGTCGTAGAGCCCGTTGATCAGGTGCAGGTTGCCGGGGCCGCAGGAGCCGGCGCAGGCCGTCATCTTGCCGGTGATCTGCGCTTCGGCGCCCGCCGCGAAGGCCGCGGTCTCCTCGTGGCGTACGTGGACCCAGTCGATGGCGCTGTTGCGGCGGATCGCGTCGACGACCGGGTTCAGGCTGTCGCCGACGACTCCGTACATGCGCTGGACGCCCGCGCGGACGAGGATGTCGACGAACTGCTCGGCGACGTTCTGCTTGGCCATGACTCACGTGCCCCTTCGGAACCGATCGCTGCCTGTCGGTTCCATGAATTCACAAGGGGCGCCGTTACGCCTCCCAAACGGCCGCAGCCGTGCGGTCGTCGGCGTAGCCCTTGACCCGGACCTGGGTGTCCGCGAGGAACGCGGCGAGGCCCGGGGCCTCGTTCGCCTCCCATCGGCGCGCCAGGTGGCGGCCCAGGCCGGGCTCGCCGCGCAGGGGTTCGGCGAGGCCCGCCGTGCAGAGCAGGAGCGTGTCACCCGGCCGGGCTACGGAGGCGCGGAAGCGGAACGGGTCGCGGGGTGGTTCGGGAGCGGGCTCGTACGGGCTGGGCGGCGTGGTGATGCCCAGGTCCATGGTGAGCCGGTCGCCGTCCGTGGTCTCGGCCGGGGGCAGCGATCCGTACCCCACGACGGGGGCGCCGCTCTGCTCGGCGACGCCGGGCTCGATGTCCTGCCACTCGCCGCCGCGCAGCCGGAACAGGCCGCCGTCGCCGACGCCGAAGAACACCCGGGTCCGGCAGGCCGGGTCGGCGGGCACGAGCAGACAGCGCAGGCCGGCCGCGTACTCCTCGGGGCCCAGGCCCTGCTCGGCGGCGCCGGCCCGCAGCTTGCCGAGGCTGCGGTCGGTCAGCCGGTGCAGGCCCGACTTCAGGTCGCCGCGCCGGCCCGCCCGGATGTCCTCGGCCAGGCGGGCGTGGCTGAGCCCCACGGCACGGCCGATCCAGTCGCACGCCTCGGCGGCGGCCCGGTGCGCGCCCGGCGTCGCGCGGGCGCCGGTGGCCATGGCCACGAGGATCAGCGCGCCGGGGCCGCTGCCGAAGCGGGCGGTGAGCAGGCTGTCCCGGCGCGGCTCGCCCCGGTACCGCGCGGAGTCACCGCGCACGGAAGCGGCCCGCAGCGTGCAGCTGCCGTACCGCGCCCCGTCCAGCACGGTGTCGGCCACGAGGTCCTCGAGCTCGTCCGGATCGGCGGCGGGCAGCGCGGTGGGCTCGGCGTCATAGGTGGGCGGACCGTCCCCCACATAGGCCACGGAGAGGCCCGCGGCCCGCTCCCGCTCCGGCTCCGGCTCCGGCGGCAGAAAGGCGCGGGGTTCGGCCCCCGAGGGCTCAGGCAGAGAGGCCCGGAGCTCGACCGGCTCGGGGCTACCGGGCCCACCCGGACGGGGTGCGTCGGGGCCGGCGGACCCGCCCGGACGAGGCCCCTCGGTCATACCGGGCCGGTCCGGGCGGCCCGCGCCGGGCGCGGTCGCCTCGTCCGGGCGCCGGGTCCCAGGGCCCGCGGACTCGCCCTGGAGGGGTGCCGGCGGCCGGTTGGCGTCGGCGGTGGGCTCCCACGAGGGCCGGGCCGGGCCGTCCTGCCGGGGCAGCACCGCCCCGGCGGCATCGGCGGCGGGCCCCCACGAAGGCCCGGCCGAACCATCCTGAAGGGGCACCACCGGCCCAGTGCCCTCGGTCGTGGCTCCCGTAGGAGGCGGAGCAGAACCGTCCTGGCGGGGCACCACCGGCTCAGCAGCCTCGGCAGCAGGCCCCCACGAAGGCCCGGCCGAACCATCCTGAAGAGGCACCGCCGGCCCAGTGCCCTCGGTCGTGGCTCCCGTAGGAGGCGGAGCAGAACCGTCCTGCCGGGGCACCACCGCCCCAGCAGCCTCGGCAGCAGGCCCCCACGAAGGCCCGGCCGAACCATCCTGGCGGGGCAGCACCGGCCCAGCGGCCTCGGTCGTGGGCTCCCCTGGGGGCCCGGGCGAACCGTCCGGGCCCCAGGGAGCCGGCACAGGATCCGGCGGAGCCGCCACCGCTCCGGCCGAGGCGAAGCGGTCGTCCAGGGTGTCCGCGGTCGGGGCCGGCCCGGTGTCGTCGGCGACGTCGGCGGCGGCGTCTTCGTACAGCTGACTCCACCAGTCGTCCTCTTGGGCCGGGCGACGGGTGGGCCTCTCCCCCTGCTGGCTCATGTCCTCATTGTCCACGGCCCGGGCCATACGAAAACGGGGCATCGAGAAAATTCCCCGTACGAAAGGCCCGCCGAGAAGGCCGGCTAAAGGGGGCCAAGAGGTCTGGGAAGAGGTCTGCCAAGGGGTCTGCCAAGAGGTCCGCCGGGCGGCCCCACCCCCCACGGGAAGGACGCCCGGCGGACCGGTTCGGGTGATCGCTCGAACTAGCGCACGTCGTACGCCCGGGTGACCGTCTGGGTGACGGAGTTGCCCCTGGAGTCGGTCAGTTGGGCCTTCAGCGTGACCTGCTTGCCGGAGGCCCCGGCATGGTCCACCGTCGCGGTCCACGCACCACCGCGCCGCGCCGTCTCCGCCTCGGTCCAGGTCTCCCCGCCGTCGTACGAGTACGAGAGCACGACCTTCGTCAGCGCGCCCGGGGTGTACCCGGCGTGCCCCGTCACCGTCAGTCCGATCTTCTGGCCGTCGGCGGCGGCGAGGGTCTTGAACCCGTCCTCCGGCAGGGTCAGGTGCGGGAAGAGCAGCGGGATGCCCTGGGAGTAGACGTCCTCGTCGAGGTGGGAGCGGAACGACCACGTCGTCAGGGTCTCGGGCGAACGGTTCCAGACCTTGGAGCCGATCTTCGCGGTGCGCAGCGTCATCTCGTACGCCGCGTCGTCCGCCGGCACCTCGAAGACCCCGAACGGCCAGCCCGTGTCACCGACGATCTCGCCGTCCCGCTTGAGCCGCACCCCGCCGATGTCACCGAAACCGCCCTGGACGCCCAGGTGTTGGCCGTCGCCCCAGAAGCCGGGAGCGACACCGATGAGGTTGCCCTGCCGCTCGGCCGCGAGGCTCTGCGCACCGGAGTCGTCTAGCGGGGTGGTCGGGGCGAGGGCGCCCCCGTACCACTCCTCGGTGCGGTGCTCGCCCTTCTTGTACGTCCGCACCGGGTCGATCATGAACTCGCCCCACGGGAAGCCGCTGGACACCTGGTGGCCCCAGCCGGTGGCGCCCGCCGAGTAGTACTCGGTGCGCCGCGACGGGGCGGCGACGGTCTCGATGTCCCCGAAGGAGGCGGTGAGCCCGGAGGGCCGGGTGGCGGAGGGGAGGTCGACGTAGTCGGCGGCGGTGCCCATGGCACGGTAGGTCGCCTTGTTCTCGGCGAGCTGGGCGTCGCGGACGCGGTAGGTGCGGTCCGAGCGGAGCTGCCCGGCCTCGGGGAAGGCGAGGTTGTACATGTACGGGCTCTGCGCGGTGGCCTTCCAGCGCAGCGTGGTGGCACCGGCCGCGACCCGCTCGGCGAGCGCCGTTCCTTCCGCCGCCTCCAGGCCGATCATCGGGAGCGGGCCGCCGACGAACCCGACGGACGGGTACCAACGCCCGGGCGCGGCCCGGTGGATGACGACGCCCTTGGCCCCGGCCTTCGCGGCTGCGGTGGCGACGGTACCGGCGCTGCCGCCCTCCGGCAGCTCGACGAGGGCGAGCTTGTCCTCGACGCCGGCCGCGGCCAGTTCCTCGGCGGTGCCGGACTTCGCGTCGACGATCCGGGCGCTGCCGGTGCCGTCGAGGTTGGCCGAGCCGGTGGAGCCGGTCAGCGGGTGCAGCGCGGGGCCGCCCGCGACGGCGAACTCGGTGAACTGCGGGGCGGCGGCGCGCCAGAAGCTGTCGAACTCGAACGTGCCGTCGCTCGCCCGGCCGTCCACGTCGGCGTAGTAGGAGCGGATCGTGCGGCTGCCGGCCGCGGTGCCCGCGTGCAGCCAGCTCTCGTCCCAGCTGCGGGCGAACCCGAGGGTGACGCCGCGTACCTCGGAGGGCTTGTCGGTCTTGACGCTCAGCTTGTGCGCCTTGCGGGCGTCGAGTACGACCGTGGTGTCCCTGCGCAGGTCGAGCTGCGGACGGGCCATGTACGCAAGGGAGTTGATGAGTGTTCCGGTCGTCTCCGGGGTGCCGATGAAGCCGGAGAGGAAGTAGGCGCCGGGGCGCAGCCGGTACGTCTGGTCGGTGGCGCCCTCGTTGGCACGGCGTTCACCGGTGGCGGTGTCGGTGCCGATGACGTCGAGGGAGGACGGGCCGTCGGCCGGCTGTCCCTGACGGTCGATCAACTTGACGCGCAGCGTGACCGTTTCGGGTTCGACATAGAGCGAGAACGGGGTGGAGACGTGCAGGCCGCCGGGTCCGGTGGCGAGCACGCGGCCGGTGACGTCACCGTACTGGGCCGCCTTGAGGGAGGCCGTGGGGTCGAGCTTCAGCGGGACCTCGGCGGTGCCGCCCGACGGGACGGTGACCGTACGCGCGTCCAACCGGGCGACCGTGGAGCGGACAGCGGAGCCGTCGTTGCCGGTGACGCCGTCCACGGACAGGCGCAGCGTGACCGGCGCGGAGGTGGTGTTGGTGTACGGGACGGCGACCGTGGTGCGATCACTCCTGTCCTGCGGCCAGTTGAAGGTGCCGCCCTGGACAACGTCGGAGCCGAGCACCGTCTCGTCGATAGCGGCCTTCACGTCGAGCCGTCCGCCGCCGGTCTCGCGGACGTCACCGGGGATGTCGGCGTCGGCGGACGACACGAGAGCGGCCTTGATCCGCTGGGCGTCCCAGTCGGGGTGGCGCTGCTTGACGAGGGCGGCGGCGCCCGCGACGTGCGGGGTCGCCATCGACGTACCGCTCATGGACCGGTACGCGTACACGCCCCGGCCGCCCGCCGCCGCGGCCGAGATGTCGACGCCCGGGGCGGCGATCTCGGGCTTGAGGGTGTGGGTGCGCTGCACGGGGCTGCGGCTGGAGAAGGCCGCGGTGGAGTCGTCACGGTCGACGGCGCCGACGGTGAGGACGTCGGGGACGCAGCCGGGTGAGGAGACCGAGTTGAGGCTCGGTCCGGCGTTGCCCGCGGCGATCACGAAGAGGGTGTTCTTCGCCGAGCGGGCCAGCTCCTGCGTGGCCTGCGCCATCGGGTCGGAGCAGTCGAGTTCGCCCGGGTTGCCGAGGCTCATGGAGACGACGTCGGCGCCCTCGTCGACGGCCCACTGCATACCGGCGATGATCCACGAGGTGGCGCCGGAGCCGCTGTCGTTGAGGACCTTGCCGTGGAGCAGGGTGGTGCCTGGGGCGACGCCCCTCTTCTTGCCGCCGCTGGCCGCGCCGGTGCCGCCGACCGTGGACGTGGTGTGCGTGCCGTGACCCTGGTGGTCGCCGGCGTCGGCGGAGTCGGTGAAGTTCTTCGACTCGGCGACGCGGCCCTCGAGGTCGGGATGCTCGGTGTCGACGCCCGTGTCGAGGACGGCGACCTTGGTGCCCTTGCCGTCGTAGCCCGCGGCCCAGGCCTGGTCGGTGTGGACCTGCTTGGTCGACGTGTCGAGGAACGACTGCGCCTTCGCGTCGAGCCACACCTTCTTCAGGTCACCGGCGGCGCGGGAGCGGCGCGTGGTGATGTCGGCCCAGAAGTCGGCGGCCTGCTTCTTGTCGGCCTTCAGGGCGACGCCGTCGACCGGGTCGAGGACGAGGCCGCGGTCGGCGCCGCGCGGGGCGGCGGGCACGGAGCGCGCGACGTCGACGGAGGAGTCGTAGGTGGCGATGAGCGGCAGGGTCGGGCTGTGCGCGTCGTCGTAGCCCTGGCGGATCAGGCCGGTGACGTTGAAGAGCTGCTCGTCGACGCGGCCCGCGGCGATGGCCTGGAGCGCGCCGTCCGGGTAGACGTACAGGTCCTTTCCGGACTGGCGGGTCTGGAGCACTCCTGCGCCGCCCTGCGCGGTCGGCAGGGCGGTGGCCGTGCTGCGCCCCTCGGCGTCCGTGGTGACGACGACGCGGTCGCCCGTGACGAGGGTGACCGTGGCGGTGGCGCCTCCCGCTGCCGTGGTGCTGCCCGTCAGGGGGCGGCCGTCGGCCGGGGCACTCCCCTGTCGTGCCCCGGCCGGAGCGGCCGCTGTGACGGCAAGGACGACGGCTATCGCCGTGCCGCGGACGAGCCCCACGGCTGTGCGCGCTGTCGGGCGCATCGCTCTCCCCCAAGTGAAAGCGCAGGTGAATACGGCCCAAAGGGCGCATTTCCGGCGGGTGTTGGTGCTGCGGTGGCGCCACATTGGCAGAGTGATGGCCGGTACAGGGAAGATGGGCGCGGCGGGTTTGTGCCGTGGCCGGTTCCCGCCACCGGGGGACGGAACGGACTGGGCGGGACTGAACGGGCTTGGACGGGAGGGGCATCGCCGCATGCTGGGTGCTATAGGTCTGGATGAGGTGCACGAGTCGGCGTATCGCGCCCTGGTGTCGGTGGGCGCGGCCGATGTGTCCGACCTGGCCCGGCGCCTCGCCCTCGGCGAGTACGACGCCGAGGTCACCCTGCGGCTGCTGGAGCGGCACGGACTCGCCGCGCAGTCCTCGGCGCGGCCCGGCCGCTGGGTGGCCGCCCCGCCGGGTGTCGCCCTCGGCGCGCTGCTCACCCAGCGCCGGCACGACCTGGAGCAGGCCGAACTGGCCGCCGCGCTGCTCGCCGAGGAGTACCGGGCACAGGCCGCCGAACCCGCCGTGCACGATCTGGTCGAGGTCGTGACGGGGGCGGCGGCCGTCTCGCAGCGTTTTCTGCAGATCCAGCTGGGCGCGACCTCGGAGGTGTGCGCCCTGGTCACCGGCAACCCGATCGCCGTGACCGGCATGGAGAACGACGCGGAGCCGCAGGCCGTCAGCCGCGGGGTCGGCTACCGCGTCGTCATCGAGCGGGAGGTCCTCTCCCTGCCGTCCGGGCTGACCGAGCTGTCCGCGGCGATCGGGCGCGACGAGCAGGTCCGCGTCATGGACCGGGTGCCGACGAAGCTGGTGATCGCCGACGGCACGCTCGCCCTGGTCCCGCTGACCTCGCGCGCCTCGGAACCGGCCGCGCTCGTCGTGCACGCCAGCGGCCTGCTCGAATCCCTGTCCGGGCTCTTCGAGGCGGTCTGGCGCCAGGCGCTGCCGCTGCGGCTCGGGGAGGCCGGCCGGGTGGAGGAGGCTGGCGACGGTGGGCCCGACGGCACCGATCTGGAGATCCTGTCCCTGCTCCTTGCCGGGCTGACCGACGTGAGCGTGGCGAAGCAGCTGGACCTGGGCCTGCGGACAGTGCAGCGGCGGGTGAAGCGGCTGATGGAGCTGGCCGGCGTGACGACCCGGCTGCAGCTCGGCTGGCACGCGTACGAACGGGGCTGGGTGGCGCGCTGACGCCCGCGGGCCGGGTGGCGGGTGGTCCGCCGACGTCCGCGAGCCGGGTGGCGGGTGGTCCGCCGACGTCCGACTTCCGGTCCCCGCCTGCTTCCCCCGCTCCCCCTGAACTGCGCGTTCGCGGCATCTGGGGGACCCTTGGCCCATGGGAGCGTGGGAACTCCTGCTGGTCGGGGCCGTGCTGGCGCTCGGTCTGTGCGGGGTACTGGTGCCGGGCGTGCCCGGCTCGTGGCTCGTGTGGGCCGCGGTCGCCGTCTGGACGCTGCGCGATCCGGACGGCCTCGCCTGGGGCGTCCTGGTAGGCGCCACCATCGTCCTGCTCACCGCCCAGGTGGTGCGCTGGCAGTTGCCGCCGCGCCGGCTGCGGCAGGCCGGGGCGACCCGCAAGCTCGCGGTCTGGGCGGGCGTCGGCGCGCTCGTCGGGTTCTGCGTGCTCCCGGTGATCGGCACATTCCCCGGCTTCGTCGGCGGCATCTACGCGGCGGAGCGGCTCCGGCTCGGCAGCCACGGCGACGCCGCGTCCTCCACGCGGACGGCCATGCGGGCGGGCGGCTCCAGCATCCTGGCCGAGCTGTTCGCCTGCCTGCTGATCGTGGGCGCGTGGGCCGGGGCCGTGATCTGGGGCTGACCCTTGATCCGGCGGGTTTTTTTCGGGGTGCGGTTTTCCGCAGGGCACTTCGCGGGAACCCGCACTTTGCCGAACGGTTACCTTCGTTACGGCGCTGAGCTGCGGTTCCTAGCCTGGGTGGAGTCCGGGGCGGCCGCCTCGGACGCCACGACCGCCCTGCCTGGAGCCTTCGTATGCGCTACGTAGAACTGGCCGCCGCCTCGGAGCCGACCGGCGGCGTCGCGGGCTGGGCCGCCGACCTCGTCGATACGTTCGGCGGTCCCGGCGCCGGACTCGCGATCGCCCTGGAGAACCTGTTTCCGCCGCTGCCCAGCGAGGTCATCCTGCCGCTGACGGGCTTCGCGGCAGGTCAGGGCGCCATCTCACTCGTCTCGGCGCTGTTCTGGACGACCCTCGGCTCCGTCGTGGGCGCCGCTGTCCTCTACTGGATCGGCCGGGTCATCGGCCGCGACCGCATGTACGGGCTCTGGGCGCGCCTGCCCCTCGTGAAGGTCTCGGACCTGGAGCGCACGGAGGCCTGGTTCCAGCGGCACGGCACGAAGGCGGTCCTGCTGGGCCGGATGGTGCCGGTCTTCCGCAGCCTGATCTCGATACCGGCGGGCGTCGAGCGGATGCCGCTGCCGAGGTTCCTGGCCCTGACCGCGCTCGGCTCCCTGCTCTGGAACTCGGTCCTGGTCCTCGCCGGTTACTGGCTGGGCGACCAGTGGGACCTGGTGGAGACGTACGTCGGCGTGATCTCGAAGGTCGTGCTGGCGGTGGTGGCCGTCGCCGTCGTCTCCTACCTGGTCCTGCGTCTGCGGGGCCGTGGCCGGCACCGCGACGGCGACCACCGGCCGGCCGCCCGGCAGAGCCGGTAGGCTCGGCTGCCGTGGGGGTGACCAGGGTGGGGCGTGCGGGGGCCGGAGTGGTTCTCGGCTGTGCCACCGCGGTCGCCGGGCTCGGATACCTGACCGTCGCCGGTACGACCCTCGGGCCCTTTCTCCTGGTGCCGCGCACCCGCCCCGGCGCCCGGCGCGCGTTGACCGCCGGCGCCCGCCGCCTGTGCGCGCTCGACCGGCGCCGCCGCACCGTCCTCTTCGGCGACCGCTTCCCCGCCCTGTACGAGCCCGAGGGCGACAGGGCCCTGCGCCATGTCGCCGCGCAGACGTACGCGGGCCTCCTGACGGCGGTCGTCCTCGGGCTGTTCGCGCTCGGCGCGGTCCTCGCCGCGGTCCTGATCATCTCTTTGGTCCGCGGTGGTGTGAGCGTCCTGGAGCTCCTCGGCCAGAGCGCCCTCGGCGGAGTCTTCCTCTTCCTCGGGGTGCAGGGCTTCCTCTCCCTCTACGCCCTCGACACCCGGCTGGCCGCCACCGCCTTCGGCCCCTCCGAGCGGGAGCGGCTCCAGCAACGTATCGACGAACTCGCCGCGGGGCGCGCCGCGATCGTGCACGCCGTCGACGCGGAGCGCCGCCGTATCGAGCGGGATCTGCACGACGGCCTCCAGCAGCGCCTGGTGGCGCTCGCCATGCTGCTCGGCCGGGCCCGCCGCCCCGGTCGCACCCCCGAGCAGGCCGCGGAGCTGCTGCGCCAGGCCCACGAGGAGTCGGGGGCCGTACTCACCGAGCTGCGCGAGGTGGCCTGGCGGGTGTACCCGTCGGCGCTCGACGGGCTCGGTCTGCGGGAGGCGCTCGGCGGGGTGGCGGAGCGCAGCCCGGTGCCGCTGCGCCTCGCGTGCGACGTGCCGGACGCGCTGCCCGCCCCCGTCGAGGCCGCCGCCTACTTCGTCGTGTCCGAGGCCGTGACGAACGCCGCCAAGCACTCCCGGGCCACCGCCATCTCCGCTCGACTGGATGTGGCAGAAAGCGTGTTGACGGTGTCCGTACGGGACGACGGGTGCGGCGGCGCCACCACGGCGGGCCCCGGTACCGGTCTCGCCGGGCTGCGCGGCCGCGTCGAGGCGCTCGACGGCCGGCTGCGCGTCACCAGCCCCCTCGGGGGACCCACCGTCGTCACCGCGGAGCTGCCGTGCGCCTGATCATCGCCGAGGACTCGACCCTGCTGCGGGAGGGCCTGGTGCGGCTGCTCGCCGAGGAGGGGCACGAGGTCGTCGCCGCGTTCGGTGACGCCCGCACGCTGCCCGAGGCCGTCGAGAAGCACGCGCCCGACGTCGTGGTCGTCGACATCCGGATGCCCCCGACCCATACCGACGAAGGTCTGCGCGCGGCTCTGGAGATCCGGGAGCGGCGCCCGTCGACCGGGGTCCTGGTGCTGTCGCAGCATGTCGAGCGCCGCTACGCCACCCAGTTGCTCGCGGGCGGCGCCGAGGGCATCGGCTATCTGCTGAAGGACCGGGTGGCGCAGGTCGGGGAGTTCCTGGACGCGCTGGAGCGGATCCACGCGGGCAGCACGGTCATCGACCCGGACGTCGTACGGCAGTTGGTGGGCCGCTCCAGCCACACCGATCTGCTCGACCGGCTCACACCGCGGGAGCGTGACGTCCTCGAGGTGCTCGCGCAGGGCCATACGAACGCGGGGATCGCCGACCGCCTCCACCTCTCGCTCAGCGCCGTGGAGAAACATCTCAACACGGTCTTCGACAAACTCGACCTGCCGCGCACCGCCGCCCACAACCGCAGGATCCTGGCTGTCCTGCGCCATCTGGAAGCCTGATTCATGGACAATGTAAGGGAGTTGAGGTTGCCCGGCCCGGGCGGCGCCCGGCTGTGGCTGGTGCACACCGACGCCGGAACCGGCGACGGGGCGGGCGTCCTCGACGCGGACGAGCGGCGGCGCGCCGCGGCCTTCCGCTTCGACCGGCACCGGGTGCGGTACGTCGCCGCGCACGTAGCACTGCGCCACATCCTGGGCGACCGGCTGGGCCGCGCCCCGGAATCGCTGCGCTTCGTACGCCAACCCTGCCCGGGCTGCGGCGAGTTGCACGGACGTCCCGCGCTCGCGGAGGCTCCGGACGTGCACTTCTCCCTCTCCCACAGCGGCGATCTGGCCCTGGTGGCGCTCGCTGCCGCGCCCGTCGGCGCGGACGTGGAGGAGCTGACGGGTCCGTCGGTCGCCGACGAGCTGACGGCGGTGCTGCACCCTCGCGAGCGCGCCGAACTCGCCGCGTTGCAGAGCCCGTCGGAGCGTGCTCTCGCCATGGCCCGCACCTGGGTGCGCAAGGAGGCCTACCTCAAGGGGCTCGGCACGGGCCTCTCCCGCGCGACCGACCTCGACTACGTGGGAACGCTGACCGGCTCCCCCGGCGCGCCCGGCGGCTGGTCGCTGTGGGACGTCCCGGTGCCCGAGGGGTACGCGGCGGCGGTCGCGCTCAGCCCGCCGCAACCCTGAGGAGACCGGAACCCCGGGCAGACCCGGGCGCTCACTTCGGGAGGGAGCCCTCCAGCGTGAGCAGTCGTACCTTGCGTTCCAGGCCGCCCGCGTAACCGGTGAGCGATCCGTCGGCGCCGATCACCCGGTGGCAGGGGCGCACGATGAGCAGGGGGTTGGCGCCGACCGCGCCGCCGACGGCCCGCACGGCGACGCCCGAGGCGCCGATGCGTGCGGCGACGGCGCCGTAGGAGGTGGTCGCCCCGTACGGCACCTCGTCGAGCGCGTCCCACACGCGCCGCCGGAACTCCGTGCCCTTGGGCCTCAACTCCAGTTCGAAATACTCGAGTTCACCGGCGAAGTAGGCGGCGAGCTGCCGTGTCGCCTCGCCGAACCGCGCGGGGTCGTGCACCCCGCCGTCCCGGAGGTCCTCGACCGTCCGGCCACGCTTCTGCCCGGGCACGGACAGGGAGGTGAGGGCGCCGTCGGAGTCGGCGGTCAGCAGCAGTTCACCGAGGGGGCTCGCGACAGTGGTGTAGTAGACGGTGGTGCGATCGTCGGTCTCGCTGAGTGTGCTCACAACTGTCCTTCTACGATGAGGTGTTGACGGGCGTACGACCGCCAGGGCCGCCAGGTGTCGGCGGCGATGCCGTCGCCGGGCACCGCCACGTCGGGGTCGCCGAGGGCGCGCAGCCGGATCAGTGCGGCGGTGCGGGCGTCCATGCCGGGCAGGGACCGCAGCGCCTCCTCGGCGTCGTCGCGGTCGGCGCCCGGGTCCAGGGCCAGGGTGCCGTCGGCGAGGGCGCGGGCCAGCGCGCCGAGGGTGCCGGGCTCGTCGGCGAGGGCGTCCGGCGTGGGAAAGAGCCGGTGCAGCTCGCCGCAGGGCGCGTCGAGCCGCTTGCCGTACCGCGCGACGAGCCGCGCGGACTCCTCCGGCCCGGCGAGCAGCCGCACCGCCAGCTCCTCGGGGTCGGCGGCGCCCGGCGAGCGCAGGCCGGGCCGGGCGGCGACCAGCGGGGCCAGCAGCGGATCGCCGCCGAGCCGCTCGTCGATCGCGTACGGGTCGGAATCCAGGTCGAACAGGCGGCGCAGCCGGCCCACGGCCGTGGTCAGGTCCCGCAGATCGGTCAGGTGGATCCGGGCGTCAAGCCAGCCGCCACGGTGCTCGGCGTGCGTCCCGGGTTGCTCGTGCCCCGCCTCGTCGACCGAGACGATGCCCGTGCCGTACGGCAGCCGCAGTGTCCGCCGGAACATGCGCGAGCCCTGCTCACCGGTCAACTCCTCGATGCTGTTGAGGAGTTCGCGCCCGAGCAGATCGAAGACGGGCTCCGCCCGGTAGGCACCGCGGTGGGCCAGGCGCAGCGGGATGCCGGCGGTGGCGGCGACGGCGCGCCGTTCCTCGGCACGGCCGGGTGCGTCGGCACGCAGTTGCGTGGGCGTGCGGGCGTAGACCTCGCGGATGGTGTCGTTGAACTGCCGGACGCTGGCGAAGCCGGCCGCGAACGCGATCTCCGTGACCGGCAGCGGGGTCGTCTGCAGCAGCACCCGTGCGGTGTGGGCGCGCTGGGCGCGGGCGAGCGCGACGGGACCTGCGCCCACCTCCGCGGTGAGCTGCCGCTGGACCTGGCGCGCGCTGTAGCCGAGCCGCACGGCGAGCCCGCCCACGCCCTCCCGGTCGACGATGCCGTCCCCGATGAGCCGCATCGCCCGGCCGACGACGTCCGCCCGCACGTTCCACGCGGCGGAGCCGGGCACGGCGTCCGGGCGGCACCGGCGGCAGGCCCGGAATCCGGAGCTCTGCGCGGCGGCGGCCGAGGCGTAGTACCGCACGTTCTGCCGCTTCGGGGTGACCGCGGGGCAGCTCGGGCGGCAGTAGATGCCGGTGGTTTCGACGGCGAAGAAGAACTCCCCGTCGAACCGGGCGTCCCGGCTGCGGACGGCTTCGTAGCGGGTGTCTTCGTCTGTGCCCTTGTCCGTGCCCTTGTCCGTGTCCTGGTCGGTCATCACGCATCCAGTGTGCGCTTGCGCTCCGCTGGGGGCTGGCGGGTTTCGGACGCGGCGTTCTTTGGGGGCGGGATGGCTGGCTGCGGGCCGGTAGGGCTGGTTGCGCAGTTCCCCGCACCCCTGGGAAGTTTTCCGTCCGCGGCCCGGTGGGGCTTCTCGCGCAGTTCCCCGCGCCCCTGAGAGGCACACTTCGTGCGCCATCTTCAGGGCCGCCCCTGGGGCGCGGGGAACTGCGCGAGCAACCACGCCGACGCGGCACCCGCAAACCCTTGGGGCTGCGGCGCAGCCGCATGCTCCAGGGGCGCGGGGAACTGCGCGAACAACCACGACGGCGCTGCAGCCGCAGAACAACCCCTCAAGGGGCGCGGGGAACTGCGCGAACAACCACAACGGCGGGACAGCCACAGAACAACCCCCCAAGGGGCGCGGGGAACTGCGCGAACAACCACGACGGTGGGGCAGACGCATCCGCCCCGCACCCCTACGGCGAGTAGAACCGTCCCCCTACATGGACCGCCCCCTCTTGGCCTCGAGCGCCGCCCGCCCGGCGACCCCGCGCTGCTTCCAGACCTTCCGCAACTCCCCCCGCAACCTCGCATCCGTCCGGGCGGCAAGCCGCTGGTTCTCGCGCAGCAGCTTGCGGTAACTGTCCAGCCGCCGCTGATGAAGCGTCCCGTCGGCAAGAGCGGAAAGCACCGCGCAGCCCGGCTCGACGGTGTGCGAGCAGTCCTGGAAGCGGCAGTCCTGGGCGAGCACCTGGATCTCGGAGAAGACCTGCTCGACGCCGGACTCCGCGTCGTAGAGGCCGACGCCGCGCAGCCCCGGCGTGTCGATGAGGACACCCCCGTCGGGGAGGACGAAAAGGTTGCGGGTGGTCGTCGTGTGCCGTCCCTTGCCGTCGATGTCGCGGACGGCCTGGACCTCCATCAGGTCGGCGCCGAGCAGCGCGTTGGCCAGCGTGGACTTCCCGGCGCCTGACTGGCCGAGCAGCACGGAGGTGCCGCCGGCCACGACGGCCCGCAGGACGTCGGTGCCGTCACCGTCGTGGGCGCTGACGGGCAGCACCTGGACGCCGGGCGCGGCGGTCTCGACGTCGGAGACCAGGTAGGACAGTGTCACGGGGTCGGACACGAGGTCCGCCTTGGTGAGGACGACCAGCGGCTGCGCGCCGGATTCCCAGGCGAGCGCCAGGAACCGTTCGATGCGGCCGAGGTCGAGCTCGTCGGCGAGGGAGACGGCGATGATCGCGTGGTCCACGTTCGCGGCGAGGATCTGCCCCTCGGACCGCTTGGAGGACGTGGACCGCACGAAGGCGGTGCGGCGCGGCAGATACGCCTGGACGTAGCGCGGATCGCGGTCGCCCGGGTCGACGGCGGCCCAGTCACCGGTGCAGATGACCTTCATGGGGTCGCGCGGTACGACGTACTCGGTGTCGGCGTGCACGGTCCCGTCGGGCGTGATGAGGTCGCACCGCCCGCGGTCGACGCGCAGCACCCGGCCGGGCACGAGTCCGCGCTCGGCGTACGGGGCGAACTCGGCGTCCCAGTGGGTGTCCCAGCCGTAAGGGGCGAGGAGGGATCGGTCGGAGCTGGAGGACTCGGAGCTGGAAGACAAGGGGTGACCCTTCGAGGGGCGGCCCCGGCGAAAGAAAGCGAGCGGATCGGCTCAGCCGGTGGCCACGGAGGTGGACTGAATGAACTTCCGGATGCGGGCAGCGCCCGTCGCCATGACAGTCATCGGTCTCCACCTCCCTGATCTCAGCTCTCGGTTCCCCGGCCCGGGCGGCGGACCGCCCGGGAACGAGACGACCGTAGCCGCGAACGCCCACGGCACGCCACACCTTTTTTCGCGTGCGGCTCAGCCCTCTCCCGCAGGCCGCTCAGGTCCCTGCTCAGGTCCCTGCTTTGGCCTGGGCCGAGATGCCGCCGTCCACGGGCATCGCGGTGCCCGTGACGAACGAGGCGCGGTCGCTGCACAGCCAGAGCGCCGCCTCCGCGATCTCGCTGGGCGCCGCCATCCGCTTCTGGATCTGCGGGGCGATGAACGCGGTCTCGAGCACCGGCATCTGCCGTACGACGTCGTCGATCATCTCGCTGCGCGTCGTGCCCACGACGAGCGCGTTGACGCGGATGCCGTGCTCCCCGTACTCGGCGGCGGCGCCGCGGGTGATGCCGAGGACGGCGTGCTTGGCGGCGACGTAGGCCACGGACGCGCCGGTGGCGTAACGCCCGGCCGTGCTACTGGTGTTGACGATGGAGCCGCCCCCGCCGGCCAGCATGACCGGGAGCTGCTGCTTCATGCAGTTCCACACGCCGCCGACGTTCACGTCCATCGTGCGGGTGAACACCTCGTCGTCCATCTCGTGCAGGGACTTCTCCACCGTGGCGTACCCGGCGTTGTTGAACGCGCAGTGGAGCCCGCCGAAGCGGTCGACGGCCGTCTCGACCGCGCGGCGCGCGTCGTCCGGCCGGGTCACGTCGCCCACGGCCGCCGCCGCCCGGCCTCCGTCCGCCTCGATCTCCGCCACGAGTTCCGCGAGCCGGTCGCCGCGCCGCGCCATGAGGACGACGGCGGCGCCCTCGCGCGCGAACAGGCGGGCGGCAGCGGCCCCGATCCCGCTCGACGCTCCGGTGATCATCGCCACCCGGCCCGCGAGCAGGCCCTGGTGTCGTTCTTCCGTGCTCTCCCGTTCGGTCATCGTCCGAGCATACGAGGAGAACGGCGACCGGCCACGGCAGCCCCAAATACCCTGGGCGGCACATGCGTTGAAATCCCCCTCACCGGCCGGTGGCCGTCAGACGGGCAGCCCCCGCGGCTCCTTCACGCGCTTCATGATGATCTGCGAGTTCACCTCGGTGACCCCGTCGAGCGTGGTGAGGCGCTCGATCCACAGCCGTTCGTACGCGGCCAGGTCGGCGACCGCGATGCGCAGCAGACAGCCGGGGCTGCCGAAGAGGCGGTAGGCCTCGATGACGTCCGGGATGTCCTGGAGCGCGCGCTCGAAGGCCTCGACGGCCGCGCGGTCGCGGCGCACCTCGATCGAGACGAGGACCTCGAAGCCGCGGCCGACGGCCGCCGGGTCCACGATCGCCCGGTACCCCTGGATCACGCCGTCCTGCTCCAGCTGGCGGACCCGGCGCATACAGGGCGACGGGCTCAGACCGACCCGCTGGGCCAGCTCCTGATTGCTGAGACGGCCGTCGCTCTGAAGCTCGCGCAAGATATGCAAATCAATCCGGTCCATGACGCAATTGTGCGCCATGGAATCCGCGATCATCAGCCATGATTCGCAATCCGATTGCGCCCTGGTCGCATTATCCTTGCTGAAGATCGAACGTGCATACGCTCTCCGCCCGGGCGTCGCACCCACACCCCCTTCGCGAGGCAGCCCCCCATGGAACGCATCCGCGCGCCCAAGCGCATCACCCTCATCAGCACCGGCGGCACCATCGCCAGCCGCTGGCAGGGCACCGGCTACGCCGCCGACGCCGGCGGGGACACGGTCCTGGCCAGCGCCGCCGTGCCGGACGGGGTGGCGGTCGAGGTCGTCGACCTGTTCAACGTGAACAGCTCGCGGATGACCAGCGAGCGTCAGCTCACCCTGCTGCGCACCGTGCGCGAGGTCCTCGCGGACCCGGCGGTGGACGGCATCGTCGTCACGCACGGCACGGACACCCTTGAGGAGTCCGCGTTCCTGCTGGACCTGCACCACGACGATCCGCGCCCGGTGGTGTTCACGGGCGCCCAGAAGCCGCTCGGCGCCGCCGACGGCGACGGCCCGGGCAATATGTACGACGCGCTCCAAGTCGCCGCCTCCGTAAGTGACTTGGGTGTTCTGGTCGTCTTCGACGGGCGGGTGCACGCCGCTCGCGGCACCGTGAAGACGCAGACCCTCGCCGCGAACGCGTTCGCCGATCCGTCGGCCGGGCCGCTCGGCCGCCTGGGCTTCGGCCGGGTGGACATCCGCAGCGCCCCGCAGCGCCCGGCCCCGCTGCCGGTACCGGCGGACGGGGCCCTGATACCGCGCGTCGACGTCGTCATGCACCACAGCGACGCCGACCCGGCGCTCTTCGAGGCCGCGCTCGCCGCGGGCGCGCAGGGCATCGTGCTCGTCGCCACCGGCGCGGGCAACGCGACCCCGGAGTTCGTCGACGCGGTCTCGGCCGCCGTCCGCCGGGGTGTCCTGGTCGCCGTCAGCACCCGGGTCCAGGCGGGGCCCCTCGCCGAGATCTACACGGGTGGCGGCGCCGTCGACCTCGTAGCCGCCGGAGCGGTGCTCTCGGGCACCCTGCGCGCGGGCCAGACCCGGATCGCCGTACTGGCCGCGCTCCTGTCGGACGCCGCGCCCGCCGCCCGCCCCGACCTGCTGCGCCGGCTGATCGCCGCGCCGCTCCCCCAGGACGACGCGGCCGACGCCGACAAGGCGGCCTGAGACACACCCACAGGCCCCGCAGGCCCACAGGCCCCGCAGGCCCACAGGCCCCGTAGGCCCGCGGGCCCCGTAAGCAGGGTCTCTCAGACCTCCACGGCCTCTTGGTTCGGCGCGAGGCTGTCCATGAAGGAGCTGACCGAGAAGACGGCGCGGCCCGCACCGGACGGGCCGTAGCCGGGCGGGGACGACAGACCGAACTCGTCCATCGTCGACCGGTACGCGTCGAGCAGCCGGATGTGGTACTCCAGCGGGGCGCCGTTCGGGTTCTCCTTGCCGAGCGGCGTCGTCGGCTCGGGGCACCACGTGGTGAAGCGCGGCGTGATGCCGTTCGACATGAAGAAGCGCAGGCCCTCGGTGGTGGAGGCGATGGCCTCGTCGACCGTCTTGAAGCCGAACGGCTCGGCCATCTCGACGCCCGCCACGAAGTTCGGGATCACGTTGCGCGCGCCGAACACGTCACGCGAGTCGAGGATGCGCTTGTGCCACTCGTCGCGGCCGACGTAGCGCTCCTTGCCGGGGCAGTACATCTTGAACAGGTACTCGTCCCACACCTCGTAATTGGGGTGGTAGATCTGCACGCCGTAGTCCTTGAACCGCTGGACGTCGTCCTTGGGCAGCGCCTGGGCGACGACCTTGCCGATCCAGCGGCCGGGGAAGTACTCCTCGATGGCCTTGGCGTACCGCCCGTAGAAGTCCGCCTCGTCCAGGCCCTGGACCTTCGACGTGATCGCGCCGCCGGTCAGCGTGTACGCGGTGGACGTCTTCGCGGTGTCGTACTTGTCGATGATCTCCAGCGCCTCGAGGACCTCGTCGACGTCCTTCACGCCCGTGTACGGACGCCCGGCCGCCTTGTGCTGGCGCCAGTTGTGGTTGATGTCGCAGTACTGGCACTCCTCCTTGGCGCCGAAGTACTGGCAGACGCGGAACGCGGTCAGGTAGATCAGGTAGCCCCACTGGATCGTCGGGGCCACCTCCATGACCGACTTCCCGTTGGAGAGCTTGTGCCGGTAGTACTCCGGCATGGGGGGCACGCCGACGTCGGCGATGCGCTTGCCGTCGAGGTAGAGGCCGAGCATGCCGTCCTCGGAGGAGGCCACACGGTACGGGGACGACGGGTTCACGCGGACCGAGACGACCGTGCGCCGCAGGTCGTAGGGGCCGCCGGTGAGGACGATCTCCTCGGGCGGGCGGCGCAGCGCGGCCTCGCCCAGCTCGGGCAGGGTGCCGTGGTCGAAGGAGAAGATGAAGTACGACTTCGGCTTGACGTCACCGTCCTCGTTGTCGCTCAGAGCCGAGGGGTCGAAGGCCAGCCCGCCACGCAGCAGGTCCTCCTTGAAGACAGCCTCTTTCGGAACGTGCGGGAAGCGCTCCATCAGGTCCTCTACCAGCGCCGTACGGCTCTGCATCCCGTTTCTCCTTGCTTCCAACGACTTGCTTCCTACGACTTGCTTTCCCAGGACATGCTGCGAGGGTCCTACGCCTTTCCACGGTATGCCCCCGCTTGTCACTCAACCTTGCCGGGTCCCCGCTCGGGCCCGGACGTGCGCCGGTGCGGTGATGCCGGGCGGCAGCAGCGGGTCGGCGGTGGGGGCGCCCCAGCGGGAGGTCAGCGGGAGGGTGCCGGCCCAGCGGCCGAGCTCGGCGTCCGGGGAGCGGCCGTCGTCCGGCGGGCGTAGTCCCACTGGCCCGGGGCCGCGTGGTGGGTGAGGACGCGCGGCGCCTCGGGTGGGGGCCGGGTGTGCGTCACGCGGCTGCGCCGGGCCTCATGGTTCTTGTCCGCGGGCCCGTGGGGCTTCTCGCGCAGTTCCCCGCGCCCCTGGGGCTTGCGGCTGCGCCGCAGCCCCATAGGGGCGCCCCCTTGGGATGGCGCACGAAGTGTGCCTCTCAGGGGCGCGGGCAACGGCGCGACCAGCCACGACGGTGCCGCACCCGCAAACGCTTACAAGGGCGCGGGGAACTGCGCGACCAGCCACGACGATGCCGCGCCCGCAAACGATCCCCCGCCCCTACGGCGCACAGGTCACCCCCACCAGGCCGCAACCGCAGAGGTACCCGCACGCACCCCGCGCCGTGATCCAATCGAAAAAGACGTCGCACCCGCATCACCAGAGAGGCCGCCCCGTGTCGGAAGCCGTGTTCAATTGGGCCCGTAACATCACCTTCTCCGCCTCCGAGCTGCACCGCCCGGCCTCCCTGGAGGAGCTGCGCGCGCTGGTCGCCAAGAGCGCGCACATACGGGTCCTCGGCAGCGGCCACTCCTTCAACCGGATCGCAGACGTGGACGCGGACCGCGAGGGCGTCCTCGTATCGCTGGCGGGGCTGCCGGGCGGCATCGAGGTCGACGCCGCGGCGCGGACCGTACGGGTCGGCGGCGGCGTCCGCTACGCCGAGCTGGCGGCCGAGCTGCACGCGAAGGGCCTCGCGCTGCCCAACATGGCGTCCCTTCCGCACATCTCCGTAGCCGGATCCGTGGCGACCGGCACCCACGGCTCGGGCGTCGGCAACCGGTCCCTGGCGGAGGCCGTGCGCGCCGTGGAGATCCTCACCGGCGACGGGGAGACGGTCACGCTCGCGCGCGGCGACGCCGGGTTCGAAGGCGCCGTCGTCTCGCTCGGGGCCCTCGGGATCGTGCTGTCGCTGACCCTCGACGTGGAGCCCACCTTCGAGGTGGCCCAGCATGTGTTCGGTGAACTGCCCTTCCAGGGCCTCGACTTCACGGCCGTCTCCTCGGCGGCGTACAGCGTGAGCATGTTCACCAAGTGGCGCGGGCCGCACTTCGACCAGGTGTGGGTGAAGCAGCGGATGCCCGAGCCCGTCCGCTTCCCGTGGGCCGAGCCCGCCACGGAAGCACAGCACCCGGTGCCCGGGATGCCCGCCGTCCACTGCACGGAGCAGTTCGGTGTGCCCGGCCCCTGGCACGAGCGGCTGCCGCACTTCCGCGCCGCGTTCACGCCCAGCAGCGGGGAGGAGCTGCAGTCGGAGTACCTGCTGCCGCGCGAGCACGCCGTGGCGGCGCTGCACGCGCTGGACGCGGCGCGCGAGCACATCTCGCCGGTGCTCCAGGTGTGCGAGGTACGTACAGTGGCCGCCGACACGCAGTGGCTGAGCCCCGCGTACGGCCGGGACACGGTCGCCTTCCACTTCACGTGGGTGGCGGACACGCCCCGCGTGCTGCCCGTGGTGTCGCTCGTCGAGGACCGGTTGAGGGACTTCGCACCGCGCCCGCACTGGGGAAAGGTCTTCACGGCCGCGCCGGAGCGGGTCGCCGAGCGCTATCCGCACGCCGCCGACTTCGCCGCGCTCGTCCGGCGCCTCGACCCGCGGGGCACGTTCGGCAACGCGTTCGTTCGCGCACTGCTGCCCCGCTGAAGCACGCGCGGCAGGGCCCCGGGGGCAGGACTTTCGTGGCTCGTCTTGGACGCGCCACGAGGACTTCCGCGCCAGTTGTTGGACTTTCGTCACCCTTTGTGGCCGCGCCCGGGGTCGCTGGGTAACGCTTCCCACAGACCCCGTCCCCGCCGCTAGGAGACCCATGTCCTTCTCGTACGTCGAGGATGTCCTGCCCGGCCACGGAGCGCTGCCGCCGCGTGCCTGGTACGCCGGCTCGTCCGCCGCGTCCCTTTCCCTGAACGGCGACTGGCGGTTCCGGCTGTCGCCGACGGCCGACGCGCACGACGAGTCCTTCGCCGCGCAGGGGTACGACGCCGGGGCCTGGTCCGAGGTGGCGGTGCCGGGCCACTGGGTGTTGCAGGGGCACGGCGCGCCGATCTACACGAACCACCTCTACCCCTTCCCGGTCGACCCGCCGCACGTGCCGACCGAGAACCCGACCGGCGACCATCTGAGGACGTTCGACCTGCCGGACGGCTGGCCGGCGGAGGGCGGCGCCACGCTGCGGTTCGACGGTGTGGAGTCCTGTGCGCGGGTGTGGCTGAACGGCACCGACCTCGGCGAGTTCAAGGGCAGCCGCCTGCCGCACGAGTTCACGGTCGGGCATCTGCTGAAGCCGGCGGGGAACGTGCTCGCCGTCCGGGTCCACCAGTGGTCGGCGGGCTCGTACCTGGAGGACCAGGACCAGTGGTGGCTGCCGGGCATCTTCCGTGACGTGACGCTGCTGCACAGGCCGGCCGACTGCGCCCTCGACTTCTTCGTGCACGCCTCGTACGACCACACGGCCGGTACGGGCGCACTCCGCGTGGACAGCGACGCCGACGGCCGGATCACCGTGCCGGAGCTGGGAGTCGACGCGGCGACGGGTGAGACGGTCACCGTCCCCGTCGAACCCTGGACGGCGGAGACGCCGCGCCTCTACACGGGCACCCTGGACACCGGCGGCGAGCGCGTCCCGCTGCGCGTCGGGTTCCGTACGGTGGAGCTCTCGGACGGCCTGATCAAGGTGAACGGCACGCCCGTCCTCTTCAAGGGTGTCAACCGGCACGAGTGGCATCCGGAGCACGGCCGCGCCCTCGACCCCGCCACCATGCGCCGCGACGTCGAGCTGATGAAGCGGCACCACATCAACGCCGTCCGCACCTCGCACTATCCGCCGCACCCGGCCTTCCTGGACCTGTGCGACGAGTACGGGCTGTGGGTGATCGACGAGTGCGATCTGGAGACGCACGGCTTCGTCGAACAGGGCTGGCGCGACAACCCCGTCGACGACGACCGCTGGACCCCGGCCCTGCTCGACCGTGCCGCGCGCATGGTGGAGCGCGACAAGAACCACCCGTCGGTGGTGCTGTGGTCGCTGGGCAACGAGGCGGGCACCGGCCGCGGCCTCACCGCGATGGCCGAGTGGATCCGGGGCCGCGACCCCGAGCGCCTCGTCCACTACGAGGGCGACCTCGACTGCCGTGACACGGACGTCTACTCGCGGATGTACGCGGACCACGCCGAGGTCGAGCGGATCGGCCGGGGCCTGGACGGCGGCCCGGCCCGGCGCCGCGCGCTCCCCTTCATCCTGTGCGAGTACGCGCACGCGATGGGCAACGGGC
Organism: Streptomyces kunmingensis; assembly: GCF_039533535.1. Lineage (NCBI taxonomy): Bacteria > Bacillati > Actinomycetota > Actinomycetes > Kitasatosporales > Streptomycetaceae > Streptomyces > Streptomyces kunmingensis. The sequence goes on from NZ_BAAATS010000027.1 coordinate 107,700, forward strand.
CCGGCGGACTCGCCGACTACCAGCGGCTGTTCGAGACCCACGACCGGCTCCAGGGCGCGTTCGTCTGGGAGTGGATCGACCACGGGATCGCCGACGAACGGTACGGGTACGCGTACGGCGGCGACTTCGGGGAGGAGCTGCACGACGGCAACTTCGTCTGCGACGGACTCGTCTTCCCCGACCGGACACCGTCGCCGGGCCTGACCGAGTTCAAGAAGGTGATCGAGCCGGTCCGCATCGACGTCGACGCCCCGGCGGGCACGGTGCGGATCACCAACCGTTACGACTTCCGCGACCTCTCCGGGCTGGCCTTCTCGTGGGCGTACGAGGTCGAGGGCGAGGCGGTCGAGGCGGGTTCGCTCGTCGTGCCGCCGCTCGCGCCGGGCGAGCACGCGGAGGTGAAGCTGCCGGCCACGCCTGCCGACGGGCGCGGCAAGGAGACGCAGTGGACGGTGCGGGCTATTGACGCGGACGACCACGAGGTGGCCTGGGGTCAGGCGGTCGCCGATCCAGCCACCGTGCGCACAGAAGCGTTTGGGGGTCGGCCGGTTCGCGGGCAGGGCTCGATCGCGCTCGGTCCGGCCGAGTTCGACGCGCGCACCGGCGAGCTGCGCAGGCTCGGCGGGGTCGAGGTGGTCTCGCCGCTGCTCGACGTATGGCGGGCGCCGACCGACAACGACAACGGCGCGAGCTGGCAGGGCGGCGAGCGGCTCGGTCTGCTGTGGCGCCAGTTCGGGCTGCACCGGATGCGGCACCGTCTGGTGGGTGTGGAGCCGGGTGACGACGCGCTGACCGTCCGCACCCGGGTGGCCCCGGCGGGCCGGGACATCGGGCTGCGGGCGGTTTACCGCTGGATCGCGGACGCGGACCGGCTCCGGCTGACCGTCTCTGTGCGCCCCGAGGGCGACTGGCGGCTTCCGCTGCCGCGCCTCGGGATACGGCTCGGGCTGCCCGGCGGCGCGGACGCGGTGCGCTGGTTCGGCGGCGGACCGGGTGAGGCGTACCCCGACACCCGGGCCGCGTCCCGGGTCGGCCTGTGGCACTCCGACGTGGACGCGCTGCAGACCCCGTACGTGCGGCCGCAGGAGAACGGGGCCCGGGCGGACGTCCGGTGGGCGGAGACCGGCGGCCTGCGCATCGACGGCGAACCGGACTTCTCGCTCACCGCCCGGCGTTGGACCTCGGAGCAGCTCGACGCGGCCGAGCACCTCACGGACCTGACGCCCACCGGCACGGTATGGCTGAACCTGGACCACGCCCAGCAGGGCATCGGCTCCCAGTCGTGCGGGCCGGGGGTGCTGCCGCAGTACCGTCTGACGCCGGGCCCGGCGGAATTCTCGTTCACCTTCCGGGAGTTGACCAGCTGATCGGACGGCTTGTCCGGCCGCCTGGAGCGACTGCGAGGAGCGCGATGAGCAGCACCGACACACCGTCCTGGTCCGGGAGCGGCTCCGTACGGGACCGGCTCGCCGCGGCGCTGGCCGCGGCGGGCGTCGCCTGGAGCGAGGTGGACGCGTACGAGGAGCTCGACGGCGGCACCTTCAACACCGTGTTCCGTGTGCGGAGTTCGGTCCGCGCCGGGCTCGTGGTGAAGCTGGCGCCCGGGGCGGATGTCCCGGTACTGCGGTACGAGGAGGGGATCCTGGGGACCGAGGCGTGGTTCTACGGGATGGTGCGGGACAGGGCGCCCGAGGTGCCCTGCCCTGTCGCGCCGGCACCGGCGGCCGACGGCCACCTCGTGATGTCGGAGTGCGCGGGCAGGCCCTGGCCCGACCTCGCGGACGAGTTGGACGACTCCGAACGCCGCGCATTGAGGGCCGAGTTGGGGCGCCACGTCGCCGCGCTGCACGCCCTGAAAGGCGACGGTTTCGGCTACCCGGCGCGTCCTCTGCTGAGCACCTGGCGGGACGCCTTCCTGGGCATGGTCGACGCCATCTTGCTGGATGCGGGGCGTTTCGATGTGCCGCTCCCCCGGCCCGCCGACGAGATCCGTGCACTGTTCGCCGCGCAGGGCGGGTTGCTGGACGAGGTGACCGTCCCGCGGCTCGTCCACTTCGATCTCTGGGACGGCAACATCCTCGTCGAGGAAGGCCGTATCAGCGCGCTGATCGATGCCGAACGGGCTTTCTGGGGCGATCCGTTGGCGGAGTTCGTCTCGCTCGCCCTCTTCGGCGACATCGAGCGGGACGCGGACTTCCTGGCCGGGTACCGGGAGGCGGGCGGCCCGGCGGTCATCGACGAGGGCGGACGCCGACGGCTCGCGCTGTACCAGGCGTATCTCCACCTGATCATGTGGGTGGAGGCGGTGCCGCGCCGGTTCGACGCGGGACGGATCGACTGGCTTCGGCGGCGGGTGGTGGAACCGTTGGGCGCGATGCTCGACGAGTGGGCCGGGCGATGACGTGACCTGCCGCGCCGGCCGGGTCGGGAGTGGATCATCCGGGTCCCGGCGCGCAGCGCTCCGAGGCGGTTGTCATGATGGTGGCGTGAACTTCCGGTCGATCTATGCCCAAGGTTTCGCGCGTGTGGCCGCCTGCACCGGCCAGACCGCCCTCGCCGACCCGCCCGCCAACGCCGAGGCGATCCTGCGCCAGGGACGCAGGTGCGCCGAGGAGGGGGTGGCCGTCGCGGTCTTCCCCGAGCTCGGCCTGACCGGCTACTCCATCGAGGACCTCGTGCTCCAGGACGCGGTGCTCGACGAGGTCGAGCGAGGCCTCGCCACGGTGGTCGCCGGTTCGGCGGAGCTGCTGACGGTGCTCGTCGTCGGCGCCCCGCTGCGGCACAGGGGCCGCGTCTACAACTGCGCCGTCGTCGTGCACCGCGGCCGGATCCTCGGCGTCGCCCCCAAGTCGTACCTGCCGAACTACCGGGAGTTCTACGAGCGCCGGCAGCTGGCCCCGGGTGACGACGAGCGCGGCGGCACGATCCGGGTGGGCGGCACGGACGTCCCGTTCGGCGTGGATCTGCTGTTCGCGGCCGAGGACGTGCCAGGGCTCGTCGTGCACGTGGAGATCTGCGAGGACATGTGGCTGCCGGTGCCGCCGAGCGCCGAGGCGGCTTTGGCCGGGGCGAGTGTCGTGCTCAACCTGTCGGGCAGCCCGATCACCGTGGGCCGCGCCGACGACCGCACGATGCTGTGCCGCTCGGCGTCCTCCCGTTACCTGGCCGCGTACGTCTACGCGGCGGCCGGGCTCGGTGAGTCGACGACCGATCTGTCCTGGGACGGACAGACCATGATCTTCGAGAACGGGGTGCTGCTCGCGGAGACCGAGCGGTTCCCGGACGGCGACCGGGCCGCGGTCGCCGATGTCGATCTGGACCTGCTGCGCCAGGAGCGCCAGCGCATGGGCACCTTCGACGAGAACCGCCGCACCCACGCCGCGCGCACCGGTGACTTCCGCACGGTGACGTTCCGGCTCGACCCGCCGGCCGGCTCCGACCTGGGCCTGCGCCGCCGTGTCGAGCGGTACCCGTTCGTGCCCGCCGACGCGGAGCGGCTCGCCCAGGACTGCTATGAGGCGTACAGCATCCAGGTCGCGGGGTTGCAGCAGCGTCTCGGCGCGATCGGCGACCCGAAGATCGTCATCGGGGTGTCGGGCGGCCTCGACTCCACGCACGCGCTGATCGTCGCCGCCCGGGCGATGGACCGGGCGGGCCGGCCGCGCAGCGACATCCTCGCGTTCACGATGCCGGGCTTCGCGACGGGTGATCACACCAAGAGCAACGCCCACAAGCTGATGAAGTCGCTCGGCGTCACGGCGGCCGAGCTGGACATCACGGACACGGCGCGGCTGATGCTGAAGGAGATGGACCACCCGTTCTCGGCGGGCGAGCCGCTGTACGACGTCACGTTCGAGAACGTGCAGGCGGGTCTGCGTACCGACTACCTCTTCCGGCTCGCCAACCAGCGCGGCGGCATCGTCCTCGGCACCGGTGACCTCTCCGAGCTGGCGCTCGGCTGGTGCACGTACGGCGTCGGCGACCAGATGAGTCACTACAACGTGAACTCGGGCGTGCCGAAGACGCTGATCCAGCATCTGATCCGGTGGGTCGTCAGCAGTGACCTGTTCGGCGACGAGGCCGGTGAGACGCTGACCGCGATCCTCGACACGGAGATCAGCCCCGAGCTGGTGCCGGGCGAGGAGTTGCAGTCGACCGAGTCGAAGATCGGCCCGTACGCGCTGCACGACTTCACCCTCTTCTACGTGCTGCGGTACGGGTTCCGGCCCTCGAAGATCGCGTTCATGGCCTGGCACGCGTGGCGCGACCAGGACGCCGGCGAGTGGCCGCCCGGCTTCCCCGAGTCCGACCGCGGCGCCTACGGCCTGGCGGAGATCCGGCACTGGCTGGAGTACTTCTGCAAGCGCTTCTTCGGCTTCGCGCAGTTCAAGCGGTCCGCGATGCCGAACGGCCCGAAGGTCTCCGCGGGCGGTTCGCTCTCGCCGCGCGGGGAGTGGCGCGCGCCGTCCGACGGCAACGCGCGGGCGTGGCTGGCGGACCTGGAGCGCTGGGAGTGGCCCGCCGACGCCGAGTGACCCGGACAGCTCAATGAGGCCTCAGACACCTGCGCCGAGGCTTCGGAACGTCCGCCGGTACGCCCGCGGCGACACTCCTATCGCCGCCTGGAGGTGCTGGCGCAGCGACGTGCCCGTGGCGAATCCGACCTCCGCCGCGATCCGGTCCACCGGCAGATCGGTGGACTCCAGGAGGTGCCGGGCCCGGTGCACGCGCTGCTGGATCAGCCAGCGGCCCGGGCTCGTGCCGGTCTCCTCCTGGAAGCGGCGGGCGAAGGTGCGCTGACTCATCCGGGCGTGGTCCGCCAGCTCCCGCAGGGCGAGCGGCCGGTCCAGGTGTTCCAGGGCCCAGGCGCGGGTGGCGGCCGTACCGGCGGTGCCCTCCTCGGGCATCGGCTGCTCGATGTACTGGGCCTGCCCGCCGTCGCGCCACGGCGGCACGACACAGTGGCGGGCCACCCGGTTGGCGACCGCGCTGCCGTGGTCGGAGCGCACCACGTGCAGGCACGCGTCGACGCCGGACGCGGCGCCCGCCGAGGTCAGTACGGTGCCGTCGTCGATGAACAGGACGTCCGGGTCCAGGTCGACCGCCGGGAACATCCGGCGGAACGCGTCGGCCAGGGCCCAGTGCGTCGTCGCGGGCCGCCCGTCCAGGAGACCGGCCGCGGCCAGCGTGAACGCGCCGGTGCAGATGGAGACCAGGCGGGCCCCCGGGCGGATCCGGGCCAGCGCGGCGCGCACCTCGTCGGGCAGCTCCGGCGAGATGCGCCGCAGGTCGTAGGGCGGGATCACCACCGTGTCGGCGCTCTCCAGCGCCTCGGGCCCGTGCCCGACGGTGATCGTGAAGTCGGCGTCGGTCGCCACCGTGCGCTCGTCCGTCGCCGCGCAGGTGAGCACCTCGTAGGCACCCGGCACCAGCGGGAAGACCCGGTTCGGGATGCCGAGCTCGAAGGGGTAGACGCCGTCGAGCGCGAGAGTGACGACGCGGTGGGGCCGGCCGGCCCGGGGATCGTGGAAGCCCATGGCATGATGTTATCGGTAGCTGGCAATCTTGCCATTGCCCAGGTCAGCGGGGCGGGGCAGGCTGATCGCATGACCAAGAACACGATGAACGCCCTGACCCAGGACACCCTCGGCGACCCCGGCGTCCTGTACGAGGCCGAGGTCGCCCGCCCGGAGCCGGGCATCGGCCAGATCCTCGTCGCCGTCCACGCGGCCGGGCTCAATCCGACCGACTGGAAGCACCGCGAGTCCGGCCTCTTTCTCGGCGAGCCGCCGTTCACCCTCGGCTGGGACGTGTCCGGGGTCGTCGAGGCGGTCGGCCTCGGCGTCTCCCTGTTCGTCCCCGGCGACGAGGTCTTCGGCATGCTGCCGTATCCGTACGGCGCCGGTTCGCACGCCGAGTACGTGGCAGGGCCGGCCCGCGCCTTCGTGCCCAAGCCCGCCGCCCTCGACCATGTGGAGGCGGGCGCGCTGCCGCTCGCGGCCCTGACCGCCTGGCAGGCCCTCGTCGACAACGCCCAAGTGGCGCCCGGTCAGCGGGTGTTGGTGCACTCCGCGGCCGGTGGCGTCGGGCATCTCGCGGTGCAGATCGCGAAGGCACGCGGCGCGTACGTCATCGGCACGGCCAGCGCCGCCAAGCACGACTTCGTCCGCGGTCTGGGCGCCGACGAGGTCATCGACTACCGCACGGCCGACTTCGTGGCCGAGACGCAGGACATCGACGTGGTGCTCGACTCCCTGGGCGGCGACAACTGCCTGCGCTCGCTCGAGGTGCTGAAGCCCGGCGGCATCCTGGTGTCGATCCTGCCCGAGAAGTGGGACGTGGTGCCGGGCCGGGCGCGGGAGCTGGGGGTGCGGGCCCGGTTCATGCTGGTCGAGCACGACCAGGCGGGCATGGCGGGGGTCGCGGCGCTCGCCGCGTCGGGGCAACTGCGGGCGCACGTCTCCGGTACGTACTCCCTCGCCGAGGCGGCCAAGGCCCACGCGGAGGGCGAGACGGGCCGCGTCACGGGCAAGCTGGTGTTCACCGTCCGCCCGTAGCGGCGGGGGTTCCCTCTTGCGGGCAACACGCCGACGCGGGGCGGGAGTTGAGATCACAGGTCACCGGGATACCTTGTGCCCCGCGCACCCCGCGCGGACGGCGCCGACACGACAGGGGGTCCCCGTGACCGACCGAGAGATCCGCGAGCGCATCGACACCTCGCGGCCGCATCCGGCCCGGGTCTACGACGCGCTGCTCGGCGGCAAGAACCACTACCCCGTCGACCGGGCCGCGGCCGAGGGCTCCCTGCGGCTCAACCCGCGCGGCTACCTCGACGTACGGCACAACCGGGACTTCATGCGGCGCGCGGTGCTGCACCTGACGCGGGACGTGGGCCTGCGCCAGTTCCTCGACATCGGCACGGGCCTGCCCACCCAGCCGAACGTGCACGAGATCGCGCAGTCCGTCGCGCCCACGACCCGGGTCGTCTACGTCGACCACGACCCGGTGGTCCTGGCGCACGCGCGCGCCCTGCTGGCCAGCGGCCCGCAGGGGCGCACCGCGTACCTCGACGCGGATCTGCGCGCACCCGACACGATCCTGGCGGGCGCCCGCGCCACCCTCGACCCGGACCGGCCGGTGGGGCTGGGCCTCGGGGCGATCCTGCACTTCGTGGAGGACCCGGCGGCCGGGGACATCCTGGCCGCGCTGGTCGACGCCCTGCCGTCCGGCAGCGCCGTCTTCCTCAGCCATCTCACCGCCGACCTCAACCCGGAGACGATCGTGCCGGGCCTGAAGGCGACGGGCCTGCCGTTCACGCTGCGCTCCCGCGCCGAGTTCCTGCGGTTCTTCACGGACAACGGCCTGGAGCTCGCCGACCCGGGTGTCGTGCCGGTCCACACGTGGCGACCCGACGGGACCTGGCACGAGACGCCCGTGGAGCCGGAGGACCTGGCGGACCTCGACGCCCTGGACCGGGCGGCTCTGCGCGGCATCGGTGGCGTACGGGACGAGGACATCAACATCTACGGGGCGGTCGCGCTCAAGCCCTGAGAGCCTGTCTTTGAACACGACCGCCGGGCGCGCCGAGGGTCAACCGGCGCGCTGCCACTGCTGGTTGGTCGCGCCGTTGCAGGTGTAGGTGATGACGGCGGCGGAGTTGGCGGTGGACGCCCCGTTCACGTCGAGGCACTCCCCGGTGGCGCGGGCCCTGAGGGTCGTGTAGCCGCCGGAGGTGGTGGCGCTCCACTGCTGGGTGGTGGCGCCCGAGCAGTTCTCCTGGGTCACGTTCGCGGCGTTCTCCGTCAGGCACAGCGAGCTGCCCCGCCCGACGAGCGCGTAGTAGCCGCCGCCGACGGACTTGAACCAGAACTTCTGGTTGCCGCCGCCGTTGCAGGTGTACTGCGTGACGGCGACGCCCGTGCGGAGCGACTGGTCCGGCACGTCGACGCACTTGGCGCTGTGCCGGGCGGTCAGCGTCTCGTAGGTCGCGCCGGTGGCGCCGATCGTGCCGGCGGCCGTGTCGACGGTGATCTCCGGGGTCCAGCTCATGCTCATCGTGGTGGTGCTGGGGAAGGTGAGCGGCAGCCACACGTAGCGGGAGTCGTTGACGGTGCCGCCGAAGGAGTTGCCCCAGCGGTCCCCCATATAGAGGTACGAGGTGCCCGCGCTTCCCTGGACGGGGAGGACGTACGCGGTCTGTGAGCCGTACGCCGTGGAGTCGCCGACGTTCTTCATCGCGGTCCAGGGTCCGGCAGGCGAGGTGGCGGTGGCGTACTGCTGCTGGTTGGGGCCCCAGCCGGTGGCGCCGGACGTCAGCATGAAGTAGACGCCGCCTCGCTTGAAGAGGGCCGGGGCCTCGCGGTGGCCGCCGGGCCACGGGTTGGCGACCAGGCTCGCGATGCCGGTGTAGTCGGCGGTGAGCCGGTAGAGGTGCAGGTCGTAGTTCTCGTTGGCGGCGGAGACCATGTAGCCGGTGCCGTCGGTGTCCGTGAACACGGTGATGTCGCGGGACATGTGTGTTCCGAGCGGCCGGAAGCTGCCCTGGTAGGTGTAGGTGCCGTCCACGGTGTCGGAGACGGCGACGGCGGCCCGCGCCTGGCTGTAGTCGGTGGCGCTCTCCTTGTGCATCCACATGACGTACTTGCCGGTGGCGGCGTTGTACATGACCTTGGGGCGCTCGATGTTGGCCGTGGCGAGTTCACCGGCTCCGGACTGGGTCAGGACGTGGTTCCTGAACTCCCAGTTCTTCAGGTCGGTGGAGCGGTACGCGTCGACGTAGCGGAAGGTGTTGTCGTCGCCCCGGTGTTCGCCGAACCAGTAGTAGTACGCGCCGACCTTGATGACACCTCCGCCGTGCGCGTGCACCGGGCCGCCCGAACTCGCTGTGAACTGCGTGCCGTTGGCGACGGTCTGCGGCGCCGCCTGAGCCGGCGCGGCGGTCAGGAACGCCGCGGCCAGGGCGCAGCACAGGGCCAGCAGCATCGCGTACGTACGTCTCGCGCCTCGCATGTCAGCCACTCTCCTCGGAGGGGTAGGAACCGCGCGTCGTCCGGAGTTTCGAACACTCATCGTGATGACGAACACGGAGAAGGTAGAGGGGTGGTACGAGGAGGTCAACGGGTCGGACGGGAATGGCCGTGGCCGGTCGGTTAGCGTCCTTTCATGACCCTCACCGACGCCCTGAGCCGCCGCACCCTCGTCCTCGACGGCGGGATGTCCAACCAGCTCGAGTCCGCCGGGCACGATCTGCGGGACGAGCTGTGGTCGGCGCGGCTGCTGGCCGAGGAGCCGGAGGCCGTGACCGCGGCGCACCTCGCCTACTTCGAGGCCGGTGCGGACATCGCCATCACCGCCAGCTACCAGGCGACGTTCGAGGGGTTCGGAAAGAAGGGCTTCAGCCGGGAGAGGACAGCGGAACTGCTGTCCCTGAGCGTGGAGCTGGGGCGGGAAGCGGCCCGGCGGGCGGATGCCGGGCGGCCGCTGTGGGTGGCCGCGTCGGTCGGGCCGTACGGGGCGATGCTCGCGGACGGTTCCGAGTACCGGGGGCGGTACGGGCTGAGCGTGGCGGAGCTCGAACGTTTCCACCGGCCGCGGATCGAGGCGCTGGCCGCGGCCGGGCCCGATGTCCTCGCCCTGGAGACCGTGCCGGACGCCGACGAGGCGCGGGCGCTGCTGCGGGCGGTCCGCGGGCTCGGGGTGCCGGCCTGGCTGTCGTTCAGCGCCGCCGGGGAGCGGACGCGGGCCGGACAGCCGCTGGAGGAGGCGTTCGCCCTGGCCGCCGACGCCGAGGAGGTCATCGCGGTCGGCGTCAACTGCTGCGCCCCGCAGGACGTGGAGTACGCGGTCGAGGCGGCGGCCCGCGTGACCGGCAAGCCCGTCGTGGTCTACCCGAACAGCGGCGAGGAGTGGGACGCGGCGGCCCGTGCCTGGCGGGGCCGGTCCACGTTCACCGCGGAGCAGGTCGCCGGGTGGCGGCGGGCCGGAGCCGGGATCGTCGGCGGCTGCTGCCGGGTGGGTCCGGCGGCCGTGACGGGGATCGCGGCGGCGGTACGGGAGGCCTGACCGGGGGTCTCAGACGAGCCCGGCGAGCAGCCACTTCACCAGCCACAGCCAGCGCGAGAGCACGGGTTCGTAGTCGGCTTCCAGGGTGACCGGGCTCGCCGGACCCGTGCTCCCGGCGGTCGCCGTCGCAGTGGACATGACTCCCGTGTACGACCGCGGGGTGGCGCGCACAAGGAGACGCGGACCGTCCGTTTCGTACAAGACCGGGCGGCGTACGCGTGCCTACGGTGGGGTCATGACTGACAGCACCGTCCGTATGGACGCCATCGGAATCAGCGCCACCGATCTCACCGCCTCGCTCGCGTTCTACCGTCTCCTGGGGCTCACTTTCCCCGAAGGGGCCAATCAACTCCCGCATGTGGAGGCCCGGTTGCCCGGCGGCATCCGGCTCATGTTCGACCCGGACAGCAGCGGCGCGGACCACGGCCGGGGCCGGATCGCGCTCGCCTTCCACTGCGGTGACGCGGCCGGGGTCGACGCCACGTACGCGGCACTGACGGACGCCGGGCACCATGGCGAGAGCAAGCCGTGGGACGCGGTGTGGGGGCAGCGCTACGCCGTCGTGCACGACCCGGACGGGAACCAGGTCGACCTGTTCGCGTGACGCCGCCGTCCGGCGTGGGCGAGACCCTCAGACCAGCCGGCCGAGCGTGGTTCCCGTCAACTCCCTTACGTCGCGCGCCAGATGGGCCTGGTCCGCATAGCCGGCCCGGACGGCCGTCTCCGCGAAGGGGATGCCCGCGCGGGCCAGCGCAAGGGCCCGCTGCAGCCGCAGCACCCGGGCGAGCGTCTTGGGACCGTAGCCGAACGCGGCGAGCGAACGGCGGTGCAGCAGACGGGTGTTGAGGCCTGCCGCGGCGGCCGTGTCGGTGACGGTGCGGCCCGCGTCCAGGTCCGCCACGACCTGGGCGAGCAGCGGGTCGGGTGGTTCGGCGGCGGCCGCAAGCCGGACGGCGGTCCGCTCCAGCTCCGCCACGGGGTCCTCGGCCGTGTCCAGGCGCTCGGTGAGGCGGCGGGCCTCGGCGCCCCGCCAGAGGTCGGCCAGGTCGACGCGCGAGTTGAGCAGTTCGTGTGCCGGTACGCCGAGGTAGGCGGGCGCGGCGCCGGGGGCGAAGCGGATGCCCGCGTAGCGGCGGCCCGCGCCGGCCTCGGAGGTGTAGGCGCACGAGTCGGGTCCGGCGACGAACAGCCTGCCCTCGCTCCAGATCAGGTCCATGCAGCCGTCGGGCAGCACGGGATGCGCCCCCGCGGGACCGGCGGCGGCGGTCCGCGTCCAGAGCACAGCGCCGGGCACCCTGCTCGCCCGCTCCGCGTACTCCCCGGTCACGGGCGGTACCCCTGCGGGCCGGCCCCGCACACCCGCTACTCGTCCTCGTCCTCGTGCGGCAGGTCCCCGTGCTTGCGTACGTGCGTGCGCAGGCGGGACGTCACGTCCTCCGGGGGCAGGAACTTCGACCAGCGCTCCGGGAACTCCGACGGCATGTCGGGGTCCTCGGGGTCGGGGTCCTGCGCGTCCGGCTCCGGCCGAACGGCGGCGCGGGCCATGTAGTGCGCGGCGGCCGCCGTCCGTACCCGGTCGTTGGAGGCGCGGGCCGCGGCGGTGGCGACCGACGGCCAGACCCGGTCGATCGCGGCGTTCATCGCGGCGCCGACGAGGACCGCGAACGCCGAGACACCGATCCAGAGCAGCACCGCGACGGGCGCCGCGAGGGAGCCGTAGATCGTGGGCCCCTCGATGGTGTTGGTGAGGTAGAGGCGGAGCAGGAAGCTGCCGGGGATCCACATGGCGAGGGCGACGAGCGCCCCGGGCACGTCCTCGATCCACGGTGAGCGCACGGGCACGGACACGTGGTAGAGCGTCGTCAGGAAGGCGACGGACAGGATGAGGACCACGGGCCAGTACAGGATCTGGACGAGCGTCTCCGACCAGGGGACGAGGCCGATCACCGCGTCTGGTCCCGCGATCATCAGCGGCAGCGCCACCGAGCCGACGACGAGGCCGATGAGGAAGAGCAGGAACGCGAGCAGCCGGGTCTTCACGATGCCGCGCACCCCGTCCAGGCCGTACATCACGGTCACCGTGTCGACGAACGTCGACACGGCCCGCGAGCCGGACCACAGCGAGATGAGGAACCCGATGGAGATGACGTCGGGGCGGCCGCCCTTGATCACGTCGTCGAGAATCGGTTCTGCGATCTCCTTCACGCCCTGGTCGGTCAGGACCGTGCGGGAGGCCTCCAGGATGTTGTCGCGGACGCCGGCGATCGTGTCGGCGCCGGTCCACGAGTCGACGTAGGCGAGCAGGCCGACCATGGACAGCAGCAACGGCGGGACGGACAACAGGGTGAAGAACGCCGCCTCGGCCGCGAGGCCCAGGATGCGGTACTCCATGCACGAGTTGACGGTGTCCTTGAGCAACAGCCAGGCGGTCCTGCGCTTGGAGACGTTCTCGTAGAGAACGCGGGCCCGGTGGAGACGGCCGGACGGCGGTGGGGGGGATTCACTTGCTGGCTGCACCCCCCAAAGGTATCCGCCACCGGCGGGTGTACCCATCCCCCGGGGCCCCTGCCTGCGCGTCTGTGCCCCCGGCGGCGCCGGCCGGGGCTCAGCGCTCCCATCGGTCCCGTCCGGTCGCGCAATGCGACAGACATGGTGCGGCAACTCATGAGAGAACTGTTGAAAAATAACTTTCCGATTTCTGTCATGACCGCGTTGGCCGAATAACGCAGGCGCCGAAAGCGGAAGCGGAACCGGTAAGTGCACTGTCTTTTGAGTGAGTTCCGAGGCACGCCGTCCGCTTCCGTCATGAAACAGACATGAGCGCGTCAGGCGGGAGCTGTCGGAAACCGCCAATGCTCGGAACGCACTTGAAGCGTTCATGAATGAGCCGAAAGAATCCCGATCGTATGCATTGCGCTCACCGGACGACCAACCGGAGGCGCACAGCACGGGGGGAAGCTCAACCCGGGGGGACATTCAGGGTCATCAACCGTGGCCCTGCATCCGCGTTGCTCCTCACGCTCACGACCCATCCAACCCACGCTCGATTTCGGCTCGTTCCGGCATTCGGGAAATAGCGCGAAACACGAGTAACAGCATGAGGAGCTCATGTGGCGAACGGCACCGAACGCGTTCTCGCGGAAGTCCTGGCCGGTGTCGTCCGAGTGGACCATGTACCACCAGACAGTCACTTCTTCGACGACTTGTGTGCCAACTCTCTTGTCATGGCTCACTTCTGCGCGCGGGTACGCAAGAACGCGGATCTGCCGGCTGTGTCGATGAAGGATGTCTACGGCCACCCGACGATACGCAGTCTGGCCGCCGCCCTCGACGAGGCGCCGGTCGTGAAGAAGGCCGAGGCGCAGCCGCCTCCGCCACCCGGCAGTACCGCCCGTTATGTCACGTGCGGGGCGTTGCAGCTGCTCGCCTTCGCCCTCTACTGCGTGGGCGCCGGGGTGCTCACCGCCCGGGGCGTCGCGTGGGTCTCCGCGGGCGCGGGCGTCGCCGACGTCTACGCGCGCTCGGTCCTGTTCGGCGGTGCCGTGTTCCTCGGCACGTGCCTGGTACCGGTGGCGGCGAAGTGGCTGCTGGTGGGCCGCTGGCGGGAGACCGAGTTCCCGGTGTGGAGCCTCGCCTACGTCCGCTTCTGGCTCGTGAAGTCGCTGCTGCACGCGAACCCGATGGCTCTCTTCGCCGGCAATCCGATCTTCGTGCTGTACCTGCGGATGCTCGGCGCGAAGATCGGCCCGCGGGTCACGATCCTCTCCCACTCCCTCCCGGTCTGCACCGATCTGCTGACGATCGGCGCGGACACGGTGATCCGCAAGGAGGCCTACTTCCTCGGCTACCGGGCCCACGCCGGCGCCATCCGCACCGGCCCGGTCACCATCGGCCGTGATGTCTTCATCGGCGAGAAGACGGTCCTCGACATCGGTACGTCGATGGGTGACGGCAGCCAGCTGGGCCACGCGTCCGCGCTGTACGACGGCGCCTCGGTGCCGGCCGGGCAGCGTTGGCACGGCTCCCCCGCCGAACGCACCGACGTCGACTACGTCCGGGTGCCGGCGGCCGACTGCTCCACCACGCGCCGGGCCCTGTACGCGCTGGGCAGTGTGCTCCAGACGCTGCTCGTGGTCGTTCCGCTGACGATCGGCGGAACCCGGCTGCTGCTGATCGAACTGCCCTCGATCGACACACTGCTGTCGCCCGACACCCACGATCTGGCCTCGCCCGCGTTCTACGTCGAGGCACTCGGCCTGTCGATCGCGGGCTTCCTGGCGTTCCTCGTCATCGGCCTCGCCGCCGTGACCCTCCTGCCGCGCGCGCTGGCGCCGATCCTGCGCCCGGACCGCACCTATCCGCTGTACGGCCTGCACTACTCGGTGCAGCGGACGATCGCCCGGATGACCAATCTCAAGTTCTTCAAATGGCTGAGCGGCGACAGTTCGTACATCGTCCACTACCTGCGCGCCCTCGGCTACGACCTCTCGCAGGTGGAGCAGACCGGCTCCAACTTCGGCACCGAGGTGCAGCACGAGACGCCCTACCTGGCCAAGGTCGGCAGCGGCACGATGGTCGCCGACGGACTCTCGATCGTGAACGCCGACTACTCCGCCACGTCGTTCCGGGTCGCGCGCGCCTCGATCGGGGCGCACAACTTCCTGGGCAACCACATCGCCTACCCGGCGGGCGGCCGCACCGGTGAGAACTGCCTGCTCGCGACGAAGGTGATGATCCCGCTGGACGGCCCGGTCCGCGAGGGCGTGGGGCTGCTCGGCTCGCCGCCCTTCGAGATCCCGCGCACCGTGGAGCGCGACACCCGCTTCGACCATCTGCGCGAGGGCGAGGAGCTGCGGCGCGGGCTGGCCGCGAAGAACCGCCACAACCTGCACACGATGGGCCTGTTCCTGTTCCTGCGCTGGCTGCACTGGTTCGCGCTGACCGTCATCGGGTTCGCCGCCGTCGACCTGTACGAGAGGGCGTGGGGGCTGCCCGTCGGGGCCGCGCTCGTCGCCATGCTGGCGTTCAGTACCGGCTACTACATCCTGGTGGAGCGGATCATCTGCCGCTTCAGGCCGCTCGTCCCGCAGCTCGTCTCGATCTACGACCCGTACTTCCGGTGGCACGAGCGGCTGTGGAAGACGCCCGACAACCACCTCGCGGTGTTCAACGGGACACCGTTCAAGAACGTCGTGTGGCACCTGCTCGGCGTCCGCCTCGGCCGCCGTGTCTTCGACGACGGCGCCTCGATCACCGAGCGGACGCTGGTGACGATCGGCGACGACGCCACCCTCGCCGCACACACCAAGGTGCAGGCCCACTCCCAGGAGGACGGCACCTTCAAGTCCGACCGCATCACGATCGGCGCGGGCGCCACCGTCGGCACCGGCGCGCTGGTGCACTACGGCGTCACGCTCGGCGACGGCGCGGTCCTCGCCCCCGACTCCTTCCTGATGAAGGGCGAACAGGTGCCGCCACGCGCGCTCTGGGGCGGCAATCCGGCGACAGGGAGGTAAGGACATGACGACGATCCCGATGTGGACCCGCACCCCGCGACCCGGCACGGCCGCGTACGAAGTACCGCTGCCCAAGGACCTGTTGGCGTCCGCGCCCGCGCTGTCGGCCGCGCACGAGCGGGTGCTCACCGAGCTGTCCGCCGAGCGGGACGAGGCCGCGCTCGGCGTGAGTGTCACGGGCCGCGTCCTGCGCCTGCGCTACCGCACCGATGTCCTCGACCAGGAGGCCGCGGCGCGGATCGCCGGCTACCACCTCGCCGCGCTCGCCGACCCCGCGCGCCGCAGCCTGCTCTCCAAGGACGAACTGGATTATCAGGTACAGGGGTTGGCGGGCCCGCACCGGCAGCTGCCGGACCGGCGCGTGCACGAGCTCTTCGAGGAGCGCGCCGCCGCACATCCGGACACGGTGGCCGCCGTGGCGCCGGACGGGCAGCTGACCTACGGGCAGCTCAACTCCCGCGCCAATCAGGTCAGCCGGGAGCTGCTCGCGCACGGGCTGCGGCCCGAGGGCGTCGTCGCGGTGGTGAGCGAGCGGACCCTGGACTGGCTCACCGCCGTCCTCGGCGTCCTGAAGGCGGGCGGCGTGTATCTGCCCGTCGAGCCGCACTTCCCCGCCGCGCGCATCGCCCGGACGCTCGACCGGGCGGGCTGCGAGCTCGTCATCGCCGAGGAGGGCACCTTCTCCGGTGGCACCTTCTCCGTGGCGGCGGCCTGTGCCGCCGGGCATGCGGACAGCGACCCCGGCGTGCCGGTCGGCGCGGACCAGCTCGCCTACATCTACTTCACGTCCGGCTCCACCGGCGAGCCCAAGGGCGCGATGTGCGAGCACGCCGGGTTCCTCAACCACGTACTCGCCAAGATCGACGACCTCGGCATCGATGCCGGCCACGTCGTGGCGCAGACGGCGCCCCAGTGCTTCGACATCTCCCTGTGGCAGCTGCTCTCCGCGCTGCTCGTGGGAGGGCGGACGCTCCTCGTGGAGCAGGAGGCGATCCTGGACGTGCCGCGGTTCGTCGACACGATCGAGCGCGGGCGGGTCAACGTGCTCCAGGTGGTGCCGTCCTATCTGGAGGCCGTCCTGGCCGAGCTGGACGCGCGCCCCCGCGCACTGCCCGATCTGCGCTGTGTGTCGGTGACCGGCGAGGCGGTGAAGAAGGAGCTGGTGCGGCGCTGGTTCGCGGCGCGGCCCGGGGTCCGGCTCGTCAACGCGTACGGCCTGACCGAGACCTCCGACGACACCAACCACGAGGTCATGGACCGGGTGCCGGAGCACGACCGGGTGCCGCTCGGCCGGCCCGTCGCCAACGTACGGATCTACGTCGTCGACGAGGACCTGGTGCCGGTGCCGCTCGGCGCGCCCGGCGAGATCGTCTTCTCCGGGGTCTGCGTCGGCCGCGGCTACGTCAACGACCCCGAGCGCACGAAGGCGGCGTTCGGCGAGGACCCCTACCGGCCCGGTGAGCGCCTGTACCGCAGCGGCGACCACGGGCGCTGGCTGCCCGACGGGAAGCTGGAGTTCCTCGGCCGCCGGGACGGCCAGGTGAAGATCCGCGGGTTCCGCGTCGAGCTCGGCGAGATCGAGAACGCCCTGCTGCGGGTGGACGGCGTCCGCGACGGCGCGGTGATCGTCGTACGGGGCGCGCAGCTCGCCGCGTTCTGTACCGGCCCCAGGCCGGTGGAGGCAGGGATCGTGCGGGAGCGGCTGGCCCGGTCGCTGCCCGCGTACATGGTCCCGGCCGTCGTGCACTGGCGTGCGGCGCTGCCGCTGACCGCCAACGGCAAGACCGACCGCCGGGCGCTCACCGCGCTCGCCGAACAGCTCGACGGCGGCACCGATCTGCCGCGCACGGACACCGAGCGCCGGCTCGCCGAGGCCTGGGCCGACGTGCTCGGCGTCCCGGCCGACCGGATCGGCCGCCGTGACCACTTCTTCGACCTCGGCGGCTCCTCGCTCTCCGCCGTGAAGCTGGTGATCGCCCTGGACCGGGCCGTGGCCCTCAAGGACGTCACCCACCATCCGGTCCTTGCGGATCTCGCGGGACTGCTCGACCGGACGACCGCTCAGCGCCACTGAAGGGAAACCAGATGCACCGACCGACTCCGTCCCCGCTCCCCGACGACATCTCACTCGTCCCGGGTTGCCCGCCCCTGCTGAGCGCCGCCGACGGCGGTGACCCGGAGGGCTGGGCGGCCGAGTACCGTGGCGCGCTGCGGGCCGCCGTCACCGCCCGGGGCTGCGTCCTGGTCCGCGGCCTCGCACTCACCGACCCCGCGGCCATGGCGGCCGTCTTCCGGCAGCTGTCCCCCGCCCTGATGGCCGACCGCGAGCCGTTCGCGCCGCGGCGCAGGTACGCGGACGGGGTGTACTCGTCCTCCAAATGGCCGCCCAACCAGCAGATGTGCATGCACCACGAGATGAGCTACGCCCTGGAGTTCCCGGGCATGCTGATGTTCGCCTGCCTGGAGGCGCCCGCCACCGGCGGCGCGACCGGGGTCGCCGACGCGGGGGCCGTCCTCGACGCGCTGCCCGCCGAGCTGACCGAGCGGTTCGAGAAGGAGGGCTGGTACCTCGCGCGGACCTACCACGACGATATCGGGGCGTCGTACGCCGAGGCGTTCGGCACCGACGACCAGGCCGCCGTGGCCCGCTACTGCCGTGCCCACGCCATCGACTTCGACTGGCAGCCGGACGGGTCGCTGCGCACCCGCCAGCACCGCAGCGCCGTGGTCCACCACCCGGTCGACGGCCGGCGCCTCTGGTTCAACCAGATCGCCTTCCTCAGCGAATGGACGATGGAGCCCGAGGTCCGCGAGTACCTCACCGATGTCTACGGACCCGAGGGGCTGCCGTTCACCACCCGGTTCGGCAACGGCGACCCGATCGGCGAGGACGTCATCCGCACGATCAACGAGGTGTACGACGCGCACACCGTCCGCGAGCCCTGGCGCTCCGGCGACCTGCTGCTCATCGACAACCTCCGCTCCGCGCACAGCAGGGAGCCCTTCGACGGACCGCGCGAAGTGCTGGCCGGGCTCGCGGACCCTGTTCGGCTCGCCGACTGCGCGCCCACGGTCGAGGTGAGGGCCGCGTGACCCGCGCCGCACCGGCCTTCTCGGTGATCTCCGGCGCACAGGTGCAGCAGGCCCTGCACATGCGCGAGGTGGAGATCGCCGGGCTGATCGAGGCCGTCTACCGGCTGCACGGTGCGGGGGACACCGTGAACCCGCCGTCGTACTTCCTGCGCTTCCCGGACCGTCCGTCGGCGCGGATCATCGCGCTGCCCGCCTCGCTCGGCGGGCCGCTGCGGGTGGACGGCCTGAAGTGGATCTCCAGCTTTCCCGGCAACACCGGCTCGGGCCTGCCCCGCGCGTCGGCGGTCCTGATCCTCAACGACCCCGACACCGGATACCCGTACGCCTGTCTGGAGAGCTCGGTCATCAGCGCCACCCGCACGGCGTCCTCGGCGGTGCTCGCCGCCGACCGGCTCAGCCGCTCCCGGACCCGCCCGGCCCGTGTCGGCTTCTTCGGCACGGGGCTCATCGCCCGCTACGTCCACACGCATCTCGCCGCCAACGGCTGGGAGTTCGACGAGACGGGCGTGCACGATCTGTCCGCCGAGAGCGCGGCCGGGTTCCGCGGGTATCTGGAGCGGGCCGGGACCAAGGGGCGGATCACGGTGCACGACTCCGCCGAGGCGCTGATCCGCGCGAGCGACCTGCTGGTCTTCGCGACGATCGCCGCCGAACCGCACGTCCACGATCCGTCGTGGTTCGCGCACCACCCGCTGGTGCTGCATCTCTCGCTGCGCGACCTGGCGCCCGAGATCCTGCTGGCATCGGCCAATGTCGTCGACGACGTCGAGCACTGTCTCAAGGCGAACACCTCACCGCATCTGGCCGAACAGCTGACCGGCAAGCGGGAGTTCATCGACGGCACGTTGGAGGACGTTCTGACCGGACGGGTCACGGCGCCCGCGGACCGCACGGTGGTGTTCTCACCGTTCGGACTGGGGGTACTCGACCTCGCGGTCGGCCGGTTCGTCCACGACGAGGTCGCCCGACGCGGCGAACTCCACGTCGTAGAAGGGTTTTTCCATGAGCTGAGCCGGTACGGCTGACGGCCGCTCGTGGCGCACGAGGGGGATCACGGGGGCACAAGAGGGGGGAACCATGTCTGTCATTTCCGATCCTGCGAGGTTCAATGAGGAGCAGCTCTACGTCGACCTGCGGGCCGCGCTGGGGCTGCCGTTGTACTTGAAGTGCGAGGGGTTCAACTTCGCCGGTTCGATCAAACTGAAGGCCGCGAGCGAGATGGTGGACGCCGCCGAGCGCGACGGCCGCCTGCGGCCCGGTTCGGTGCTCGTCGAGTCGTCGTCCGGGAACCTGGGGGTGGCGCTCAGCATCATCGCGGCCAGCCGCGGCCACCGGTTCCTGTGCGTGACCGACGTGCGCTGCAACCAGCCGACCATCCGGATGATGGAGGCGCTCGGCACCCGGGTGCACGTCATCGAGGACCCGGCCGGCAACGAAGGGCTGCTCGGCGCTCGGCGCGCGTACGTACGGGCACTGTGCGCGGCCGACGAGCGGTACGTGTGGCTCGACCAGTACAACAACCAGGCCAACTGGAAGGCGCACTACCGCACCACGGCGCCGGCCATCGCGGACCACTTCCCGCGCCTGGACGTCCTGTTCGTCGGAGCCGGCACCACGGGCACGCTCATGGGGTGCGCCCGGTGGTTCTGGCAGTGGAAGCGCCGGGTGCGCATCGTCGCCGTCGACAGCGTCGGCTCGGTGAGCTTCGGCGGGGCGCCCGCCCGCCGGCTCATCCCCGGGCTCGGCACGAGCGTGCCGCCGCCCATGCTCGACGTGTCGTACATCGACGACGTGGTGCACGTGGAGGAGACGGACACCGTCCGCGCCTGCCGGTCCCTGGCGAGCCGGGGCTTCCTGTTCGGCGGCTCGACCGGCACGGTGGTCAGCGGCGCCCGGCGGTGGCTCGACGAGCACGGCCGGCGGGGCATGACGGCGGTGGCGATCGCCCCGGACCTCGGCGAACGCTATCTCGACACCGTCTACCGGGAGGGCTGGCCGCCGTCGGCCGAGCCCGAGACCGAGCCCGAGACCGCGGCCGTCCGGAGCGGGGTGGGCCCGATGGCCCGTCTGGCCGGTTGACGGCCGGCGGCGCGGTCGCGGGGCGGGCCGCGCCGCCGGTAGGTTCGCTGTCATGTCGGGCAGCACGCACACGGTGACCAATCAGCCACCGCCCCTGGTCGGGTACGACGTCTTCGCCGCCGACCGGGTCCTCACCGAGGGCCTGGAGCGGCATCTGGACCCGGACCTTCTGGACGGGACCCGGGCGGAACTGACGGTGCTCGGTCGCGCCGCCGGTTCCGCCCAGGCACGCGAGTGGGGGCGCCTGGCGAACGCGTACCCGCCGGTACTGCGCACCCACGATCCTTACGGGCACCGCGTCGACGAGGTCGATTTCCATCCGGCCTGGCACCGTCTGCTCGGCAAGGGCGTCTCGGCGGGCCTGACGGCGGCGTGGACGCGGCCGGCCGGACATCTGCGGCGCGCGGCCGCGTTCCTGGTGTGGTCGCAGGTGGAGGCCGGGCATCTGTGTCCGCTGTCCATGACGCACGCGGCCGTCCCCGCGCTGCGCGCGCGGCCCGACCTCGCCGCGGAGTGGGAGCCGCGGCTCACCTCCACCGTCTACGACCCGGGGCTGCGGCCCGCGTCCCAGAAGGCCGGGGCGCTCTTCGGCATGGCGATGACGGAGAAGCAGGGCGGCAGCGACGTACGGGCCAACACGACGCGGGCGGCGGCGCTCGCCGAGGACGGGACGTACGCGCTCACCGGGCACAAGTGGTTCTGCTCCGCGCCGATGTCGGACGGGTTCCTGGTGCTCGCGCAGGCCGACGAGGGTCTGACCTGCTTTCTCGTGCCGCGTGTGCTGGCGGACGGCGCACGCAACCCGTTCGCGATCCAGCGGCTCAAGGACAAGCTGGGGAACCGGTCGAACGCGTCGGGCGAGATCGAGTTCGACGGCACGTGGGCGCGCCGGGTCGGGGACGAGGGGCGCGGGGTGCGCACCATCATCGGCATGGTCGCGGCGACCCGACTGGACTGCGTGCTCGGCTCGGCCGCGCTGATGCGCCAGGCGGTCGCGCAGGCGATCCACCACTGCACGTACCGCGAGGCGTTCGGCGGCAGGCTGCTGGACAAGCCGCTGATGCGGAACGTGCTGGCCGACCTGGCCCTGGAGTCGGAGGCCGCGACGACCCTGGCGCTGCGGCTCGCGGCGGCGTACGACCGGGCGGAGGGCGGCGACGAGCAGGAGCGGGCGTTCCTGCGGCTCGCCGTGCCGGCCGCCAAGTACTGGGTGACCAAGCGGTGCACGCCGGTCGCGGCCGAGGCCCTGGAGTGTCTCGGCGGCAACGGGTACGTGGAGGACTCGGGCATGCCGCGGCTGCTGCGCGAGTCGCCGCTGAACTCGGTCTGGGAGGGGTCGGGCAATGTGCAGGCCCTCGACGTGCTGCGGGCGTTGCAGCGCGAGCCGGCGGCGTTCAACGCCTTCCTGCTGGAGGTCGCAGCGACCCGCGGCGCCGATCACCGCCTGGACGCCGCCGTGAAGGACCTGCTGACCGAACTCGGTGACCTGGACGGTATCGAGGCGCGGGCGCGGCGCCTCGTGGAGCGGATCGCGCTGGTGCTCCAGGGCTCGCTGCTCGTGCGGTACGCGCCGGCCGAGGTGGCGGACGCCTTCTGCGCGTCGCGGCTCGGCGGGGATTCGGGCGCGGGGTTCGGGACGCTGCCGCACACGCTGGCGCTCGCGGAGATCGTGGAGCGCGCCCGCCCGGTGGACTGAGAGCCTGTCTCCGAAAGCGTGGGAGCGGGGATGGTGCTGCGCCGACACGGCACCATCCCCGCCTGCAAACCCCTTGAGGAGCTTGAACGCCACCGTGGCGGCGTTGGTCTCATCTTCAATCGCCGTACCGTCGTTCACCAGGGTTGCAGGGGGTTGCAACGTTTCCCCCAAGGCCCTCCCCCGCCATGACGCCACGGTGCACGATGGGCGCAACGCCCCGTATACCGAGGATTCAGGCATGAAGATGGACTCGACGATCGACCTGGCGCGGCTGACCGCGATGGACGCGGCGTCGGCGTCCCGGCTGCTCAAGGGTGTGCGGGACGCGATGCTCACCGGGCAGCGGCCGCCGGTCATGCCCCGGCCGGAGATCGGCGAGTCCTGGCGGCGGATGCTGCGCGGCGGCGTCGATCCGGACCACGACTTCCGCTCGGGTCTGCTCGGTGTCGACGAGGTGGCGGAGCGGCGCCGGTCCTCGCCGCTGCTGCCGGTCCTGCCGGTGCTGCGCGAGGCGCTGGTGTCGGTGGCCGAGGCGGCGCAGCACATCATGGTGATCAGCGACGCCGAGGGCCGGCTGCTGTGGCGCGAGGGGCATCCGGGCGTGCTGCGCAAGGGCGACCGGCTCGGTTTCGAGGTGGGCGCGCTGTGGGCCGAGGACGTGGTCGGCACGAACGGGGTGGGGACGCCGCTGGTCACCCGCCGTCCCGTCCAGGTGTTCGCCGCCGAGCACTTCGTGCAGTCCCACGACCCGTGGACGTGCGCGGGCGCGCCGGTGACGGATCCGCGCGACGGCCGGCTCCTCGGGGTGGTGGACGTCAGCGGCCCGCTGGAGACGATGCACCCGGCGACGCTGTCGTGGGTGCGGTCGGTGGCGCAGCTCGCGGAGGCGCGGCTGCGCGAGCTGCACGTGGGCACGCTGGAGCGGCTGCGGGCGGTGGCGGCGCCGGCCCTCGCGCGGATCGGCGGCCGGGCGCTGGCCGTCGACGGGAACGGCTGGACGGCGGCGGTGACCGGGATGCCGCTGATCGACCGGGTGGCGCTGCCCAAGTCGCTGTCCGAGGGCCCGTGTTGGATTCCGGCGCTGGGTTCGTGCAGGGCGGCGGCACTGTCCGGCGGCTGGCTGCTCCTGGTGGACGGCGCCCCGGAGCCGCTCGCCGCGACCCGCATACTCCTGGACGTGAGCCGGCCGCGCCGCTGGTCGGTCGAGGTGGCGGGCCCGGCCGGCGCCTGGACGCACGAGCTGAGCCCGCGCCATGCCGAGCTGCTGTTCCTGCTGGCCCGGCACCGGGACGGGCGCGGCGCGGCGGGCCTGGCCGAGGACCTGTTCGGGGATCCGGCGCGGACGGTGACGGTGCGCGCGGAGATGTCCCGGGTGCGCCGCTATCTCGGCGGCCTGCTCGCGCACCGCCCGTACCGCTTCCTGGAGGACGCGGACGTGGAGGTGCTGCTGCCGGACGACCCGACGGATCTGCTGCCGCACTCCACGGCGCCGGCGATCCGCCGAGCGCGGACGCCCGCCTTCTGACACACCTTGGCCGCGGTGCCCGCCCCGTGATGCCATGGGCCGCATGAGCAGCAACGTCGTCACCGTCACCACGTGGTCGCTGGAACAGACCTCGCCCTCCGATCTGCGCCCCGCCACCCCGCCCGTGGGCGACGGTGTGCGCATCGTGCGCGCCGAGGTGCCTTCACCCGAGTTCAGCCGTTTTCTGTACGCGTCCGTGGGCGGCGACATCAAGTGGATCGACCGGCTCGGCTGGTCGTACGCGCAGTGGCAGGAGCAGCTGGAGCGGCCGGGCACCGAGACGTGGGTCGCGTACGACAGGGGGACACCGGCCGGGTACGTCGAGCTGGCGGCTCAGGACGACGGCGCCGTGGAGATCGTGTACTTCGGGCTCGTTCCGGCGTTCCGGGGCCGGCGGATCGGCGGGCACCTGTTGTCGTACGGCATCGCGCGCGCCTGGGACCTGGCCGGGC
The DNA here is from genome assembly GCF_039533535.1 of Streptomyces kunmingensis. Lineage (NCBI taxonomy): Bacteria > Bacillati > Actinomycetota > Actinomycetes > Kitasatosporales > Streptomycetaceae > Streptomyces > Streptomyces kunmingensis. Next base: position 132,123 of record NZ_BAAATS010000027.1, read on the forward strand.
GGTGGCCGGAGCGGACGCCGACGAAGCGGGTGTGGCTCCATACGTGCAGCCTCGACGGGGAGCACGCGATGGCCAACTACCAGCGGCGCGGGTTCCGCTTGTTCCGGACGGAGACCGGCGAGGAACCGGAGGTGGCGGCTCCGGGGCCGTGGCCCGGAGCGTTTCCTTCCGCCTGACCTTCGCCCGACCTCTGCCCGACCCTCGCCAGACCTTCGCCCGACCCCCCACCCGACCTCAATGCGGGCGAACCAGACGTTTCGCCGGACCGGCGTGTGATCGACACCACCATTGTCCACGATGTGGGACATCTGCGTCCGAATGACGGACAATGGTGGACCGGGCCCAAAGTCCCATGACACGCTTCCGTCATGTCTACAGCTGGAATCGCCTTGGTGAGTCGACGGCACGTCGACTACGGCCGCATGTCCAGCGCCATCTGTCCGGCGCGCTGAGAGAACCAGCCCCGCCGACGTTTCCCCGATGTACCTGATCTCCTAGCGCACCGCCGCGCCCTGGCGCGAAGTGTGCTGGTCAGAGCCGCCCAAGCCTGCTTGTTAAGGACGTACATTCATGGCTTCCACCCCCGAAAACCCCGCTGCCGCCGCGCCCCGCCGCAAGGTGAGCCGTCACCGTGGCGAGGGCCAGTGGGCCGTGGGCCACTTCACGCCGCTCAACGGCAACGAGCAGACCAAGAAGGACGACGACGGTCTCAATGTGCGGACACGCATTGAGACGATCTACTCCAAGCGCGGTTTCGACTCCATCGACCCCGGTGACCTGCGCGGACGCATGCGCTGGTGGGGTCTGTACACCCAGCGCCGGCCCGGGATCGACGGTGGCAAGACCGCCGTCCTGGAGCCGGAGGAGCTGGACGACGAGTACTTCATGCTGCGCGTGCGCGTGGACGGCGGCCGCCTGACCACCCGGCAGCTGCGCGTCATCGGCGAGATCTCGCAGGAGTTCGCCCGCGGCACCGCCGACATCACCGACCGGCAGAACGTCCAGTACCACTGGATCCGGATCGAGGACGTGCCCGAGATCTGGAACCGGCTCGAGGCCGTCGGCCTGTCGACCGTCACCGCCTGCGGCGACACGCCGCGCGTGATGATCGGCTCGCCGGTCGCCGGCATCGCCGAGGACGAGATCATCGACGCCACCCCGGCTCTCGAGGAGATCAAGCGCCGTGTCCTGAACAACCCGGCGTACTCGAACCTGCCCCGCAAGTTCAAGACGGCCATCTCCGGCTCCCCGCTGCTCGACGTGGTACACGAGATCAACGACGTCTCCTTCGTCGGCGTCGTCCACCCCGAGCACGGCCCCGGCTTCGACCTGTGGGTCGGCGGCGGCCTGTCCACCAACCCCAAGCTGGGGGTGCGCCTGGGCGCCTGGGTGCCGATCGACGACGTGCCAGACGTCTACGAGGGCGTCATCTCGATCTTCCGTGACTACGGCTACCGCCGCCTGCGCAACCGCGCCCGCCTGAAGTTCCTCGTCGCCGACTGGGGCCCGGAGAAGTTCCGCCAGGTCCTCCAGGACGAGTACCTCGGCGGCCGCAAGCTCATCGACGGTCCCGGCCCCGAGCAGCCCTCCTCGCAGTGGCGCGACCACATCGGTGTGCACCGGCAGCGGGACGGCCGCTTCTACGTGGGCTTCGCCCCGCGCGTGGGCCGCGTCGACGGCGCCACGCTCACCAAGGTCGCCGACCTGGCCGAGGCGCACGGCTCCGGCCGGGTGCACACCACGGTCGAGCAGAAGATGATCGTCCTGGACGTCGAGCAGGACCAGGTCGACTCGCTCGTGGAGGGCCTGGAGGCGCTCGACCTCACCGCCCGTCCCTCCACGTTCCGGCGCGGCACCATGGCCTGCACCGGCATCGAGTTCTGCAAGCTGGCGATCGTCGAGACCAAGCAGCGCGGCTCGCAGCTCATCGACGAACTGGAGCGCCGCCTCCCGGAGTTCGACGAGCCGCTCACCATCAACCTCAACGGCTGCCCGAACGCCTGCGCCCGTATCCAGGTCGCGGACATCGGTCTCAAGGGCCAGCTCATGCTCGACGCGAACGGCGAGCAGGTCGAGGGCTACCAGGTGCACCTCGGCGGCGCGCTCGGCCTCGAGGCCGGGTTCGGCCGCAAGGTCCGCGGCCTGAAGGTCACCTCCGCCGAGCTGCCCGACTACATCGAGCGGGTCCTCAAGCGCTTCCAGGCGGAGCGCGAGGACGGCGAGCGGTTCGCCACCTGGACCACCCGCGCCTCCGAGGAGGCCCTCTCATGAGCGAGCGCGCGGCCCCCTTCTACTGCCCCTACTGCGGCGACGAGGACCTGCGCCCCAGCGAGGCGGCCGAAGCCGGCCACGGCGCGTGGGAATGCGCGGCGTGCAATCGGGCCTTCCAGTTGAAGTTCCTCGGGCTCCTGGCCCGGGGGCTTCAGCGCAACGACGGTGGAGGGGAACAGATATGACGACAGCTCAGATCTCGTCGGACACCGAAGAAGGTACGCGGGAGCTGAAGGCGCTCGCCGAGCAGGCCGGGCGCGACCTGGAGGACGCCTCCGCCCTGGAGATCCTCCAGTGGGCGACCCGCACCTTCGGCAAGCAGTTCTGCGTGACCTCCTCGATGGAGGACGCGGTGGTCGCCCACCTCGCCTCGCGCGCCCTGCCCGGCGTGGACGTCGTCTTCCTCGACACCGGCTACCACTTCGAGGAGACCATCGGCACCCGCGACGCCGTCGAGGCCGTGATGGACGTCAACGTCATCACGCTCACCCCGCGGCAGACCGTCGCCGAGCAGGACGCCGAGTTCGGCCCGAAGCTGCACGACCGCGACCCCGACCTGTGCTGCGCGATGCGCAAGGTCAAGCCGCTCGAGGAGGGGCTGACCAAGTACGCCGCGTGGGCGACCGGTCTGCGCCGCGACGAGTCCCCGACCCGCGCGAACACGCCGGTCGTCAGCTGGGACGAGAAGCGGCGGAAGGTCAAGGTCTCCCCGATCGCCCGCTGGACGCAGGACGACGTCGACGCGTACGTCACCGAGCACGGCGTCCTCACCAACCCGCTCCTCATGGACGGGTACGGCTCCGTGGGCTGCGCCCCGTGCACCCGCCGCCTCCTGGAGGGCGAGGACGCCCGCGCCGGACGCTGGGCGGGCCGGGCCAAGACCGAGTGCGGCCTCCATGGCTGAGGCGACCGGACCCACGCAGTCCACACCGACTTTGGAGAAGCAAGTGACCGGAGCCACGATCTGGCTCACGGGTCTGCCGAGCGCCGGCAAGACCACCATCGCGAACGAGCTGGCGGACACGCTGCGCGCCGAGGGCCACCGCGTCGAGGTGCTCGACGGCGACGAGATCCGCGAGTACCTCTCGGCGGGCCTCGGCTTCAGCCGCGAGGACCGGCACACGAACGTGCAGCGCATCGGTTTCCTGGCCGAACTCCTCGCCCGTAACGGCGTGTTGACGCTCGTCCCGGTCATCGCCCCGTACGCGGACAGCCGCGAGGCGGTGCGCAAGCGCCACCAGGTCGGCGGCACCGCGTACCTGGAGGTGCACGTCGCCACGCCGGTGGACGTGTGCTCCGTACGCGATGTGAAGGGCCTCTACGCCAAGCAGGCGGCGGGCGAACTCTCCGGGCTCACCGGGGTCGACGACCCGTACGAGGCGCCCGACGCACCCGACCTGCGCATCGAGTCGCACCACCAGACCGTGCAGGAGTCCGCGGCCGCGCTCCGTGCGCTGCTCACCGAAAGGGGTCTCGCCGCATGACGACCGTAGTGACTGTCTCCGAGGAGACCGACAGCCCTTACGCGCTCAGCCACCTGGACGCTCTGGAGTCCGAGGCGGTGCACATCTTCCGCGAGGTGGCGGGCGAGTTCGAGCGGCCGGTGATTCTCTTCTCCGGCGGCAAGGACTCGATCCTCATGCTGCACCTGGCGCTGAAGGCGTTCGCGCCCGCCGCGATCCCCTTCTCGCTCCTGCACGTGGACACCGGGCACAACTTCCCCGAGGTCCTGGAGTACCGCGACCGCGTCGTGGCCGAGCACGGCCTTCGCCTCCACGTCGCCTCCGTGCAGGACTACATCGACCGCGGCGTCCTCAAGGAGCGCCCGGACGGGACGCGCAACCCGCTCCAGACGCTGCCGCTCACGGAGAAGATCCAGGCGGAGAAGTTCGACGCGGTCTTCGGCGGCGGCCGCCGCGACGAGGAGAAGGCGCGTGCCAAGGAGCGGGTGTTCTCGCTGCGCGACGAGTTCTCCCAGTGGGACCCGCGGCGTCAGCGCCCCGAGCTGTGGCAGCTCTACAACGGCCGCCACGCGCCCGGCGAGCACGTCCGCGTGTTTCCTCTGAGCAACTGGACCGAGCTGGACGTGTGGCAGTACATCGCCCGCGAGAACATCGACCTGCCGCAGATCTACTACGCGCACGAGCGCCCGGTGTTCAGCCGCGACGGCATGTGGCTGACCGCCGGCGAGTGGGGCGGCCCGAAGGACAGCGAGAGCGTCGAGACCCGGCTGGTGCGCTACCGCACCGTCGGCGACATGTCCTGCACCGGCGCCGTCGACTCGGACGCGACGACCATCGAGAAGGTCATCACCGAGATCGCCGCGTCCCGGCTCACCGAGCGGGGTGCCACGCGCGCCGACGACAAGATGTCCGAGGCCGCGATGGAAGACCGCAAGCGCGAAGGGTACTTCTAACCATGAGCACGACCACTGCTGCTGAAGAGCTGGCCGGCCTGTCCGCCACCACCCTGCTGCGGTTCGCCACGGCCGGCTCCGTCGACGACGGCAAGTCCACGCTCGTGGGCCGTCTGCTGCACGACTCCAAGTCGGTCCTCACCGACCAGCTGGAGGCCGTCGAGCACGCCTCGCGTTCGCGCGGCGCCGCCGAGCCGGACCTCGCGCTGCTCACCGACGGACTGCGCGCCGAGCGCGAGCAGGGCATCACCATCGACGTGGCATACCGCTACTTCGCCACGCCGCGGCGCCGTTTCATCCTGGCCGACACCCCGGGCCACGTGCAGTACACGCGGAACATGGTGACCGGCGCCTCCACCGCCGATCTCGCCGTGGTCCTGGTCGACGCGCGCAACGGCGTCATCGAGCAGACCCGCCGGCACGCCGCCGTCGCCGCCCTCCTGCGCGTCCCGCACGTCGTCCTCGCGGTCAACAAGATGGACCTCGTGGAGTACAAGGAGAGCGTCTTCGCGAAGATCGCCGAGGAGTTCACCGCGTACGCGGCGGGCCTGGGCGTCCCGGAGATCACCGCGATCCCGATCTCGGCGCTGGCCGGCGACAACGTCGTGGAGCCCTCCGCCAACATGGACTGGTACGGCGGCCCGACCGTCCTGGAGCACCTGGAGACGGTGCCGGTCAGCCACGACCTGACCAGCTGCCACGCCCGCCTTCCCGTGCAGTACGTGATCCGGCCGCAGACCGCCGAGCACCCCGACTACCGGGGGTACGCGGGCCAGATCGCGGCAGGAACGTTCCGTGTCGGCGAGTCCGTCACCGTACTGCCCTCCGGCCGCACCTCGAAGGTGTCCGGGATCGACCTCCTCGGCCAGTCGGTCGACGTGGCGTGGACGCCGCAGTCCGTCACCCTCCTCCTGGAGGACGACATCGACGTCTCGCGCGGCGACCTGATCGTGCCGAGCGGGGATGCGCCCGCCACCTCGCAGGACATCACGGCGACCGTCTGCCACGTCGCGGACACCCCGCTCGTCGTCGGCCAGCGGGTGCTGCTCAAGCACACCACCCGCACCGTGAAGGCGATCGTCAAGGAGATCCCGTCGCGGCTCACGCTCGACGACCTCTCCCAGCACCCCGAGCCGGGGCAGCTCGTCGCCAACGACATCGGCCGCGTCAAGGTCCGCACCGCCGAGCCGCTCGCGCTCGACAACTACGCGGACTCGCGGCGCACGGGCTCCTTCCTGCTGATCGACCCGGCGGACGGCACGACCCTCGCGGCGGGCATGGCCGGCGAGTCGTTCGCCGCCGCCGAGACGCCGGTCGACGCCGTCGCCGACGAGGACGGCTGGGACTTCTGACATGACCTCCATCGACTACTACGGGACGTTCGCGAAGGAGGGCGGCCGCGTCGGCAGCGGCGCCCTCGGCAGCGGACAGGGCGGGGTCGGGCGATGTGCGTGAAGACGTACGCGCACTGCCTGCGCGCCCACACCCCCCGCACCGTTCGTCGAAAACGAAGACCTGCCGACTTCCCGGCCACGCCCTGACCGCGTGACCGCCGGGCCAACGAGAGGAAAGCCTCCCGTGCCTGCCAACCGTTCCACCCGCACGCGCCGCGGCCTCGTCGCCGTCGCCGCACTGCCGCTCCTCGCGCTCACCGCGACGGCCTGCGGCTACGGCTCGGACAGCGACGACAGCTCCAAGGAGAACGTCTCCGCCAAGGGCAAGGCCCTCTCCGCGGACACCGTCAGAATCGGTTACTTCGGGAACCTGACCCACGGCACCGCCCTGGTCGGCAACCAGAAGGGCTTCTTCCAGAAGGAGCTCAAGGGCACGCAGGCGAAGTACCAGGTCTTCAACGCCGGGCCCTCCGAGATCGAGGCGCTCAACAGCGGCTCCATCGACATCGGCTGGATCGGCCCCTCCCCCGCCATCAACGGCTACACCAAGTCCAAGAGCAAGTCGCTGCGCATCATCGGCGGTTCGGCCTCCGGCGGCGTGAAGCTCGTCGTGAACCCGAAGAAGATCAAGTCCCTGGACGACGTCAAGGGCAAGAAGATCGCCACCCCGCAGCTCGGCAACACCCAGGACGTCGCGTTCCTGAACTGGATCGCCGAGAAGGGCTGGAAGGTCGACGCGAACTCCGGCAAGGGCGACGTGTCCGTGGTCCGCACGGACAACAAGATCACCCCCGATGCCTACAAGTCCGGCTCCATCGACGGCGCGTGGGTGCCCGAGCCGACCGCGTCCAAGCTGGTCGCCGGGGGCGCCAAGGTGCTGCTCGACGAGTCGGATCTGTGGCCCGACAAGAAGTTCGTGATCACGAACATCATCGTGAAGCAGTCGTTCCTCGAGGAGCACCCCGATGTCGTCGAGGCCGTGCTGCGCGGCTCGGTGAAGACCAACGCCTGGATCAAGTCCAACCCGGACGAGGCGAAGGCCGCCGCCAACAAGCAGCTGGAGAAGGACTCCGGCAAGCCGCTGCCCGCGAACGTGCTCGACCCGGCGTGGAAGTCCATCGACTTCACGGACGACCCGCTGGCCTCGACGCTCGACTCCGAGGCGGACCACGCGGTGAAGGCGGGCCTCCTGGAGAAGCCGGACCTGGCCGGAATCTACGACCTGAAGCCGCTCAACAAGGTTCTCGCGGCCGAGGGCGGCGCCAAGGTCGACGACGCCGGCCTCGGCGTCAAGTAACCCGCTCACAAGCCGAGTTCACGAGATTCCCAGGAGGTGACGACCATGGCGACGACTCTCGCCAAGGCGGGCGACTCCGCCGTCGCTACGGGCGGCAGGGCGGCCCGCATCGAGCACGTCTCGAAGTCCTTCGCCACACCGGCCGGCCCCCAGCTCGTCCTGGACGACATCACGCTCGATGTCGCGCCGGGCGAGTTCGTCACCCTCCTGGGGGCCTCCGGCTGCGGCAAGTCGACGCTGCTCAACCTGGTGGCCGGGCTCGACCGGCCGTCGGCGGGCGCCATCGCGACGGACGGGCGCCCCGCCCTGATGTTCCAGGAGCACGCCCTGTTCCCGTGGCTGACCGCGGGCAAGAACATCGAACTCGCCCTCAAACTGCGGGGCGTCGCGAAGAACGACCGGCGCACGCGCGCCGAGGAACTCCTCGAACTGGTCAGGTTGCAGGGCGCGTACGGCAAGCGCGTGCACGAGCTGTCCGGCGGTATGCGCCAGCGGGTCGCCCTGGCGCGCGCCCTGGCTCAGGATGCCCAACTCCTGCTGATGGACGAGCCGTTCGCGGCGCTCGACGCGATCACCCGGGACGTGCTGCACGGCGAGCTGACCCGGATCTGGCGCGAGACGAACGTGTCCGTCCTGTTCGTCACGCACAACGTGCGCGAGGCGGTCCGGCTCGCCGAGCGCGTGGTGCTCCTGTCGTCGCGGCCCGGCCGCATCGCCCATGAGTGGACGGTCGACATCCCGCAGCCGCGCCGCATCGAGGACGCCGACGTCGCCGAACTCTCCGTCGAGATCACCGAACAACTGCGTGGGGAGATCCGCCGCCATGGCAAGGACTGAACCGACGGCCGCCGTCGACGAGGCCGAGCGGGACGGCCTCGCCAGGACCACCGGGGCCACCACCAAGACCACCAAGGCCGGCAAGGACGACCTGGCGGGCCTGGAGGCCGGCCTCGACGCCCTGGACAGCGTGGACACCGGCCGGGTCCCGTTCAGCCGGACGTTCCGCGAGAAGATCCTGCCGCCGCTCACCGCGGTCCTCGTGGTGCTCGTGGTGTGGCAGGCGCTGGTCTCCTTCAAGATCGTCGACGATCCGACGAAGCTGCCCGCGCCGTCCGCGGTCTGGGACGAGGTGCAGACGGCCTGGCTCAAGGGCGAGCTGCTCGGCTACATCTGGACGAGCGTCTCGCGCGGCCTGCTCGGCTTCCTCTTCGCGCTGGTCATCGGCACGCCGCTCGGCCTGCTCGTGGCGCGGGTGAAGTTCGTGCGCGCGGCGATCGGCCCGATCCTCTCCGGCCTCCAGTCGCTGCCGTCAGTGGCCTGGGTCCCCCCGGCCGTCCTGTGGCTCGGCCTGAACAACTCGATGATGTACGCGGTCATCCTGCTCGGCGCCGTCCCCTCGATCGCCAACGGCCTCGTCTCCGGCGTCGACCAGGTGCCGCCGCTGTTCCTGCGCGCGGGCCGCACCCTGGGCGCGACGGGCCTGCGCGGCCTGTGGCACGTGGTCCTGCCCGCCTCCCTGCCCGGCTATCTGGCGGGCCTCAAGCAGGGCTGGGCGTTCTCCTGGCGCTCCCTGATGGCGGCGGAGATCATCGCGTCCTCGCCCGACCTGGGCGTCGGCCTCGGCCAGCTCCTGGAGAACGGCCGCAACGCCTCCTCCATGCCCATGGTGTTCCTGGCGATCCTGCTCATCCTGATCGTCGGCATCGTCATCGACCTGCTGATCTTCAGCCCGCTGGAGCGCCGCGTCCTGCGCAGCCGCGGCCTCCTCGTCAGGAACTGAGCCGCCTCATGCACACGCCGCCCGTCCTCCTCGTCATCGCCCACGGCAGCCGCGATCCGCGGCACGCCGCGACGGTGCACGCCCTCGTGCGCGAGGTACGGACGCAGCGGCCGGGCGTGCGGGTGGAGACAGCGTTCCTGGACTTCGACATCCCGTCGGTGCAGGGGGTGCTGGAGTCCCTGGCGGCGGACGGCGTACGCGATGTCGTCGCCCTCCCGCTCCTGCTCACCCGCGCGTTCCACGCGAAGTCCGACATCCCGGCGGTGCTGCGGGAGGCCCCGCGCTCGCTGCGCATCCGCCAGGCGGACGTCCTCGGCCCCTCCCCGCTCCTCCTCACGGCTCTCGAACGACGCCTGTACGAGGCCGGGCTCACCCCGGCCGACAAGCCCACGACCGGGGTCGTCCTGGCCTCGGCGGGCTCCTCCGACCCGGAGGCGATCGCAGTGATCGCTGATATCGCGCGGGAGTGGCGGCACACCGGTTGGTGCGCCGTGCGGCCTGCGTTCGCCTCCGCATCTCTCCCGCGCACCGAGGACGCCGTACGGGAGCTGCGTGCCCTCGGCTGCGCCCGGGTCGCGGTCGCCCCCTACGTCCTGGCCCCGGGCCGCCTGCCCGACCGCATCGCCTCCGGCGCGACCGGGGCGGACGTCCTGGCCGACGTGCTCGGCCCGGCCCCGGAGGTGGCGCGCGTGCTGCTGCGGCGCTACCAGACGGCGCTGGTACGGGAACTGGCGATGGCGGGGGCCTGACCGCCCAGGCCGGTCACCCGCACAGCCGCTCCCCCAGTTCGCTGCGTACGTAGCGCACACTGCGCCCGCTGCGGGTCCGCGTCAGCAGTCCCGCGTCGTACAGGACCGACAGGTGCTGGCTGACCGCGCCCGGGGTGACGCTCAGGCGGTGGGCCAGTTCGGTGGTGGAGGCCGGTTCGCGCAGCAGATGCAGGAGGCGGGCGCGGGGTGCGCCGAGGAGGCGGGTGAGTGCCTCGCCGGTGGCCGGGGGCGGGGTCTCGGAGATGGTGGCGCGGCCCCGGGCCGGGTAGCAGAGCAGGGGCGGCAGTACCGGGTCGATGTTGGTGTGCGCGCCGAGGGCGAACATGGTGGGGATCAGGACGAGGCCCCGGCCGCCGATCTCGATGTCGGCCTCCGGCCAGGGGTGGCGGTCGAACTTCTTGACCAGGGTGAGGACTTCGCCGTTCCAGGTGAGCCGTGGGTCCAGGCTCGCGAAGAGACCGCCCGCGCCTGCTTCGGCGAGGACCTTGCCGCGGTGGGCCAGGTCGGATTCGAGGACGGTCTGCACGCGTGGCCACCAGTCGGGGGCGAGGCAGTCGCGCCAGTACGCCGCCAGAGCGTCGACGACGCGAGCGAGGAAGGCGGCCGGATCGGTGAGGCCACGGCGCACCACGGGCGGCAGCGGGTGGGTCGCGTACGCGGCGGTGAAGTCGGAGACCAGTACGTGCGGCGGAGTGCGGCCGAGCGCGCGGAGCTGCTCGGCGAAGGCCGGCCGCGGCCGGTCGGGGCGGGGCGTGAGGAAGTCCGGGATCCACAGGCTCGGCGCGATGAGCGCGGTGAGCAGCTCCGTGTCCTGCTGCCGGAAGACGGGGCCGAGGCGGCGCAGCCAGGGCCGTTGATGCGGATAGCGAGCCGGGTCGCACCAGCAGCGCAGCGAGTACACGGCCTCTTGGAGGGGCGAGTACGCGAACGACGTACGGGCCAGATCGCCGACGACGAACCGGAACTCGATCATCCCAGCGCTCCCCCCTCGCTCCGACCCTTTAGCCGGACGCTAAAGGAATACCGGCAGGGGCCGGAACCCCGGTTCGCTGTGGGCATGACCACTTCGCCGACCGAGGACCGGTCCGTCGACGCCGGGCCCACCACCCGGTTCGCCGGAATGCTGCCCACCGATCCGCTGCTGCTGCGCCTCTCCCTGCTCACCCTCCTCAACGCGTTCGGGCGCGGCCTGTTCTTCCCGGTGAGCGTGCTGTACTTCACGCGGGTCGTCGGGCTGAGTGCCACGACGGTCGGGGTCGGGCTGACGGTGGCGGGCCTCTTCGGGATCGCGGCGGGCGTGCCCGCGGGGTGGGCCTCGGACCGGTGGGGGCGCCGGCCGGTGCTGACCGCGCTGTGGATCGGGTGCGGGGTGATGCTGGCGGCGTACACGGTGATCGGCTCGTACGCCTCGTTCCTGGCGACGGCGATCGGTTACGCGGCGCTGTGCCAGGCGAGCATGGGGGTGCGCAACGCGCTGTACGCCGATGTGCTGCCGGTCAGGACGCGGGTGGAGGGCCGGGCCCATCTGCGAATGGTCACCAACGTGGGCATGGGCGCGGGCGGCGCGTTCGGTGCGCTGGCGCTCCAGCTGGACAGCCGGGCCGGGTACACGGCGCTGATCCTCGTGGATGCGGTGTCGTTCGTCGTGTCCGCGCTGATGGTGTACCGGCTGCCGGGCGGCGAGAAGCGGCGACCCGTCGACGACGCCCATGCTCCCGCGGAGAGCTCTTTGCGGGCGGTGCGCGATCTGCCGTACCTGGCCGTGACGTGTCTCAACGCCGTACTGGCCCTGCAGTACAGCCTGTTGGAGGTGGGCCTGCCGCTGTGGATCGTGCAGCACACGCAAGCGCCGCGCTGGTCGGCCGCGCTGATCATGGTCGTCAACTGTGTGCTGGTGGCGCTGCTCCAGGTGCGGGCGACGCGCGGCGTCGAGGACCTGCCGGGCGCGGTACGGGCGATGCGCCGCTCGGGTCTGCTGCTGGCGCTTGCGTGCGCGGTGTTCGCGTGCACGGCGGGCCTGTCGCCGCTGTGGGCGCTCGCGATCCTGGTGGTGGGCGCGGTGGTGCAGGTCCTCGCCGAGGTGCTGTCCGCGGCGGGCGGCTGGACGGTCGGCTACGGGCTCGCCGACGCCCGCGCCCAGGGTGTCTACCAGGGTGTCTTCAACTCCGGCCAGGCCGCGGCGACGATGGCCGCGCCGGCCCTGGTGACCGCCACGGCCATCGACCACGGGGCGGCGGGCTGGGCCTTCCTCGGGGTCCTGTTCGTCGCGGCCGGCCTGGGAGTCGGCCCTGCCGTGCGCCGGGCCCGGCGGGACTCGTGGCGCGGGGAGTCCGCCGGGTCCTGAAGCGCCCCGCTCAGACGACGTGGGCCGCGGGGCGCGGGTCCCGGCCGCTCGTCGCGAGCGCCCGTTCGTACACGGACGCGTCCTGCGGCACGTCGACGGGTGCGGCGAAGCCCTCGTACTGGCGGTAGAGCGCGGCGTTCTTCTCCACGACATGGAGCAGCAGCGCGGCCCCGCCGTCCGACAGCGTGAAGTCCTGGCCCGTGGCGTGGGCCACGTCCCAGCCGTGCAGGACGAGTTCGGCCCACAGCAGGGTGGCGACCTCGGGGGCCGGCTGCTGGGCGAACCCGAGGTCGATGTCGCCGTCCCAGACCTCGGGCGCGGCCCACGCGGCGACGGCCAGGTCGAGCCGTTCGGCGTAGCGCGCGGCCCAGTCCTCGTCGGCGGTGAAGTCGCGCCCGGTCAACTCCTGTGGCAGGTCCAGACGTTGGGCGCGGTGCTCCAGGCCGTGGGAGCTGTACACCACCCAGTGGTTGACGAGGGTGCGCACGTCCCAGTCGCCGCAGCCGGACGGCGTGCCGAGCACGCCGGGTGTGACGCCCGCGGCGACGCGGGCGGCCTCGGCGGCGGCTTCGACGAGGTACGGGTGGACGGTGTCCATACGTTCTTCCATGGCCCCGACGCTAGGACGCGACCCGCCCGCTCCTCTTGAACAAACGCGACAGGCGCCCTACCGGCGTGCGTCGACCGCGGCGGTCAGCTCGGCCACGGAGGTCTCGCCTGCCGAACGCCCCTTCCGCGCCGCCTCGTTGGCGTACTCCTGGAGGACGTCGTTGACCGGGGTCGGCACGCCGTGCAGCCGTCCGAGGAGGGCGATCTCGCCGTTGAGGTAGTCCGCCTCGATGGTGCCGGTGCCCCGCTGGAGGGACTGCCAGGAGGAGCCGCCGCCGCGCGGCGCCCCGTCGAACGGCTCGAAGCGGATCTTGTCGGCCCGCACCTTCCGCTCCTCGTCCTGCGGTGTGTACGCGATACCGGCCGCCGCGAGCACGGCCTCGCCCTCGGCGCGGGCCCGCTCGAACAGAGCCGTGCCCTCCTCGCTGTCGATCACGCCGGAGACCGCCTCGACGGAGTTGGCCAGGTTCGACAGGAGCTTGGCGTACTTCCAGCGCATGACGTCGGCGGCGACGGGCGCCTCGAGGTGCGACCGCTCCAGGTCTTCGGCGATCGCCCGCGCGGTGTCGTCGCTGCCCTCGGGGTAGCGGCCCAGGTGGAGGATGCCGGTGAGCGGGGTGCCGTCGGCGCGCACGACGCCGGGCTCCACGAAGGTGGCGGGCAGCCACACGCACATCGCGTACACGCGCTGGAAGGTGCGCAGGGCGAGGCGCTCGCTCTCCACTCCGTTCTGGGCGCACACCAGCGGCAGCCGCAGGGCCGCGGTGCCGCCGCCCGCGACGGGCCGGGCACCCCAGGCGGCGAGCGCGGCGGCGCTGTCCTGGGTCTTCACGGCGAGGATCAGTACGTCGTCGGCGCGCAGGATGCCGAGCGCCTCGGGCCCGTCGACGACGGGGAGCCTGTGGGTGTGCGGTCCGTCCGGGGTCCTGAGTTGCAGCCCCTGGTCGCGCAGGGCTTCGTACTGCTTGCCCCGCGCGACGAGGACCACCTCGTGGCCCGACTGCGCGAGCCGGCCGCCGATGGCCCCGCCGACCGCTCCCGCTCCGATGATGAGATAGCGCATGCCCGCGAGCCTCTCACGCTTCCGCGGGCCGGGTCGCGGGGGCGTGGAAGGCCTCGGATACCGTCGCGCCCATGACGCTCCCCGCACCGCCGCAGACCCTGCGCATCGGCTCCGACCTGCCCGTACGCCGTCTCGGTTACGGCACCGCGCAGCTGACCGGGCCCGGCTACTGGGGTCCGCGCGGCAGCGGGGCGGAGGCCACCGCGCTGTTGCGCCGCGCCGTGGAGCTGGGTGTGACGCTCGTCGACACCGCCGACAACTACGGGCCGGACGTGGCGGAGGAGCGGGTCGCCGCTGCCCTGCATCCGTACGCCGACGGCCTCGTGATCGCTACGAAGGGCGGGGTCGTCCGGGACTCGGCCGAGGCCTGGCACATCGACGGGCACCCCGAGCGGCTGCGCGCGATGTGCGAGGCGAGCCTGCGCCGGCTGCGGCTGGAGCGGATCGACCTGTACCAGTTGCACCGGATCGACCCCGGGGTTCCGGTGGCCGAACAGCTGGGCGCGCTGGGGGAGTTGAGGGCGGCCGGGAAGATCCGGCACGTGGGCCTCGACTCGGTCACGGCCGAGCAGTTGCGGGCGGCGCTCGACCTGGACCTCGTCCCGATCGTCTCCGTGCAGAACCGCTACAACCTCCTGGACCGCGCCTCGGAGCCGCTGCTGAAGCTCTGCGAGGCGCACGGCATCGCGTTCCTGCCGTGGTTCCCGCTGGGCAACGGGGGCCTCACCGAAGATCCGGTGTGCGCCGCCGTCGCTGCGGCGCACGGCGCGACCCCGGCACAGATCGCGCTCGCCTGGCTGCTGCACCACTCCCCCGTGCTGTGCCCGACGCCGGGCACCGGAACGCTCGCACACCTGGAGGAGAACCTCGGCGCGGCACAGGTGCGGCTCACCGCACAGGAGCTGGCCCGGCTCGACGCGCTCACGCCCCGCCCGTCAGCTCCACCAGCTTGACCACGGTGTTCCAGTTGCGGCTCGTCGCGATCAGGCCCTTGTTCAGGGCGGGGCGGCTCAGCTGGGCACCCAGCTTCGACGTGCCGAGGCCGCCGGGGGCGTAGAGGTACAGCGCGCGGTCGCCGAGCCGGAAATCCTCCGGCTCGTACGCGGCCGGGTCGACGCCCGCGAATCGCTCGGCGGTCACCGGCTCCGAGAAATACGTGACGTGCAGCTGCTTGCCCTGTAGTTCGGCGGCCGGGAAGGGGCAGGCCTCCATGATCGCCTTCAGATACGCGTGGTCCCGTACGAGGACGTCGACGGCGAAGCCGAACTCGCCGCTGATGGCCGCCTCGACGTCCCGCGCCAGCGACCTCTCGTCGCCGCCGTCCGCCGCGAAGGCGACATTGCCGCTCTGCAGGTAGGTGCGGACATCGGTGCACCCCAACCCCTCGATCAGTGGCCGGAGTTGGGCCATGGGGACTTTCCTGCTGCCACCCACGTTGATGCCGCGCAACAGCGCCGCGTATCTCTTGGTCGTCATACGGACACGATAGGCAGACAGGGCAGGGCGGCCGCCGCGCCCCGTGGGGGT
>NZ_BAAATS010000027.1:147617-433129 GCF_039533535.1 Streptomyces kunmingensis
GAGTCCGCCCTACTCGACGATCTTCAGGAGCTTGTTCGGGGTGCCCGCGGACGCGTTCGAGATGGCGTCGGAGGTGGCTCCGCCGGTGAGCGCCTTCGCGACGTCGGCCGGGGCCGCGTCCGGGTGCCCGGCGAGGTAGACGGCGGCGGCACCGACGACGTGCGGGGTCGCCATCGACGTACCGGAGATGGTGTCGGTGGCGTTGTCGTCGGTGTTCCAGTCGGAGGTGATGTCCGAGCCGGGGGCGTAGATGTCCACCGCGGAGCCGTAGTTGGAGAAGGACGACTGCTCGTCGTCCCTCGTGGAGGAGGCGACCGTGATGGCCTCGGGGACGCGGGCCGGGCTGGACGTGGAGGCGTCCGCCGACTCGTTGCCCGCCGCGACCGCGTAGGTGACGCCCGACGCGATCGACTTCTGCACCGCCGCGTCCAGCGCTTCGTCGACGCCGCCGCCGAGCGACATGTTGGCGACCGAGGGGCCCTTGTGGTTCTGGGTGACCCAGTCGATGCCGGCGACGACCTGCTCGGTGGTGCCGGAGCCCTCGTTGTCGAGGACGCGGACGGCGACGATCTTCGCCTTCTTGGCGACGCCGTGCGCGCTGCCGGCGATGGTGCCGGCGACGTGCGTGCCGTGCCCGTTGCCGTCGTCGGCGTTGTCGTCGTTGTCGATGGCGTCGAAGCCGGAGGAGGCGCGGCCGCCGAAGTCCTTGTGGCTGATGCGCACGCCGGTGTCGATGACGTACGCCGTGGCGCCCTCGCCCGCGGCGTCGGGGTAGGTGTACTTGCCGTCGCCGGCGGTGTCCGCCTGGTCGATCCGGTCCAGGCCCCAGGAGGGCGGATTGTCCTGGACGGTGTCGATGTGGAACTTCTTGTTCTGTACGACCTTGCCGACCGAGTTGTCGGCGGCGAGCTGCCTGGCCTCGGTCTGCGAGAGACCGTTCACCGAGAAGCCGTTGACGGCGGAGGTGTAGTTCCGCTTGAAGGTGCCGCCGTACTCCTTGGCCAGGTCCTTCTTGGCGGCGGTGTCGGCCTTCTGGTCCAGCAGCACGATGTAGCTGCCGGACACGGCGCCCTTGGCGCCGAGACCGTAGACCGTGCCCTGGGCGGGAGCCGCGGCACCGGCGAAAGAGCCGGTGAAGACCGTCACGCCGACCGCCGTCGCCGTCGTGGCTATCGCCGCGGTCAGCTTCATCGTGCGCGCACGCTTGTGAACTGCCATGAAGAGAGGTCTCCTCGTGGTGCTGTGTGGGGGGATGAGGTTCTACGCGCGTGGGGGCGCGTTATTTCGTGCGGCCCCCGGCAATCTCCGGAAGATCTCCGGGGGTTGAGACGAAACCCTGACCGATTGACGCGACCAGATCAAGACCTTCATACACCTGTGACTTGTTCAACAAGGTTCTGTAATAACAAAACGGACGGATCACCTCATGGGCGGTTCGACCACTGGCGTCCCTATACGTGCAAGGGGCGCGAGTCACCCTCCGTGGCGACCCGCACCGTGCGGCTGCACCGGCTGCCGGGCCTGCCCCATGACGAGGCGCCCCTGCCGCAACCGCGGCCGGTGAGCGACCGGCCCGGCGCTACGCGGCGGGCAGTTCGGCCTCGATGAGGTCGGCCGCCTGCCTCGTGCCGCCCTCGCCCGCCATCTCCCGCCGGATCGCGGCGAGGCGGCGGGCCACCTCCGGGTCGTCGACGAGGGCGAGGACCGCGGCGCGCAGGTTGCCGGCCGTCGCCTCCTCCATCGGGACGTGCCGGGCGACGCCGAGGGCCTGCAACATGTCGGCGTTGCCGAACTGGTCGACGGCCTGCGGGACGGCGACCATCGGCGTCGCGGTGGCCAGCCCTTCCTGACTGCCGCCCGCACCGGCGTGCGTGATGAACGCGTCGGCCTTCTTCAGGACCGCCAGCTGCGGTACCCACTGGCGCACTTCGACGTTCCCGGGCAGTTCGCCGAGGTCGTCGGCCGTGACGTGCCTGCCGACCTGGAGCACGACGTGCCAGCCCGGCAGAGCACGGAACGCCTCGGCGCACGCGCGGTAGAAGCCGGGCTGCTTGGTGAACGAGGAGCCGAGCGAGACGAGCAGCACGCGCTCGGCGCCGGCCGGGCGCTCCCAGTCGCCCTGCGCGGACCGGTCTCCCTGGCAGGCGCCGACGAAGGTGTACGTCTTCTCGTCGACCCGGTCGGCGTTCGGCTGGAGCGCCTTGGGGATGAGCACGAGCGAGCGGTCGGGACGACTCCCGAACTCGTCGGCGGTCTTGCGCACCCCGTGCTCCGTGAGCCAGGCGGTGAACTTGCCGAAGTACGCCCTGCCGCGCGGGGTCTGCCGCGGCTCGGCCCACATCGGCTCGGCGACCTCCTCCTCGTACCCCTCCCATGCCACGAGGTTCGGTGAGAGGGAGATCGCGGGGACGCCCCAGCGGTGGGCGAGGACGGCTGCCGGGTACGAGGTGATGTCGTGCAGCACGAGGTCGGGCACGCCCGCCCCGCCCTCGCCCTCATAGGCGTCGATGAGCTGGGGCAGCGCCTGGATCGCATCGTCCAGGAACGGCTCGACGTTGTCGAGGAGCGTCGTCCCCCACGCCTCCGGGTCGTCGTCGGGGCCCGGCAGCGTGGTGCGGTACAGGACCGGCTCGGCGCCGGTCTCGGCGATCTTCTCCTGGAAGAGATGCGGGATCGCGTAGGTGACGCGGTGCCCGCGGGCGACGAGCTCCCGGATGATTTCCAGGCTCGGGTTCACGTGCCCGTGAGCGGCGATCGAGAACATGGCGATGTGGGCGCGCCGGGGGTGTGAGTGTTCCGGGTTCGTCATGCCCGTACTCTAAGCGAGACGAGACGTCTCGTGCAACCGTTTCGCTCGGGCCGGCTACCTCTGGTACCGCGCGAGCACGAGGTTCCCGTCGTCGACCAGACGGTGCCGGAGTTCGCCGAGCCCGATCGCGCCGCTGTAGTACTCCTGCAGCGCGGGGGTCGCCACCTTGTCCTTCCACTCGGGGTAGCCGCGCACCGACTGGGCGGGCGCCGAACGCAGCTGCGCGGCGAGGGCGGTGCCGGTCGCCCAGTCGTTCTTGGCGGTGTGCAGTGCGGGGTCCGCGAGCGCCCGCGTACCGGTGGGCAGCATCCAGTCGCCGAGCGCGAGCCGCACCATGTTGCGCGGCTGGAGCAGGAAGTCGATGAACTCGGCCGCCTCCTTCTTGTGCGGGCTGTCCTCGGAGACCGAGAGGGTCTGGGGGCTGACGCCCTGGGTGAGGCCGTCGGCCCCCGCGGGCGCGGGCAGCACCTGCCAGTCGAACCCCTCGGGCGCCTGCTGCACGATCTGCTGCCGGTACGAGAAGCCGAGCGGCACCATCGCGTACTTGCCCGCGAAGAACCCGGGCAGCGTGTCGGAGCCGCCCATCCCCAGCGTCGTACCGGACGCGCTGCCGTCGGTGTTCACCTGGTCGTGCACGGTGCGCGGCACGACCGCGTCCGCCGCTCCGAACCGGACCGTCACCTTGCCGTCCGCGCCCCGGTGGAACATCCGGCCGCCCGTGGACAGGGACAGGTTCAGCGTCACCGACACGGGTTCCTTCAGCGGCCAGGCGACCCCGTACGTGTCCTTGCCGCTGAGCCGCTCGGTGATCCGGCGGAACTCGTCCCAGCTCCACGGCCGCCGCGGGGTCGGGATGCGCACGCCCGACTCCTTCAGCCGATCGGCGTTGGCGATGAGCACCCGCGGCTCCTGGAGGAACGGCACTCCGTAGATCCCGTCCCCGAACGTCGCCGTCTCCCAACTGCGCTGCGGGATGTCGGACTTGAGCCGCGACGGCAGGTGGTCGCGCAGATCGGCGAGGTAGCCGCCGTACGCGAAGTCGGCCAGGTCGTCGGAGGCGTCATGGATGATGTCGGGCGCCTCGCCGCCCTCGAAGGCGGTGAGCAGCTGGTCGTGGACGCTGTCCCAGCTGCCCTGTACATACTTGACCTGGACGTCGGGGTGCGTCGCGTTCCACTCCTTCACCAGCCGCTTGTTGATGTCGACGGACTCCTGCTGCCAGGCCAGCGACTGGAACTCCAGGGTGACGCGGCCGTCGGCCGGTTCCGGGCCCGACGAGCAGCCGGCGAGCAGGAGCGTCAGGGCGGCGCCGAT
The DNA here is from genome assembly GCF_039533535.1 of Streptomyces kunmingensis. Lineage (NCBI taxonomy): Bacteria > Bacillati > Actinomycetota > Actinomycetes > Kitasatosporales > Streptomycetaceae > Streptomyces > Streptomyces kunmingensis. The sequence goes on from NZ_BAAATS010000027.1 coordinate 151,741, forward strand.
GGTGAGCGTCAACTTCCCTACTCTGCGCATCACTTCACCGCCCCTGCCAGCATGCCGCCCGCGATCCGCTTCTGTATGACCGAGAAGATCAGCAATGACGGCAGCGTCGCCAGGAACGCGGCGGCGGCCAGCGGCCCGAGATCGGCGACGCCCTCGGCGCCGAGGAAGTGGGTCAGGATCACCGGCAGCGTCTGCCGCTCCGGCGTTTTCATCAGGACGAGAGCGAAGAAGAACTCGTTCCATGCACTGATGAACGCGAACAGGCCCGTCGCGACGATGCCCGGAGCGAGCAGCGGCGCGGTCACGGACACGAGGGTGCGCAGCCGGCCCGCGCCGTCGACCGCGGCGGCCTCCTCCAACTCCCGTGGCAGAGCACGTACATACCCGACGAGCATCCACAGCGCGAAGGGCAGCGCCCACACCACGTAGACCATGATCAGGCCCGGCAGGGCGTTGATCAGATGCAGGCTCCTGAGGATGAGGAACAGCGGGATGATCACCAGGACGAACGGGAACGCCTGGCTGACCACGACCCAGCCGGTCGCCGCCCGCGACACGAACGAGCGGTGGCGCGCCATGACGTACGCCATCGGGGTCGCGATGACGATCGCGATCACGGCGGCGCAGACGGCCACGAGCAGGGAGTTGCCCGCCGCGCGCAGCAGGGGCTGTTCGTCGAAGGCCTGCCGGAAGTTGGCGAAGGTGGGGTCTTTCGGGATCCAGGTGGGGTGCAGGCTCGCGAGTTCGCGTGGCGGCTTGAACGCGGTGGAGATCAGCCACAGGAACGGGAAGACGAGGAAGACGAGATAGGCCGCGAGCGCGAGGTACTGGCCCGCGCGGGCGGGCCCGGAGGGCTTCATCACTGCTCGTCGCCTCCCTTCAGACGGCCCACGAGATAGAGGGCGAGAAGGATCGAGATGACGGCGACCATGACGCAGCCCATCGCCGCCGCATAGCCGAACTGGCCGTAGCGGAAGGCTTCTTCGTACGCGAACAGCATGGGGAGCCGGGTGCGGCCGCCGGGCCCGCCGTTGGTCAGGACGTAGACCAGGGCGAAGGAGTTGAAGTTCCAGATGAAGTTGAGCGCGGTGATGGCGAGGGCCACGGGCCTGATCGCCGGCCAGGTCACCGTGCGGAACCGGCGCCAGGCGCCCGCCCCGTCCATGGCGGCCGCCTCGTGCAGCTCACGCGGAGTGTGCTGAAGCCCGGCGAGCAGGGCGACCGTGGTCTGCGGCATGCCCGCCCAGACGCCGACGACGATGACGGCGGGCAGCGCGGTGCTCAGGCCGGTGAGCCAGTCGCGGCCGTCGCCGAGGCCGAAGGTGCGCAGTGTTTCGTTGAGGACGCCCGCGTCCGGGTGGTAGACGAGGCGCCACATGATGCCGACGACGACCTCCGGCATCGCCCACGGCACGATCGCCAGCGTCCGTGCCAGCCAGCGCAGGCGGAGGTCCTGATCGAGCAGCAGCGCGAGGCCGAGGGCGAGCAAAAACTGCGGCACCGTGACGCCGACCGCCCAGAGCAGACCGATGCGGAAGGACTCCCAGAAGAGGGTGTCGTGGAGGAGGTCCCGGAAATTGAGGGCGCCGACCCACTGGGTCGCCGCGGTGCGGCCCGACTGGGAGTCGGTGAAGGCGAGCCCGATCCCGTACAGCAGCGGGCCGACGCTCAGGACCAGGATCGGCAGCAGTGCGGGGAGCACCAGGAACCAGGCCCCGTGCTCTCTGTTCGGTCCGGACGCGGGCCGACGCCGCTCCGTCCGTGCTGGTGCGGTCGCCGAGGTCACGGATGCGACTCCTTCGGGCGGTTCGGACGAAACACTCGATGCGGCTTCCGGCCGTCCCGGCGGCCCCCGTCATGGTCCTGACCCGGTCCTACGACGTCAAGACATTCGGACGGGTGGGAGACTGGGCCGGTACGGGCTGGAACGCGGGAGGCTAGTGATGGACGAGGTACGGGCACGGGACGTGCTGGCCCGGTCGGGTGTCGTGGACGGCCCGGCGGCCGGCGCCGAGTTGCTCGCGCTCGGGGAGAACGCGGTGTTCGCGGCCGGCGACCTCGTCGTCAAGGTGGGCCGCGGTACCGATCTGGCGCCCGAGCTGCTCGACCGGGCCCGCCGTGAGCTGGCCATCGCCGCCTACCTCGCCGAGCACGGCGTACCGGCCGTCCGGGCGGCGAAGACCGACCCACTGGTCGTCGACGGGCATCCGGTGACGGTGTGGCACCGCATCCCGGCGTCGGTGCGGCCCGCGGAGCCGCGCGATCTGGCGGAGCTGCTCAAACTGGTGCACGCGCTGCCGGAGCCGACCGGGTTCACGCTGCCCCGGCGCGAGTTGCTGGGCGGCGTCGAGCGGTGGCTGCGGCTCGCGGGTGATGCCATCGATCCGGCGGACGCGGCGTATCTGCGCGAGCGGCGCGACGGGTTCGCGGCGGCGGCCGCCGCGCTGACGCCCCGGCTCGCCCCCGGGCCCGTTCACGGTGACGCGCTGCCCCGCAATGTGCACATCGGGCCCGAGGGGCCCGTCCTTGTCGACCTGGAGACGTTCTCCTCGGATCTGCGGGAGCACGATCTGGTCGTCATGGCGCTGTCGCTGGACCGGTACGGGTTGCCTGCGGCGGCTTATGCGGGGTTTGTTGCCGCGTATGGGTGGGATGTGCGGGAGTGGTCGGGGTGCGGGGTGTTGCGGGGGGCCCGGGAGACGGCGTCCTGTGCGTGGGTTGCGCAGCATGCGGTCAGTAATCCTGCGGCCCGGGTGGAGTTCGGGCGGCGGGTTGCGTCGTTGCGGGACGGGGACACTTCCGTGCGGTGGTATCCGTTCTGAGATTGGGTGCGGCGGCGTTCGCACGGGGGCTTCGCCCCCGGACCCCCAGTCCTCAAACGCCGGACGGGCTGTGTGGGGAGTCCAGGTGCGGCGCCGTGCGCGCGGGGCTTCGCCCCGGACCCCCAGTCCTCAAACGCCGGACGGGCTGTGTGGGGTGAGTTCGCGTATCGGCCATGCCGGGTCCACCACCGCCCCCTCGTCGCCCTTTCTCCGCAAGAAGCTCTGGAAGTCCTTCGCCCACTCCGCGTACCACTCCACCTGCCGGCGGTGCAGTTCCGCCGGGCCGAGGGACGCGATCTTCGTGTGGCGGTCGCCTATCGCGCGAGCGAGGAGCGCCGCGGCCAGGGCGTCCGCCGAGGCGTCGTGCGCGGCGTCCAGCGGGACGCCGTACTCGGTGCAGACCGCCTCGAGGTTGCGCTTGCCCCGGCGGTAGCGGTCGGCGGTGCGGTCGATCGTGTACGGGTCGATGACCGGGGCCGGGTCCATGCCGCCCAGGCGGTCGCGCAGGGAGGCGAGGCCGTACCTCGCCAGTTCGGCGGAGAGCAGGGTCAGATCGAACGCCGCGTTGTACGCGACGACCGGGACGCCTGTGCGCCAGTACCCGACCAGCACCTCGGCGAGGGCGTCGGCCACCCGGTCGGCCGGTTCGCCGTCCGCCTTCGCTCTCTCGTTACTGATCCCGTGCACGGCGACGGCCTCGTCCGGGATCGGTACGCCCGGGTCGGCGAGCCACTGCCGGTGGCCGAGGACCGTGCCGTCCCTGACCTCTATGACGGCGCCCGTGACGATGCGCGCCTCGCGCGGATCCGTCCCCGTCGTCTCCAGGTCGAAGCCGACCATCAGCTCCCGGTGCCAGCCCATGGCAGCCCCCTTCTCGTGGTGCGTTCCCCCAGTGACCACCACCTTCGCACGCGCCACTGACAATCCGTCCGGCGCCGGTCTTCCGCGGCCGTGAGGGCGTTCACGAGACCGGGCGGCCGTCCGCCCACGCCTGCTCGAACTCGTCCCGGTATGTCACGAACAGGCCGTTCTCGCCCGCCTCGGCCGAGGCATTGGTCCTGACCACGCGGCCGCCGCCGCGCAGCACGAGGACCGGCGCCTCCATCCCGCGGGTGCGGCGCAGGTAGGACTGGACGACCGCGACGCCGTCCGAACCGTCGCCGTCGACGAGGTACGCGGTGAAGCGCGGCGTCTCGTCGAAGACCTGGATCTCGAACGCGCCGGGATCGCGCAGCCGGGCCCGGACCCGCCGCATGTGCAGGATGTTCATCTCGACGGCGCGGCTCAACTCGCCCCGTTTGAGTCCGAGTTCCCGCTCACGCCGTTTGACCGAGCTGGAGGCCGGGTTGAGGAAGAGGAGCCGGGTGCGGCAGCCCGATTCCGCGAGGCGGATCAGGCGGCGGCCCGAGAAGTTCTGGACGAGGAGGTTCAGTCCTATCCCGATCGCGTCGAGGCGCCGGGCGCCGCCGAAGATGTCCTCGGCCGGGAACTGGCGCAGCAGCCGCACCCGGTCCGAGTGCACTCCGACGACGTCCGCGAACCGGTCGCCGACCAGGTCCTCGACGGCGTCGATGGGCAGCCGGCGGGCCGAGGGGACGTCGGAGCCCGCGCCGAGCATCTCCAGGAGGCGGGCGGAGGCGCGCTCGGCCTGGGCGAGGACCGTCTCGTTCAGGGCGCGGTTGCGGGAGACCACGTTGCGGGTGACCTCCAGCTCGTCCAGGGCGAGCTCGACGTCGCGCCGGTCGTCGAAGTACGGCTCGAAGCAGGGCCAGTGCTGCACCATCAGCTCGCGCAGCTGCGGGAGCGTGAGGAACGACAGCACGTTGTCGTCGGCCGGATCGAGGAGATAGCCCTTGCGGCGGCTGACCTCGCGCACGGCGACGGCCCGCTGCACCCACTCCTGCCCGGCGGGCCCGGCGGCGGCGACGACCCAGTCGTCGCCGTGCACGGGCTCGTAGACGGGCCGCAGTACGGCCGCGACGACGGCGCGCAGCCGCTGCTCGACCAGATTCAGCCAGATGTACGCGCGCCCGGCTCGTTGGGCGCGCGTACGGACCTCACGCCATGCGTCGGCGCCCCAGTCCAGTTCGGGGCCGATCTGCGATCCCACATCCATGGGCCGAGCCAGCGACACCGCTCCGGGCGGGATGTCCGTGGCGGCCGCCCCGGAACCCTCCTGGCCCTCGTGACCCTCGTCACCAGGGGGCAGCTCAAGACCTCCCGAGCTCACCCGCTCCGCACCGCCTTCCGCTCCCCCGAGCTTGTCGAGCACTCCCCCAGCAACGATCAAGGAAGGGTACTCCGGGAGCGGCAGGCGGTGCAGCCCGATGGTGAGGAGAGTTTCTCAACTTCCGTTTCTGGGAACGCCGTTCTGATCCGCGAGGTCGGCGGGCGTGAGCGGACTCATAGCGGTCACGTCCCTGGGGGCCAGCGAGAAGCCCTGCCAGTGCACCGGCATGGGCTGCTGGTCCTCGTCCCGGGCGATGTGGTGGAACCCTATGTTGACCCAGGTGATCGGGTTCTTGAGCGTCTGCCCTCCGACCCACTTGTCCACACTTGTGCCGCCGCAGTTCGCCGCGGGGTTGTTGCTCGCGTACTGCTCGCACTTCTTGTACTCGGTGAAGTACACGTCGTGCTTGGTGAACGAGCGCCCGGGGAACCTGGCCGAGCGCCCGGGCACGAACTCGTAGGACCTGGGGTGCCCGTCCTTGTTCTTGCCGGCGGTGGAGACCACGCGCCACCAGCGCATGTCCTTGACGTCACCGGCGAGTTCCTTGGTCACCGGGGTCCTGGTGGTCTTCGTGGTGGGCACACCGCTGCCGCGCGGCGCGGTCACCTTGGAGTCGTACTGCTCGACCTTGCTCTTGTTCGAGCCGTCGAGGCCGAAATTGAGCCGCCAGAAGACGTTGTGGCTGTGGCTCTCGGCGTAGGCGCTCGCCCCCTTGCCGATGGGCCAGCCCTTGCCGTCGGTGCCCTTGTAGTCGTACGGGGAGAGGCTGCCGGTGGCACCGACGTTCGAGGTGATGGTGCCGTCGGAGGAGAAGCGCCACTCGGTGATGTACTCGTACCAGGACGCCTTGTTGACGGTGTAGACCAGCAGGTCCTTGCCCTGGGCGCTGTACAGCTTGCCGCTGCCGCCGGTCGACTCGTCGTCGTTGAGCCGGTACGCGTGCCCGCGCGCACGCGTGGTGGTGCAGAGTCCCTTCACATTGCCCATGTCGGGGACCTTGACCGTCTTGATGGTGCCGCCGGGACACTCGGCCGGCTTGAGGTTCTGCAGCGCCTGGCCGAAGTCGGTGCCGGTGACGTCGTCGTACTCGGCCTCCCCGTCGTCGTAGGGGACATGGACCTGGGCGAGCCGGGCACTTGTGAGGACACGGATCGGCTTGGGCTCGCTCTTCGGCTGGTAGCTCACGTCGTCCAGGACGAGGCCGGAGAGGGTGTTGTAGTGCCAGCACATGCGCCAGGTGGTACCGCCGTCGAGGGTCTGCTCGATCTGGTACGCGGCCGAGCAGGCCGGCGCGGCGGCCGCGGGCGCCTGGCGTGGGGCCGCGGGCACGGCCGTGGCGGAAGGAGCGGTGGCGAGGGCGGTGCCGAGCAGCGCGGTGACCGCGAGGCCGGAGAGGGCGGCAGCGGGCCGTTTGCGGGCGCGCCGGACTCTGATGACGTGCATACGGAAGGGCTCCCTTGTGCAGGAGGAGTATGTGGAGGGTTCGGTGCCGCGGCGGCTCTCAGGAGAGGCGGCCGACCGTGCGCTCGCTCAGGTCGACGACGAGGGCGCGGGTGTCGATCCAGGGCCCGCTCTTGACCTTGGCCACGACGCGCAGGCAGCGGTGCTTGCCGCAGTCGGTGAGGCCGACGGGGACCTTCACGACGGTCTCCTTGCGGAACACCATGCCGCTGACCTGCAGTTGGCCGGCGTCGGTGAGCTGCTTGCCGGTGGCGTCCTTGTAGTCGCTCTTCAGGTCGGCGCCGAGCCGGTCGGCTATCAACAGCTGCGCCGCCTCGGCGAGTTCGGCCTGGCTGGGCGGCGGCTGCACGCCCTGGTCGGTCCGGGTGTCCTCCACCTTTCCGGTGTCGAGGTTCACGGTCTTGGTGACGACGGAGTCGCTCTTGTAGTCGTAGGAGACGACGTCCGCGCGGCGCTGTGCGGCGCCCGCGCCGGTCAGGCCCGGGTCGATCTCCGTCAGGTTCGTGGACAGGTGCTGCGGGCCACGGTCGCCCTCCACGTCCCGTGCGTTCCTGCGCAGATTGTTGTTGGCCACCGCCAGTTGCCCGGCTCGGTCGATCTCGGCGTCGGTGAGCGGGTCCCTGCCGACCCCCTTCTCGCCCTCGGCCGGGGCCGCCTCTACCTTGCCCGCCGGGGCCACCGCATCCTGCTGGGACGCGCCCGCCCGGGCCGCGTCGCCCGCTCCCCCCGTGTCGTCCGGCAGGCTCGCGCCCACCGCGACGGCGGCACCGGTGACGGCGAGCGCCACCGTGGCCACCAGCTTTCCGAGATGGCGTCTTGCTAGCTCGCGCACATCTACCCCCTGCTTCTCCGGCAGTCCCACGCTCGGGCATACCGGTATTACGTGGTCTTCCTGTAAGAGGGGTCCAACTCGTAGGTGGTTCCGCCACTTTCGGGGGAGAGACTCACTGGTGTCGCCCGGAGCACCGGGCCGGAAGTGGAAGAGTCGTCAGCATGCAGGTGTGGCCTGGACAGGCGTATCCACTCGGCGCCACGTACGACGGTGCCGGTACGAACTTCGCGGTCTTCTCGGAAGCCGCGGACCGCGTCGAGTTGTGCCTTTTGCACGACGACGGCTCGGAGACAGCGGTGGAGCTGAGGGAGTCCGACGCGTTCGTCCGGCATGCCTACCTCCCCGGCATCATGCCGGGGCAGCGGTACGGCTACCGGGCGCACGGCCCCTACGAGCCCGCGCGCGGGCTCCGCTGCAACTCGGCGAAGCTGCTCCTCGACCCGTACGCGCGCGCCATCAGCGGGCGCATCGACTGGACCGAGGCGGTGTACGGCTATCCGTTCGGAAAGCCGGACGAGCGCAACGATCTCGACTCGGCGCCGCACATGATGGCGTCGGTCGTCGTGAACCCCTACTTCGACTGGGCCGACGACCGCCTGCCGCGCACCGAGTACCACGAGACGGTGCTCTACGAGGCTCACGTCAAGGGCCTGACGATGCTCCATCCGGCGCTCCCGGACGAGCTGCGCGGCACGTACGCGGCGCTCGCGCACCCGGCGGTCATCGAGCACCTCACCGAACTGGGCGTGACCGCTCTCGAGTTGATGCCGGTCCACCAGTTCGTCAATGATCACCGTCTGGTCGACATGGGCCTGAACAACTACTGGGGCTACAACACGATCGGCTTCTTCGCCCCGCACAACACGTACGCGTCGTGGGGCGACCGGGGCGAGCAGGTCCTGGAGTTCAAGTCGGCGGTGCGGGCGCTGCACCAGGCCGGTATCGAGGTCATCCTCGACGTCGTCTACAACCACACGGCGGAGGGCAACGATCTGGGCCCGACGCTCTCCTACAAAGGCCTGGACAACGCGTCGTACTACCGGCTGGCCGAGGATCCGCGCTACTACATGGACACCACGGGGACGGGGAACTCGCTGTTGATGCGGTCCCCGCACGTCCTACAAATGATCATGGATTCGCTGCGCTACTGGGTGGAGGAGATGCACGTCGACGGGTTCCGCTTCGACCTGGCCGCCACTCTGGCGCGCCAGTTCCACGAGGTGGACCGCCTGTCGTCGTTCTTCGACCTGGTGCAGCAGGACCCGGTGGTCTCGCGCGTGAAGCTGATCGCGGAGCCGTGGGACGTCGGCGAGGGCGGCTACCAGGTGGGGAACTTCCCGCCCCTGTGGACCGAGTGGAACGGCAAGTACCGCGACACGGTACGGGACCTGTGGCGGGGTGAGCCGCGCACCCTCGCCGAGTTCGCGGGCCGGCTCACCGGCTCCTCGGATCTCTACCAGGACGACGGCCGCCGTCCGCTCGCCTCCATAAACTTCGTGACCTGCCACGACGGCTTCACCCTGCACGACCTGGTCGCGTACAACGACAAGCACAACGACGCCAACGGGGAGGGCAACCGGGACGGCGAGAGCCACAACCGGTCGTGGAACTGCGGCGCCGAGGGCGACACCGACGATCCGGAGGTGCTCGATCTGCGGGCCCGCCAGATGCGTAATTTCGTCGCCACGCTGATGCTGTCGCAGGGCGTGCCGATGCTCAGCCACGGCGACGAGTTCGCCCGCACCCAGGGCGGCAACAACAACGCGTACTGCCAGGACAACGAGGTGGCGTGGCTGCGCTGGGCCGACGCGGACGCCCCGCCCGAGCCCTTTCTGGAGTTCACGCGCGCGATGGTGCGGCTGCGCCGTGAGCATCCGGTGTTCCGCAGGCGCCGCTTCTTCCACGGCCGGCCGGTGGAGGGCACGCACGACGAGCTGTCGGACATCGCCTGGTTCACCCCGGAGGGCGAGGAGATGACGCAGCGGGACTGGGGCGCGGCGCAGGCCAGCGCGCTGTCGGTGTTCCTGAACGGCAACGCGATCTCGGAGCCGGGCGCGCGCGGCGAGCGCATCCTGGACGACTCGTTCCTGCTGCTGTTCAACGCATCGCCCGAGGAGCTGGAGTTCGTGGTGCCGGTCGATCACGGCCGGCAGTGGCAGGCGGTCGTCGACACGGCGCTGCCGACGGGACTGCCTCCGAGCGACGGTGAGAAGGTCCAGGCGGGTGACCGGCTGATGCTGGCCGCCCGGAGCCTGACGGTGCTGCGACGGCCCGCGTAGACGCCTGGAGGGGCCTGTAGGGGCCGCGCGACGGGGTGGGCGCGGGCGGCGCGCGGCGCGCCGCCCGCGGGCGGTGAGCGCACGAACGGCGGCCGTGGGGGTAAGTAGATGCGCATGACGCCTCAGCACCCGACGGCCACCTACCGGCTCCAGCTGCAACCCGATCTCGGTTTCGCGGCGGCCGTGGCCGCCGTCCCGTATCTGGCCTCTCTGGGCATCTCCCATCTGCATCTGTCGCCGGTCCTTGAGGCCGTGCCCGGATCGACGCACGGCTACGACGTGGTGGACTGCGCGCGCGTGCGCGGCGAACTCGGCGGCGAGGACGGACTGCGGGCGCTCGCCGGCACGGCCCACGAACACGGCCTGGGTCTCGTCGTGGACATCGTGCCCAACCACATGGCCGCGGCCGTCCGGTACAACCGTCCGCTGTACGAAGTGCTGCGAGACGGACCGACGTCCCCGTATGCGCGCTGGTTCGACATCGACTGGCAGGCGCAGGACGGCCGGGTCCTGCTGCCCGTCCTGGGTGGACACCTCGGGGACGAACTTCCCCACATGAAGGTGGAAGGGGAGGTACTGCGCTACTACGAGCACGAGTTCCCCCTGCGCGAGGGCACCCGTACGCTGCCGCTGCCCCAGCTCCTGGACGCCCAGTGGTACCGCCTGGCCTGGTGGCGGCTGGCCCGGACGGAGCTGAACTACCGGCGCTTCTTCACCATCTCCGACCTGATCGGGGTGCGCATGGAGGATCCCGGGGTCTTCGACGCCACCCACGCGACCGTGCTGCGCCTGATGCGCGAGGGCGTCGTCGACGGCCTGCGCGTCGACCACCCCGACGGGCTCGCCGACCCCGGCGCCTACCTGCAACGGCTGAGCGACGCGACGGGCGGCCGGTGGACCGTCGTCGAGAAGATCCTGGAGGACGACGAACAGCTGCCCGCCGCCTGGCCGGTGGCCGGCACCACCGGGTACGACGCGCTGCGGCACATCGACGGCCTGTTCACCGACCCGGCCGGGGCGGACGAACTCCTCGGCCTGTTCCGCCGGTTCACGAATGTCGCGGCCGACCGGGGCGGCCAGTGGGCGGCGACCGCCCGCCGCGCCGCCCACCGCGTCGTCACGTACGAGCTGGCCACCGAGGTGGACCGGCTGACGCGCGAGGCGGCCGCGTTGTGCGCCCTGGCGCCCGAGCTGCGCGACCACGCCCCCTGGGCGCTGCGCACGGCCCTGCGCGAGCTGCTGGTGCGCGTACCGGTGTACCGGCCGTACACGACGGGCGGCGCCGATCCTGAGACGGTCCTGACGGCCTCGGACGCGGCCGACGCGAAAGCCGCGTTCACCGTGCCCGAGGAGGCCCGCGCCGTCGACGCCGTACGGGATCTGGCGCTCGGCCGGCACGGTGACGGGCCCCTGCACGTGGCGTTCCGGGCGCGGTTCGCCCAGACCGCGTCGGCGCTGCGGGCCAAATCGGTCGAGGACACGGCGTTCTACCGGCACACACCGCTCCTGTCGGCCCTGGAGGTGGGCGGCTGCCCCCGCAGCCCGGCCATCCCGGCCGGGGCGTTCCACGCGTACTGCGCGCGGGTCCAGCGGGACTGGCCGTACACGTCGACGGTTCTGTCGACGCACGACACGAAGCGCAGCGCCGACGTACGGGCGGGGGTCGCGGTCCTCACGCAGTGCCCCGACCGGTGGGAGACCCTGCTGGCCAGGGTCACGGAGCGGACCGCGCACGGCGGCGGCACGAGCTCCCCCGACCCGCAGCTGGCGTGGGCGGCCTGGCAGACGGTGGCGGGGCTCGGTCCCGCGGATCCGGAGCGGCTGCAGGGCGCGCTGCTCAAGCACGCGCGCGAGGCGGGCCTGTTCACGACGTGGACGGAGCAGGACGCCGCCTATGAGAGCGCGGTACGGGACTTCGTGGCATCCGGTCCGTGCGGCCCGCCCGGGGACGAGGTACTGCGCTTCATGGAAGTTCTCGCGCCGCATGTACGGGCGAACATCCTGGGTGCGGCCCTGATCCATCTCACGATGCCGGGCGTACCGGACCTCTATCAGGGCACCGAGCACGCATTCCGCGCCCTGGTGGACCCCGACAACCGGGCGCCCGCGCGCTTCGACACCGAGGAGCGCGGCCCGCTCTCCGCGGAGAAGGCGGCGCTCACCAGGGCGGCCCTGCGCCTCCGGAGGGAGCACCCCGAGTGGTTCGGTGGCGCGGCGACCTATGCGCCGCTGGCCGCCGCGGGCACGGCCGAGGGGCACTGCGTGGCCTTCGCGCGCTCGGGCCGGGTGGTCGTGGCGGTGACCCGGCTGTCCCTGCGGCTCGCCGAGGCGGGCGGCTGGCGGGAGACGGAGCTCGCGCTCCCCGAGGGCGACTGGACCGAACTGCTGGCGCCGGGGCGGCAGTTCAGCGGCCACGCGCGCGTGGCGGACCTTTTCCAGCAGCTGCCGGTGGCGTTGCTCGTCCGCGCCTAGGTCGTGCGCGGCCGGTGCGGGGACAGTTCAAAGAAAGACAGGCTCTCACCGCAGACGTACGTGGAGGGCGGCGGGAGAGCGGGTGAGCAGCCCTTCGGGGACGGGCCGGAAGCCCGGCGCCCAGGCGAGTCCGGGCAGGGCGTCCAGCAGGGCACGCAGGCCGTGCACGGCGGTGACGCGGGCGAGGTCGACGCCGAGCCCGTGCCACTGGCCCGTGTCGAGGACCTGCGGGCCGGGTGCAGGCCCGCAGGAGCCCGCCCGGCCGGGCGCCGCGCGGAAGAGGTCGTAGCGGTCGGGGTCGGCGAACCGTCCGGCGTCCCGGCCCGCCGAGCCGACCAGGCACGCCACGGTGGCGCCCGCCGGCACCGTGCCGCCTCCCACCACGACGGGTACGCGTGCCCGGCGCAGCACGATGTGCGCGGCCGGGGCGTGGCGCCGTGACTCGGCCCAGGCGGCGTCGGCCAGTGCGGGCGCGGCCCGGACCAGCGCGAGCTGGGCGGGGTGGTCCAGGAGGTTGGCGAGGAGCGAGGCGAGGGCCCGGTCGGTGGCTTCGCCGGCGCCTGTGAGCAGGTCCGCCACGAGGGCGGTGACCGTCTCCTCGGGCAGCGGCCGCCCGTCGGCCCGCGCGGCGCACAGCACCGACAGGAGGTCGTCCCGCGGGTGCGCGCGACGGCGCACGACGTGCGGGCGCAGGAAGGCGGCCAGTACGGCGTCGGGGCGGTCCGGGCCGGTCCGGCACCGGTCGGTGACGCGGGCGGTGTCCTCGTGGGGCAGGCCGAGCGCCGCGACCACCGCGGCGGCGGGCAGCCAGTGGCAGAACTCCGTGACCAGCTCGGCCTCGCGTCGCCCGGCGAGGCGACGGGCCAGCACGTAGGCCGTGCGCTCCGCGCCCGCCTTCAATGCGGCCCTCACGCGCCCTTGTACCTCCCTGGAGGCGAGCGCAGGGTGTGCGGTGGGTCCGGCCCCCTCCGGGTGCGCTGCCAGGCGTGGATCGGACAGAGCCGTCTGCACGTCCACGTAGCGGCTCAGCAGCCATGCGCCGAAGGGCTCGTCATGGAGGAGGGGGTGTTTGTCACGCAGAGTCCGGTACAGCGGGTACGGATCGCGGGCGACGTCCGGGGCCGCGAGGCTCCGCGGCGCGGAAGCCCGGCGCGTGGGTGCGTTCGGCGCGCTGGGGCGGGAGACCGGTCCGGATGGGCACAGCACCGCGGAACTCCGCTCTGGGCCGGTGCGCGCACGGGTCGCTGCGCGCGGCTCTTCCCAGGGCACCACCGGCGGCTCCGGCGCGCAGTCCCGGTACGGCCGGACGGGTGACCCGCGGCGCCGGGCCGTGCCGCCGTGCCCGCCGGGGCGGATCCGGCCCGTCCCCGGCGGGCACGGACGTGGCACCCTGCATCCATGCACGCTTCACACGGTCCGAAGTGGCCGATGAGCCGTTGCCCCGGCGTCGCGGGGCGTAGCCTGCACCGGCGATGAGCCGCCACACATGCCTTCTTGACAGGTGCGGCCGGGCGTGGGGTACTGCGGGTGCTGACGCCGGGAGCACCAACGGGGGTGAGTCATCTGACGGAGCAGCGATACCCCACCTCGGCCGAACTGGCCCAGTCAGCGCGGGAGCTGGCGACTCACAGACCTGACCTGTGCCGTCTACGCCAGGTCGGTACGTCGCGCGCGGGACGGCCCCTGCATCTTCTGTCCGTCGGGCACGACCGGCGGACCGTCCTCGTCGTCGCGGGCGCGCACGCCAACGAGCCGACGGGCGGCTTGACCGCGCTCAGTCTCGCCGAACGAGCCCTGCTCGAGCCCGGGTTGAGATCCGACAGATCGTGGCACTTCTTGCTGTGCGCCGATCCGGACGGCGCCTCGCTGCACCGCACACCCGCTCCGCGCACCCTGCTCGACTACCACCGGCACTTCTTCCGCCCCGCGGGCCCCGAGCAGCCCGAGTGGTCGCCGTCGGTGCTCCCCCCGGACCGCCTGCCGCCCGAGACGACGACCCTGACCGGCGTCATCGACGATCTGCGGCCCTACCTCCAGGTGTCGCTGCACGGCACCGAACTGGGCGGCAGCTGGGTGCAGTTGACCCGGGACATACCGGGACTCGCGGAGCCGTTCGCCAAATCGGCGGCCGAACTGCACATACCGGTGGAGACGGGCGCCTCGGACGCGGCGGGCTGGCCGACGTCCGGGCCCGGGGTGCATGTGATGCCCGATCCCGACGTGCAGGCCGCGTTCCCGAGCCTGCCCGACGACGCCCGGCACTCCACCTGGCACCATGCTCATCGCTACGGCGGCTCCACGGCCATCGTCGAGGTGCCGATGTGGGCCAGTGACCTGGTCGACGACCCGGCGCCGCACCCGGCGCCCGAGCGCGCCCTGCGGCGCATCTCGGCGCGGCTGAGCCGGGACACCCGGCTCGTCGAGGTGATCCTCGTCGAGGCCCTGCCCCGCCTGCCCGACACCACGGGGCCGCTGCTGCGGGCGGCACGCTGGGCGCTGAGCCTCGTACCGGGCCTGGCCGACGACTGGGTCCAGCCGCCGCCCCCGGACGCGACGATGGCGTACGTGGGCAGCATCGACGCGTTCGCCCGGCGCCTGCCGCTGCGGGCCGCGGCGATGCTCCTGCGGGTCCTGGAGGAGGCCGGGGATCCGGCCACGCCGCGCCTCGACGCCCTCGTCACCCGCTGGTGCGAGGTGTACGCGGACCGGTTCGGGGCGCGCTGGGTGCCGGTGGCCCATCAGATCGAGCATCAGGCACGGACGACGATCGCGGCAGCCCGGTTCGCGCAGGGCTGATCGCGCGGACGCCACGCGGCGGCAGCCGCCCGAACGGGGCGCCGCCGGCGGTCAGTCGGCGGACAGCCGGAAGGTCATGTGGCCGAAGCCGACCTGGTCGCCGTCCTGTACGACGGCGACCCCGATCACCCTGCGTCCGTTCACGGACGTCCCGTTGGTGGAGCCGAGGTCGCGCAGCACCCACAGGCCGCCCTGGCGGCTCAGCTCGGCGTGCACCCGCGAGACCGAGTCGTGGCTCAGACGCAGCCCGTTGGCCGGGTCGCGGCCGATGCGCAGCGGGTAGGGGTTGTTCTGCGAGGGCAGCAGCAGCTTCGGCAGCCGCTCGACGGTCCAGGCCCTGCGCAGCCGCACGGTGAAGCCGGAGACCGCGCCCACAGCCCCGAGCACCGCACGCGACCAGCGGTTCTCCGGGCGCAGATCGGCGGTCAGCGCGTCGAGTTCGACGGAGCTGCGGGCGGCGAACGCCAGCTCCATGCGGCGCACGAACGTGTCGTGCGAGAGCCGCCCCAGCGCGGCGCCGTCCTTGAGCACCTTCAGCGCACGGTCCCGCTCGGCGTCGGACAGCCGCGCGGGGTGCGTGTGGTGTTCGAAAGAGGACGTCACGTCTGTGATTGTCGGTCAGCGCGGCCGGGGTGTCCAGAAAACGCGGCGCGGTCCGCCCGCGCTCGCTGCTACGTTCGGCCGGCCGCGATCTGGCACGGCCCGTGGCGGCAGGGTGAGTTGTGCGGCGACCCGTGGTTCGACCGGCCGGACCGCCGTAACCGACCGCACAAAATGCGGACCCAGTAGTCGCGATTTCCCGGCGGAACGATCACGCCTGACGCACCATGGACGCGTCGTCACTGTCGGCAGACACCCGACTACGAGGGGGAACCGTCCGTGCAATTCGAGGTGTGGGCACCACAGGCAGAACAGGTCGCGCTCCATTGCGACGGCGCCACGCGCGCGTTGGAGCGGGACAGCGACCGGGCCGGCTGGTGGTCGGGGCAGGCCGACGCCCGGGACGGCTCACGCTACGGGTTCTCGCTCGACGGCGGCCCCGTGCTGCCCGACCCGCGCTCGCGCCGCCAGCCCGACGGGCCCGACGGCCTGAGCGCGGTCGTCGACCACGACCGGCACGCGTGGCACGGTGACTGGGCGGGGCGGGAGCTGCCGGGGGCCGTCCTCTACGAGCTGCACGTGGGCACGTACACGAAGGAGGGCACGCTCGACGCCGCCGCCGAGCGCCTCGGCCATCTGGCCGCCCTCGGCGTCACCCATGTCGAGCTGATGCCGCTGTGTCCCGTCCCCGGCCGGTACGGCTGGGGATACGACGGGGTCAGCCTGTGGGCCGTGCACGAGCCGTACGGCGGCCCCGCGGCGCTGAAGCGTTTCGTCGACGCGGCGCACGCACTCGGTCTCGGCGTCGTGCTCGACGTGGTGCACAACCATCTGGGCCCGTCCGGCAACTATCTGGCCGCGTTCGGCCCGTACTTCACGGACACGCACCACACGCCGTGGGGCAGCGCCGTGAACCTCGACGCGCCCGGCTCGGACGAGACGCGCGCCTATCTGCTCGGCAGTGCGCTGGCCTGGCTGCGCGACTACCGCGTCGACGGTCTGCGCCTCGACGCGATCCACGAGCTGCACGACGGGCGTGCCCTGCCCTTCCTGGAGGAGCTGTCGTCGGCCGTGGACGAGCTCGCGGGCCGGCTCGGCCGCCCGCTGTTCCTCATCGGCGAGTCCGACCTCGGCGACCCGCGCGTCATCACACCCCGCGCGGAGGGCGGCCTCGGACTACACGCGCAGTGGAACGACGACGTCCATCACGCCGTGCACGCCGCGGTCTCCGGTGAACAGGACGGTTACTACGCCGACTTCGCGCGCGAGCCGCTGGCCGCCGTCGCCAAGACGCTGACGCACGGCTTCTTCCACGACGGTACGTACTCCTCGTTCCGGGGCCGCCACCACGGCCGCCCCGTGGACCGGGCCCGCACCCCCGGGCACCGCCTGCTCGCCTACACGCAGACCCACGATCAGGTCGGCAACCGCGCGCAGGGCGACCGGCTCGCCGCCACCGTCTCCCCCGGCCTGCTTGCGTGCGCGGCGACCCTGGTCCTGACGAGTCCGTTCACGCCGATGCTCTTCATGGGCGAGGAGTGGGCGGCGAGCACGCCCTGGCAGTACTTCACGGACCACACCGACCCGGAGCTCGCGGAAGCCGTACGCAAGGGCAGGCGGCGGGAGTTCGCGGCGCACGGCTGGGCCGAGAAGGACATCCCCGACCCCCAGGATCCCGCCACGCGCGAGCGGTCCTGCCTCGACTGGTCCGAGCGCGAAACGGGCGTCCACGCGCGCGTGCTGGCCTGGTACCGCGACCTGATCGCCCTGCGGCGCACCCGTACGGATCTCCGGGACCCGGATCTGGCGGCGGTCAAGGTCGCCTACGACGAGGAGGCCCGCTGGATCGCCTATCGGCGGGGTGACCTGCGCGTGGCGGTGAACCTGTCGGCGCGGCCGGTGTCGATCCCGCTGGGCCGGCCGGTGGCGCAAGTGCTTGCCGCGTGGGAGCCGGTGGGTCTGCCGGGCGCGGACGGGGCCCTGACGGTCCCCCCCGAATCCAGCGTGATCGCTGTCGCTCCTTAGCGGGTGTGGATGCCTGGGCGTTGGCGGCCTCGGGCCCGGGGCGGGGCGGGCGCGGGCCCCGGGGGGCGCGTGGGTGGCTGCGGGCCCGGGGGGTGCGTGAGCGGGCGCGGGCCCGGTGGCGTACGTGAGCGGGCGCGGGCCCGGTGGGGGCTGGTCGCGCAGTTCCCCGCGCCCCTGAGAGGCGCACTGCGTGCGCCGTCTTCAGGGCCGCGCCCAGCGCGCCCTCCTGGGGCTGCGGCGAAGCCGCATGCTCCAGGGGCGCGAGGAACTGCGCGAGAAGCCCCACCGGCCCGCAGCCGAAAAACCCCCTAGGGGCGCGGGGAACTGCGCGACCAACCCCCACCGACCCACAGCCGAAAGAACCCCCCAGGGGCGCGGGGAACTGCGCGGCCGACCCCCACCGGCCCGCGCCCAGGCACGAAACACCCCCGGCGGGACCCGCCCGTCACCCCTCCGACACAAGCTCCAGCAGAATCGGCTCCCAGGCCCGCTCCAACTGCACCCGCAGCAACCCGGGGGGCCCCGCATCCACCCCCTGAAGCCGCGCAGCAAGCCGCACAAGCGCGTCGCAGCGGGCCAGCCACAACCCCCGTAGACAGACCCGGGGCCCGTACCCGGCCAGCGTCGCGGACCGCACGGCCGCCCGCGCCCCGACCGCGATGGCGAGCCCGGCGATGTCCTCGGCCGGGTCACCGACCACCGCGTCGGTCCAGTCGAGGACCCCGCGCACGCGGCCGTCCCGCTCGACGGTCAGGTGCTCGCCCTTGAGGTCGTAGTGGACGAGCACGGCCTCACCCTGCGGGCCGAGCTGGGCGACGGCCCGGGGCGTCAGCTGTTCCAGCCGTGCCGCCTCGAACTCGTCGTCCGTGTCGAGCCCCCGGGCGGCGGCAGCGGCCTCCCGCCGCAGCTTGTCCAGGGGGCGCGGCGCCACCTTCGGCACGCCGAGCGGCATGGCCCGGGCGGGCGGCACCGCGTGCAGGCCGGTGAGCAGCCCCGCGAGGTCCTCCTCACCGGCGGCGGTGACGTCGCGGACCTCCGCGGACTCGCCGGGCAGCCGGGTGTCGAGGGTGTAGGCGAGGCCGGGCGCCCACTCCCCCGCCGCGACGGACGCGGGTACGGCGACAGGCACGTAGGAACGCACGAGGTCGCGCAGGCGCAGCTCGCGGCGCAGGCGCCGGGTGAACTCCCCGTCGGGGGCGAGGCGCAGCACGTGCCGGGCCCCTACCCACCAGGTGGAGTGCTCGCCGCCCTCGGCGACGGGGCGCAGCTCGGCGCCGCCGCCGTCCGGGAGCAGGGTCCCCAGAAGGCGGCGCACCGTTTCGGCGGTGGGTTGCTCCGGCGTCGGCGGCATGGTCGCTCAGCCCACGATCGCCAGGTCCCGCGCGGTGGAGTTGAGGCGCCGGCCGCCGTCCTCGGTGACGGTGACGATGTCCTCGATGCGGACGCCGAAACGGCCGGGGAGGTAGATGCCGGGCTCGACCGAGAAGCACATGCCGGGGACCAGGGGCTGCTCCTCGCCCTCGATCATGTAGGGCGGTTCGTGGGTGGTGACGCCGATGCCGTGGCCTGTGCGGTGGATGAAGTACTCGCCGTACCCGGCGTCGGTGATGATCTTGCGGGCGACGCGGTCGACGTCCTGGCAGGCGATGCCGGGCCGGACGGCGTCGCAGGCCGCGGTCTGTGCCTCGCGCACGATGTCGTGGACGCGCCGCTCCTCGTCGGTGGGTTCGCCGACGTGCACGGTGCGGGAGGTGTCGGAGCCGTAGCCGTGCTTGAGGCCGCCGAAGTCGAGGACGACCATGTCACCGTCCTGGACGACGCGGTCGTCCGGCGAGTGGTGCGGGTCTGCGCCGTTGGGACCGGAGCAGACGAGGGTGAAGTCGACCTGCTCGTGACCGAACTGCCGCAGCAGGTCGGCGAGTTCGCGGGCGATGTCCTTCTCCTTGCGCCCGCCGAAGGTGACCTTCTTGATCTCCTCGTACGTGGCGTCGGCGGCGGCACCTGCGGCGGCGAGGCGCTCCAGTTCGGCGGCGTCCTTGACGCCGCGCAGCATCGGCAGGGCCTCGGTCAGCGAGACGTACGAGGTGTCGGGCAGCGTGTGCTGGAGGCCCAGCAGGTGCATGGCCCAGGCGTTGTCGCTGACGCCGAACCGGCCCGAGACGTCGAGGAGCGGAGCGGTGAGCTCGTACGGGTTCCTGCCGTCGGTCCAGTCGCGCAGGGTCATCGCGCTCGCGCCCGCGGACTTGGCGGCGTCCGGCGCTTCCAGGGCGGGCACGACGAGGGTCGGCTCCTGGCCGGCGGCGAGCACCAGGAGGGTGAGCCGCTCGGTGTCGGCCGGCACCTGGTACCCGGTGAGCCACACCAGGTCGGGCCCCGGCGCGACGAGCAGCCCCGCGAGCCCGGCGTCGGCCGCGGAGCGTGCGGCGCGGTCCATACGGGCCTTGTAGTCGTCGGCGGTGAAGGGCGCGGGTGTGCCGGTCGTCATGGCCTGGCCTCCGGAACGTAGGGACGAGAGCGTAGAGAACGTGGCGGCGAGAACGTAGCGACAAGATCCTCAGGACGTGATCGTAAGGACAAGCGGGACATGGGGTCCACGGCAGCATCCTGCCCGGCTGTATGCGACGGCGCGAGTCCGCCCACCGGCCGTCGCCCCTTCCGTGGGGCACAGCGATTAACGGTTCGGCATTGCTGAAGCATTAGAGCTAATGGTTAGATCTGCCCAATACGTTAGGCAGTCCGGCGGCGTCATCCTCAGGCCGCCTCCTGGAAGGGCTCACCCCATGCTTGTGCTGGCCCAGATCAGCGATCTCCATCTGGACGGGACCCCGCGCGCCACCGAGCGGGCCCGGCGCGTCCTCGACCATCTGCGGGCGCTGCCGGGGCCGCTGGACGCGCTCCTGGTCACCGGTGACATCGCGGACCACGGCGCCGAGTCGGAGTACGAGGAGGCGGCCGGGCTGCTCGGCCTGCACGACCCGGCGGCCCCGTTCCCCGTCCTGACCTGCCCCGGAAACCACGACAGCCGGATCCCGTACCGCAAGGCCCTGCTGCGCGAGCCCGCCGCCGACGGCCCGGTCAACCGGGCGCACCGGGTGGGGGGCGCGGCCGTGCTCATGTGCGACTCCAGCATCCCCGGCGCGGACGAGGGTGCCCTCGACGAGGAGACGTACGCCTGGATCGAGGAGGAGCTCGACGCGCTCGACGGGGAGACGCCCGTCCTGATCGCCTTCCACCATCCGCCGCTGGCGGTGCACCATCCGCTTCCCGACCGCTATCAGCTGGCTCAACCCCGTTCGTTCGCTGCCCTGTTGGGGCGCCGGCCGGAGATCGTCGCGGTGATCACGGGCCATGCGCACACCCCGGCCGCGACGACGTTCGCCGGGCGGCCGCTGCTCGTGGGGCCCGGCGTGACGTGGACGCTGCGGCTGCCCTGGGAGGGCGAGGGGACCGCGGACCGGGATGCGCCGGCCGGGCTCGCTTTCCATGTACTGGACGACGAGCGACGGTTGACGACGCACTTCCGTACGGTCTGAGCCGCGATCACGTCACCACACCCGGCGTGACCGCCAACTGCTGCACTGTACCGTTGGCATGACGGATCGTCATGAGCAGGCGGTGTCCCGGGCGGGCGTCCGACACCAGGGCCGCGAGCTCGCCCGCCGAGCCGACGCGCGCCGCGCCGAGTCCCGTCAGGACGTCCCCGCGCACCAGCCCGGCCGCGTACCCGGGCCCGGGCGCATGCACGGCGACGACGAGCGCGCCGGGCCCCCTGGACGCGTCGACCACCTCCACGCCGAGGCTGGCGCGCACGGCGGCCGGAGCCGCGGGCCGCCGCACCGACGCCGATGCCGATGCCGATGCCGAAGCCTGGGCGGCCGAAGCCGGTACAGGTGCCGCCTTGTTCGTGGGCCGCGCTGGCGGTTTCGTGGCGGCTCCGGCCGTCGCCTGCTGCCGCAACTCGGCCAGTCTGCTCATGCCGATGACCGTGGCGCCGACGGTGCCCAGGCCCACCCCGGCCAGCACCAGGACCAGTGCGCAGACCAGTCCGGACACCAGGCCGATCAGACGGCGGCCGCGACGCCGCGCGGCGTGCGGGCGACGGGCGGACCGTGGGTCCCGACCGGACTTCCCGGGCTCGCTCCCCGGCCCTTCCGGCCCACCCGGTACGTCCTGCGCGTCCGCGGCGTACGGCCTGCCCGACCTGCCCGTCCTGCCCCACCTCCCCGGTCGGCCCGGTGCGCCCGGGACATCCGGTGTGCCCGGCATGGACCTGGCTCGCAACGCAGTCTGTTCCATCGCTCGCCGCCTCCGGCCCGTGGGTGTTCCTACCGGCCACAGCCCTACCCGCCCCGCTCTCCCGCGACGGGCCACGAACGAGTGAGAGTGCCGGGGACCGCTCGAATAACCCGGTATCCGCGCAGGTCACCGGGGTGGTGCCCCGGCGGGCGCCGCCGCGAACTCAGCCGCGGGACCGCGCAGCGCGCCCGTATGGCCGAGTCCGGTGCGGTGCGACGGTCCGACGGCGCTACGCCGCGTGACCGCCGTGCTCTCCGTGACCGCCGCCGTGCCCGGCCCCGTGGTCGAACTTCAGGGCCTCCTTCGGCATCACCACGAACGGGCGCATCATGCCCATGTCCTCGTGTTCGAGGAGGTGGCAGTGGTACATGAAGCGGCCGTACGCCCCGTCGAACTTGCCCATGACGCGCAGCATCTGTCCGGGCAGGGCGCGGAACACGTCCTTGTGGCCCTGCTCGTTGGGCGGCAGCGGGACCGGGGTGTCCGGGTCGTGGGTGACCGGCGCGACCGTGCCGCCGACCGTCACGTCGAAGCCGGAGGCGTCGTACGTGTCGCGGCCGAGGATCTGGAAGTCGGCCAGGTGGATGTGCATGGGGTGCACGACCGGCGGGTTCACCGCGAGGTTGAGGAAGCTCCACTGCTCGTGGCTGCCTTCGGCGATGGTGAAGCCGAGCCCGTCGTTGAACGTCCGGGAGGTCCGGCGGTAGGTCTTCAACTCGTTCTTGTCGTTGACGAGTTGGATAACGCCGTCCGCGGGGAGCTGAACCCCCGCGGCGTCCTCGACCTCCACCATCTCCCACATCTCCGGGTGACCGCCGCCGCCCTTGGTCGCGGGCGGCGTCAGCACGATGAGCCGGTGCCCGTGCTCGATGTCGTGCGTCAGCTTCCGGAAGGAGCCGGAGAGCACCTCGGGCAGCGTGAAGGAGTCGGACACGCAGTCCTCGCCCACGCGGAACTCCAGCACATGCGGGTAGGGCACGTTGCCCGGCACGTCCGGCACGCCCGGCGCCTGGTTCGGCCCCTTGTTGACCAGGCGCACCCGCCGCCCGGCGAGCGCCCCGAAGTCGATGAGCAGGTCCATCCGCTCGGCCGGGGCGACCGTGAGCGCCGGCAGCGCCTCGTCGAAGTCGACCGGCACGGGGCGCGGCAGAAGCCCGCCGTCGCTGCCGATCTGGTGCAGCGCACCCGGCACCGGCTGATCGTCCTCGTCGACCAGGACCAGATCGAAGATCCGGGCGTTCGACGCGTTGACGAGACGGAACCGGTGCCAGGCCGCGTCGACCGACGCGTACGGCCAGATCCGGCCGTTGACCGTGGTGTACGGGCCGGTGAACGGCAGCGACACGGGTTTGCCGGTCTCCGCGTTCGCCGGGTCGACGACGACCGTCTTGTGCAGCAGCCGGCCGTTCAGCGCGCCGTCGGCGTCCGTGTCCAGGTTCCGGTCGGCGAGGAGCAGCGGTATCTCCCTTTCACCACACGGGAGTTGCAGCGCATCCTCCTCGTCGTCGCGGATCAGGTACGTGCCGTAGAGGCCGGTGTGCACGTTCCACCGGGTGATGTTCATGGCGTGGTCGTGGTACCACCACTGCACGGCCTGGTGGTCGTTCGGGTACTCGGCGAGCTGGGCGTCGCCGAACCCCACGGCGTTGTCCGCCCAGCCGTCGTTGCCGCCGCCGGTCTGCGCTCCGTGCAGATGCGTCACGGACCAGGCGGGCAGGGCGGCGACGTCCGCGATGGGCGCCACGCCGTCGCGGCCCGGCCGGGTGCTCGGGCTCGGCGCCCCGATCGGCACCTCCACCGCCGTGACCGGGTACTCGCTGCCCTTCGGGATGCGGTTCGTCCAGGCGATCCGGACCCGCTGCCCGCGCCGCACCTCGATGGTGGGGCCCGGCACGCAGCCGTCGTAGCCCCACATGAGGGTCGGCGGGAGCTGCGGGTGCAGCCGCTGCCACGTGGGCCGCAGCGCGATCTCCGTCTCCGTGCGGACGTCACCGGTCTCCGGCCGCAGCAGCGGCGGAACGGTCAACGGCGCTACGTACGGCACCAGTTCGCCCGAGCCGGCACCGGCCCGGCCCCGGCTCCCTCCGGCCGACAAGGTCGATGAGGTCGGTGCGGTAGGTGCGGTCGTGGTGTGTGCGATGGTCTCCGTCAAGGTAAGAACACCCCCGTGTGTTCTCGTCATGTCCCCGTAGGTGCGGCCGGTCGGTGGCCGCTGCCTCAAGAGATGCCGGACATACCCGTCAGGTTGCCTGAAGGCCGCATTCCGGACGCGAAGGTTGTGCGACCGGGGACGGCCGGAGTCCGGTCCGGTACGAAACCGTGGGTGCGGCTCGCCAGGTAGTCGGAGCGGTAACGGTCCACGTTGCGGTGCCAGTTGAGGATGCCGGCCATCCAGTTCCGCAGCTGTCCGACATAGCCGTCCAGGACGGCTCGGGCCTCGGCGCGCAGCTTGAAGTCCTCGTACAGGACGGGGAGTTCGTGCGCGGCGATGTGCTCGAACTGCCGCATGCGCTGGGTCATGAGGTCGTGCACGATGCCGAGCGCCTTCGGGTGGTCGATGCCGAAGAAGTTCTGCACGACGAGGATCGCGTTGTGGATCTCGCCCTCGTACTCGATCTCCTTCTGGTACGAGAACACGTCGTTGGTCAGCATGCCGTAGTCGATGGCCGCGTTCTCCAGGGCCCGGATCGGCCCCGAGCGGTACACCGCGGGCGGCACGGCGGGGCCGTGGCCCAGGCGGCACAAGCTCATGGTGAGATCGGAGCCGAAGGTGGCGCGGCGCATCTCCAGGTAGTCGACGGGGTCCGGGATCCGGTTCTGGACCTGGTTCAGCACCTCCCACACCCAGCTCTCCGTCATGACGTCGACCGTGGCCCTGAACTCGGCGCGCCGCCGCCGCGACATCAGCGCGGTCGTGCGCGCCCACAGGTCGGCGAGGCCGCGCTCCAGGGCGTTGGCCGGCGCGGGGACGGGCTCGTCCGCGACGGGCATACAGGCCGACAGGCGCTCGGTGCACAGCTTGGCGCCGGCGAGGTCGTGCCGGGCCCCGAAGACCACGGGGTAGTAGTCGTCCCCGTACGTGCCCCAGGCGAGCCACTGCGCGCTGAGGTCGAGCGCCTCGGGCGAGCCGTCCGGGTCGAGCCCCGCGGAGCAGAGCGCCAGATCGGCGGCGGCGAGCCGGTCCTCGTCCCAGACGCCTTCACTGAGGATGCCCATACGGTGGGTCCAGGGGACGAGGCGTTCGCGCGCCGCGTCGAGCGCCGGGTTGAGGCGGACCTCGAACGGCATGTAGAAGTCGGGGAGTTGAGAAGGGCCCGTCTTCTGGAACGGCACATGGGTGTACGACCGCAGCCGCTCGGTCCCCACGGAGGCGAGCAGCGCGCGCACGTCGGCGGAGACGGCACCCGGCCCGGTCGGACCGCTCAGCGGCGAGGTCTCCTCGACGGCCCCCTTGTTCATGTACCGGCTGGAGCGCAGGTGCCATTCGTGTCCGCCGGACTGCCAGTCCTGGAGCCCGCGCGTGTACGCGGCGACGGCCGCGACCTCGTCCGGCGCGAGCCCCTTGTCCAGGGCGATCGCGGGCACCTCGGTGAGCGCGGTGTGCTCGAACTGGTGCAGGCGGGAGGTGAGCACGTCGTTGACGGCCTCGGCCGCCTCCTGGGTCGTACAGCCGAAGAAGGTCTCCAGTACCAGGACCCCGTTGGAGAGTTCCCCTTCGTCGCGGACCTCGCGTTCGTAGGAGAAGAGGTCGTTGCGCAGGTGCACGGCGTCGGAGAACGTCTCCATCAGGACGCGCAGCGGCCGCGTTTCAGCGACGGCCGCGGGGACCTCGGCGGTCGCGTACTCCACGAGCCCCGAGGACCAGGGCGCGCCGCCGACCTTGCGGCGCATCTCGATGTACTCGACGGGGTTCGAGACGCGGCCCTCGTTGATGTTGGAGAGTTCCCACATCGATTCGTTGAGCAGGTGCTCGGTCGATTCGGCGAACCGGCGGCGCCAGTCGAAGGACATCGCGGGCACGGTGCGCCGCCACAGGTCGGCGAGGCCCGCCTCGACGGGGTTCTCCGGCTCGGGCACCGAGGCGCCGAGGTCCATGGGCATGAAGAGCGGCAGCCGGTCGAGGTGGGCCTTGCCGGCCTCCCTGTCGTTCGTGCGCTTGTACATGTCCAGGAAGTGGTCGTCGAAGAAGAAGACCCACACGTACCAGTCGGTGATCAGCGAGAGGGCGGGACCGTCGCAGTCGGGATGCGTGTACGCGCACAGCAGCCCGTAGTCGTGCGCGTCGAGATCGCTCCGCTCCCAGACGCCGCTCCCCTCCAACATGCCCATGGAGTGGGCCCACTCGGCGGAGTGGGCCCGCGCCTCGTCGAGGTGGGGGTTGAGCCGCGCCTGGTAGGGCATGTAGAAGCGCGGCAGCTGGAACGGCTGTGTGGACTGCTCAGTCATGAGCGCGGGCCTACCCGTACCGCCCTGGTGCCATCCGCCGAGCCACCCATGATCGTCCCATCGCGTGAACGATGAGTAGGCGGGGGTGTTTCGGGGAAGCGGGAGCCGCCAAGCCCTGCCCGACGTCTACGCCGCCCAGTGCGCGGGCCGCGTCAGCCCCGGCGGCAGCTTGGTGGCGTGGTCGCCGCGGGCCGCGTTCACCTGGGCCTGGGTGAGGAAGATGCTGCCGGTGAGGTCGGCGCCGCCGAGCCGCGTGTCCCGCAGGTCCGCTCCGATCAGGTCGGCCGAGCGCAGGTCGGCGCCGGTCAGGTCGGCGGCGATCAGGAGCGCGCCGCGCAGGCTGGCGCCGCGCAGATCGGCGGCGCGCAGGCGGGCGCCGGCGAGGTCCGCGCCGCGGTGGTTCTTCTTGCGTCCGGGCACCGCGGCGCGCACCAGGTCGCTCGCCCTGAGCAGCAGGGTGTTCACGTCGCCGCGGATCGTGGGCACGTCGGCCGCGAGCAGTTCGTCGGCGCCCGCGCGCGTGAGCCGCTCGATGTCGTCGAGGGCGCGCCGGGCGTCGCGGTGCACGGGCTCGGCCCTGCGCAGCTCCAGCAACTCGCTCAAGTACCGGAGCAGTTCCTGAAGTTGGCGCATGACAGGGAACACCTCGTACATCGCCCGCGCGCTCTCGGGGCGCTCGCGCCAGCTCACGCCCTCGAAGGTGACCTGTGAGATCTTCTGGCCCGCGCCGAAGCAGTCGAAGACCGTGCAGCCCTGGTAGCCCTCGTCGCGCAGCCGGGTGTGGATGCCGCAGCGGAAGTCGTCCCGGAGGTTGTGGCAGGGGCTGCCCGCCCGCTTGTCCCGGGCGAAATCCTGCGACTTGGCGAACGGCAGCGCCACACAGCACAGGCCGAAACAGTTGTCGCAGTCGGCACGCAGATCGGGACGGTCGGGAACGGTGCGGGAGGCGTCGGCGGAGGTCACACCCCCATTGTCGCCGATCGCCCGACCCGGCCCCCTTGTGGCCCGCGCGGGGCCGCGCGACCGTGGACGCACCCCCCGCTCCGCCCCACTCCCCGGGAGTCGACGTGGCCTCCACCTTCCTTCTTCCCCATGAACTGCACGGAGACGGCCCGCACAAGGTGATCGCGGTGCACGGCTGGTTCGCCGACCGGTCCGCGTGGACGCCGGTCGTCGCCGACCTGGACCGGGTCTCCTTCCAGTACGCGCTGGTCGACCTGCGCGGCTACGGAGAGGCGAAGGACACCCCCGGCGCCTACACGACGGCCGAGGGCGCGGCGGACGTGCTGGCGCTCGCCGACCGGCTCGGCTGGGAGCGTTTCTCGCTGATCGGGCACTCGATGGGGGCCAGTGTGACGCAGCGCGTCGTGGTCTCGGCCCGGCAGCGCGTGCGGCGCCTCGCGGGCGTCTCGCCGGTCCCGGCGTCGGGTCTGACGCTGCCGCCGCGGCAGTGGGAGCTGTTCTCGACGGCGGACACCGAACCGGCACACCGCCGCACCATCCTCGACCTCACCACCGGCGGTGTCCGCCCGTCGGCCTGGCTGGACCGGATGACGGCGCGCTCGCTCGCGTGCAGCGACGCCAAGGCGTTCCGCGCCTGGCTCGACTCGTGGACCGGCGACGACTTCCACCGCGACCTGGACGGCTGCACTACCCCGGCCCTCGCGGTGACCGGCCAGCTCGACCCGGCGCTCCCGGCGGAGCTGATCCGCAGGACCTGGCTGCACTGGTTCGCCCGCGGCGAGCTGGTCGACCTGCCGGTGTGCGGCCACTACGCGATGGACGAGGCGCCGCTCGCGCTGATCCGGGTGGTGGAGGACTTCTTACGGGCGGACCGCGACCTGAGTGCCAAGGAGCCGCATTTGCAACGGAGTTGAGGCCAAAGGTCTCGCCTTGCACAGTCAGGTTTCGGCCAATCTCAGTGAATATGCGCGAGGCTCATTCACGCGTCACTCGTGTGACCTAGATTGATGGCTTGGACCGTGCGTCTCATCGGTCCGCGGGGGAAATCGGGGGAACGAAATGGATCCGGTGACAGCTGTCGCGGCTGCGGGTGTGGCGCTCGTGGTCAAGGGTGCGTTGGAAAGTGCGGGCCAGGAGGCCGGCCGTTCGGGCTGGACCGGCGGGGTCCGGCTGTCGGAGCGGATTCGCGCGCGGTTCCGCGGCGATGGGAGCGCCGAGGCCGCCCTCGACCAGGTCGCACGAACTCCCGACGACGAGAACGCCCGGCAGGACCTGGAGCGGGTGCTCACCGCCCACATGCTCCTCGACCGCGGCTTCGAGCACGAGATGCGCCGCATGGTGGATGAGGCCGTGGCGGCCCAGGGCAAGGGCGCACAGGTCAACGCCGCGCTCATCAAGACCGCCCAGGTGTTCAACGAGAAGGTCGAGATCAAGGGCGACTGGAACATCTCGTAGCCGCCCCTACGCCGTCCACACGGTTCGCCCCGCGTCGGCGTCAAGACCGGAAGACCGAGATCCATTGAGCGAGGAACCGACACCAGAGGTGCGGCCAGGGGTCGGCGGCTCACCATCCGAGAGCCCGCCGACAGGCCCCGGACCGTCCACGGAAGAATCCCCGAAGCCGATCGAACCGCGCCCCCTTGAGGAGGAGCGGGACGGCCCGGTCAGCGAGACGGATGCCCTGCGTTCCCTCACCACGGGTGCCGGTCCCGACGACGCCGAGCGCTCCGAGGCACAGCGCGCCTCGGCCATCGCCGATCTGATCGCCGCGCGCCTGAACACCGACGCGTCGGGCACGCGGATCGGCACACTCGCGCTCTTCAACGACACCGTCAGCTTCGGCGGCGGCTTCCGCACCGGGGGCGCGGGGAGCACGGTCCCAGTCCGGCGCGCGGGCGCGGTGGTCGCCCTGAACAGCACCGAACTCACCGAGTACACCGAACTGTTCGTGCAGCCCGAGGGTTACGACACCGCCCTGGAAGATCTGTGCGAGCAGGCACTGCTTGTCCTGACGGGGCCGCCCGGCAGCGGACGTGCGGCCACTGCCGTCAATCTGCTCTCCGAGGCCATGGCCCTCGGCGGCAGCCAGGACGGCGGCTGCCACCGGCTGCTCGACCCGGCGGCCCTGACCGAGCCCGGCTGGGAACCGCCCACGAAGAACTGCGGCTACCTCGCCGAGGTCGACGACGGACCGGCAGGTGCGACGAAGTTCGGGGTACGCCCGTTGGCGTCGGTCGCGGCCACCCTCCGCGCGGCGGGCTGCCGGCTCATCCTGACCGGCGGCCACGACCTGGCGCTCGCCGTCTTGGGTACGGCCGGTACGGAAGCGTTCGCCCGGCTTGAACTCACCCCTGTCGACCCGCTGGTCATCCTGGAGCGGCGGGTGCTCGGACACGCCCCCGAGCCCGAGGCGCGGGTCCGGCTGCAGAAGCTGTTGAAGGCGGGTAACGCCATCGGCGCGCTGCGGGAACAACCCGCCGCCCGGCACGCCGTGCAGCTCGCTTCCGTGATCACCGCGGACGGTGACCTGGCCGCCACGGTCGCGGCGCTGCGCGACCCGAGCAATCAGGTCAGGGCATGGTTTCAGCAGCACAGGGCGCCCGAGGCGGTCGCCTTCGCGATCGCCGCCGCGGTACTCGAGGAGAGCAGCTACCTGACCGTCGCCGAGGCGGCCGTGAAGCTGCACAGCTCCCTGACGCCCCCAGAACCAGCCCCGCCCGACCTGCGGTTCGCCGACCGGCTCGGCCATGAACAGCAGTGGATCCGGCTCGACTCCAGCGCGGGTGGTCCCCCGCGCGTGCGGTTCCGCATGGCGCTGCTCGGGCAGGCTGTCCTCGTCCATGCGTGGAGCACGCTGGACGGGCGCCGCGAGGCGGTTCTCGACTGGCTGCGCCGCCTCCTCGGCCACCGCGATCTGGAGGTACGGGCCCGCGCCTCCGTCGCTGCCGGAGTCCTGGCCTGGGCCGACCACCACTACGCGGTACACCGTTTTCTCACCGGCTGGGCGGGCAGCACGTCCTGGCCGCAGCGGCAGGGAGCGGCCACCGCGCTCAGCCTGGCCGGCAGCCGTCCCGAGTCGTCCGAGGCCGTCTGGGAGTTGCTCGACCAGTGGGCGCGGGGCGGCAGCTCCGCGTACGAGCGACGGCTCGCGGGCACCGCGGCGAACGCGGTGGGCGGGCTCCTCGGCCGCACCGACCCCGACCGCGCGGTCGGCGTACTGCGCAGTGCGCTCGACCGCGGCGACGACTGGGGCACCTTGCCGACGGTGGCCTGGGGCGGTGTTCACCTCATCCACCAGGGGAGAACGGCCGCGCTCCTGAACGCATACCTGGAGTGGTCCGAACCGCGGGATCTGTCGCCCATGGTCGTCAAGACACTCTCCGCGTTCGTCTTCGCGGCGTCCAAGCCGTACGAGCCCCCGGCCGCGAGCACGGATACGCGCGGGGTGCCTGGTGTGCCCATGCTGCTGAGTTCGCTGCCCGCACACAGCGCGCAAACGGCCGAGTTGTGGGCCCGCGCGCTGGCCAGACGTCCGGTCCAGGACTCCGCTCTGGCCGTACTGCGGGAGTGGGTCGATACGTACGTGCCGCTGTGTCCCGGCGGGTTCGACCGCCTCGCGGCGCTCCTCGCCGACGTGGCCCACAGGCCTGGTAAGCACCGGGAACGGCTGCTGTGGTGGCTCGACAAGTGGGCGACCGACCGCGACCGTCCATCGGCGAACGCGTCGGCGCTGCGCCGGCGCATCCGAAGCTGAGACGCAGAAGGTTCCGAAGTTGCAGGGGACGCACGAGAGCGAGGTAGCAGGAAAACCATGCAGGAACAGACCTACGATCCGGTGCTCGACGTCGCTGAGCTGCCCAAATGGCGCCTGACCAGTCCGCTGCGCCCGCCGGACCCCGGCCGCGCTCTGGTCCTGGTCCGGGACAGCGGCCCCGCGCTGACGATCCGCAGCGGCGAGGAGATCCCCTCGGCGCGATACGGCAATTACCGCTCCGTGCACACGGTGGACCTCGGGGAGCACCGGCTGATCCTGGACATCCCGCTGCTCAGCCGGGACGCCACCTTCTCCTTTCGCAGCCGCGTCGACCTCATCTGCAAGGTGACGGACCCGGCGAAGGTCGTCACCCGCGGCATTCGCGATATGAGTGGTGCCCTGTACGGATTTCTCCGCAAGACGCTGCGCGAGGTGGCGCGGGACTATGACATCGCCGAGTTCCACGAGGCGGAGCAGGCGCTGAACGCCGCGCTCGCCCCCTTCACGGGCGACGACGCCGTCCGGTTGCGAGGCATACACGTCGAGCTGCTGGTCGACGAGGACGAGATCGCCACCAGCGGGCGGGACTTCAGGGATGTGGTGCGCGAGTCCCGGCTCGCACGCATGCGGCGTACTCGGCACGTCGAGATGATCCGCGAGGAGGGCATCGACGGCCTGATCGCGGAAATCATGGAGAAGGAGGGGCCGCGCGCCGCCCTCACCTGGATCGAGAAGAGCGAAGCGGAGAAGCGCGAGGTCAAGCGCGAGGTCATGCGGATGATCCTCGAGCGCGGGGACGCCGACCGGGAGCCGTTCGAGCAGACCGAGCTGGAACGCGCGGTCCTGGACGAGGTACTGCGCAACGGGGACGGTCTGTTCGAGACTGCGACCCGGCGGGGCCGTCTGCGCGGTTCGCTCTCCCGGGCGCTGGGCCCAGCCGCCGACGATCCCCCCGGGCCCGAAGCGGCCGCCGACGCCGCCGGGGAGGAGCCCAGGGCCCCGCACCTCAGGGGCGAAGTACTTCCCGACGAGCCGAGTCCGCGCGGCGGGAGCCGTCTGTCCGGCACCCGCCCGGCGGCCGACACCCCGGGCAGGATGCGCGGGTCCGGCGGTGCCGCCAAGGCTCCCCGCCACCCGGGCTTCTCGGACGCACCGCCGGAGGACGAACCGCTGCCGCCGCGCGACAGCGCTCCGACGGAGCCGCGCCGCCCGGCCGCCGCGGAGCCACCGAAGCCACGGACGAGCCGGGTGCGCGGCACCGCCAAGCGCCCGCCCACCGACCCCGGCAGGGAGCCACGATGAACCATCCGCGTCAGGATGGCACCGCCCGGGCCCCGGCACCCGGCACAGCCTGGGCCTCAACGCCGCCCCTCGCGCCCGGTCCGGCCACACCGCCGGTGTCCCGGCCCGCTCCGCCGCGGCTCGCCTGGGGTGAGGACCAGGGCCGCCTCCAGGCCGTCTCCGTGTGGACCGAGCGCGTACCGGGCCGTGGGGAGGACGCGGAGCCGTTCGTCGCCCACCATTGGAGTTCGTTCCAGGGGCTGCTGGCCGTCTTCGACGGCTCGGGCGGCGCGGGCGCGGCCCCGGCTTGGCAGGCGCCGGACGGGACCTCGCGCACCAGCGCCTGGGTGGGTGCGCGCGCGGCTCGGCTGGCCATGGACTGCTGGTTCCAGGACGTGGCGTCGGACCGCATGGCGGACGATCCGCAAATGCTTCACCAGTACCTGGAGTACTTCCTCGAAAAGGCGCCCCAGCGGCGCAGCAAGATCGGCGGCACCATGCGCCGCCAGCTGCCCACCACCCTCGCGGGCGTGCACTACCGGCTCACCGACGGGGACGAGGAGGTCGAGCTGTGCGCCCTGTGGGCAGGTGACTCGCGGGCGTACGTGCTGCTGCCGGAGAGCGGACTGCACGTACTCACCCGCGACCACACCCGGGAGAGCGACGCGCTGGAGCTCCTGCGCAGCGACCCGCCGATGACCAACCTCGTCTGTGCCGACCGAGACTTCGAGATCGACTCGCAGCGGCTCGTGGTACAGCTGCCGGGTGTGCTCGTCGCGGCCACGGACGGCTTCTTCGGCTACGTCCACACGCCGGGGGACTTCGAACTGCTCCTCCTGCAGACGCTTCAGGAAGCCGGCGGAGCGGTCGAGTGGGCCCATCTGCTGCGCCGCGAGGTGGAGGCCTACACGGCCGACGACGCATCGTTGGCACTGCTCACCCTCGGGTACGAGGACTTCGCCGATCTTCGCGCCCAATTCGCCCCACGTTTGCAGCAGTTGCGTCAGCAGCAGTCCGTCGGCAGGCCCGGCGCGCTGGCCGGCGCGCCGGACCCCGCCGTGGACCCGCGGAAGACCGCGGCCGAGATCAAGGCGTGGCAGGACCGGTCGTGGCAGGCCTACCGCCACGGCTACGAGTCGCACATGCCGCCCGCGCCCGAGGAGCTCGTATGAAACAAGGAGAGGTGATCGCGGGCTACCGCATCACCACCGCACCCACCAACGCCAACGGCGGGAAGTGCATCTGGGCGTTCGCCGAGAAGGGCGGCACGGCGTACTTCATCAAGCAGTTCCTTGAACCCAAGCGTCCCAAGGACGACGCCCGCGACTCACCGAGTCTGCGGATCCGGCGGGAGCTGGCAAAGGAGTTCGAAGAGCGGCACCGCGCGATCATGACTCGGCTACGGCCCGACGCGCGCGGTGGCGGCAACCTCGTGCTCGCCACGGATTTCTTCCATGAGGGCAGCACCTACTACAAGGTGACCGAACGCATCGACACCTCCAGCCTGGAGAAGCCGCAGGCGTTGGAGCCCCGCCCGAAGATGGTGCTGCTCAAGACGCTCGGCGCCAGCCTGAAGCAGTTGCACGACATCGACGTGGTGCATGGCGACCTCAAGCCGCTCAACGTGCTGGTACAGAAGCGCAACGACGCGGCCTTCCACACCGCGAAGTTGATCGACTTCGACGATTCGTACGTCGCGGGCAACCCACCGGCGCCGGAGGACATCTCCGGCGACTCCGCGTACGGGGCCCCGGAGTGGCGCTGCTATCTGCAACAGGACGGCTCCGCAGGACCGGCCCAACTGACCTGTGCCGTGGATGTGTTCGCGCTCGGCCTGATGACACATCTGTACCTGACGGGAGACCTCCCGCGCCACGACGAGCGGTTCGGTTCCCCCGCCGACGCGGTCAACGCGGGCGAGCGGCTGCTCCTGGACCCGCGTCTGTCGGACGAGATCCAGGGGCTGCTGCGGGCCATGGCTCAGAGGGACCCCAAGCAGCGTCCGCGCATGGCGGCCTATCTCAAGGCCCTGTCGGACCCGAAGGTCTGCGCGCTGCAACACCGACGCCCGGGCACCGCGCCGCCGAAGCCCGCGTCTCCCAAGGCGCACGCGGCGGAGAGTTCGGGCCCCCGCACCAGCCGGATCCGCGGCAGCTTCACACCCCGCACGAGCAGTCCCACGCCTCCCAGTCCCACGCCTCCCAGGCCCACGCCCGCCCCCGCGGAGCCGGACACCACTCCGGCCACCCCGTCCGCTCCCCGGTCCTCCCGTGTCCGCATCAACCTGGGCGATCGCGGCCGTAACCGCGACGCTCCGTGAATCAGGAGTCACGCATGAACGCCAGCAACGACCAGTACCAGGGCAATCTGCAGTACGCCGTCGACATCGTGCTCTGCGTCGACGCGACCGGCAGCATGTTCCCCGTGCTCGACAGCGTGAAGTCGAGCGCCCTGCAGTTCCACGACCGGCTGAACGACGTGATGGCGAAGAAGGGCAAGGCGATCAGTCAGCTGCGGTTGAAGACCATCGCCTTCCGTGATTTCGGCGACGACCCCGAGACAGCGATCGAGCAGACCGACTTTCTCCGCCTTCCCGAGCAGGCCACGGACTTCGAACGGTTCGTGCGCGGCATCGACGCGGGGGGCGGCGGCGACATCCCGGAGTCGGGCCTTGAGGCGCTCGCCCTCGCGATCAACTCGCCATGGGAGACAGGCCTCGACCGCAGGCGGCACGTCATCGTCATGTTCACGGACGCTCCCGCCCACCCGCTGCACACCGCGGGGGCGTCCGCGCAGACGTACCCCGCGAACATCCCGCGTACCATCGACGACCTTTTCGAGCAGTGGGGCTACGCCCGCAGCCAGACCGCCGTCATGGAGCAGTCGGCCAAGCGGCTCGTCCTGTTCGCCCCCGATCAGGCGCCGTGGTCCGACCCGATCGCCGAGGAGTGGGACCTCACGCTGCACTTCGCCTCGAAGGCGGGCGAGGGCCTGGAGGAGTTCGAGATGGACGAGATCATCGAGACGATCGCGAACAGCCTGTGACCCCTCGACTCGAATGGCCCGGATTCCGGCTCGACTACGACGAGGGTGTCCTTGGCCTGCGCTGGTCGTACGTCGCGGATCTGGAGGTCAAGGCCGAGCGCTGCATCGAGGCCTCGCTGCGCTCCCGGTCCGCGGACGCGTCGAGCCAGCTGGTGTTCCGGTTCAGGAGCGCGGAGTCCCATACGGCCGACTTGATCGTGGTGCGGGCCGACGTCCCGACCGCCCAGGTGCAGAGCGCCGAGCAGTTCATCGCCCTGCTGCGACGCGAACACGGCGTGTCGGACCGGCTCACCGACGAGGACGAGGCCACCGAGCTCGAGCGAGTACCCGCGGGGGCGGCCGGCTGGGTCCTGGCTCCGACGGGCCCGGCGTCCGAAGAGCTCTTCAGCGCGGTCATGCACCGGATCGAGAACGAAAGCGAGAACGACGCCGGCTGAGCCGGCGCATCACCGACCGGACACATCAGGAAAGGCAGTACAGGGGTGGCGGCAACGGCCAACTGGCGCTGCGGGGATTGCGACACCTTCAACGCCCCGGAGAAACGAGTCTGCACGATCTGCGGCAGCGCCCGGCCCGCCGCCAAGCGGC
Source organism: Streptomyces kunmingensis (assembly GCF_039533535.1). Lineage (NCBI taxonomy): Bacteria > Bacillati > Actinomycetota > Actinomycetes > Kitasatosporales > Streptomycetaceae > Streptomyces > Streptomyces kunmingensis. The sequence goes on from NZ_BAAATS010000027.1 coordinate 187,631, forward strand.
CCGCACCGGCTCGGCCGGTCGCTGACTGGCGCTGCCCGAAGTGCGACACCAACAATGTCAGGGACGACAGGACCTGCCTGGTCTGCGGCACGCCCTGGAAGGCGACGAAGCCGGCCGTGAAAAACCCGGCCGGCCCCAGCTCCGGCAAGTCGGCCGCGGTCTCGGCGAAACCAGGTGCCAAGAAACCCACCCCGAAAAAGCCTGCCCCGAAAAAGACCACGCCGCCGCCCTCACCCTCGTCGGCCGCAAAAGCCCCGAGAAGCACGCCGACCACGGCGACGAAACGCACCTCTCCGACGCGCACCGCACACCCTCGTCCGCGTCCCGAGAGTCTTTTCCATCCGCCGCCCACCGCCCCGTCGGGCTACACCCCCACGGCGCCTCGACCGGCCCCCACGCCGCGCTGGTCACCGCCGCCGGCCCGGCCGAAGAAATCCAACGGTTGTGCGGGCTGTCTGATCGCTCTCGTCGTGGGCATCGTGCTGCTTCTCGCCGCACAGACGATCATCAAGACGATCGGTTCGCACTCCGACGCCTCGGGCGGCTCCGACCAGAACGGCGGCAGCACCGCCGCGTCCTGCCCCGCGCGGATCGCCGAAGAGCTTCCCTCGGGCGATGGAGCCGAGCTGGTCAGGGCCTACCGCACGGGGAACAAGCAGATCACGCTGTGCCGCACAGCCGCCGGAAAACTGTACTACTACGGCGAGTTCAGCGATCACCGCGAGGACGGCATCGCCATGGCGGCCGAGCGCACGAAGGACGGCTACAAGGCCAGTAACCCTCCGTACCGCTACGAGATCCACGACGGCGTCGTGACGATCTACGAATCGGGCAGGAGGATCGGCCAGGAGACGGTGACACCGGAACCGTCTCCTGAATGACCACCGCGACGGCTCGGGTCAGCCCTCCGCCGGCTCCAGTCGCAGCGACACCGAGTTGATGCAGTAGCGCTGGTCGGTGGGGGTCGCGTAGCCCTCGCCCTCGAAGACGTGGCCGAGGTGCGAACCGCAGCGGGCGCAGCGCACCTCGGTGCGGACCATGCCGTGCGAGCGGTCCTCGATGAGTTCGACAGCGTCGGACTGCTTGGGGTCGTAGAAGGACGGCCAGCCGCAGTGCGACTCGAACTTCTCGGTCGAGGTGAAGAGCTCGGCGCCGCACGCCCGGCAGGCATAGACGCCCGTGGTCTTGGTGTCCGTGTACTCACCGGTGAAAGCGGGCTCGGTGCCGGCCTGGCGCAGTACCGCGTACTCCGCCGGGTTCAGCTCCGCGCGCCACTGCTCGTCCGGCTTCTCGACGTCGTACGACATGAGCCACTCCCTTTTAACGCTGTGCGAGATGTTCCAGGATCTGCGGGCCGAGGTCCGTGACATCGCCCGCGCCCATGGTGAGAACGAGATCACCGGGCTTCGCCATTCCCGCGATCGCCTCGACGGCCGCCGTCTTGTCGTGGGCGGCCTGCACGTCGGCCCCCGCGGCGCGCGCCGCGTCGACGATCAGGGCGCTGGTGATGCCGGGGATCGGGTCCTCGCGGGCCGGATAGATGTCGAGGACGACCGAGGCGTCCGCGAGGGCGAGGGCCTCGCCCATCTCCCGGCCCAGCTCCTGGGTGCGGGAGAAGAGGTGCGGTTGGAAGAGGACCAGCAGGCGGGACGTGTCCGCCGCGGCGCGCATGGCCTCCAGGTCGGCCGTCATCTCGGTGGGGTGGTGCGCGTAGGAGTCGATGACCTGTACACCGCTCTCCTCGCCCTTGAGCTGGAGGCGGCGCTTGACGCCGGTGTAGGACTTGAGGGCCCCCGCCAGGTTCCGGGAGGGGATGCCGAGCGCCACGCCCGCCGCGAGCGCCGCGACCGCGTTGTGCGCGTAGTGGCTGCCCGGGACGGAGACGGTGAAGGTGAGCAGCTTGCCGTCGAGGAGGACGGTCACCTCGCTGCTCAGGCCGCGCGGCGTGATCTTGTGGATGCGGATGTCCGCGGTCTCGGACTCGCCGTAGGTGACGACCTTGAGGGACGTCGTGTCGCGGATGCGGCGGGTCAGTTCGACCGCGCCGGACTGGTCGGCGGCGATGACGAGGGTGCCGCCGGGGACGATCTTCGAGGTGAAGATCTCGAAGGAGTCGTAGATCTCGTCCATCGACGCGTAGTTGGCGTGGTGGTCCAGCTCGACGTTCAGGATGATCGCGACTTCGGGCCGGTACTTGTGGAAGCTGCGGTCCGACTCGTCGGCCTCGGCGACGAAGATGTCACCCTCGCCGTGCAGGGCGTTCGAACCCGGGGCGTCCAGGTCGCCGCCGATCGCGTACGACGGGTTCAGGCCGAGGGACGACAGGGACACGGCCAGCATCGACGTCGTGGTCGTCTTGCCGTGGGTGCCGGCCACCGCGATGGGGCGCAGTCCGTCCATGAGCGAGGCGAGCGCGTCGGAGCGGTGCACGACGGGGATGCCCAGCTCGGCGGCGCGCGCCAGCTCCGGGTTGTCCTCGCGGATCGCGGAGGAGACGACGACGCAGGTGGCCTCGGGCGACAGGTGCGCGGCGTCGTGCCCGATGTGGACCGTGGCGCCGAGCGCGCGCAGCGCCTCGGCCGTGGCGGACTCCCGGGCGTCGCTGCCGGCGACCCGCGCGCCGCGCTGGGCGAGGATCTTGGCGATGCCCGACATTCCGGCGCCGCCGATGCCGATGAAGTGCGGTCGGTCCATGGCGGCGGTGGAAGTGGGCAGGCCGGGTGCCATACGTGTCTCTCCCCTGAGGTTCCTGAGGTGCTTCGGGTGACCAGATCCGTGGTCGCTTCGACCACGGACCCGGGTCAGCCTATTGCCTCGGCCCCGCCCGCCCCGCATCCGAGCCCGCGTCACCCCTCGCCCCGGAGGGCAGAGGAGCGGCCCGCCGTCACGCCTTGCTGTGCGAGAACAGCTTCAGCACCGGCACGCCCACCTTGTGCCGGGCGCGCGAGGCCCAGTCGCGGTGGAAGAACTCCTCGACGTAGTGCGGATCGGTCAGCACGATGACCTCGTCCGCCCGTGCCTCGTCGACGAGCGCCTTGAGCGCGTCGAGCGGGTGGTCCTCGATGAGCCGGCCCTCGGCGGCGCAGCCGGCCTGGTGCAGCGCGGCGAGGGAGACGCCCAGCGCCTGCTCCGCCGGGGCCTTGGCCTCGTCGCCCTCGGGCACCTCGTCCTCCCGGGCCGCCTCGTCCAGCTCGCCCATCGCGACGTCGTCGATGGCCCGCAGCAGGCGGTCCGCCTGGTCGCCACGGGGCTGGAGCAGTACGTGGAAGGAGACCTCCTCGTCGCCGTGCAACGTGGTGACGAACTCCACGTCTGCGGAGGTCAGGGCCTTCTCGATCATCAATACGCTCGTGAACACGACGGGCGCCCTTCTTCTCCTACCGCGGGCCGTCCTGCGACCGGCCCTGGGGTCCTGCGGAAACCATCCTGCCCCGTGGCCGCACGGGGTCTGCGAAATTTAGTGTGCCCAGCGGAAGCCAAACGGAACGAATCATTCCGCCGAGTGTCGGGTCCGACGGTATCGGGTGAAAAGGAAACCGTCCTCCTCCAGAAGAGATGCCAGCTCGAAACGTTCCGGCAGGGCCGGCCCAGGGCCTCCGGCGATGCGCTGGGCGCCGCCCGCGGTGAGCAGCGGCGACACCGTCAGACAGAGCTCGTCGAGCACCTGTGCGGCCACGAGCTGGCCGAGGAGCCGCGGCCCGCCCTCCGTGAGCAGCCGTGTCAGCCCCCGCTCGGCCAGCGCCCGTACCGCCCGCTCCGGCTCGACCCCGGCGCCGTCCCCCGCGACCAGGACCTCGGCCCCGGCCGCGCGCGCCGCCGCGATCCGGTCCGCCGGCGCGGCCGCACCGGTGAGGACGTACGTCGGTGCCAGTGGCTCGGTGAAGAGCGGAAGGCGGAAGTCGAGGTCCAGGCTCGCGCTGATCACCGCGATGGACGGCGCGGGGCCCTGCCCGGCCTCCTTGCGGCGCGCGGCGAACGCGTCACGGACGCGGGCCGGCCGGTACCCCTCCTGGCGGACCGTCTGGGCGCCGACGACCACGGCGTCCGCGAGGGCGCGCAAGGTGCCGAAGATCCGCATGTCGGCGGGGCAGGAGATGGGCTGGGAGCGGCCGTCGTGCTGAGCGGCGCCGTCGAGCGTGGAGACCATGTTGGCGCGCAGCCAGACCTCCCCCGCCGCTCCGGCCGGATACGCGTAGACATCGGCGAGCTCATCGAGGCTCCACTCACGGCCCAGCGGCCCCCCGGGCCCATCGAGTCCCTCCCGACCCTCGTGATCTGCTGTTTCGTACGTCACAGGGAACAGGCGTCGCATGACGTGCAGTGTGGCACGGCCACTAAGCTAGGGAGTTGTGTCGTCCTCCTCCGAAGCCACCGGCTCCCGCGCGACGGGCATCAGCCCCATAGCCGACGCGGCGCCCCAGTCCCTGTGCGCCCGCGAGCCGCACGTTCCCGCGGAGCGCCTGGTCGCCGAGATGGTGCCGCCGCCGCGGTTCAGCTCCGCCCGCTTCGACACCTACCTACCGGACCCGAACCAGCCGAGCCAGACGCGGGCCGTGCAGGTGCTGAGCTCCTTCGCCGCCGGGCTCGGCGGGGCGCACGCCACCGGCGCCGGCAAGAAGCGGGGCCTGTTCGGTTTCGGCAAGAAGCCCGCCGCCCCGGCCGGCCCCCGCGGCGTCTACCTCGACGGCGGGTACGGCGTGGGCAAGACCCACCTCCTCGCCTCCCTGTGGCACGCCACCCCGGCCGCGCCCGAGCAGAAGGCGTTCGGCACGTTCGTCGAGCTGACGAACCTGGTGGGCGCCCTCGGCTTCCAGCAGACCGTGCGCACGCTGAGCGAGCACCGCCTCCTGTGCATCGACGAGTTCGAGCTCGACGACCCGGGCGACACCGTCCTCGTCTCCACGCTGCTCGGCAAGCTGGTCGACGCGGGCGTCGCGCTCGCCGCCACCTCGAACACGCTGCCCGGCAAGCTCGGCGAGGGCCGGTTCGCCGCCGCCGACTTCCTCCGTGAGATCCAGGGCCTGTCCGCACGTTTCAGGCCGCTGCGGATCGACGGCGAGGACTACCGGCACCGCGGCCTGCCCGACGCCCCCGCGCCGTTCACCGACGAGCAGGTCACCAAGGCCGCGTACGCCACCGAGGGCGCCTCGCTCGACGGTTTCCCGCAGCTGCTCGAACACCTGGCGCGGGTGCACCCCAGCCGGTACGGCGCGCTGACGGACGACCTGAAGGCGGTCTGCCTGACGGAGGTCTCCGCCGTACCCGACCAGTCGACCGCCCTGCGGCTCGTGGTGCTCGCCGACCGGCTCTACGACCGGGAGATCCCGGTGCTCGCGTCCGGGCAGCCGTTCGACCGCCTGTTCAGCGAGGAGATGCTGAACGGCGGCTACCGGAAGAAGTACTTCCGGGCGATATCGCGCCTCACCGCCCTGGCCCGCGACGCCAAGGGGCTCGTGCACGCCTAGGGCCTGTCTCCCAGATCCCTCCTGCCCCGCGACGCCTGGCACGCACTCTCGCCGCACCGGGCACAAGGCCAAGTACATCCAGTACGAGACCTTGCACCCGCCACGTCGAGAGCACGCACCAGACGCCGCGGGGCCCGCCCTTCGGGCGGACGGAGGGATCTGGGAGACAGGCCCTAGACGGTCGTAGCCGGCCGCGACACGAGTAACCGGGCGGTCGCCACCGGTGCTACGCGCGTGGTTCCCGCGCGTCGGCCTGCGTGATAGACACACCGGGTCACAGTCCTGTCCGCCAGCAGGAGGTTGCCCCATGTCTGAAACACGGCTGTCCGCAACACGACGTCAAGTGCTCGCCCGTACCGGTGCGCTGGGGGTGGGCATCGCTTTCGCCGGTTCCCTGTCCGAGCTGTTCGCCGGCTCCGCCGCCGCCCAGGGACGCGCCGGCTACGGCCCCCTGGTGCCCGACCCGGCCGGTCTGCTCGATCTGCCGAAAGGTTTCCGCTACCAGGTTCTCTCCCGCGAGGGCGACCCCCTGCGCTCCGGAGAGGGCCAGGTGCCCAGCAATCACGACGGCATGGCCGCCTTCGCCGGCAGAGCAGGCCGCGTCCATCTCGTGCGCAACCACGAGAACCGCGTCACCGGCAAGATCGGCGTGCCGACCGTCGAAGGGCTCACGTACGACCCGATGGGCAAGGGCGGCTGTACGGCCCTCACCCTCGACCGGCACAACCGCGTGCTGTCCGAGCGCGTCGCCATCGCCGGTACGGCCGTCAACTGCGCGGGCGGGCACACCCCTTGGGGTACCTGGCTGACCTGCGAGGAGACCGAGGACAGGGCCGGCACGAACGGCTACACCAAGGACCACGGCTTCATCTTCGAGGTCGACCCCGTCGATCCGCACCGCTCGGGCGCCGTGCCGCTCACCGCCATGGGCCGCTTCCAGCACGAGGCCATCGCCGTCGATCCGCGGCGCGGTGTCGTGTACGAGACCGAGGACGCGTTCGACAAACCCTTCGGCCTCTTCTACCGGTTCCTGCCCGAGAAGCCGCACGGCGGTCTCGGCTCGCTGCGCGCGGGCGGCAGGCTCCAGGCGATGCGGGTGCCCGGCGTGTCCGACCTGTCGGCGGTGCAGGAGACCGGCGCGAGCTTCAAGGGCATCGAATGGGTCGACGTACCGGATCCGCTCGCCGTCCAGACCCCCATCCGCAACCAGGACTTCGGACCCAAGGGCATCACCCACGCCCAGAAGCTGGAGGGGTGCTACTGGGGCGGCTCGTGCGTGTACTTCGTCTCCTCGTACGCGAGGAGCCGCGAAGGGTCCGCCGCCGACCACTTCGGCCAGATCTGGCGCTACGACCCCGCCGCGCGCCGGCTCACCCTGGTCATCGTCTTCGGCCCGGACACGGACGTGCAACTGCCCGGTGAGGAGCCCGACAACATCTGTCTGGCGCCCAGCGGAGGCCTGATGGTGTGCGAGGACGGCGAGGGCGCGCAGCACGTCTTCGGCGTGACCAGGAAGGGCGAGGTGTACGCGATGGCGCGGGGCCGCCAGAACATCGGGACGCCCGATGACCCCTCCTGGGGCGAGTTCGCCGGAGTCACCTTCGCTCCGGACGGCGACACCATGTACGTGAACTGCTATACGCCCGGTACGACGTTCGCGGTGACCGGCCCCTGGCACAAGTGACGCACCCGTAGTGGCGCCGCCCGCGCCGGCACAGAGCGGCTTTCTGCCATCTGACCGGTTTCGGGCGGCGTGGTGCGTACATGGCCTGGGCAAGGTCCCAGCATGGAAGAACGGCCGATAACAGCATGGGAGTTCACCGACGACCGCGGCCATCTCGCCGCGGCGCCAGAGGCGCCGGAGCGGGTCGTCGCATACATACAGGCCGGAGCGAGTCTGTGGGACCTGGGGATACGCCCCGTGGGTGTCTTCGGCTCGTACCACGACGGGGAGAGACCCGATCGCGCCAAGTCCGGGACGCTGCCGCTCGACGACGTCGCGTATCTGGGGGCCGGTGCGACGCTCGGCCTCGATGACGTGCTCGCGGTGCGGCCGGATCTCGTGGTGGCCCTGACGTACGGCGGCGGGCAGGTGTACGGGGTCGAACCCGACGTCGCCAAGCATCTGGAGGAGCACGTCCCGGTCGCCGTGATCGATGTGGGGCAGGGCCGGGGGCTCGCCGCCGTCCGGGAGCGGGTGGCGGAGCTCGGCCGGACCCTCGGGGCGACGCAGGACGGCGCTTCCTTGCGGGAACTGACGCGCGCCGAAAGCGAGTTGGCCGACGCGGCCGAGAGGGCCGGGGCGGTCCGGGTGCTGGCGCTTTCGCCCGGCGGGCCGGACAGCGTGCACCTCGCGCGGCCCGGGAAGTGGCCCGACCTGAGCGCGCTGACGGGGCTCGGGGTCCGTACGGTGGAGCCGCCCGAGGGACCCGGCGCGAACTGGCACACCGGGGCCTGGGCCGACGCCGCCGAGCTGGCGCCGGACGTGGTGCTGGTGGACGCCCGGGCCAACGCGGCGCCGCGGGAGCAGTACGCGGGGGACGCACAGTGGGCGGCCGTGGCCGAGCGGGCCCTGGTGCTGCCGTGGAACCCGGAGATCGCGGCCAGCGCGGCCGCGCACGCGGCGTTCTTCGATCAGGTGGCGCGGGCGTTGCGGCAGCGGGGGCCGTCGCTCTGACGGGTTTGACCCGTTCGGGGACCGGTGGGAGACAGGAGTGAAGGCCACCGCCTATTTGCCCGATTAATACCATTTTCAGGGTTATCGTCACCGCGTGATCAGCTCCCTCCGTCGCACCGCACTGACCTGCGCCCTCGGCGCTCTCGCTCTCGGAGCCACCGCCTGTTCCGGCGGCGGCGCCGAGCTTTCGCACCCGGGGCGGGTGGGCCGGCCCGCCGCGAGCCCCTCGGCCGTGGCGCCGACCGGGCCGCCGACACTCGCCCCGGGCCCCGCGGGACTCACTCCCGTCTTCAGGAGCGCCCCGGAGCCGAAGGGGCGTACGGTCGCGCTCACCTTCGACGCCGACATGACCGCGGGCCAGGGCGCGCGCGCCGCCTCCGGCGAGCACTTCGACAACCCCCGGCTCATCGCCGCGCTGCGGGCGCTACGAGTGCCCGCCACCGTCTTCATGACCGGGCGCTGGGCCGAGCAGTACCCGGTGCAGGCCAGGGATATCGGCGGCGACCCGCTCTTCGAGGTCGCCAACCACTCGTACAGCCACTACGCCTTCACCGGCGACTGCTACGGACTGCCCTCCGTGCCGGGCGGGCGGATGCGCGCGGACGTCGAGCGGGCCTTCGCCGCGTTCCGCAGGGCGCGGGTCGGGCACGTGGTGCCGTACTTCCGCTTCCCCGGCGGCTGCTACGACCGACGGGCGCTGCGGGCCCTCACGCCCGCCGGTGTCACCGTCGTGCAGTGGGACGTGGTGAGCGGCGACGCGTTCGCGACGGACGCGGACGCGGTGACACGGCAGGTGCTCGACGGGGTGCGGCCGGGATCGGTCGTCGTCATGCACTGCACCCGCAGCGCGGCGCCGACGACGGAGCGGGTGGTGCGGGCCGTGGTGCCGGCGCTGCGCGCGAAGGGCTTCCGGTTCGTCCGGGTCTCCGAGCTGGTCGGGGCCGCCCGGAAGGCGTGACCGTACGCTGGTGGGCATGGAGAACACCCAGGACGGCGCCGAGGCAGAGGTACCGGCAGAGGTCGCCGAGTGCGTGCTGTGCCGTAACCCCACCGAGTACCCGGAGTCCACCAAGGGCGTGACGCTGTGCCCGGTGTGCGAGTGGCAGGAGGCGCAGCGGACGGCCTGCTCCGGATAGGCCGGACGGGAGTCCGTCAGCGGCGGGACGACAGGGTGCAGGCCGTCGCCGCGCAGACCGCCGCCAGCACGGCGGCCGCGACGAGCGCGAGCAGCGGCGCCGGGACCCGGCCTTCCTGCGAGCCCGTGATCAGGTCCGTCACCGCCGAGCGCGCCGGGGAGCCGGGCGCGACCAGGGCGAGCAGCGCGAAGAGCAGCATGCCGGCCACGCCGAGCCCCGTGCCGCGCACCACCGGCCAGGTCGTGACGGCGCCCACCGCACCACCGACCAGGGCGCACACCACCACGGCGAGCAGGCCCGCGCCGGCCGCGGGCAGCACCGGCACCTTGACCTTGTGGTCGGTGCTCGCGCCGTCGCTGATGAGCGCCACGACGACCGTCGTCGCCGTGCCGAGCGCGGTCGCGGCCATGAAGGCCGTGACCAGACTCGCCAGATGCGCGCGCCAGGGCGCGGTGGCCGCGGCGGTGCAACTGCGGGCGGCCGGCGGCTCGTTGGAGACGCAGATCCGCGCCAGCCAGGCGCTCACGGGCAGCAGGGCCGCGGCGGCGTACCCGAGGGAGTCGAGCACCGGCTGTCCCGCCTGGAGCCCGATGGCGAGGGACGCGGCGTACAGCACGACCGGCGCCAGCCAGCGCTGCGAGCGCAGCAGCAGGGCCGACTGGTAGGCGAGCAGGGCGGTGGTCATCGGCCTTCCGGGGGTGCGGGTTCGGTGCGGACGGCGACGACGTGCCAGGGCGGCCGCGCGTTCAGCAGCGTACGGAGGACGGAGTCGGAGTGGGTGGCGGGCACGGTGACGCGGACGGTGCGGGCGTCGAGGCGGGTGAGGGTGTGCGGGCACGGCAGCTCGGGGTCGCGGCCGGACCCGCTCGCGGTGACCGTGACCTGCCGCCCGACCGGGCCTGACACCCCGTCAAGCCCGTTGACCACGCTCAGACTTGATCCCTCGATACGGTACGTGGCGTCGGGGAGGCCCGCGAGCCGGGCCGGGTCGTGGTCGACGAAGAGCACGGCGCCGCCGGCCGCGGTGCGTTCGGCGACGGCCCGGTCCAGTTCGCCGCGGGCGGCGGTGTCGAGCCCGGTCCACGCCTCGTCGAGGACGAGCAACTCCGGTGCGGCCAGCAGGGCTTGGGCGACCGCGACCTTCTGACTGCTGCCCTTGGACAGCTCGGCCAGCGGGGTGCGCGCGTACCCGGCGGCGCCGAACCGCTCCAGCCACTCCCCCGCCTCCCGCTCCGCCACCGCGCGGACGAGGCCGTGGACGCGGCCCAGATGCGTGAGGTAGCCGAGCGCGGTGAACGGCAGGGCGGCGGGGAAGCGTTCGGGGACGTACGCGGTGCGCGGGCGGCCGACGACCCGGCCCTCGCTGGGTGAGTCGATCCCGGCGACGAGCCGCAGCAGCGTCGACTTTCCCGTGCCGTTGGCGCCCTGCACCCGGACCAGGGCGCCGGCGGGCACGTCGAGGTCGACGCCCCGCAGCACCCAGGGGCCGGCCAGGCCGTAGCGGCGTCCGACATTGCGGAGGGCGACGTTGCGAGAAGCGACGGGGCCTGGGGACGGGTCGGGGCGCATACGCACATGCTCCCGTACGCGCGGGCGGCGCTCGGGAGCGGGGGCGCGCCGGGCTGCTGGCAGACTGGAGGGTGTGAGCAGCGAAGACACGAGTACGCCCAGCACGCCCGGCACTGCCGGGGCCGCCCCCGAGGCCTCCGACAGCCCGTTCCGCGACGAGCGCACCGCGCGCGACGAGGCGCCGCAGTTCGTGCTGCCGCTCGTGGTGCGCATCGAGCGGGCCGCGCCGCCGGCCCGAACCGACGCGCTGGAGACGGCTGCGCGCGCGGTCCTTGTGATGCTGGCCGACGAGCGTTCGCTGGGCGACGGCGAGTGGGCCGCGGTCATGCGGGACTGGCAGGACGCCCGGATCCGCAAGGTGGTGCGCCGGGCCCGGGGCGCGGAGTGGCGCCGCGCGGAGACCCTCGACGGCATCACGGTCACCGGCCGCGGCGGCGCCGAGGTACGGGTCTTCCCGCCGGTTCCCCTGGACGGCTGGCCCAAGGACCTGGCGAAGCTCCAGGTCTCCGGCACCGACCTCGACGACCCCGAGCCGCCGCCCGCCGCGGATCCCGCCGCCCCGGTGCTGTGGCTCAACCCCGACCTCGGCATGACGGCGGGCAAGGCCATGGCGCAGGCCGGCCACGGAGCCCAACTGGCGTGGTGGGAGCTGTCCGACGCGCAGCGCAAGGAGTGGCGGGAGGCGGGCTTCCCGCTGTCGGTGCGGGTGGCCGACCCCGCCCGCTGGGAACCGCTGACCCGGGCCGGTCTGCCGGTGGTGCGGGACGCCGGTTTCACGGAGATCGCACCGGGGTCGTGCACGGTGGTGACGGAGGGCGCGCGGGAGGGCGGACTGCTGTCGGAGCTGGGCCGGCACTGAGCTCAGAGCCTGTCTTTGAACCCCCGCCCGCGAGCAGCATCGTTCGCCCCCGTGGCCCCACCCCCACCCGCTGTCCGCCCGGCCCGCGGGACGGGCGAAAGACGCCGGGTCGGGAGTCTGGCGAGCGGGCGCGCGGCGTCCTAGCATCGGACCGTCCGCGAAATTCACACTCGGACGAGTCGGCTCCGGCACCTGAGGAGCCGGCGCCGCTCGATCCCCCGAGACCCCGGGACCGCACAGCGCCGATTGCGGCCGGGTCGTTCTCGCCGACGTACGCCCCGGCCCCTGGCCCTCACCGTCCTGTGGCGAACTCCCGCGCGCCGGCGGGGCAATGAGGGCGGTGAGCACCTGAACCGCGCAGGGGGAGACGCGCGCTCGCGTGCTCACGGGCCGCCGCCGATGCCGGCACAGCCGCCGGCGGCGGCCGCTCCCCGGCACTGGGACGGCCGGGACAGGACCGGACTTCCGCCGCATGCTGATGCCGCTGGGACGCGACCCCGGCCACGGGCCCGGCGGTGAACCTCAAATGTAGCTCTGAACGTCCCTCCTCCGGGGTTCGCCCGTGCCCGCCGGGGCGATGAGAACAGCACGCCGCGGCGCACTGGCACGGCGCAGGAGGGGGACGGCCATGCAGCACGTCGCACAGTTGGGGACCGGGATCGGCTGGCGGCCCGAGATCGCCGACATCATCGAGGCCATGCCCGGCATCGACTGGGTCGAGGCCGTCTCCGAGAACCTCTGCCCCGACCATCTGCCCGACTCCCTGCTGCGGCTGCGCGAGCGGGGCGTCACCGTGGTACCGCACGGTGTCTCGCTCGGACTCGGCGGGGCGGAGCGGCCGGACGAGCACCGGCTCGCGCAGCTCGCCGCGAGCGCCGAGGCGCTGGGCGCACCGCTGGTCACCGAGCACATCGCGTTCGTCCGGGCGGGCGGGGGGCGCACGGCGTCGCCGCTTCTGGAGGCGGGGCATCTGCTGCCCGTGCCGCGCACCCGCGACGCGCTGGCCGTGCTGTGCGAGAACGTCCGGATCGCGCAGGACGCGCTGCCGGTACCGCTGGCCCTGGAGAACATCGCGGCCCTGTTCAGCTGGCCCGGCGAGGAGATGTCCGAGGGGCAGTTCCTGTACGAGCTCGTGGAGCGCACCGGCGTACGGCTGCTGATCGATGTGGCGAACCTGTACACCAATTACGTGAACCGCGGCGAGGACCCGGCACGGGCGCTGGACAAGCTGCCGGTCGAGGCCGTCGCGTACGTCCATGTCGCGGGCGGTTTCAAGCGGGACGGCGTCTGGCACGACAGCCACGCCCATCCGGTGCCGCGGGCCGTCCTGCGCATCCTGGCCGACCTGGCCTCACGGGTGAAGCCGCCGGGTGTGCTGCTGGAGCGGGACGAGAACTTCCCCTACGACGAGAGCGTGCTGGAGCGGGAGGTGACGGCGATCCGGGAGACCGTGGCCGCCGCGTCCGCCGCCGCACCCGCCGCCGCCGTCCCGGCGCCTGCAACTCGGCGTCCTGTCGCGCCCGTTGAGGAGCCGGTACGGGAGCGGCTCGGGCTCGCCCAGGCCGCGCTGCTCTCCTCGCTCGTCGCGGGCACCCCCGTTCCGCCGGGCTTCGACCGTGCGCGGCTCGCGGTGCAGAGCCGGGCCCTGCTCACCAAGCGGGCCGATGTCGTCGCCAAGGTGGCGCCCGAACTGCCGGGCATCCTGGGCCGCCACACGTACCGGACCGCGTTCCTGGCATACGCGCAGGACCGGCCCATGACGGACGGCTACCGGCATGACGCGCTCGACTTCGCCGAGGACCTGCTGGTCGGCGGGCACGTCGAAGATCCCTTCACCCGCAAGCGGCTGACCGACTGGTGGCTGGACCGCTCGGGCCCCAAGCCGCTGGCGAGACGCCCGTTGCGGCGGTACCTGCGGGCCGCCCGGTTCGCGATGCGCCGGGGCTGACCGGAGGCCGCCCGCGCCGCGCGCCGCCCCGCGCGTGCTCCGGTCCTCCACCCTGCGGGGCGCGCGGGCCCGCACAACCCCCGCGCGCAATACCGCGGTTGACGTAGTCGGCGATGATGCCCGGCACTCCGTGCCCGGGGCGCACTAGCGTGCGGTGCCGCACCAGGAGGCACCATGCGACTGCTCTCGCCCACCGAATCGCCCGGCGGCATCCGCGTCAACGGCACCGCCCTCATCGTCACGGGACTCGTGGCGACACTCGCGGCCCTCGTCTTCCCGATCTGGTCGTACGCCGACCGCGCCGGCACCGGCCTGGACACGCTCGACAGCCAGAGCGTGTCGACCAGATTCGGCCCGCTGTCGGCCACCGACCGCATCTTCATCACCAAGGTCCGCCTGGCCGGGCTGTGGGAAATGCCCGCGGGGCAGCAGGCCGAGGAGCGGGCGCCGAGCAGGTCCGTCGAGACGGCGGGCGAGCATCTCGTCGAGGGGCACACGTTCCTGGACGCCCGGGTGCGCGAGGTCGCGGCCCAGCTGAACCTGGAGCTGCCGAACCAGCCGAACCCCCAACAGCAGGGCTGGCTCCGGACGTTGACCGCCGCGCGGGGCACGGACTACGAGCGGAAGTTCGCCAACATCCTGCGCCGCGCGCACGGCCAGGTGTTCTCCCTCGTGGCCCAGGTGCGCGCCTCGACCCGCAACTCGCTCGTACGGGAGCTCGCGGACGACGCCAACACCACCGTCCTGGACCACATCAAGGTCCTGGAGGCCACCGGTCTCGTCGACTTCGACGCCCTCGCCCGGAACGGCGCCACGGCGAGCCCGCCGCCCGTCACCCGCTCCCCGGCCCCGCCGGGCCCGACCACGGCCCCGGACCCGGCCACCCCGCTCACGCCGACGCCCACCCTGACGCTGCCCCCGGCGGCGTCCCGCCCGCGCACCTGAGGAAACGGAACGTCGCATACCGGCAACGCCGTGTCCGCATACTGAACGGGCCATAGCGCATACCCGAACACCTGTCGTAAAAAACACCGCATGTTCTGGGTCCTGTTCCTCGTTCTCGCCTGCGCCTTCGCGGGCGTGTCCTGCGGGCGGCTGTGCCTCGCGACCGTGCGCGCCGCCGACGCCGAGCGCGCCGCGGACACCGCGTACGCCGGAGTCGAACTGTCGCTGTACGAGACGGCGTTCCTGTCCGGCGGTCCGGCCCGGGTCGCCGACGTGGCGCTCGTGTCGATGGCCCGCGGCAGCCGGCTGCTGCTCGCGCACACCGGGTGGGCGACGGTCGTCGACCCCGTCGGCGAGGACGACATGGAGCGCTCGGTGATCGGCGCGATCGGGCCCGCAGGACAGTCGCCCATCCGACCGCTGCGCACGGCCACGGCCGCGGGCGACGCCGTACGGGCCCTGGCCGAGCGGCTGGTCGCGGCCGGGCTCGCGGTGCCGGACGCCGCCCGGTCGACGGTGGCCGGGGCCCGGCGTCAGGTACGGGCGGCGGCTGTCGCCGTGGTGGCCCTGGGCGCGGCGGCCGTGCTGCTGCCGGGCGGGACGGACGGACAAGGGCTGCCGGTGGCGGTCTGGTTCGCGCTGCCGCTGGTGCTGACGCTGAGCTGCCTGGCCCTCGCCCGCATCGAGATCCACCCGTACACGCGCTGGGCCTCACCGGCCGGGCAGCGCCTGCTCGCCGCCCTGCCCGAGGGCACCGGCAGTCTGCTCGCGGTCGCCGTGCGCGGGGTGCGCGCGGTGGACGACCCCGCCCTGCGGGCCGCGCTCGACGCCAGGAGCGCCACCGGCGCCTGAGCGCCCGCCGTCGAATCCGCCCGCCCCGGCCACGCATCGGCATCATTGCTCCGACACGGCGACCGGGTGCTTTACATCCTCAACCACCGCCCCAAGTATCCCTTTTGACCACGAGCTCTGACCGCGAACCGCAACGGTTCGGGAGCTCGACGAAAGGGATGCATGCGAGCGACGAGAACAGCATCCGCCCTCCGCGCCGCCGCGGGATCGTTGATCCTGTCGGTCCTCGGCGCCGCCCCGGCGAGCGGCGCGGGCGCCTTTCCCCCCGGCCCCGGCGCACCGGAGACGCTCGGCACCGCCGTCGCCGCGCAACGTGCGGCCGCCGCCGGCATCCGCTTCGCCGCCTGCCCCGCCGTGGAGAACCTGCCCTCCCCTGTCACCTGCGGCACCGTCTCCGTACCGCTGGACTACGCACGGCCACGCGGCAGGCAGATCAAGCTGACCGTCAGCCGCGTCAGGGCGGCCGGTGAACACGGCGGGAAGCGGGTCGCCCGGCAGGGCGCGTTCGTCTTCAACCCCGGCGGTCCCGGCGGCAACGGCATGTACTTCCCGCTGGTCCGCATGGTGCCCGAGTGGAAGCGCCTCGGCGCCGCGTACGACCTCGTGGGCTACGCGCCGCGCGGTGTCGGCCGGTCGGCGCCGCTGTCCTGCCGGGGCCCCGAGGAGCTCGTCAAGCACCCCACCCAGGCGCCGACGTACCCCTCGGACGCGTACAAGAAGGAGCGGATCGCGCAGGCGAAGGCGTACGCGCGCGGCTGCGCGAGGAGGAACCCCGATCTGCGGCACTACACGACCCTGAACAACGCCCGCGACCTGGACGTGCTGCGGGCGGCGCTCGGCGAGAAGCGGCTCACATACATGGGCGCCTCGTACGGCACGTACATCGGGGCCGTGTACGCGCAGCTGTTCCCCTCGCACGTGCGGCGGATGGTCTTCGACTCGGCGGTCGACCCGGACCCGCACCACATCTGGTACGGCAACAACCTGGATCAGTCGGCCGCGTTCGAGCTCCGCTGGGCCGACTTCCGCGCGTGGGTCGCCAAGCACCACGACACGTACCACCTGGGTACGACGCCCGGGGCAGTGCAGGCGTCCTACGAGCGGGCGAGCGCGAAGCTGGCGCGCAAGCCGGCCGGCGGCAAGGTCGGACCCGGGCAGCTGCAGTCCGCGTTTCTCCAGGTCGGCTACTACGACGACTACTGGCCGATGCGGGCCACGGCCCTCTCGCGGTATCTGAAGGGCGACCCGAAGCCGCTGATCGGCCAGGCCGCGCCGAACCCGCGGGCCGCCGCCGAGAACGAGAACAGCAGAGCGGTGTACACGGCCGTCGAGTGCAACGACGCGCCGTGGCCGACGGACTTCCGGACCTGGGACCGTGACACCACGCGGCTCGCGCGGACCGCGCCGTTCGAGGCGTGGGACAACACGTGGATGAATCTGCCGTGCGCCTACTGGTCCGCGCCGCGGCAGGAGCCGGTCGACGTGCGGACCCTGCCCGGCGCGCTGCCGCCCACACTGATCCTGGCCGCCGAGCGGGACGCGGCCACGCCGTACGCGGGCGCCCGCGAACTGAACCGGCGCCTCGACGGCTCGGTACTGGTGACGGAACGCGGGGCGGGCACGCACGGGGTCGCCGGGGGCGCCAACGCCTGCGTGAACGGGCACTTCGACGCGTACGTGCTGGAGGGCCGGCTGCCGGAGCGCCGTTCATCGTCCTGCGCCCCACACGCGGAACCGACCCCGCTCAGCCCCTCCGGCGATTGAGGAGCGGGGTCCGGGGCAGAGCCCCGCAACCCCCGCTCCAGGGGCCCGACCGACTAGGCCAGTTCCGCCACCAGATCGGCCACGCTCTTACGGCGCCCCGTGTAGAACGGAACTTCCTCCCGCACATGCATCCGCGCCTCGGACCCCCGCAGATGCCGCATCAGGTCGACAATGCGATCCAGCTCATCCGCCTCGAAGGCAAGCAGCCACTCATAGTCACCGAGCGAGAACGAGGCGACCGTGTTGGCCCGCACGTCCGGGTAGCCGCGCGCCATCTTGCCGTGATCGGCGAGCATCTTGCGGCGCTCGTCGTCGGGCAGCAGGTACCACTCGTAGGAGCGCACGAACGGGTACACCGAGATGTAGTTGCGCGGCGTCTCGTCGGCCAGGAACGCCGGGATGTGCGAGCGGTTGAACTCGGCGGGGCGGTGCAGCGCCATGTTCGACCACACCGGCTCCAGGGCGCGGCCCAGCTTCGTGCGGCGGAAGAGGTTGTACGCCTCCTGGAGCTGGTCGGCGGTCTCGGCGTGCCACCAGATCATGAGGTCGGCGTCGGCGCGCAGGCCGGACACGTCGTAGGTGCCGCGGACGGTCACGTCCTTGGCGGCGAGCTGGTCGAACAGCTCCTGGACCTCGTCGGCGAAGCCGGCCCGCGCGGTGTTTTCGGGCAGCACGTCCTTCAGCTTGAAGACCGACCAGAGGGTGTAGCGGATGACCTCGTTGAGGTCCTTGGCCAGCTTGCCCTTGTTCGGGATCCGCGCCGGGTCGGCGGTAGGGGTGTCGTCGCTCATGTCCCTATTCTCCTGCGCCGCCGTGCAGACTCTGCACCGGGTTCGCCTTCAGCTCCTCGCGGGTGCCGCTGTCGCCGCGCAGCTCGTCGGCGGCGGCGTACGCGCTCGCGATGCACGCGGGGATGCCGACGCCGTCGTACGCGGCTCCGCACACGGTGAGGCCGGGGAGCTGGGCGAGGTGTTCGCGGATCCGTGCGACGCGGGCCGTGTGGCCGACGGGGTACTGGGGCAGGCCGTCCTGCCAGCGCGTGACGTGGGCGGCGACGGGGGCGGCCGTCTGGCCGGTGGCGGCACCCAGATCGCGGCGGGCGACGTCGACGAGGTCGGCGTCGTCGCGGGCGAGGTCCTTCTCGTCGCCGTAGCGGCCGACGGAGGTGCGCACGATACGCAGGTCGGGGTTGTCGGCGCCGATCCAGCCCCATTTGTGCGAGGCGAACGTGGCGGCCTTGATGGTGTGGCCGTCGACGGGCGGGACCAGGAAGCCGCTGCCCTCGGGAAGGTGGGCCTCGCTCGTGCGGAACGCCATCGTGATCAGGGCCATCGAGGCGTAGTCGACGCCCCGCAGCTCCTGGGACGCCATCGGGGACGCGGTGCGCAGCAGGCTCGCCGCCGCGGGCGCGGGCAGCGCGATGACGACCTGGTCCGCGGTGAAGGTGCGGCCCTGTTCGGTGACCACGCGCCACACGGGCTCGGGTTCGGCGGGCCGCTGCGCGAAGCGGCCCCCCGCCGGGCGTGTCCCGCGGCTCAGCCGCTGGTCGCCGCCGCCACGGGCCCGCAGGGTGCTGGCCCGCTCCCCCGTCAGGATCGTGCCGCCCTTCGCCCGCACCGCGTCGGCGACCGCGGCCGGCAGGGTGCCGATGCCGCCCTCGATGCCCATGAACACCGGGCCCGGCTGCTGGTTCCCGGCGGTGCGGGCCTGGATCGCGCGGACCGCCGCCGTCAGGGAGGGATGACGGCGGGCCTCCTCGAACAGCTGGGGCACCGCGCTGCGCATCGAGATGCGGTAGGCGTCGCCCGCGTAGACACCGCCGAGGAGCGGTTCGACGAGCCGGTCGACGACCTCGCGGCCGAGGCGGGCCGCGACGTACTCGCCCACGGCGACGTCGTCACCGATCTCCGTGGGCGGCAGGTCGGCCTCCTGCTCGATGCGCAGCAGCCCCTCGTCCGAGAGGACGCCGGCGAGCGCGTCGGCGGTGCCGGGGACGCCCATGACATGGCCCTTGGGCATGGGGTGCAGGGTGGAGCGGCTCCAGAGCGAGGCGGTCGCGGTGGACGGCGGCTGGAGACGGTCCGCCAGGCCCACCTCGCGGGCCAGGCCCACCGCCTCGGGGCGGCGCGCCAGCATCGATTCGGCGCCCAGGTCGACGCGGGCGCCGGCGATCTCGCCCGCGAGCAGCTTGCCACCGAGCCGGGGGGACGCCTCCAGGACCGTCACCTCGACCCGGTCGTCCCCCTCGGATCCGTCGAGCACTCTGTGTGCTGCCGCGAGGCCCGCGATACCGCCGCCGATGACGAGGACTTTCCGGTCCCGTGCAGTTCCCGTACCTGTGTCCGTTTCGCGCATGCCCCCACTCTCTCAGAACCGGTCGTCCGTCTCGACGAGTCCCGACCGTGACCCGTTCGGAACCGGTCGGCAACCACCGGACGGCCCGGTCGCGCGTCGAAGGAGGCGTCCGGCAAGCAGCACGTCCAGCACGTCCCCAGGGGGTACCCATGCACACGTCCCGACCGACCCGTACACGTCCACGACCGCGGCCCGCGCAGACGCTGGCCGCGCTGCTGATCGCCGCGGCGCTCGCGCTGGCGGGCTGCTCGGGCGCGAGCGACGGCGACGACCTCAAGAGCGCCGCGGGCGGCACGGCCGAGCAGGACGCGGGCGCGGCGGCCGACAACGGACGGAGCGGAGGCAAGGCCGCAGGCGCCGAGAAATCGCCGAAACTCACCGGCGTCCACATCATCCGCACGGCCACGCTCTCCGTCCGCGTCAAGGACGTGCCCGACGCGCTCGACAAGGCGCGCACGGTCGCCGAGGAGGCGGGCGGCATCGTCGGCGACGAGACGACGGACCGGGACGGCCACGGCCACGAACGCTCCCGGATCACCCTGCGCGTGCCGCAGGAGGAGTACGAGGACGTACTCGGCGAACTCTCGGGCGCGGGCCGCCTGTTGGAGCGGAACGTGACCGCCAAGGACGTCACCGATCAGGTCGTCGACGTGGACAGCCGCATCGCGTCGCAGCGGGCGAGCGTGGCCCGGGTGCGTGAACTCATGGACCGGGCGACGAAGTTGAGCGACGTGGTGACGCTGGAAGGGGAGCTGAGCGGCCGTCAGTCGGAGCTGGAGTCGCTGCTCGCGCAGCAGGCGTCGCTGAAGGACCGCACGACGCTCGCGACGATCACCCTGCGGCTGTCCGAGGCGCCCGCGAAGGCGGCGGGCGGCGACGACGACGCGGGCTTCCTCGACGCGCTGTCGGGCGGCTGGTCCGCCTTCGTGACCGTGCTGAAGTGGGTGGCGATGGCGCTCGCGGCCGTGCTGCCGTTCGCCGCGGTCGCGGCGCTGCTGGCCTTCCTGTGGTTGCGGCTCGTCCGCCCCCGGCTGCCGCGGCGCGCCGGGGACGAGCCCGTACGGACGGCGGTCGGCCCGCTGCCCGCGCACCCGGAGTCCGGGTCCGACGCGCGGGACTGACGTCCGCGGCCGACGTAGCGTTGGGCCCATGAGCACTGACAACGCTGCGCGGGAACGGCTGGTAGTCATCGGTGGCGACGCGGCGGGCATGTCCGCCGCGTCGGGGGCCCGGCGGCTGCGCGGCCCGGACGAGCTGGAGATCGTGGCCTTCGAACGGGGCGACTTCACCTCGTACTCGGCGTGCGGCATCCCGTACTGGGTGGGCGGCCAGGTCGG
Source organism: Streptomyces kunmingensis (assembly GCF_039533535.1). Taxonomy (NCBI): domain Bacteria; kingdom Bacillati; phylum Actinomycetota; class Actinomycetes; order Kitasatosporales; family Streptomycetaceae; genus Streptomyces; species Streptomyces kunmingensis. The sequence goes on from NZ_BAAATS010000027.1 coordinate 208,538, forward strand.
CGGTCCTGACGAGCTGATCGCGCGGTCGCCCGAGGAGCACCGGGAGCGCGACATCGACCTGCGGATGCGCACCGAGGTCGTGAAGATCGATGTCGAGGGGCGGCGGGTACGGGCCCGGGAGCTGGACGGCGGGGCCGAGACCTGGGTCGCGTACGACAAGCTCGTGATCGCTACGGGGGCCCGCCCGCTCCGGCCGGACCTGCCCGGGATGGACGCGCCCGGGGTGCACGGCGTGCAGACGCTCGGCGACGGGCAGGAGCTGCTCGGCACGCTGCGGGCGACCGAGGGGCGCAAGGCCGTGGTGGTGGGTGCCGGGTACATCGGCGTCGAGATGGCGGAGGCGCTGCTGCACCGCGGGTACGAGGTGACCGTCGTCAACCGCGGGGCCGAGCCGATGTCGACGCTCGACCCGGACATGGGACGCCTGGTGCACGAGGCGATGGCGGGGATGGGCATCACCCTGGTCGACGACGCCGAGGTCACCAAGATCCTCACCGGGGACGACGGGCGGGTGCGGGCGGTGGCGACCCAGGAAGCCGACCACCCGGCGGACATCGTGGTGCTGGGCCTCGGTGTGCGGCCGGAGACGACGCTGGCCCGGGACGCCGGTCTGCCGCTCGGTGACAGCGGCGGGCTCCTCACCGACCTGGGGATGCGGGTGCGCGGCCACGACAACATCTGGGCGGGCGGCGACTGCGTCGAGGTCCTCGACCTGGTGTCAGGACGCGAACGCCACATCGCGCTCGGCACCCACGCGAACAAGCACGGTCAGGTCATCGGGGCGAACGTGGGCGGCGGTTACGCGACGTTCCCCGGTGTCGTGGGGACGGCGGTCAGCAAGGTCTGCGACCTGGAGATCGCGCGCACGGGGCTGCGCGAGAAGGACGCGCTCCGTGCCGGGCTGCAGTTCGTGTCGGTGACCGTCGAGTCGACGAGCCGGGCGGGGTACTACCCGGGCGCGGCGCTCATGACGGTGAAGATGATCGCCGAGCGGCGCACGGGCAAGCTGCTCGGCATGCAGATCGTCGGGCGTGAGGGTGCGGCGAAGCGGGTCGACGTGGCGGCGGTCGCGCTGACGGCGGGGATGACGGTGGAGCAGATGACGGCCCTGGACCTGGGGTACGCGCCACCGTTCTCGCCGGTGTGGGACCCGGTCCTCGTGGCGGCCCGGAAGGCGACCTCGGCGGTCCGGGCAGCCGCCGGATAGGTCGCACCGGCGACGGGATGTCGCCGGTTTCCCGCCACGTTTCGCAGACTCCCTGCACAACTCCCGGACGCGTCGCACCATGTGACGCGTCAGAGCGGCACGGCCACGCAGCGCGACCGGGGGGCCGTGCCGCTGGAGGGGCGCACGGCGGTGGGGAGCCGTCGCGTGCCCGACCGGGAGGGGGCACCACCACATGCAGCGCTCCGTACGAACGGCGGCCGTCGGCGCCGGGTCCACCACGCACCGTTCCGCGCTCCCGAAGGGAGCGTGACGGGCCGTGCGGATCCTGGTCCTGGGCTCCACCGGATATCTGGGCGGGCACATCGCCGACCGGCTGCGCGCCCTGCCGGGCGTGCGGCTGCTCACCGGCGGCCGCCACCCCGACAACGACCTGCGCGTCGATCTGGCGACGATCGCGCCGAGCGCCCTCGCTGAGCTCGTCGAACTCGCCGCGCCCGACGCCGTCGTCAACTGCGTCGGGGCCGCAGGCGGCGGCGCCCTGGCCCTCGTCGAGGCCAACTCCCGTGGCCCCGCGGTCCTGTGCGAGGCCCTGCACAGCGCGGCGCCGACCGCGCGCCTGGTCCACCTCGGTTCCGTCGCCGAGTACGGGCCGACGATCCTCGGCGAGCAGACCCCGGAGGAGGCACCGGCCCGGCCCGTCTCCGTGTACGGGGCGAGCAAGCTCGCGGGCAGCCTCGCGGTCGCCGCCTCCGGTCTCGACGCGGTCGTGCTGCGCGTGACCGACCCGGTCGGTCCGGGCGCGCCCCGCGCGGGCCTGCCGGGCCGGCTCACCGCCGAACTCCGGGACGCCCTGCGTCTCGACCTGCCCGGCCCGGTCCAGGTCGACGACCTGTCGGCGCACCGCGACTTCGTCGACGTACGCGATGTGGCGACGGCGGCGGCTCTCGCCCTCACCGCGCCGAGACCGCTGCCGCCCCTGCTGAACATAGGCAGCGGTCACGCCGTCCCGGTACGCGATCTGGTGCACGGTCTGGTGCGGGCGTCCGGCTACCGGGGCCGGGTGGAGGAGGCGCTCGGCGCGGTCGGCCGTTCCCCCGCGGTGCCCTGGCAGTGCGCGCGGATCACCGCCGCCCGCCGGGAGCTGGGCTGGCAGCCGACCCATACCCTGCACGCCTCGCTGACCGCACTGTGGTCGGCGGACGGCGCACCCGCCAGGGAGCTGCGCTGAGCCGCTGTGCCTAGCGGGCGGTCTGCGTGTGGACGTACTCCACGAGGCGGGTCAGCGCGTCCGGGTCGGTGCTCGGCAGCACGCCGTGCCCGAGGTTGAAGATGTGGCCCTCCAGGCCGGCCGCCGCGTCGAGCACCTCGCGGGCCTTGGCCTCGACGGCCTCGGGCGTGGTGAAGAGGACCGCCGGGTCGAGGTTGCCCTGAAGCGCCTTGCCGGGGCCGACACGGCGCGCGGCCTCGTCGAGCGGCACGCGCCAGTCGACGCCGACGATGTCCGCGCCGGCCTCGCCCATGAGCCCGAGCAGCTCACCGGTGCCGGCACCGAAGTGGATGCGCGGGACGCCGTAGGACTCGACGGCCCGGAAGACCTTCTCCGACGCGGGCATGACCGAGCGCCGGTAGTCGGCCGGGGAGAGCGCGCCGACCCAGGAGTCGAAGAGCTGTACGGCGCTCGCGCCCGCCTCGATCTGCACCTTCAGGAACGCGGAGGTGATCTCGGCGAGCCGGTCGAGCAGGTCGGCCCAGAGCTGCGGGTCGCCGTACATGAGGGCTTTGGTGTGCTCGTGGTTGCGGGACGGCCCGCCCTCCACGAGGTAGCTCGCGAGGGTGAACGGCGCGCCCGCGAAACCGATGAGCGGCGTCGAGCCGAGCTCGGCGGTGAGCAGACCCATGGCCTCGGTGACGTACCAGACGTCTTCCGGGGTCAGGTCGCGCAGCTGGGCGAGGTCGGCGCGGCTGCGGATCGGTTGGGCGACGACCGGGCCGACGCCGGGCTTGATGTCGAGGTCGATGCCGATGGCCTTGAGCGGCACGACGATGTCGCTGAAGTAGATCGCCGCGTCGACCTTGTGCCGGCGCACCGGCTGCATCGTGATCTCGGCGACCAGCTCGGGCCGCGTGCACGACTCCAGCATCGGGATGCCTTCGCGCACCTTGTGGTACTCGGGCAGTGAGCGCCCCGCCTGCCGCATGAACCACACCGGCGTGTGCGGCACGGGCTCACGCCTGCACGCCCTGAGGAAGGCGGAATCCTTGACGGCGTCGTGCGTCGCTGACGGCTGCTGGCCCGTGGCCTCGGTGTTGGCACTCACAGCGGAAAGTCTCGCACGGCCACGAAGTGTAGGGAGAACGGCATCGGCGCCGGGTGTCCTACCTGCGCACGGGGCTCGTTCCCCTTAACCTTCCCGGCATGGCTGCGGCTCAGGGACAACGGTCGAGCAGCCCGGAAGACTCTGGCGACTCGGACGGGATGAGTGAATCGGTGCGGGAGGGGCAGAACGCTCGGGACATGAACGCTGCACAAAAGGACGACACGGCTCCGACCACTCCCCTGGCCTTCCGTACGGCGGTCGACGCCTTACGGTCAGCGCGGCTGCGCCCGGAGATCGAGATCGACCCCACGCGCCCGCCGCAGCGCCTGGCTCCCTTCTCCTACGCGTTGGAGGCCACGGTCGTCGACCCGGCAGCCGAAGACGCCGACGACGACGTCCTGGCCGACGGCCGGCTCGTGCTGCTGCACGACCCGGCCGGGCACGAGGCGTGGCACGGCACGTTCCGCCTGGTGACGCTGGTGCGCGCGGAGCTGGAGGCGGAGATGGCCGCCGATCCGCTGCTCCCCGACGTCTGCTGGTCGTGGCTGACGGGCGCGCTGGCGGCCCGCGGCCTCTCCTACGGGGAGCCGTCCGGCACGGTCACCCGGGCCAGTTCGCACTACTTCGGCGGGATCGGGGACCGGCCCCCCGCCTCGCAGATCGAGATCCGGGCGTCGTGGACGCCGCGCGAAGGACCCGGCGGGGTGCCGGACACGGCCGCGCATCTCGCCGCGTGGTGCGAGCTGCTGTGCCAGATCGGGGGACTGCCCCCGGCGGCGGGCGCGGCGAACGGCCCGGACGGCGCGGTGGTGACGCTGCCGCAGCGCCGGGGCCCGCGCCCCTCCTGACCCCGCCCCTCTCGAACTTCTCTGCACCCTTCCTGTTCATCCCGTCCTGTTTCACCTCTTCAGAGGGACTGTTTTCGGCCGCGTCGGCGAGTGCCCGACGCGGCCGTTACTCGTTTCGATTCGGTTTGATCTTCGGATGATCGATACTGTGTCTGAATTGCGTGGATTGTTACTCACCAAATCGTGATCTTTCTCTAAAGGCGGGCGGGTTTGCTGCCGAAGACCTCAGTGACCTTGAAAGCACGGTTCGTCCCGGCTTCACCCCCGAGCCGGCTCCGTCCCGCACCCCAGGAGGCCTGGTGTCCGTTCTCCTCGAGCAGCCCTCAAGCCTGGTCGCCTACCGCCCGAACAAGCCGACCGCGATGGTGGTCGTGGCCGACCCCCGCGTCCGTTCCACCGTCACCCGCCATCTGTGGGCGCTCGGTGTGCGCGACGTGATCGAGGCCTCGTCCGTCGCGGAGGCTCGTCCCCGCATCGGCAACCCCCGCGACATCTGCGTAGCCGACGTCCACCTCCCCGACGGATCCGGCCTGACGCTTCTCTCCGAAACCCGGGCGGCGGGCTGGCCCAACGGGCTCGCCCTCTCCGCCGCCGACGACATCGGTGCCGTACGCAACGCCCTCGCGGGCGGCGTCAAGGGCTACGTCGTCACCGGTACCCGTACCAACGTAGGACTCCCCAACCGCCCCGGCGCCGCACCGATCGGTTCCGCGGCCGCCCGTATGCACCGCCGCCCCCCGGGTGCCCCGAGTCACCCGGGCGGCTACCGCGAACTGTCCGGACGCGAGGTCGAGGTGCTCCGCCTCGTCGCCGAAGGACAGTCGAACAAGGCCATCGGGGTCTCCATGGGCCTGTCCGCACTGACCGTCAAGAGCCACCTCGCCCGGATCGCGCGCAAGCTCGGCACGGGTGACCGGGCCGGGATGGTGGCGGTCGCCCTGCGCACCGGCATCATCCACTGAACCGCCCCCCAGCCGCCCTGGCCGGATCTTTCCGGTTTACACACCTTCAGCGCCCGTCGACGGAACGTTCCGTCGACGGGCGCCGTCCGTTCACAGATACCCTTGACAGGTGACCGACGCCCAAGAGACCGCAGCAGACAGTTCACTGCGCACCACCGGAGGCGCCCCTCCGGACGACGTCGAAACGGCGCCGATCCCCCTGCTCGAACCGCGCGAGGGCATTCCGCCGGTGATCGCCGACGAGGCCGCGCTCGCCCAGGTGGTCGCGGCCTTCGCCGCGGGCACCGGACCTGTCGCCGTCGACGCCGAGCGAGCTTCCGGTTACCGCTACGGACAGCGCGCCTATCTGGTGCAGCTGCGCCGCGAAGGTGCGGGGAGCGCGCTCATCGACCCCGTCGCCTGTCCGGACCTGTCCGGCTTCGGCGCGGCCATCGAGGACGCGGAGTGGGTGCTGCACGCCGCCACTCAGGACCTGCCGTGTCTGCGCGAAATAGGCATGGTGCCGTCGGAGCTCTTCGACACCGAACTGGCCGGACGGCTCGCCGGCTTCCCGCGCGTGGGCCTCGGCGCCATGGTCGAGAACGTGCTGGGCTACGTACTGGAGAAGGGGCACTCGGCGGTCGACTGGTCGACGCGGCCGCTGCCCGAGCCCTGGCTGCGCTACGCGGCGCTCGACGTGGAGCTGCTCGTCGACCTGCGGGACGCCCTGGAGAAGGAGCTCGACCGGCAGGGCAAGCTCGACTGGGCCCACCAGGAGTTCGACGCGATCGCGTCGGCGCCGCCCGCGCCGCCGCGCAAGGACCCGTGGCGCCGGACGTCCGGCATGCACAAGGTGCGCCGGCGCCGGCAGATGGCCGTCGTCCGCGAGCTGTGGACCGCCCGCGACCGGGTCGCGCAGCGTCGTGACGTGTCGCCGGGCAAGGTCCTCGGCGACACGGCGATCGTCGAGGCCGCCCTCGCCCTGCCGCCCAACGTGCACGCGCTGGCCGCGCTGCCCGGCTTCGGGCACCGCATGGGGCGGCGTCAGCTGGAGCAGTGGCAGGCGGCCGTGGACCACGCCAGGGAGCTGCCGGACGCGGAGCTGCCGCAGCCCGGGCAGCAGGTGGCCGGGCCGCCGCCGCCCCGGGCCTGGGCCGACAAGGACCCGGCCGCGGCGGCGCGGCTCTCCGCTGCGCGGGCCGCGGTGTCGACGCTGGCCGAGACGCTGAACATGCCGCAGGAGAACCTGATCACGCCGGACACGGTGCGGCGGGTCTGCTGGGAGCCGCCTTCCGTGGTGGACCCCGAGTCGGTGGAAGCGGCGCTTGCCTCGCACGGGGCGCGGCGCTGGCAGGTGGAGCAGGTCACTCCCGTGTTGGTGGCGGCGCTGGCGTCCCGCCCGTAGGGATACGTGGTCCGTCGTCGGCCGCGGCACCGTCGTGGCTGGTCGCGCAGTTCCCCGCGCCCCTGGAGATGCGCACTGCGTGCGCTGCCTCCAGGGGAAGGCGCGGCGAAGCCGCATGCCTTCAGGGGCGCGGGGAACTGCGCGAGAAGCCCCACCGGGCCGCACCCGGCGAACAAACCCCCCGGGGCACGACGCACCCCGCACCAAATGACCCGCCCCCCAGCGGCAGCGGAAGTGTGACGTTCGCCGCTTGGGGCGAGGGGGCTGGGCAGCATGGTTACCCGCAAGTAGCATGAGGGGCATGAGCGCGCGCTCAGCCGCGCGCCGTGGCAGTGCCGTCCCGCATCTTGGAGGAGAGCCATCGTGCCTCGTACCGTCAGGGACGTCGTCTTCGTCGACGGCGTCCGCACCCCGTTCGGCAAGGCGGGCCCGAAGGGCATCTACCACGAGACCCGCGCCGACGACCTCGTCGTCAAGGCCATCCGGGAGCTGCTGCGCCGCAACCCGAACCTGGACCCGGCCAAGATCGACGAGGTCGCCATCGCCGCGACCACGCAGATCGGCGACCAGGGCCTGACCCTGGGCCGCACCGCGGGCATCCTCGCGGGCCTGCCGCAGTCGGTCCCCGGCTACTCCATCGACCGTATGTGCGCCGGTGCGCTGACGGCCGTGACGACCGCCGCGGGCTCCGTCGCCTTCGGCGCGTACGACGCCGTCATCGCCGGTGGTGTCGAGCACATGGGCCGCCACCCGATGGGCGAGGGCGTCGACCCGAACCCGCGCTTCGTCAGCGAGAAGCTGGTCGACGAGTCCGCCCTGTTCATGGGTATGACCGCCGAGAACCTGCACGACCGCTACCCGCAGATCACCAAGCAGCGCTCCGACGAGTACGCGGTGCGTTCGCAGGAGAAGGCGGCCAAGGCGTACGCGAACGGCAAGATCCAGCAGGATCTCGTCCCGATCTCGGTGCGCAACACCAACGCCGAGGTGGGCGAGACAGGCTGGGGTCTGGTCACCGCCGACGAGCCGATGCGTCCGGGCACGACCCTGGAGAACCTCGCGGGTCTGAAGACGCCGTTCCGTACGCACGGGCGCGTCACCGCAGGTAACGCCGCCGGTCTGAACGACGGCGCCACCGCCTCGATCATCGCGAGCGAGGACTTCGCCCGCGAGCACGACCTTCCGGTCAAGATGCGGCTCGTCTCCTACGCCTTCGCGGGCGTGGAGCCGGAGGTCATGGGCTACGGCCCGATCCCGGCCACGGAGAAGGCGCTCGCCAAGGCGGGCCTGTCCATCGAGGACATCAACCTCTTCGAGATCAACGAGGCGTTCGCCGTCCAGGTCCTCGCGTTCCTGGACCACTACGGCATCGCCGACGACGACGCGCGCGTCAACCAGTACGGCGGCGCCATCGCGTACGGCCACCCGCTGGCCTCCTCGGGTGTGCGTCTGATGACGCAGCTGGCCCGTCAGTTCGAGGAGCAGCCGGAGGTCCGTTACGGCCTCACCACCATGTGCGTCGGCTTCGGCATGGGCGCCACGGTGATCTGGGAGAACCCGCACCACAAGGACGCCGGAGGCGACAAGTGAGCACCACCACCGCTGAGCTTCTGAAGGGCGCGGCCGAGCTGTTCCCCGGCGAGGTCGTCACCTCCGCGCACGTACGCCACCTCGACCTCCCGTACGGGGCCGGCCGGTTCGCGCTGATCACGCTCGACAACGGCTTCGACCACACCAAGCCGACCACCTTCGGCCCGGGCTCGCTGGCGAACCTGAACGTCGCCATCGACCAGGTCGAGAAGGAGGCGGCCGACGGCGACATCGTCGGCGTCGGTGTCACCGGCAAGCCGTTCATCTTCGCGGTCGGCGCCGACCTCAAGGGCGTCGAGCTGCTGAAGAACCACGACGACGCGCTCGCCATCGGCAAGGGCGGCCACGAGGTCTTCAAGCGCCTCGCGGGCCTGGCCGTGCCGACGTTCGCGTACTACAACGGTGCCGCCATGGGCGGTGGCGTCGAGGTCGGTCTGCACTGCTCGTACCGCACCGTGTCGAAGGCGCTCCCGGCGTTCTCGCTGCCCGAGGTCTTCCTCGGCCTGGTACCCGGCTGGGGCGGCTGTGCGCTGCTGCCGAACCTGATCGGTGCCGACAAGGCCGTCTCGGTGATCATCGAGAACTCGCTCAACCAGAACAAGCAGCTCAAGGGCAAGCAGGTCTTCGAGCTCGGCATCGCCGACGCGCTGTTCGAGGGCGCGGACTTCCTGGAGCAGTCGCTGATCTGGACCGCTCAGGTCCTCAAGGGCGACGTCAAGGTCGAGCGGCCCGACGTCGACCGTGGCGAGGCCTGGGACCAGGCCGTCGCGCGCGGCACGTTCATCGCCGACTCCAAGGTGCACGGCGCGGCCCCGGCCGCGTACCGCGCCCTGGAGATCATCGCCAACGCCAAGAGCGGTGACCTCCAGGCCGGGTTCGACGCCGAGGACAAGGCCCTCGCGGACCTGATCATGGGCGGCGAACTGCGCGCCGGCATCTACTCGTTCAACCTGGTGCAGAAGCGCGGCAAGCGCCCCGCCGGTGCCCCGGACAAGAGCCTGGCGCGCCCGGTCACGAAGGTCGGCGTCGTGGGCGCGGGCCTGATGGCCTCGCAGCTCGCGCTGCTGTTCCTGCGCCGCCTCGAGGTGCCGGTCGTCCTGACCGACATCGACCAGGAGCGCGTCGACAAGGGTGTGGGCTACGTCCACGCCGAGATCGACAAGCTGCTCGGCAAGGGCCGCGTCAACCAGGACAAGGCCAACCGCCTGAAGGGCCTCGTCTCCGGCGTCCTCGACAAGGCCGAGGGCTTCTCCGACGCGGACTTCATCATCGAGGCCGTCTTCGAGGAGATCGGCGTCAAGCAGCAGGTGTTCGCGGAGGTCGAGGCGGTCGCCCCGGCGCACGCGATCCTCGCCACGAACACCTCGTCGCTGTCCGTCTCCGAGATGGCGTCGAAGCTGAAGCACCCCGAGCGGGTCGTCGGCTTCCACTTCTTCAACCCGGTCGCGATCCTCCCGCTCCTGGAGATCGTGCGCGGCGAGCAGACGGACGACGCGGCGCTCGCCACGGCGTTCGGCGTCGCCAAGAAGCTGAAGAAGACGGCTGTGCTCGTGAAGGACGCCCCGGCGTTCGTCGTGAACCGCATCCTGACCCGCTTCATGGGCGAGATCCAGAACGTCATCGACGAGGGCACCCCGGTCGCCGTCGCCGAGAAGGCCGTCGAGCCGCTCGGCCTGCCGATGTCACCGCTGGTCCTGCTGGAGCTGGTCGGCCCGGCCATCGGTCTGCACGTCTCGGAGACCCTGAACCGCGCCTTCCCGGAGCGCTTCACGGTGTCCCCGAACCTTGCGGCCGTCGTCAAGGCGGGCAAGCGCGGCTTCTACGTGTACGACTCCGGTAAGCCGGAGCTGGACCCCGAGGTCGCCGCGCTCCTCGAGCAGGGCGATGTCGTCCTGACCGAGGAGCAGGTCCGCGACCGCGTGCTCGACGCCGTCGCCCAGGAGATCGGGCTCATGCTCGACGAGGGTGTCGTCGCCGAGGCGCAGGACATCGACCTCTGCCTGATCACCGGCGCGGGCTGGCCCTTCCACCTGGGTGGCATCACGCCGTACCTGGACCGGGAGGGTGTGTCGGAGCGGGTTACCGGCAAGCGGTTCCTGGAGGCGGGCGTCGCCAGCGTTCCGGCCTAGCCTTTCCGCCCCCTTGGGGGTGGCTCAGGGGCGTGGGGCGACTGCCGACCGGCTGTGGCTGGTCGCGCGGTTCCCCGCGCCCCTGGGGCGTTTACAGCACCCCGCGCCATGCCTCCAGGGCCAGGCCCGGCTCTTCCTTGCGGCGGGTGAGGTGCATCTGGGACGGGTTGCCGGGAACGTACGTCGCCGCCACCACACGGCCGGTCGCGTCCTCCGCCAGCGCGATCCGCGCGTCCGGGGGCAGGGCCGGGCCGGACTCCGTCCACCAGGCGCCGGCCGACTCCAGCTCCGTCGGGTACGCGGCGAAGGCGACGCGGCCCCTGTCGGCGCGCTGGGCGAGCAGGGTGCAGTCCACGCCGTCCAGCGAACAGCGGATCGCCGCCACGGCGCCGGGACCCGCCGCGTCCACCAGGCGCACCGGGGCCTCGTCGCCGCGCCAGGCCCACAGGGCGCCGTCCTCGTCCGTGTAGAAGAGCGTGGTGTGCTCGGGTGAGGTGGCCAGGGCCCGCAGGCTGTCGGGGCGGACCACGACCCGCAGGGGTTTGTCGTCCTCGACCGGGACCGCGCCGGGCGCGTGCTGGCGCCAGCGGAAGACGCAGTCGTCGCTCGCCGCGTACAGCGTGATCAGACCCGACTCCTGGGCCACGGCGGCCAGTTCACCGCGGATGCGTCTGCCCTTGAGGTCCCGCCAGGGGCCCCAGCCGCCCTTCTCCTGCTGGGCGCGCATGTTGACGCCGCCGCCTCGGTTGCGGACGAAGACGTGGGCGCGGCCCTGCGCGTCGACGGCCACGGCGGGCGGGCCCGTGCGGTCGCCCTTCTTGTTCGGGTGGCCGATGGGGACCCAGTCGAGCGCCGCGAGGTGCGACTGGAAGTGAGTGGAGTGGACCAGGCCCGATTCGCCCGGGGCCGTGGGGCGCCAGGACACCAAGTGGGTGTAGCCGCCGGGGCCTTGGGCCAGGGCGAGCACGGTGTGCAGACGCTGGTCGCCGCCGACCGTGCGCGCGTCGGACCAGGTGCCGCCGGGCGTGCGCTCGGTGCGGCAGACGACCGCGTCGCCGTCGGGGGTGTACGCGTAGGCGCAGAGCCTGCCGTCGCGTCCGCGTATCAGCCAGTCGCCGTTCACCGTCCCATTTTAAGTGGAGGCTGATCGTGCCCTTGTCCCGCCCCCGGCACGTACGGTTCGCGCATGACGACTCTTCTGGTGGTGGACGGCGCGAACGTCGTCGGCTCCGTCCCCGACGGCTGGTGGCGCGACCGGCACGCCGCCGCCGTACGCCTGCGCGACCGGCTCGCGGTCCGTGCCGCCGAGCACCCCGACGAGGAGGTGGTGCTGGTGGTCGAGGGCCGCGCTCGCGGGGTCGAGGCGGTGGCCGGTGTCCGGATCGAGGAGGCCCCCGGTGAGGGCGACGACCACATCGTGGCGGTGGCGGCCGGCGCGGCGGGACCGTGCGTGGTCGTGACGTCGGACCGCGAACTGCGCCGCAGGGTGGAGGAGGCGGGGGCGCGCTGCGTGGGCCCGCGGACGGTGTATCCGTAGCGGGGCGCCGCCCGCCCCGTCCAGCCCCGCCCAGCCCCGCTCAGCCCCGCTCAGCCCCGGCGGACGTAGAGCACGGTGCCGTCCACGTTCCCGGCCACCTCGTAGGGTGCCAGCAGCCGCCGTAGCGACCGTGTCCGCTGTGCTCCGTACGGCGCCCCCCGGGAGTCGTCCACCACGAGCCGTGGCTCCTGTGCCGCGAACTCCCGCCGGAAGACGTCCCAGGCCCCGGTGACGGCGTACTTCTCGCCCACCCGGGGCCCGTCCCGGCCGCCGCTGTAGTTCGTGAGCAGCCCCGCTGTCAGGAAGCGGCTCGCGGGTTCCCGGTCGGCCAGCCAGTACGTCTCCGGGTGTATGCCCCACACCAGGACCGGCTCCGCCGGCTCGGAGAGCGTCCGCACCTCCCGCGCGACCCGCTGGGTGTGGGTGAGCTCGGGGCGGGGCGCGAGCAGCCCCCAGGCGACGAACAGGACGCAGCAGCACGCGGACGTGAGCAGCGCCGTGACGAGGCGTTCGCGCGGCAGGATGTGCAGCGCGGCGGCGCCCAACAGGGCCAGGGGTGGCATGAGTTGCAGGTAGTAGTGCCCGAAGAAGTGGAAGCCGAGCAGGACCGCGCCCGCGGACGAGCCGAGCCACAGCCACAGTTCCGTGCAGCCGGTGCGGGCGACGCGCAGGACCCGCACGACCGGGGGCAGGATCCCGGCGCAGGCCACGCCGAGGATCGCCGCGTTGGTCAACCCCCGTGCCAGGACATGGAGTTCGGAGCCGGTGAACGAGGCGTACGTGGTGGAGCCGGTCACCGTCCAGAACAGGAAGCCGCCCGGGTCGGTGGCGAGGGCGGCGAGAAGCACCGGCGTCGCCGCTCCGGCCGCGCACCACAGGACGCCCTTGCGCGGCATCCCGCACCGCCACAGCATCCAGGCGACGGGGACGAGGACCGCTCCCCCGGTCTGCTTGGCCAGGAACGCGCCGGCGACGGCGGCCCCGCAGGCGCCCCACCGGCGCCGGTCGGCGCACCACAGGGCGGCCGCGGTCCACGGCAGCATGAACACCTCGAAGGTGGCGGCCTGCGCGTCCTCCGGGTTGAGCCCGACCGAGACGAGCAGGTACAGGACGCCCGCGGTGCGCCCCGCCCCGGGGCCCCAGCGGCGGCGGGCGATCGAGGCGAGCAGCACGGCCGTGACCAGTTGCGCGGCGACCGCGCAGATCCGTAGCGGAGTGAGCGAGCCGGAGCCGAAGACGGCGAAGGCGCCCTCGTAGAGCCAGGGCACGAACGGTGGTTTGCGGTCGACGACCGTCTCGTAGAGCCGGCCGCCGTGCGCCAGCATGCGGGCCTGGACGGCGAGATAGCCCTCGTCGGGGTTCCAGAGCGGCCGGACGAAGGACGGGACGCGGGTGGCGCAGGCGAGGAGGGCGAGCAGCGGGACGAGCCGCCGCCAGTAGCCGGGGGCGGGCCCGGCGTCCGAGGCGCCTCGGCGGCCTTCGGATACGTACGGTAGTGATGTCCGCGCCTCGGTGAGCATGGGCGCCAAACTATCCGGCCCCGCAGTTCCCAACGAAGCGGGACATACGGGGCCGGGTACGTCGGTTGACGCTTACGCGGAGTTGCGGCGGCCCAGTTTGCTGTGGGTGCGGCCGTACACGAAGTAGAGGACGAGGCCCAGCACCATCCAGGCGAGGAAGCGCAGCCAGGTCTCGACCGACAGGTTGAGCATCAGCCAGACGGACGCGGCGACCGAGGCGATCGGCAGCGCCGGCACCCAGGGGGCGCGGAACGCGCGGGGCAGGTCGGGGCGGGTGCGGCGCAGGATGATGACGCCGAGGGCGACCACGACGAAGGCGAACAGCGTGCCGATGTTGACCAGCTTCGACAGCTCTTCGAGGGAGACGAACCCGGCGAGGATCGCGGAGGCGATACCGAGGATGATCGTCGAGCGGTACGGCGTACGGAACTTGGGGTGGACCTCGCTGAAGACCTTCGGCAGGAGTCCGTCGCGGCTCATCGCGAAGAAGACGCGGCCCTGGCCGAGCAGCAGGATCATCACGACCGTGACCAGGCCGATGATGGCGCCGAAGTTGATGAGTCCCGCCCAGAACGGCTGGTCGATCGCCTTGAACGCGTCGGCGAGCGGGGCGTCCGCGCTGAGGCTGCTGTACTTCTGCATGCCGGTGACGACGATCGACACGGCGACGTACAGGGCCGTACAGATGGCGAGGGAGCCGATGATGCCGCGCGGTACGTCCTTGGCCGGGTCGACGGTCTCCTCGGCGGCGGTGGCGACGACGTCGAAGCCGATGTACGCGAAGAACACGATGGCGGCGGCCGTGAAGATGCCCATGACCCCGAAGGCCGACGGCGTGTAGCCGAAGATCGCTTCCAGCAGCGTCGCGGTGACCCCCGAGCCGCCCTCCACGTCCTGCTTCGGCGGGATGAACGGCGAGTAGTTGGCGCCGACGATGTGGAAGCTGCCGACGGCGATGATGATCAGGACGACGAGGACCTTGACGGCGACGACCAGCGAGGTGACGTGCGCGGACAGCTTGACGCCCGCGACGAGGACACCGGTCATCACCAGGATGAGCAGGGCGGCGGCGATGTTGAAGCCGAACTTGCCGTCGGAGGGGCCGAGCAGCACGGTGGGCAGCGGGATGCCCCAGCTGTCCAGGAGCGACTGGACGTATCCCGCCCAGCCGACGGAGACCGTGGCCGCGCCCAGGGCCAGCTCCAGGACCAGGTCCCAGCCGATGATCCAGGCGACGAACTCACCGAGCGAGGCGTACGCGAAGGTGTAGGCGGAGCCGGCCACCGGGACGGTGGAGGCGAACTCGGCGTAGCACAGCGCCGCCAGCGCGCACACGATGCCGGCGACGACGAACGCGAGGGCGACGGCGGGGCCCGCGTAGTTCTTGGCCACCGTGCCCGTGGTGACGAAGATGCCCGCGCCGATGACGACGCCGACGCCGAAGACCGTCAGGTCCAGGGCGGACAGCGACTTGTTGAGCTTGTGCTCGGGTTCTTCGGTGTCCTTGATGGACTGCTCGATGGACTTGGTCCTGAACAGGCCGTTGCGTACGCGTCCCGCGTCTGCCTTGCTGCTCACCGGCTGCCTCCGTGCGCCTTGTCGTCCCCGACATGATCGGGACAAGTAACCGCCGACGAGCCGGTCACTCCTACAGGTTCACGCGAAAGAAGCCGGACCGGACCCCCCGTTGGGTGAGTCCGGCCCAATCAAGCCCCCTTTTAAGCCCCTCCGGCGCTTGAGGAGCGGGGTCCGGGGCAGAGCCCCGTGACGCGGCCCTCAGTCCCGGGCGGGCTCCATCTCCTCCTGAGCGGAGCGGTCCCGCTCATGACGCCCGTCCAGCTTGGCCACAAGCCCCGTGACCTGCCGCGCAATATCGGGCGCCGTAAGACCGATCTCCGCCATGACCTCCTTACGAGAGGCATGGTCGAGGAACCGCGGCGGAATACCGAAGTCCCGCAGCGGCACATCGACACCCGCGTCACGCAGCGCCTGGGCGACGGCCGAGCCGACACCCCCGACCCGGGAGTTGTCCTCGACGGTCACCACGACGCGGTGCCGCTCGGCGAGCGGAGCCATCGCCTCGTCGACCGGCTTGACCCAGCGCGGGTCGACGACGGTCGTCGTGATGCCCTGCTTGTCGAGGAGCGCGGCGATCTCCAGGCACATGGGGGCCAGCGCGCCGACCGAGACCAGCAGGACGTCCGGGCGGTCCGAGCCCGGGCGGCGCAGGATGTCCATGCCGCCGACCGTGCCGACCGCCTCGACGGCGGGGCCGACCGCGCCCTTGGAGTAGCGCACGACCGTCGGGGCGTCCGACACCTGCACGGCCTCGCGCAGCTGGGCGCGGACCTGGTCGGCGTCGCGCGGGGCGGCGATCCGCAGGCCGGGGACGACCTGGAGGATCGACATGTCCCACATGCCGTTGTGCGAGGCGCCGTCGGTGCCGGTGACCCCGGCCCGGTCCAGGACGAAGGTGACGCCGCACTTGTGCAGGGCCACATCCATCAGGAGCTGGTCGAAGGCGCGGTTGAGGAAGGTCGCGTAGACGGCGAAGACGGGGTGCAGTCCGCCGGCGGCGAGGCCCGCGGCGCTGACCGCGCCGTGCTGCTCGGCGATGCCCACGTCGTAGACCCGGTCCGGGAACTTGTCCGCGAACTTCTTCAGGCCGACCGGCTGGAGCATGGCCGCCGTGATCGCGACGATGTCCTCGCGCTCCTCGCCGAGCTTGACCATCTCGTCGCCGAAGACGGAGGTCCAGTCGGCGCCGGACGCCTTGACCGGCAGGCCGGTGTCGGGGTGGATGGGGCCGATGCCGTGGAAGCGGTCCGCCTCGTCCTGGAGGGCGGGCGTGTAGCCGCGGCCCTTCTCGGTGAGGCAGTGCACGATGACCGGGCCGCCGAAGCGCTTGGCGCGGGTCAGCGCCGACTCCAGGGCCTCGATGTCATGGCCGTCGATCGGGCCGACGTACTTCAGGCCCAGGTCCTCGAACATGCCCTGCGGCGCGATGAAGTCCTTGAGGCCCTTCTTGGCGCCGTGCAGGGTCTCGTAGAGCGGGCGGCCGACGACCGGGGTGCGCTCCAGGAGGTCCTTGCCGCGGGCCAGGAAGCGCTCGTAGCCGTCCGTGGTGCGCAGGGTGGCCAGGTGGTTGGCGAGGCCGCCGATGGTGGGCGCGTACGAGCGCTCGTTGTCGTTGACCACGATGACGAGCGGGCGGTCCTTGGCGGCGGCGATGTTGTTCAGCGCCTCCCAGGCCATACCGCCGGTGAGCGCGCCGTCACCGATGACCGCGACGACGTGGTCGTCCTTCTCGAGGACCTCGTTGGCCTTGGCGAGGCCGTCGGCCCAGCCGAGGACGGTGGAGGCGTGGCTGTTCTCGATGACGTCGTGCTCGGACTCGGCCTGCGAGGGGTAGCCGGAGAGGCCGCCCTTCATCTTCAGCTTGGAGAAGTCCTGGCGGCCGGTGAGCAGCTTGTGCACGTAGGACTGGTGACCGGTGTCCCACAGGACCTTGTCCTGGGGGGACTCGAAGACGCGGTGCAGGGCGATGGTCAGCTCGACGACGCCGAGGTTGGGGCCGAGGTGGCCGCCGGTCTTGGAGACCGCGTCGACGAGGAAGGTCCGGATCTCTCCTGCCAGCTGGTCCAGCTGCTCCAGGCTGAGCCGGTCCAGATCGCGCGGTCCCGTGATGCGGGTCAGCAGCGGCACCCGTGCCTCCTTGCAATTAGAGCTGTGAGTAGCTGGCTGAGCTGTTCGAGCTTGCCGGGTCTGTCGAGTCTAATGTTCCGCCGTCGAAGGCGGCGGGCGGGCCGTGCGTTGCCTGCCACACGATCGGCCCAGCCCAGCGGGAACACGCGTTCCCATCCGGGTGTCCGGGCATGACTGTGCCCGGCGTCGTCCTTGACGCCGGGCACAGTCAGCCCAGGTGAACCCGGTCAGAAGCGGTCAGGCGCGGCCGGCCGACTTCTGGGTCTTGCGGGTGACCGAGTCGATGACGACCGTGGCGAGAAGCACACCACCGGTGATCATGTACTGGATCGGGGTGGCGATGCCCTGGAGGGCCAGGCCGTACTGGATCGACGTGATGACCAGCACACCGAGCAGCGCGTTCCACGTGCGGCCCCGGCCACCGAAGAGGCTGGTGCCGCCGATGACGGCCGCGGCGATGACGTTCATCAGGAGGTCACCGGCGCCGGCGCTCTGGTTGGCCGCCGCGATCTTCGAGGCCCAGAAGAGACCGCCGACCGAGGCGAACAGGCCCGCGATGGCGAAGACGGAGATCCGCACGGCCGTGACGTTGATACCGGCACGGCGCGACGCCTCGACGCTGCCGCCGAGCGCGAAGACCTTGCGGCCGTACGAGGTGCGGCGCAGCACGAAGTCGGAGCCGACCAGGACGATCGCGAAGAGCAGCACCGCGAGCGGCAGGCCCTTGTACTGGTTGAAGATGATGGCGACACCGAACGCGGCGATCGCGAGCAGCACCGTGCGCAGCACGATGTCGCTGAGCGGCCGGGACGGGATGCCCGCGGCCTCGCGGCGCCGGTTGCTCAGGAACGTCGGCACGAAGTAGGCGACGACCGCGACGACGGCCAGGCCGTAGGCGGCGGCGACGTCCGAGAAGTAGTAGTTGGTGAGGTTGCCGACCACACCTTCGCTGTCGATGTTGATCGTGCCGTTGGAGCCCAGGATCTGGAGCATGAAGCCGTTCCAGAACAGCAGGCCGGCCAGGGTGACGGCGAACGCGGGCGCGCCGATCCGGGCGAAGAAGAAGCCGTGCAGGGCGCCGATGACGGCACCGGCCGCGAGGGCGGTGAGGACGGCCAGCCACTCGTTGACCCCGTGGGTGATGCTCATCACGGCCATGATCGCCGAGGAGACACCGGAGACGGAGCCGACCGACAGGTCGATCTCACCGAGCAGCAGCACGAAGATGATGCCGACGGACATCATGCCCGTGGCGACCATGGCGACGAAGATGTTGTTGAGGTTCTGCGCGCCCAGGAAGGCCGAGTTGAGGCTCTGGAAGATGATGCAGATGACGATCAGGCCGATGACGACGGGGATGGCGCCGAGGTCACCGCCCCGCATCTTGCGCTTGAACTCACCTATGTAACCCGCGAAGCCCTGCTCGCGCACGAGGAGCCTGGGGTCGACGGCGGCGACGTCGGCGCCGGCCGCGGCGGGGGCGGCGTCCACGGGGGCCGGAGCCTTTTCGGTCTTGTCGATGCTCACTTCTGAGCCTCCGCGTTGCTGCGCGCCGCACGACGGGTCACGGCGTTTTCCGTGGCGCCTGTGATGGCGGAGATGATCTCTTCCTGCGAGGTCGTCTTGACCTCGAACACGCCGTTGTTGCGGCCGAGCCGCAGGACGGCGACCTTGTCGGCGACGGCCTTCACATCGGCCATGTTGTGGCTGATGAGGATGACCGCGTGGCCGCGCTCGCGCAGCCGCTCGACGAGGTCGAGCACCTGGGCCGTCTGCTCGACACCCAGGGCGGCCGTCGGCTCGTCCAGGATGACCAGCTTGGGCTCGCCGAGCATGGAGCGGGCGATGGCCACGACCTGGCGCTGACCGCCGGAGAGCGAGGCGATCGGGATGCGCACGCTGGGGATGCGGATCGACAGGGTCTGGAGCAGCTCGCGCGAGCGGCGCTCCATCTCGATCTCGTCGAGGACACCGCGGCGCTTGATCTCGCGGCCCAGGAAGAGGTTGCCGACAACGTCGATGTTGTCGCACAGCGCGAGGTCCTGGTAGACGGTCGCGATGCCCAGGTTCTGGGCGTCGTGCGGCTTGTTGACCGCGACGGCCTTGCCGTCCCACTCGATGACACCTTCATCGATGGGGTGCACACCGGCGATCGTCTTGACAAGGGTGGACTTACCGGCACCGTTGTCGCCGACCAGGGCGACCACCTCACCGGCGTGGACCTCAAGCTCTACGTCGGTGAGCGCCTGGACGGCACCGAATCGCTTGGAGACCCCGCGCAACGCCAGCACGGGCGTAGCGGACACGTGAACCATCTCCTTCGCCGCCAAAGGCCTGACCCGGCGGGAGGTTGAACAGAAGAGAAGACTGAGGGGGGTGTGGGTGTTCCGTCCGGCGCCCCGCCGTTGAGCTTGCGGGGCTGTCGGCGGCGGGGCGCCGGACGTACTCACACAGGAGCGCTACCGGATACGGCGCGCAAGTCCCGTGCGGGACAGGGGGGTTACTTCAGACCGATCTTGTCGCAGGCGGCCTTGTACTTGGCCGTGCAGATCTCGTCGAGGGTGTAGTAACCCTCCTTGACGACCGTGTCCTTGATGTTGTCCTGGGTCAGCGAGACGACCGGGACGATCACGGCGGGGACCTTCTTCTGGGTGCCGCTGTCGACGGTGCCGGTGGCGATGGAGCTGTCCAGCTTGCCGTCCTTGGCGATCGAGACGGCCATCTTGGCGACGGTCTCGGCCTCCTGCGGGTACGACTTGAAGACGCTCATGTACTGGTCACCGGTGATGATCCGCTGCACACCGGCGAGCTCGGCGTCCTGGCCGGTGACCGGCGGGAGCTTGCTGAGGCCCGCGGCCTTCAGCGCCGTGATGGAACCGCCCGCCATGCCGTCGTTGGCGGAGTAGACGCCGACGATCTTGTCCTTGCCGACCGCGGAGATGGCGCCTTCCATGTTGGCGTTGGCGTTCTCCGGCTTCCACTCCTTGGTGTCGTACTCCTTGGCGATCGTCACCTTGCCGTCGAGGACGGAGTGGGCGCCTTCCTTGAACTGGGCGGCGTTCGGGTCGGTGACCGCGCCGTTCATCATGACGATCTTGCTGCTCTTGGTGGCCTTGTCACCCATGGCCTTCAGGAGCGCCTCGCCCTGCGTCTTGCCGACCTCGACGTTGTCGAAGGAGGTGTAGGCGGAGATCGGGCCCTCGGCCAGGCGGTCGTACGCGACGACGGGGATGCCGGCGTCCTTGGCCTTCTTCACGCCGTTGGCGACGGCCTTGTAGTCGACCGCGTCCAGGATCAGCACGTCGACCTTCTTGGTGATCATCGTGTCGATCTGCTGCGACTGGAGGGTCGGGTCCTGCTTGGCGTTCAGGTACTCGAGCTTGCCCTTGCCATTGGTCAGCGTGGATATCTGCTTCTCAATGATCGGCTTGTCGAACTTCTCGTAGCGCGCGGTCTGGTTCTCCGGAAGGAGCAGACCGACGGTGATGTCGTCGCCCTTCTTGGCGCTGGACGACTTGTCGCTGTCGCCACCGTTGGACTCCTTGGCGGAGCCACAGGCGGCGAGAGAGACGGCCATGGCGGTGGCACAGAACGCAACGGCGGCACGACGCGTACGCGTGTTCACTTCAGAAACCTCCCTGACGAGGCCGCGACGTTGCGGCCGAGGTGGCTGGAAGTCAACTCGGCCGCAACCCCAGCGTCAAGGAGTAAATCCTTAACGAGATGGCAACGGTGTCATGCGTTCTCTAAGTGAAGGCAGGTGTCGCTGCGGGAACCGTGCCGTCCAAAAGGGTCGAATCGCCCATCTCGCTGAGGGCGAGCGCGAGCGCGCCGAGCACCTCCGCGCGGCCCCCCAACGCCCCTGGAAGGACCGAGAGTTGACGGGCCGCGCTCGGGATCGCATAGCGTCCCACGGACTCTCTGATGGGCCCCAGAACCAGCTCCCCGGCCTCCGCCAGATCGCCGCCGAGGACGACCCGGCTGGGATTGAGCAGATTGCAGAGATTCGCGACACCCGAGCCGATGTGGCGGCCCACGTCGGCGATCACCCGGCGACAGCCCGGGTCGCCGTCGCGGGCGAGCCGGACGACGCCCTCCATGGTCAGATCGGTGCCGTGGGAGGACTGCAGCAGGGGCAGGACGTACCGCGCGGCCGTGAACGTCTCCAGGCAGCCGCGGTTGCCGCAGCGGCACACCGGGCCCGACTCGTCCAGCGTGATGTGCCCGATCTCGCCCGCGGTGCCGCCGGGGCCGCGGTAGATCTTCCCCTCGATCACCAGTCCTGCGCCCACCCCGCTCGCGACTTTGATGTACGCGAGGTCCTTGACGCCCCGCCCGCTCCCCCACACCAGCTCGCCCAGCGCGCCCAGGTTGGCGTCGTTGTCGACGTGCACGGGGACGCCCAGGCGCCGGCCCAGCTCCTCCGCGGGCTTGGTGCCGGTCCAGCCCGGCAGGATCGAGGTGGAGCCGAGCGTGCCGCTCTCCACGTCGATCGGGCCCGGCACACCGAGCCCGACACCGGCCACCTTCGAGCGGTCCACGCCGGTGGCCGCGACGAGCCGCTCCACCAGCTCCTCGGCCCGGTCGAAGCCCTGCGCGGCGCTGGCGTCCACGTCCAGCGGCTCGGACTCCTCGGCGAGCACCTGGTGGGCCAGGTTGCCGATGGCCACGCGCAGGTGCGTGTGACCGAAGTCGACGCCGATCACGATGCCCGCGTCACCGCTGAGCGAGACGCTGCGGGCCCGGCGCCCGCCGGCCGAGGTGGGCGTGACCTCGACGGTCCCCCCGTCCTTGAGCTCCCGGACGATGTTGGAGACCGTGGCCGCGGACAGCCCCGTCGTCCTCGCGATCTCCGCCTGCGTGAGCGAACCGGCGAGCCGCACGGCACGTACGACCCGCTCCAGATTGGCCCGGTGCAGCGACGACTGCGACCCCGGAGTCTCCATTGACTCTCTCCACCCTTTGCCCCTGGGCGCGAGTCACACGGGGTGACCGGCCCTTGTACAAGTTATGAACTCCAAGCTCCGCTGAAGGGGACTCTGGCGTCAAGCCCTTGACAGAAATCGGTTCCAGCGGGCGCGCGCAAGGGTCCGGCCCCGGAGAGCACCTCTCCGGGGCCGGACCTCAGCGCCGCGCGGAAGCGGCGTTCCTACTTGAGCGCCCCCGCCGTGAGTCCGGCCTGTACCTGGCGCTGGAAGATGAAGTAGACGATCAGCACCGGCAGCATGGCGATCATCATGCCTGCCATCAGCGCGCCCCAGTCGTTCTCGTAGCCCTGTTGCAGCGCGATCATCGCGAGGCCCTGGGTCAGTACGTATTTCTTCTCGTCCTGGTTGAGCACCATGGGCAGCAGGTACTGGTTCCACTGCCCGAGGAAATTGAAGATGCCGATGCTGATGAGGCCGGGCTTGGCCATCGGGAGCATCACCTGGAAGAAGGTACGGGTGTGCGAGGCGCCGTCGATGAGGGCCGCCTCGGCGACCGAGGTCGGCAGGGTGCGGAAGAACGCGGTCATGAAGAAGACCGTGAACGGGAGCGAATACGCGATATAGACGAGGATCAGGCCCTGATAAGAGGCCAGGAGCGAGGTTCCCGGGAAATCCCGCAATACGAAGAAGAGCGGGATCACCAGCATGAAGACCGGGAACGACATGCCGGCCACGAACAGGTAGTAGATGAAGCGGTTGCCCGGGAACGTGAAGCGGGCGAGAACGTAGGCGGCCATGGAGCCGAGCACCATCGTGCCGATCACCGAGCCGCCCACGATGATGATCGTGTTGAGGAAGTACTGGCCCATGTTCGCCTTGTTCCAGGCGTTGGCCCAGTTCTCGAAATGCAGCGCGGTCGGCAGACCCCATGGGTTGGTCAGAATCGCGTTGGAGTCCTTGAAGGAGCTCCACAGCACCCACAGCAGGGGGACGCCGACCATGAGCGCCCACACGATCAGCATGCCGTGCGAGAAGACGTTGAGGACGCCGCCCTCGGAGCTCTTCCCGTTGCCCGGGCCGGGCTTCTTGGAGACGCCGGCCCGCTGGCCCGGAACCGTGGGGGGCGCCTCGTCCGACTTGCCGATCTTGCCGGACTCACCGGTTTCGATGGTCATCTGGTGCCCGCCCTCTAGAACTCGATGCGCTCACGCCGCGCGAAGCGCATCGTGAGGATGGCGAAGGCCATGGTGACGATGAGCATCGCGATGCCCATCGCGGAGGCATAGCCGAACTGACTGTTGGTGAACGCCGTGACGTACAGGCGCAGCGGCATGACGTCCGTCGCGCCGTTCGGACCGCCCATGTTCACCGACATGATCTGGACGAGTGCGAAGGCGTCCATCGCGATGATGCCCATATAGACCCAGCCGGTCTGCACGGTGTCCCACAGCAGCGGCAGGGTGATGCGGAAGAACGTCTGGATGCGGTTGGCGCCGTCGAGCAGACAGGCCTCGTAGATGTCGCGCGGGATCGAGGCCATCGCGGCGGAGAACAGGACGACGTAGAAGCCGACGTTCGCCCAGACCATGACCGCCATGATGCAGAGCAGGGCGAGCGACTTCTCGCCGAGCCAGGCATTGGTCAGGTTGTCCAACCCCACTGCGGAGAGCAGGGAGTTGAGCATGCCGTCCTGCGGGTCGGGGTTGTACACGTTCCACCAGATCACCGCGATGATCGTGATGGAGATGACCTGCGGGAAGAAGAAGACGAAGCGGTAGAACTTCGATCCGGTGACGCCGGTGATGACCTCGTTCTTCCGGCGCTTTCCGCCGACGTTCAGCATGAACGCGAAGAACAGGCCGAGTGCGAGCGTCACGATCGGCACGGCGACGAGCATGTAGATGTTGTGCCGCAGCGCGTTCCAGAAGTCGCTGTCGTTCCACAGCCGTTCGAAGTTGTCGAACCCGACGAACTTGGCGGTGCCGACCAGTCCTGACCAGTCCGTCATCGAGATCTGGAAGGCCTGGACGAACGGCGAGATCACGAAGATCGCGTAGACGATGACGGGTAGGGCCAGGAAGCCCACGATGAATCGGTACTTGCCGTGTTGCATGGTGCTCCCCGGCCCTTCCCTTTCGAGTGCGGTGCCGTCGGACGGCCCACCGGCGGTGTGCCGACGGGCTGATGGCCCGGCAGTGTCGGAACTGCCGGGCCGCAACGATCACTTGTCGCGCTTGAACTTCTTGATCGCGTCGTCCTTGGCGACCTTGTCGGCATAGGCCTGGGTCTTCTTGATCCAGTCGGCCGCGGAGAGGTCACCGGTGAGCAGGTCGCCGGTGAGACCGCCGATCTTGGCGTCGGTGAGGTCCGGGTACCACTCCTGGAGCTGCAGGCTGATCAGGTTGGTGCCGGCCGCCTTGAAGACGGAGCTGGCGGACGAAAGACCCGGCGAGAGGGTCATGCCCTCTGTGGCGTCCACGACACAGGTCAGAGACTTCACCTTTGTCGCGAAGTTCTGCGCGTGCTTCTTGGAGAGCATGATGCGCAGCATCTCCATGCCGCCGGCCGGGTTCTTGCCCTTGCTGGCGACGACGTACGGCTCGGAGGGCTCGGCGCGCAGGGTGCCCTGCGGCATCTTGTCGCCGGAGCCGCCGTCGAAGAGCGCGCCGACCGCCATCTGGAAGTCCTTGGGCGTGGTCGGGGCCGACTCGTTCTCCACCCAGGAACCGTTCGGGATGAAGACGGCCTTGCCCTTGTTCCAGGCGGTCTGGGACTGGATGTGGGTCAGGCCCTGGCTGCCCTTGAGGAAGTAGCCCTTCCTGGCCAGCTCCTCGTAGTGCTCGACGACCTGCTTGACCGCGTCGTTGCTGGTCCAGGCGTTGGGCTCCAGGTTGTCGATCTTGATCCAGTTCTCCATGCCGCCGATCTTGGCGATCTGGGCGAACAAGTTGAAGTGGACGTAGTACGGGTACTTGCCCGGGTACGTCCAGGGCGCGACGCCCGTCTTCTTGATCTCGGCGGAGAGCTTGACCATGTCGTCGAGGGACTTGGGGTACTCCCAGCCGCCCTTCTCCAGAGCCTTCTTCGAGTACCACGTGCCGTAGATCGTGAAGGCGTAGTACAGGACGTCGAGGACGTCGCCGTGCAGGCCCTTCTCGTACGTCGACGGGTGGATGGTGTCCTTGATCGTCTTGGACTTGTCGTCCAGGGACGCGGCCTCCATCAGGGCCTTGAGGTCCTGCAACTGGCCCTGGCTGGACAGGCGGTTCATGTCCAGGTGGTCGGCGCCGGAGTTGTCGATGATGTCCGGCGGGTTGCCGCCGGAGAAGCGCGGGGTCAGCTTGGGGCCGACCTGCTGGGTGCCGGTGTGCTTGACGGCGCCGCCCCAGGCCTTGGTGTAGTCGGCCTCGGCGTCCTTGGCGTACTGGTCGCCCAGGCCGCCCTTGAAGATGAACGCCTCGAGCGGGGCGCCCTTCTCGACACCGAGCGGGTTCGTCGCGGACGTCTTGCCCTTGGGCTTGTCGCTCTTGTTGTCGTCGTCGCCGCCGCCACCGGTGGCACACGCCGACAGGAAGCCCATCGACGGGACGGCGATCAGGCCGAGCGCCGCGGACCGCTTGATCAGATCGCGGCGGTTGGTGCCTTCGCCGGTGTTCTTCGCCTCGGAAGTGGATCCCATGCTCAAGTCCTCGCCTTCTCCAGGACTCAGGCGGTGAACCGGATCCTCCCCGGCACCGCGGTGATGTGCTGTGTCGTGCCGGGATCGAATCCCGGGTCCCGGGCCGGAAAGCCGTCTCCGGAGGGTGTCCGGAAATGCCCCGTCCCGAGGGAACGCAGTTGGAGCTGGGTGGTACTGGAAGTTCCGGGATCGGCAGAGATACACGGCTGTCGGTGCTCCCACACGTCCCGCCGATTCCCCCTGGTCCCCCCGAGTCCGGCCGCGGCTCGAACACGACCGGGACAGACGCCGACAGGTATAGTCCACTCCCTGTGAGCTGGGCAAGATCGAATGCAGGTTTGGGCGCCGGTCTTTTCCGAGTTGAGACCTCCCGGAAATAAGCCGCAGGCCGGTAGATGTCGATCTTCTCAACTCCGTTGCATACAAAGGATGTAGTGGTATGGCACGGGCCGGAAGCCGCTGACGCGTTCAGGTGGGAGGAGTGGCGCGAAATCCATCTTGTGGGGCATCTTGCGGCGTAACTCCCTGCGGTGCGCGTTCGGAATGTGAACGAACAGTCCGCGTTCAGGGCGGGCGTTCCGGCCACTTCCGAGCGCCGGCCGCCTCCCGGCTCGTGCGCCTGGACTATGCCGCGCAATCGTTCCACCGGTCTTTGGGGCTATCCACGCAGGGCTGCCGGGAGTACGCTCCGTATTAGTCCGTGGACTGTACGTCGCCGTAAGCGCGGTGACTCTTCGTCCGGCGATCGCTCGGGCCCAGGGAGGCCCTTCCGCCAGCGGCTGTCTTTTGCGGGATTTCAACCCGCTTCATGAGCGCCGTTCAGAGCCTCCGAGACTGAGCCTCTCGCCCACAGCCGGACGGTGCCCTGCCTCTGGGGACTCCACATGCGTGGCTACTTCGTCGATGAACTACTTCTGATCACTCCCCTCCATCACGCCGCCGGCGTGCGCCTGTTCGGCGAGGTCGTCGGCGCCCACAAAGCACCCCTGGCGGTCGCCGTGACCGAGTACAGCCGGGCCGCCGACGAGATCACGGTCGATCTCACCCAGGTCCAGTACCTGGCCAACAGCGCCCTGGAAACCATCGTTGCCCTGGCGCGCAGCCTCAACCCGCCGCAGCGCCTGCGCGTCCTGGCCGGCCCCGAACTGCGTATCAAGGAGCGGCTCGCGGCCGGCGAGTGGGACCGGATCGAGACGCTGCAGTTGCAGGCCGCGTGAACGGTTCGGCCTCGCCACGCCCGTGGTGAGGCCGCCGTCGGGCCTCCCCGGTGAGCCGTCCGCCCCCACCAGCCCCCCGACACACGGCAACACCCTTGACACCACTGACCCCTTGCCTCCCTACTGGACGTTGCGCAGCGAACTGACAACGTTGTCGACACCGCGGGAGGGTGCCACCCATGCAGGGCAGATCGATCCGATCAAGCCGGTCAAGCCGATTCAGACACAGCCTCGCCACCACGTCGGCCCTGGGGGCGGCCGCGCTGGTGCTGACGGCGGTCGGTCAAGGGGCCGCGGCCGCGAGCCAGACGCACAAGCCGCGTCCGGCCCAGGAGTTCAGCTCCTCCTTCGAGGAGGGCCAGCCCGCACCGGACTGGCTGAACACGGTCGACACCGCCAAGGACGGAACCAAGCGGGCGAGCGGCGTCGACGGCGGCTACAGCGGCGGCGTCCCGGGCAACGTCAACGCACATGTCACGGACGTCCGCGCCAGCGACGAGAACGCGGGCGGCGGCGAGACCAAGGAGAACCTGCTCGACGGCGAGTCGAGCAGCAAGTGGCTGGCGTTCACCTCGACCGCCTGGGTCGAGTACGACCTGGACGAGCCGGCCAAGATCACCAAGTACGCGCTGACCTCCGCCAACGACCACGCCGAGCGCGACCCGAAGGACTGGACCCTGAAGGGTTCGGCCGACGGCAAGGAGTGGACCACCCTCGACTCCCGCTCCGGCGAGACGTTCGACAAGCGGTTCCAGACGAAGACGTACGACATCGAGAAGCCGGCCGAATACGCCCACTTCCGTGTCGAGTTCACCAAGAACAACGGTGCGGGCGACGCCACCCAGCTCGCCGACCTCCAACTGTCGACCGGTGACGAGCAGGTCCCCACGCCCGAGGACATGCTCTCGCTCGTGGACCGCGGGCCCAGCGGCTCGCCGACGGCCAAGGCGGGCGCCGGGTTCACCGGCAAGCGCGCGCTGCGGTACGCGGGCACGCACAAGGGTGACGGGCGCGCGTACTCGTACAACAAGGTCTTCGACGTCGACGTGGCGGTGAAGAAGAACACCGAGCTGTCGTACAAGGTCTTCCCGCAGATGGCGGACACGGACCTGGACTACGACGCCACGAACGTCTCCGTCGATCTCGCTTTCACCGACGGCACGTACCTGAGCGACCTGAAGGCCGTCGACTCCAACGGCGGACTGCTGACCCCGCAGGGGCAGGGCGCCGCCAAGCGGCTGTACGTGAACCAGTGGAACGCCGTGAAGTCGGGCATCGGCTCGGTCGCCGCGGGCAGGACGATCGACCGGGTCCTGATCGCGTACGACTCTCCGAAGGGGCCGTCGAAGTTCCGCGGCTGGGTCGACGACATCAGCGTCGCGCAGGCCGAACCGGTGCGTCCCAAGGCGCACTTGAGCGACTACGCGTCCACGACGCGCGGCACCAACTCCAGTGGTGGCTTCTCGCGCGGCAACACGTTCCCGGCGACGGCCGTCCCGCACGGCTTCAACTTCTGGACGCCGGTGACCAACGCCGGTTCGCTGAGCTGGCTGTACGACTACGCGCGGGACAACAACGCGGACAACCTGCCCACGATGGAGGCCCTGGCGGCGAGCCACGAGCCGAGTCCGTGGATGGGTGACCGGCAGACGTTCCAGATGATGCCGTCGGCCGCGGCCACGGTGGACACGTCCAGGACCGGGCGCGCGCTGCCGTTCAAGCACGAGAACGAGACGGCGAAGCCGTACTACTACGGCGTGAAGTTCGAGAACGGCGTGAAGGCGGAGATGGCGCCGACCGACCACGCCGCCGCGCTGCGCTTCAGCTACCCCGGTGACGACGCGAGCGTCGTCTTCGACAACGTCTCCGAGCAGGGCGGCCTCACGCTCGACAAGGACAGCGGGACCGTCACCGGTTACTCGGACGTCAAGTCCGGCCTGTCGACGGGCGCCACGCGGCTGTTCGTCTACGGGGTCTTCGACAAGCCCGTCAAGGACGCCGCGGCCTCCGGCGTGAAGGGGCACTTCACCTTCGACGCGGGCAAGGACCGCACGGTCACCCTGCGTCTGGCGACCTCGCTCATCAGCATCGACCAGGCGAAGGACAACCTGGCGCAGGAGCTGCCGCAGCGGAAGTCCTTCACGTCCGTGCGCAACGCGGCGCGCGCCCAGTGGGACACGCTGATGAACAAGGTGGAGGTGGAGGGCGCCACCGAGGACCAGCGGACCTCGCTGTACTCCTCGCTCTACCGCCTGTACCTGTACCCGAACTCGGGCTTCGAGCAGGTCGGTGGAAAGTCGCAGTACGCCTCGCCGTTCTCGCCGATGACGGGTCCCGACACCCCGACCCACACCGGCGCGAAGATCGTCGACGGCAAGCCGTACGTCAACAACGGCTTCTGGGACACCTACCGGACGACCTGGCCCGCGTACTCGCTCCTCACGCCGAAGAAGGCGGGTGAGCTGGTCGACGGGTTCGTGCAGCAGTACAAGGACGGCGGCTGGATCTCCCGCTGGTCCTCGCCCGGTTACGCGGACCTGATGACGGGCACGTCGTCGGACGTCGCGTTCGCCGACGCGTACGTGAAGGGCATCGACTTCGACGCCGAGGACGCGTACAAGGCGGCCGTGAAGAACGCGACCGTGGTGCCGCCGCAGTCGGGTGTGGGCCGCAAGGGCATGGAGACCTCGCCCTTCCTCGGCTACACGAGCACCGACACGCACGAGGGTTTGTCGTGGGCTCTTGAGGGCTACCTCAACGACTACGGCATCGCGCAGATGGGCCAGGCGCTCTACAAGAAGACGGGCAAGAAGCAGTACAAGGAGGAGTCCGAGTACTTCCTCAACCGCGCCCGTGACTACGTGAACATGTTCGACGACAAGGCGGCCGGTACCGGCTTCTTCCAGGGCAAGACCGCCAAGGGCGACTGGCGCGTGGCGTCGGACAAGTTCGACCCGGCGATCTGGGGTTACGACTACACCGAGACCAACGCCTGGGGCTACGCGTTCACCGCCGTCCAGGACAGCAAGGGCCTAGCGAACCTCTACGGAGGCAAGAACGGCCTCGCCGACAAGCTCGACACGTACTTCGACACGACCGAGACGGGCTCGTCGGACGTCGCCGGGTCGTACGGCGGTGTCATCCACGAGATGACCGAGGCGCGTGACGTACGGATGGGCATGTACGGCCACTCCAACCAGGTCGCGCACCACGTCACGTACATGTACGACGCGGCGGGCCAGCCGTACAAGACGCAGGAGAAGGTCCGCGAGGTCCTCTCCCGCCTCTACACGGGCAGCGAGATCGGGCAGGGCTACCACGGTGACGAGGACAACGGCGAGCAGTCGGCCTGGTACCTCTTCTCCTCCATGGGCTTCTACCCGCTCGTCATGGGCAGCGGTGAGTACGCCATCGGCTCCCCGCAGTTCACGAAGATGACGCTGCACCTGGAGAACGGCAAGAAGCTGGTCGTCAAGGCGCCGAAGAACAGCGCGACGAACATCTACGTTCAGGGCGTGAAGGTCAACGGCAAGGCGTGGAACAAGACGTCGCTGCCGCACTCGGTCGTCGCCAAGGGCGGCACCATCGAGTTCGCGATGGGCTCGAAGCCGTCGAAGTGGGGCACCGGCAAGGACGCGGCGCCCACGTCGATCACCAAGGACGACAAGGTGCCCACGCCGCGCAAGGACGCGATCACGGGCTCGGGCCCGCTGTTCGACAACTCCTCGGCGACGAGCGCGAGCACGGAGTCGGTCGAGCTGCCGGTCGCCGCGGATGGCACCAAGGCCGTGCAGTACACGCTGACCTCGGACGACAAGGCGAAGGCCCCCACGGGCTGGACTCTGGAGGCGTCGGAGGACGGTACGTCCTGGAAGGCGCTGGACAAGCGGTCCGGCGAAACCTTCGGCTGGGACCAGCAGACCCGGGCGTTCACGGTGCCGAAGCCGGGCACGCACAAGCACTACCGGCTGGTGTTCACCGGTGGGGCGGCGACGGTGGCGGAGGTGGAGCTGCTGTCGTGACACCTCTGAGGTGAGAGCGTGAAGTCGAGGGCGGGCGTGGAGAGTTCACGCCCGCCCTTGGCGTTGCAGCAGGACGCTTCTCAGGGCGGGCAGACGCCCGTCTTGTCGCCGCGGTAGGTCC
Organism: Streptomyces kunmingensis; assembly: GCF_039533535.1. Classification (NCBI taxonomy): domain Bacteria; kingdom Bacillati; phylum Actinomycetota; class Actinomycetes; order Kitasatosporales; family Streptomycetaceae; genus Streptomyces; species Streptomyces kunmingensis. The sequence continues at coordinate 239,666 of NZ_BAAATS010000027.1, forward strand.
GGTAGGGCGACTGCCGCTTCGCGTCGGCGGCGTCCGAAGCGGGCGGGAACTCGACGACCGGGACGGGCTTGCAGACCGCCCACTGGTCGTTCTCGCCGGGGCCGGTGAAGCCGTAGGTGCCGCTCGCGCCGACCAGGCAGCCGCTGCAGACCGACCCGTCGACCGTCGAGGTGGTCAGCGTGCTGTACACGTCCTTGGCCGTCGGCAGCCGGACGGGCTGCTCGGTCTGCGTCCCGCCCTCGTTGACCTCGCGGTACGTGCGGTCCACCGCGCCGGCGAGCAGGCCGAAGCCGTCGTAGTACATCGCCGCGTAGCCGTCGTCGAGCGCCGAGGGGCCGAGGCCGTGGGCCTTCTCGATCTCCTGGAAGCGGGCCAGGAAAGCGGCGGAGCCCCGGGGCGGGGAGTTCTTGCCGTCGGCCCAGGCGGGGTCGTAGGCGGAGGCGTCCACGATCGTCGCGTCGATGGTGCGCAGGCCCCGCTCGATGGCCTTGGTGCTCAGGGTGGGTTCGAGGCCGATGCCGATCTTCAGGATCCGCAGCTTCCAGCTCCCGTCGCAACTGCCCGTCTCCGAAAGGCGGTTGATGAAGGCGGGCAGGTCCTGGTCGCGGCCGGCGAAGAAGACGGTGTCCACCTTGCTGCGGCAGATCTTCTCGGCCGCGTCGGCGAACCGCTGCGGGATGCCCTGGTCGTCGCCGGAGGAGCCGATGAAGTGGGAGTTGTTCTTTCGCAGGTCGTAGCCGTCGCCGAAGCGTTCCTCGAACACGGCCCGCAGGTTCTGCGAGTAGACGTCGCCCTCGCGGCTGTCCCAGACGAGGAAGCCGCGCTCGTTCTCCGGGTGCAGCTTGAGGTACGTGGCGAGGGCCCGGGAGAACTGGTCGTTGTTGGGCGAGGTCTTGAAGAAGTAACGCGAGTTCATCGAGGCGGCGGTGATCACGGGGCCCACGGTGGGGATGGCGCGGCCCGACAGTTCGGTGACCGCCTCGCGGGTCTCGGTCGTGCTGCTGGGGATGCCGGTGACGCCGACCAGCGGCGCCTCCTCGTCCCGGGTCAGTTCGTCGAGCCGGTCGACGACGCCCTCCCACTGGTCGAGGTCGCGGCCGTCGGGGGCGAGCAGCAGTTGGTAGTGCGGGCCGCCGGCCCGGTTCGCCTGCTGCTGCGCGGCGAGGGCGCCGGCCAGAGCGCGCTGGATCATCTCCGGGGTCATGGCGCTGGTGGCGTCCGAGGTGAACGGCATCATCAGCGCGATCCGCACGTACGGGATGCGGGCCGCGTTGCCCTGCGGGTCGTCCCACTGGCGTCTGACGTCCGCGTTCTCGTCCGCCACGGCGCGGATGAGGTCGTCGGTGGCGGCGTCGCCCGTCTCGAACGCCCGCGCGGTGACGCCGACGCACTCGTCAACGTGCTGGTCCATGCCGTCGCCGCAGGGGCCCGGCCGGGTCTGCTGCCAGATGAGGAGGCCGCCGGTCAGCGCGAGGACGACGACCAGGGCGACGCACCAATCCAGCGGGCCCCACTCCTTGGGTCGGCCACTGAACATCATGATCCTTCGCTGGCGGGGATGGGCAGGGGCTGTCTCTTGCGGGCGGCGGGCGGCCAGTCGCGGGCGCCCCTGCCGAGCGCCGCGTACCACGTGGGGTGGCGGCGGGAGAGGAAGCCGAGCTCGTCGCCGACGGCCTGGCAGAGCATCTCGGCGTCGGGGTCGATGGCCGCGTCGGCGTACGGCTCGGACAGGTACCACAGGGCGTGCAGCAGCCGGTTGATCCCACGGCCCGCCTCGTCGAGGTGGGTGTAGCGGGCGGCGTGCTCGCCGAGCGCGATCTCGACGCGCTGGTCGGTCCAGGGGGCGGCGCCGTCGGGGGAGCTCCCGGTGGGCGGTGTGGGGGCGGAGGCGCAGCGCCGCAGGCAGAGCAGCCAGTGCTCGACGCTCTGTTCGGCCTCCTCGGCGCCGAACTCGTCGGCCAGCATGTCCACCACCTGTGCCGCGTTCCCCGAGGCCAGGCTGTGCCGCAGCGCGTCGGCCTCCTCGGTGTCGGCGCGCCGGACGTGGTGCAGGTGCAGGAAGCGGTGGATCTCGTGCCAGCTGTGCGGTTCGTCGCAGGGCGGCAGGGTGCGCCGGGCTTCGTGGACGAGGAGCGTCTGCAGCAACGCGTGGTCCACGAGGGGCAGTTCGGAGGGTACGGGCCGCTGCCACTGCCGCTCCACGAGGTAGCGGGCCGCCGCGTTCACGGGCAGTTGCTCGGGCCCGTCCAGGCCCAGGTCCTCGGCGAGTGCCTCGGCGGCCTCGTGGTCCCTGGCGAGGCAGAGCACGACGAGCCGCTCGCGCTGGCGCCGGTCGGGGAGCAGCTCCTCCAGGAGTACCTGGGTGACGGGTCTGCCGCTCTCGGTCTCCAGGTTCAGCAGGTCCTTGGGGGTGACGGTGCGGTTCTGCGCGGCCGCGTGTACCACGGCGTCGCAGAGCAGCTTCCCGGCCAGCGGATGCCCGCCGGTCAGTGCGTGCAGCGCGGAGGCCAGATGGGGGTGGAGCAGCCGGGAGGAGGCCCTGTCGAGCATGGCCAGGACGTCGTCGCGGCCGAGCGGGGTGAGCGGCACGACGAGCAGTCCGGCGGACGGGTCGTGTCCCGTGCGGCGCCAGACGTGCGCGAGGTGGCCGTCGCCACCCGCCGGGGGCAGCAGGTCGTCGAGTTCGCGGCGCACCGCGTGCGGGGCCTCGTCCTCGGGCACGTCGCCGAGGCGGGTGGCGACGACGGTGATCCGGTCGCGGACGGGCCGCCGCGGCGCTGCCCGGTGGTCGAGGAGCAGTTCGAGGAAGCGCCTGCCCGCGGCGGTGTGCGCCTCGTCGAGCAGGATCAGCGGCCAGGGCTCGCGGTTCCAGCGGCGCAGGCCGCCGTAGGCGCCGGCGACTTCCTGGAGGAAAGCGGCCATGAGGTCGTGCTCGACGGCGCGCCGGTAGTCGCCGCCGCGGTGGAAGCGGCGGCCCAGCTCGACCATCGCATCCCGTTCGTCGTCGGCGTCGTCGGCCGAGAGGCGGCGGCGGCCGTACCACTGGCGGGCCGGGCCCAGCGGGCGCAGCGTCTCCAACTGCCGCAGGACGGCCCGGGTGACCGGGAGGGAGTCGGCCTCCTCGGCGGCGTCGACCGGGCCCTCGGCGTGTGCGGCGATGTCCGCCTCCACCTGCGCGGACCAGGCGCGGGCCACCTCGCGCTCGTCGCCGGTGCGCAGGCCGCAGGCGATGAGCAGGCGGGCGTGGCGGGCGCAGACGGCGTCGCGCTCCTCGGCGTCGCCGCCGTGCCAGCCGGAGACAGCGAACAGGCCGGGTACGAGCACCGGGAACCTGGCGAGGGCCGGGGTGAACGCGCACACCAGCTGCTCCATGATCTCGACGAGGTCCGCGGCGCGCGCCGCTCCGGGCCCGCCGGCCGGGACGGGGCGCGCGTCGTCCGGTTCGACGGGGGTGCCGGTGGGGGCCACCCGCACGTGGGCGAGCGGCAGCCGGCGGTGATAGTGCTCGGCCAGCCCTTCGAGGACGGCGCTGCGGCCCGAGCCGTGCCGGCCGGTGAGCACGACGACGGGGACGTCGTCGCCGAACTCCCGCTTCCTGCGGGCCCGTTCGTCATAGGCGAGGCCGGTGAGCGAGGGGATGAGTGAGCGCACCACGGGGTCGCGTGCGTACAGAAATGGCACTGGCGACCTGCCCATCAGAAGTGTCCCGGTTCCCCTCGGTCTACTGCGGTGCCTCGGTGTGCTGCGCTGCCTCGCTGTCCACAACTACCCCGTGTACCAGCGTACTTACCGGCGAGTTATGGATGCGGATATATTTCCAGGTCGACCCCGGCGGGCAGGTGCTCGGCCGCGCTCACGTTGCGGGAGTAGGCGAGCCGCACCCGGCGCAGCGCGCTCATGGCCTTCAGGGACGACAGGTCGATGTCGGTGCCCTGGGTGAGGTGCAGCTCCACCAGGTTCGGCAGCCGGCGGGCGATGCGCCGCAGTGACACGGGCGCGCCGGGTTTCGCGTACACGTAGAGGTGGGTGACGGCCGAGATCTCCGCGCGCTGGCCGAAGAGCAGCACGCTCAGCTGCTCGGGTGAGAGGGTCAGGGTGCGCAGTGTCTCCACCGCGGCCAGGGTCTTTCCCCAGTCGTCGGGGAGCAGCTTGTCCCCGGCCTCGTGCAGGCGCAGCTCCGTCAGTTTCGTGCCGCGGGCTATGTCGCCGAGTTCGACGGTGCCCGGGGGCAGCGCGAGGGTCCGCAGCCGGTCGAGGTAGGGCAGTTCGACGGTGCCGCGCCAGGGCACTTCGGCCCCCACGTGCAGGGCGTCGAGTCCGGCGCAGCCCGCGAGGTCCGACAGCGGCTCGAACTGGGGCAGGTCGGCGAGGGTCAGGCTGCGCAGGCGGGGCAGCCGGGTCAGCGGCGCCGGGTCCGTGAGGTTGCGGCAGCTCTGCAGGGTCAGCTCCTCCAGGGCGCCGAAGTCGTCGAGGACGGCCAGGTCGTCCAGGCGTGGGGCGCCGCGCAGCCGCAGCTCGCGCAGCCGTCCCGGGTCGAGGGCGGCCCGGATCGCGGCGGGGTCGAAGTCGCCGTGGACGCCGACGCGTTCGCAGCCGGGCATGGTGGCGAGGGCGGCCAGTTCGGCCGCCGAGCGTACGGTGACGGGCTCTTCCGGGGTGGTGGCGAGCAGCGGCCGGATGATCTCATCCGCGTAGGTGTCGGTGTCGAACCGGTCCCAGTGGCCGAGGAGCTGGGCCCGGACGGCGGACTGCCCTGTGGTGAGGAACTCGCGCAGCCTCGGGATGGCGGCGTCCCCGCCGATCTGGCAGATGGCGTGGACGGTGGCGAGCTCCTCGTCGCCGTCGAGCTCGTCGGCGCCCGGCAGCAGGCCGAGCAGCAGCGGTCCCGTACGGGCGAGCACCCGGGCCTGGCGCAGGCTGCGGGGCGGCAGCATGCGGGCCGCCTCGGTCTCGATGGTGCGCCGGACGGCGGGTTCGAGCCGGGTCGCCTGTTCCAGGGAGGCGAGGGCGAGCAGGCGCAGGCGGGCCTGGACGGTGGCGTCCTTCTCGCGGTTGCCGCGGTCGCTGAGCCGCATCAGCAGATCGGCGCGGCCGTTGTGATCGGCCTGTGCGACGGCCATCTGGACCACGTCCTCCCACTGGTCGACGTGAGCGTTCTTCACCAGCATGCCGAAGTCCCGCTCCTCCAATACAGCCTTGGCACCCAGGTAATCCTGAAACGTGCGGTGCACGAAGTCGAGGGCGCCCGCGGCGGGTTCCCGGAGCAGTCCGGAGCGTTCGAGGAGGTACTGGAGGGCGTCCTCGGGCTCTCCGAGGTTGTCCAGGCTGGGTACCTGGGGCTGGAGGCGGCGCACCACGTCCACCGCGTCGTCGCGCTCGATCTGGGTGCGTTCGTTGCGGATCAGCCAGTACGCGAGGCGCTTGAGCGGTTCGGTGGCGGCTTCCTCGTCCAGCTCGGGTGCCCCGCTGCGGCCGAACAACTCCCGCTCCATGTCGCGCCGTTCGAGCAGCATGGACAGGGCTGCTTTGTAGAGTGCGGCCCGGCCGCGCGGCAGGAATCCTCGCCGCTCGCGGTGCAGGGCGCAGATGAGGCTGCACATCAGCGGGTTGGTGGCGAGCCGGCTCAGCCCCGGTCCGGCGCGCAGGGACTGGATGAGCTCCTCGTCGAGGCCGGGGCGGGCGCCGGCCGCCGTGTGCCAGCGCCGGATGAAGTGCCGGAGGTCGCCGGGGCGCAGCGCGTCGAGGGTGATCTCGTGGAACCCCTCACCGCTCAGCCAGCCGGGGCCGAGCGCGGAGGGGCGGGTGGTGACGAGCCACAGGTTGCCGGGGAAGACGGCGAGCAGTTCGCGCAGCCAGGTGCGGGTGCGGGTGCGGTCGGCCTTGGGGATCTCGTCGAGGCCGTCGATGAGGAGCAGGCCGCGCCCGTTCTGCAGGACGCGGGTGGCCCAGCCGTCGGGTTCGGTGCCCACCAGCGGGCAGTCCATCCACCGCAGGAAGTCCTCGGGCAGCGGGAGCTGGGCGCCTTCGCGGGCGAGGGTGCGCAGCGGGAGCACGAAGGGGACGCGGCCCAGGAGCTGCGGCAGGTGGCCCGGCACGCTGTCCTGCTGCGCGGTGGTGAGCGCGAGCCACTGCACGAGGGTCGTCTTGCCGGTGCCCGCGAGGCCGTGCAGCAGGACGCGCCCGCGGGTGGCGAGGGCCGCTTCGACGCTCTCCTCGCGCTCCGTCGCCGGCTCGTCGTCGGGCGGGTCGGACGTGTCGTCGTCGGGGACTGGGGTGGCGACGGCGCGCAGGCTCAAGTAGGCGGATTCCAGGGGCCATTCCTGGCCGCCGGGGTCGCGCAGGTCGACGCCGTAGATGGTGAGCCGGCCGTGCCGCCGGCCGACGTAGCGCGCGTAGCTCTCCTCGAAGCGGCCGTCGAAGGCCTCGTGGTCGTCGCCGGAGACGCGGCGCAGCACCACGTCGAGTTTGGTGTGCACCTCCCGCAGTTCGCGCGAGTCCTCCAGGCGGGCCCGCGCCTCGAACCCCGGCCGCTGGGTGAAGAATTGCACCAGGTGTACGCAGGCCGTCTCCAGGAGCCGGTCGTGGAAGAGCGCGGCGTCCCGGGTCAGCAGCCGGCGGGTGTCGGGTCCGGCCTGGCGGGACAGGGCCGCGGCGAGTTTCTCGGGGCCGAGCAGGAAGATCCGTACGTCGTCCATGTCCAGCTCGCCGAACGCGTACAGGGTCCGGGTCAGGGCCTGGCCGACGGCGTCGTGCTCGTCGTCCTCGATGGGCCGCTCGTGCGGGCCGGCGGCGCGGACCGCGCGCCGCACCAGTTCGCGGGCGAGGCGGTGCAGATCGTCGCGGCTGACGGTGGGGTGGTCCCCCACGAAGGAGAGCATGTGCCGTATCCGCACGGGCCGTTCGGTGAATTCGGCGCCCGGCGCCTTGGCCGGCGGCAGCACGAGCCGCTTCAGTAACGGCACCACCACCGCGGACGCGATCCGCAGTCCCACTGCGCCCGGTTCCACTGCCCACCCCCGTCGGCGTGCGCCCCTGGGTGCACACGCACACCGTCCACCATAGGGCCTCGGCGTGCGGGAACGCGCGGGGGCCGCACCCCGCCGAGCGGAGTGCGGCCCCAACTGCCGTGCCGGATCGCTTACTTGCGGATCAGGCTGCGCAGCACGTACTGCATGATGCCGCCGTTGCGGTAGTAGTCCGCCTCGCCGGGGGTGTCGATGCGGACGACCGCGTCGAACTCCACGCCGGTGTCGGTCGTGACCTTGACCGTGCGCGGGGTCGTGCCGTTGTTCAGCTCCTCGACGCCGGTGAAGGAGAAGGTCTCCTCGCCGGTCAGGCCGAGGGAGGAGGCGTTCTGGCCCTCCGGGAACTGGAGCGGCAGGACGCCCATGCCGATGAGGTTCGAGCGGTGGATGCGCTCGTACGACTCGGTGATGACGGCCTTGACGCCGAGGAGCGCGGTGCCCTTGGCGGCCCAGTCGCGGGACGAACCGGAGCCGTACTCCTTGCCGCCCAGGATGACGAGCGGGGTGCCCTGCTCGATGTAGTTGCGCGAGGCGTCGTAGATGAACGACACGGGGCCGTCGGCCTGCGTGAAGTCGCGGGTGTAGCCGCCCTCGGTGCCCGGCGCGAGCTGGTTGCGCAGGCGGATGTTGGCGAACGTGCCGCGGATCATGACCTCGTGGTTGCCACGGCGCGAGCCGTAGCTGTTGAAGTCGCGACGCTCCACACCGTGCTCGGTGAGGTACTTGCCGGCCGGGGTGTCGGCCTTGATCGCACCGGCCGGGGAGATGTGGTCGGTGGTGACCGAGTCGCCCAGCTTGGCGAGGACGCGGGCGCCCGTGATGTCGGAGACCGGGGTGGTCTCCATCGTCATGCCCTCGAAGTACGGGGGCTTGCGGACGTAGGTGGACTCGCTGTCCCACTCGAAGGTGTTGCCGGTCGGAATCGGCAGCGCCTGCCACTGGGCGTCGCCCGCGAAGACGTCGGAGTAGGACTTGTTGAACATGTCCTCGCCGATGGCGTTCGCCACGACGTCGTTGACCTCGGCCTCGGTGGGCCAGACGTCCTTGAGGTAGACCGGGTTGCCGTCCTGGTCGGCGCCGAGGGCCTCGGTGGTGATGTCGATCTTCATCGAACCGGCCAGGGCGTACGCGACGACCAGCGGCGGGGACGCCAGGTAGTTCATCTTGACGTCGGGGTTGATGCGGCCCTCGAAGTTCCGGTTGCCGGAGAGGACCGAGGTGACGGCGAGGTCGTGGTCGTTGACGGCCTTGGAGACCTCGTCGGGCAGCGGGCCCGAGTTGCCGATGCAGGTGGTGCAGCCGTAGCCGACGAGGTTGAAGCCGACCTTGTCGAGGTAGGGGGTGAGCCCCGCCTTGTCGAAGTAGTCGGTGACGACCTTGGAGCCCGGGGCGAGGGTGGTCTTGACCCACGGCTTGCGGGTCAGGCCCTTCTCGACGGCCTTCTTCGCGACGAGCGCGGCGGCGACCATCACGTACGGGTTCGACGTGTTGGTGCAGGAGGTGATCGCGGCGACGGTGACGGCGCCGTGGTCCAGCTCGTACGTCGAGCCGTCGGGGGCGGTCACGAGGACCGGGTTCGACGGGACGCCGTCCGTGGTGGCCGGGGCGTCGGAGGCCGGGAAGGACTCCTTGCCCGCCTCGTCGACCGAGTCGACGTAGTTGCGCACGTCGACCTTGAACTGCTCGGCGGCGTTCGCGAGGACGATGCGGTCCTGCGGGCGCTTCGGGCCGGCGATCGAGGGGACGACCGTGGAGAGGTCGAGCTCCAGCTTCTCGGAGAAGTCGGGCTCGGCGGCCGGGTCGAGCCAGAGGCCCTGCTCCTTGGCGTACGCCTCGACGAGCGCGACCTGCTGGGCGTCACGGCCGGTCAGGCGCAGGTAGTTCAGGGTCTCGTCGTCGATCGGGAAGATCGCGGCGGTGGAGCCGAACTCGGGCGACATGTTGCCGATGGTGGCGCGGTTGGCGAGGCTCGTGGCCGCCACACCCTCGCCGTAGAACTCGACGAACTTGCCGACGACGCCGTGCTTGCGCAGCATCTCGGTGATCGTGAGGACCAGGTCCGTGGCGGTCGTGCCCGCCTTCAGCTCACCGGTCAGCTTGAAGCCGACGACGCGCGGGATGAGCATGGAGACCGGCTGGCCGAGCATCGCGGCCTCGGCCTCGATGCCGCCGACGCCCCAGCCGAGCACGCCCAGGCCGTTGACCATCGTGGTGTGCGAGTCGGTGCCGACCAGCGTGTCGGGGTAGGCCTGGCCGTTACGGACCATGACCGTACGAGCGAGGTGCTCGATGTTGACCTGGTGGACGATGCCGGTGCCCGGGGGGACGACCTTGAAGTCGTCGAAGGCGGTCTGGCCCCAGCGCAGGAACTGGTAGCGCTCCTTGTTGCGGCCGTACTCCAGCTCGACGTTCTGGCCGAAGGCGTCCTTGGTGCCGAACTTGTCGGCGATGACGGAGTGGTCGATGACCAGCTCGGCCGGGGAGAGCGGGTTGACCTTGTCGGCGTCGCCGCCGAGCTCCTTGACGGCCTCACGCATGGTGGCGAGGTCGACGACGCAGGGCACGCCGGTGAAGTCCTGCATGATCACGCGGGCCGGCGTGAACTGGATCTCCTGCGAGGGCTGGGCCTGGGAGTCCCAGCCGCCGACGGCGCGGATGTGGTCGGCGGTGATGTTCGCGCCGTCCTCGGTGCGGAGCAGGTTCTCCAGCAGAACCTTGAGGCTGTAGGGAAGGCGAGCAGAGCCCTCGACCTTGTCCAGCCTGAAGATCTCGTACGACTCGTCGCCCACGCGCAGCGTGCTGCGGGCGTCGAAGCTGTTCGCCGACACGACAGTCTCCTTCATATATGTGCGCGTTCCACCGCAATCCTGCCGCCATGCCACGTTGCCGATTCGCTGAGGTAAGGCTAAGTTAGGTAACCCTTACCGTCATCGTCGACGGTGCCGTGGGGCCGCGGTGCGCCTCGGCAGATATCTCGATGTCGAGATAACTCTAATACATCACCCGGGCGTGCCATCAAGCGGTGCCGTCCGAGGCCCGTCGCGTACCCGTGACCGGCTCCTTCATCGTCGTACGCGCGCGGGCGAAGCACCAGCGCTGCCGTTCGCGCCCACCGGCCGACTGATCGCGGCAAGCGGGGGTATGCGGGACGGACCACACGGAAAGGAGCCCGTTCTCATGCCGCTCACGTTCCGCAAGAGCTTCCGGATCCTGCCGGGAGTCCGCCTCAACATCAACCGCAAGTCGTGGTCGGTCACGACCGGCGGCGGCTCGCACGGGCCGCGGCGCACGCACAGCAGCACCGGCCGCCGCACGACCTCGATGGACCTGCCGGGCCCCTTCGGCTGGCGCCGGACCCGTACGGCCAAGCGCCACTGACGGGCAGTGGCGCGTCTTGTCGCCCGCTCGGACGGGCCGAGATGCGTCATCTCATATTTGAGATAGCCTGCGGCCATGGCAGACGACTACCTCGTACGTATCGGTAAGCTCATCCGCGACGCCCGCCAGCACCGGGGCTGGACGCAGACGCAGCTCGCCGAGGCGCTCGGCACCAGCCAGAGCGCTGTGAACCGCATCGAACGCGGTAATCAAAACATCAGCCTTGAGATGATCGCGCGAATCGGCGAAGCGTTGGACAGCGAGATCGTCTCTCTGGGTTACGCCGGTCCGATGCACCTGCGGGTGGTCGGCGGGCGTCGCCTGTCCGGTTCCATCGACGTGAAGACGAGCAAGAACGCGTGTGTCGCGCTGCTGTGCGCGTCCCTCCTGAACCGGGGGCGGACCGTGCTGCGGCGCGTCGCGCGGATCGAGGAGGTCTACCGGCTCCTCGAAGTGCTCGGCTCCATCGGCGTCCGCACCCGCTGGATCAACGACGGGGTGGACCTGGAGATCGTGCCGCCCGCCCGTCTCGACATGGGCGCCATCGACGCGGACGCGGCCCGCCGCACCCGCTCGATCATCATGTTCCTCGGCCCGCTGCTGCACCGCATGGACCGCTTCCAGCTGCCGTACGCCGGCGGCTGCGACCTCGGCACCCGCACGATCGAACCGCACATGATCGCGCTGCGCCGGTTCGGCCTGGACATCACGGCCACCGAGGGGCTCTACCACGCCGAGGTGCAGCCGGACGTCTCCCCCGACCGCCCGATCGTGCTGACCGAGCGCGGCGACACGGTGACGGAGAACGCGCTGCTCGCCGCCGCCCGCCACGACGGCACGACGGTGATCCGCAACGCCTCGTCCAACTACATGGTCCAGGACCTGTGCTTCTTCCTGGAGGCCCTGGGCGTCAGCGTCGAGGGCATCGGCACGACGACCCTGACCGTGCACGGCGTGCCGCACATCGACGTCGACGTGGACTACTCGCCGTCCGAGGACCCGGTCGAGGCGATGAGCCTGCTCGCCGCCGCCGTGGTCACCGAGTCCGAGCTGACCGTGCGCCGCGTCCCGATCGAGTTCCTGGAGATCGAGCTGGCCGTCCTGGAGGAGATGGGGCTCGACCACGACCGCACGGCCGAGTACACCGCCGACAACGGGCGCACGCGCCTGGTCGACCTCACGGTCCGCCCCTCCAAGCTGGAGGCGCCGATCGACAAGATCCACCCGATGCCGTTCCCGGGCCTGAACATCGACAACGTGCCGTTCTTCGCGGCGATCGCGGCGGCCGCCCAGGGCAAGACCCTGATCCACGACTGGGTCTACGACAACCGCGCGATCTACCTCACCGACCTCAACCGGCTCGGCGGCCGCCTCCAGCTCCTCGACCCGCACCGGGTGCTCGTCGAGGGGCCGACCCGCTGGCGGGCCGCCGAGATGATGTGCCCGCCCGCGCTGCGCCCCGCCGTGGTCGTGCTCCTCGCGATGATGGCGGCCGAGGGCACCTCGGTGCTGCGCAACGTGTACGTCATCAACCGCGGTTACGAGGATCTGGCGGAGCGGCTCAACTCCGTGGGCGCGCAGATCGAGACGTTCCGGGACATCTGATCCGGCGCAATGTCGTGCCCCTTGGAGGCAAGGGGCACGACACCTCAACATGCCAGCTGACCTGCGAGTACTCACCTTCACAACCCTCCATTGATCACTGTTGTTTTTCAGCGCCTTGTGCAACGCACGTGCAAGATGATCTTGAATGGTTGACGGTGCGTCAGATATGTCTGAGTACCCGTCAGCCTTTACGGAGAGTTGTCGTCGAAGTGGCCTAGCAACGTCCGAGGAGCGGCGGTGACGGCGGCGTCCCACGTCCCCGTCGGTGACCGGCAAGTGCGGTTCGTGTTGATGCAGTCGCCGCCCACGAAGTATCGGCCCATGTTCAATCCGCACCTGGACCCGTTGGTCGCGGCGATCCGTGCGGCTCGGCCGGACGTCGGTGCAGCCGTCCCCGCGCGGCAGCCCGCCAGGCGTCCTGCTGAGGCGGGCCGGACGCCTACCCCGACATAGCCACGGCCCCGATCTGCGGGTTCCGGCGATTGATCCCCTACACCACCTGGCGGGACCATCTCCAAGGTGGACGGTCATCGTCTGCTGACATTCGAGGCCTCGGGACTTGGCTGCGGCCATGGGCAAGCACCTGAACCAAGCGGGCCTCAGTGGGTGTTCTGCGAGTCTTTGCGCGGGTTCACTTTGCCGGTCGGGGCATGGTGAACAGGCCGGGTTCGGGTTTGGTGAGGATGCCGCGGCCGACGAGGCGTTTGAGCTTGGCCCGGGTGTTCTCGACGTGGTGGTTCTCGGTCCCGGTTCCCAGGGCCTCGCAGACCTCCCTGGCCCGCAGGCCCTGCTCGGTGTCCTCGAACACGGCAAGGATCTGCCGGTAGGCGGAGGGCAGCGGTTCCGGAGGGCCGGGATCACTGTCCGCGGCGAGTTCCAGCACGGTCTGTCGCGTGATGTCGAGCCGCTCCAGCTGTCGTTCGGCCGCGGACAACCGCTCGGTGAGCTGGGTGATCTGCTCGCGCAGGCGGTCAGCCTCCTCACGCGCGGCCGCCGTGCGTGCGTCGATCCTGGCCAGCAGGTCACGCATGAGGCGGGGCATCCGGGGGCCCGGGTGCCGGCCGACGGAGGGCCGCGCCAGGTCGGCGTGGTGGCACCGGTCAGCCGCCGGGTCATGACGTCGGTCATCGACCAGAGAATCATCGAGGCCGAGCTGGCCGGCAGCGTCTCGTAGTCGCGGGCCAGGCGGCGATGCAGCATCAGCGTGCCGAAGGTCTGCTCGGCGATCCACCGCTTCGGCGCGGGCGTGAACCCCTTGCTGCCGGGATCGCGCTGGACGACCTCGATGTCGATGCACAGGGCGGCACCGTGGTCGATGACCGCGTTCTTGAACCCGGCATCCACCCAGCCCTTGGTCACCGACGGGTTGTCCGCGGCGACCCGGTCCAGCAGCGCGATGCCGACGGCGTTGTCGTGCACGCTCGCGGCCACCACGATCACCGCGATCAGCAGGCCCAGGACGTCGGTAGCGATGCCCCGCTTGCGGCCCCGGCTCTTCTTGCCCGGATCCAGCCCCGTCGTCTCCTTCGGCGCGTTGACCGAGACGTGCACGGTCTGGGTGTCCATCACGATCGCCGACGGGTCCTCGCTCCGCCCCCGGCCCTCGCGGACCTGCCAGCGCAGCAGGTCATGAATCACCTGGTCGGTACCGTCGTCGCGCCACTTGCCGAAGTAGTAGTACACCGCGGTGTACGGCGGGAAGTCGTGCGGCAGGTAGCGCCACTGGCAGCCCACCCGGGCCTGGTACAGGATCGCGTTGACGATCTCCCGCATCTCGTACCGGCCCTCATGGCCGCTGACCGAGCGGTGCTGTCCCTTCCAGGACGTGATGACCGGCCGGATCAGCTCCCACGCCTCGTCCGACAGATCACTCGGATACGGCTGCCGCTCGGCCACGTCTCCAGCACACCGCAGGACCGGCCGACCGCAACCCACCAAACCGGACAACCCGCCACGACGACTCGCAGAACACCCACTAAAGCTCCGCACCGTCGCCGCCAACGGGGATCTCGACGCCTACTGGAAGCACCACCTCGCCGCCGAGCATGAGCGCCTCTACCCAGCTGACCAGCACCAATACGCGCTCACGGCCTGACCGCGACCTCACTCAGGAAGAGCTGCACCCATATCGTTTGAGGCATCGGATGATCTCACGCCGGGTCTTGCCCTCCTGGGTGTGGCGTTCGTAGTACGCCTGGGTGCGTGGGTCGTGCCGCAGGCGGGTGAACACGATGCGGTACAGGGCGGCGTTGGCCTGCCGGTCGCCGCCATGGTTGAGCCGACGCGAGCTCCATCGGTGCTGGGCCAGCAGGCTCAGGGTGATGCAGGTGGCCTGGACCACCGCGCCCTCGTCGCCCCCGCCGTCGTGCAGGCCGAAGCGCGCGCAGGTGCGGAACAACTTTCGTTTGCCCGGGCTGGACAGTCCTTCCCACAGGGCGGGGTCGGCTATGACCAGGACGGCCTTGAGCTGGTTGATTGCCTGAGTGCGGGCCTTGACCGCGGAGTCCTTGGCGAGCTTGAACATGCGGGCGCTGTGCATCGGACCGTCGCCGGTTTTGGCCCGGGCCCGGGCGCGGCCGCTGAGCACGGCCCGCGCGGCGGCCTGCGCATCGAGCGGGTTCGACTTACCGAGCAGCCGGCGGGCCGTGCGGTCGGACCGGTTCACTTCGTACACCTGGACGTGCTGGGCCAGCAGGTAGCGGGATAGGCCCGCTCCGAAGGTGCCGGTGCCGTGGTGTTCGATGTCGTCGTACGGCTCTCCAACCAGCCGGGGCCACAATTCACTCGTCGTCGGTGACCTCGCCGCCCAGAAAGCCTCGGCGATCGCCTTGAACTCATCGGGAGCGGCCAGGAGGTCCTGGACGATCTCCTGCGCGATGACCTCGGGCGGTAGGTCGTTGTCCCTCGTCCTCGAGGGCCGGGTCCTTCATCCAGGTGATGTCGAAGTTGACCTTGTCGCGCTTAATCAGGTCGTCATACTCGAAGACCCGCCACGGACCCTCCGGGGTCTCGGAGGGGACGCGGCTCTCGCTGTCATCGGCCTTGTAGGCGTCGACGAAGTCCTGGAGGTGAGCGCGGGTAAGGGGACGCTGCTTGAGGGTGAAGTGCTGGCCGGTGCGGAAGTCGTACACCCAGGTGCGCTCGGTGTGGGGCTTGCCGTCGGCACGGGGCGCCTTCTTCTCGAAGAAGAGGACGTTGGCCTTGACGCCGCCGGCGTAGAAGATGCCCGTGGGCAACCGCAGGATGGTGTGCAGGTTGAACTCGTTCAGCAGCCGCCTACGGATCTTTTCGCCGGCACCGCCCTCGAACAACACGTTGTCCGGGAGGACGACAGCCGCGCGGCCGTCGATCGAGGTGAGCGACATGATGTGCTGCAGGAAGTTGAGCTGCTTGTTCGTCGTGGTGGCGGTGAGGTCGTCGCGGTCGTACTCGACGTCTTCCTTTTCGACCTGTCCGTCCTGACCAATGATGCTGATGGCGGACTTGCGGCCGAAGGGCGGGTTCGCGAGGACGAGCGTCGCGCGCTTGCCGGATGGCTTCTCGGCCAGGGCGTCTCCGACCGAGACGAGGCTGGGGCCGTCGCTGGCGCCGATGCCATGCAGCAGCATGTTCATCGCCGCGAGTCGGGCAGTGCCCGTGACGAGCTCGTTGCCGCGGATGTGGTCGCCTCGCTGGAGGGCTTCGCGCTTCTCCCCGGGCAGGCCCTGCATGTGGTGCTTACGCAGGTACGTGTGGGCGGCGATGAGGAAGCCGCCAGTGCCGCAGGCCGGGTCGGCGATGATGTCGTCCGGTGTCGGCCTCGAGACCTCGACGATCGCGTCGATGAGGGCGCGAGGGGTGAAGTATTGGCCAGCACCTGTCTTGGTGTCGGAGGCGCCCTTGTTGAGAAGCCCTTCGTACGCGTCGCCCTTGAGGTCCGCCCCCTTGATGGTCCACTGTTCGCGGCCGATCAGGTCGACAACGAGCTTCTCCAAGAGCGCGGGCTTGGTGATGCGGTTCTGCGCCTCGGCGAAGATCGTGCCGATAGTGGTGCCGGGGCGGCGGCCCAGCTCGTCGAGGATGGCGCGGTAGTGCTTCTCCAACTCCACCCCACGCTTGCTAGCCAGGGACTTCCAGTCGTAGCCCTCGGGGACGACCTGGGCAATGTCGTCGTCCTCCCAAGCCTCCTCGGCAAGCTCATCGACCATCTTCAAGAATAGTAAGTAGGACAGTTGTTCGACGTACTCGATGGTGGACAGGCCGTTGTCCCGCAGGACGTTGCAGTAGTTCCAGAGCTTGGCGACCAGCGTGTTGGTCTGAGCCGCGGCGCGTGCGCGAACCTCCGGCGGCGCGTCCGTGGCGAGGTTCTCAACCAGATCGGTCACCCCCGCCCGCAGCCTCTTGCCAGACCCGTCGTCGTACGGCGGCGCACCCTGCCTACTCGGTTCAGAGTCCCCGATCCGGGCCGCCCCATACCTCAGGGAGCCTTCAGTCACTGGTCTGGGCACCACAGTGCGGTCCGGTACGGATGTCATCGGGATGGAATCTGCGGACGGGATACCGAGACGCGTCAGCAGCTGCTCCCGCAGCCAACCGAAGGGGCGTCCGATGTCGTCGATCACGGAGAAGCCCTCCGGGTGGCCGACCCAGGCCGGGAAGACCGGGGCACGGCCGACGGCTGCTTCGATGTGGCGCGTGATGGCATCGGTGGTACGCAGCAGTTCCTTCGGGGAGACGGCGCTGAGCAGAATTCGGCGGGCGTCGCTCGCGAAGTCGAACCGTCGGTGGTGCGGCAGCCGTTCCGGCTCGGCAGCATCCGCCTCGTGCATCAGTCCGCCCAGAAACACCTCCATTAGATGTCCGGGGTCCGTCGGAGGCCCGATGGCGGCCTGCACCAGACGCATCACGGGAGGCGTTACAGGCGCGACCGCTGCGACGTGGGCCGCCAGCCGGTACGCCTCGGCGGACGCGGCCTCCCTGAAGCGGAGCACCGCTTCGGCGGCGTCAATTCCCCGAGTGTCGGCGGCGGGCCGACCACAGCTTTGCTGGCCGCCGTCCCACAGCGGGAGGAGAGCGGTGCCCCCGGGCGAGGCGATGAGTAGCGCCCAGTCGGCAACGGCCTCGGGGGTCGGCGTGAGGACGGGGACGGGTACGGAGTCGAAGCGGACGAGGTCCGGCGGCAGGTCCGGATCAGTGACATGCCAGGCGCAGGTCGGGCCGCCACGCCGTCGGGTGGTGACCTGCCAGCGCCGTGCGCCGATCCCAGTGCCCGCCCAGAGCCGGGTTGGCAGCGCGTGGACGATCGCCGTGGGCCCGCACCTTCCCCAACGTCCCGTCACCTGCCTCATCCCGCCGTTCCGCCAGGCTGCGCCCACGCCGTCACTGACAATGAGGACGAGGGTGTTCCCGCTCGGGTCACACAGAGTCTTTGGCGAAAGAAGACGGCTGCGGTGGCGATACGGGCTGGCCCGCAAGGACGGGATGGCGCCGCGCGTGTCGAGTCCGTACACACGTACATCGCGGAACGCCCCGGCGCGTTCCATCAGCGCTCGGATGTCGGCGGCAAGGCGTTGCCAGAGAACCATGGAGATGCCGTCATCGACCACAAGAGCCAGGGACAGCCAGCGGGTGCGCGCCTGGCGGGTGACAGGCTCGGGCACGCCTGTGTCGGCCATGGCCGCGACGGTTCGCGCAATATCGAGTTCATAGCGACGCCGGTCGGGGAAGCGCTGCCGCAGCGGCCGGAGGGACTTACCAAGTCGGAGCTGCCTGGCCCCAATGAGGCGGCTTTCCGGAGCACGGACAGCGACCGCCCGGGACGGGATCGCCCCTGCGGACACCTCCGGGTCGTCATGGGCACGGGGCCGCGCTGTGGCTTGGACGGGGTTCGCGGACGCTGGGTCTGTTGACTCCGCAGTCGTCGGCTCGGCAGTCGGCGTGTCGTGCCCCGCAGCCTCCGGCACGGGTGTCGCCGATCCGTTGTGGTGGAGGGCGCCATGCTGCTCCGAGAGCGTCGCAGGTTCGCCAACGGCACGTGCCACGGGTGCAACCCCTCGGGGCAGCCTTCTGGCGAGCCATAGAACGTCGAGGAGTTCCTCATAGGAGATCTCTGCCCCACTCTCGGCCAGGACCTTCGTCACGCGCGAGATCACGGCGTCACACAGCTTCACCGAGGCGGTGCAGGACGGCCTCGAGAAGGGAGCCCGCGTCAAGGTTCACCCCGCCCTTCCGGAGGAAGACAGCGTTAAGTAGCTGGTCTGTGGCGAGTTCACCCGCAGCGCGGCGCCCCAGGAACTCGCGGAGCAGGTCGTCCGTGTGGTTCAGAGCGTCGGGACCGAGGTGGGCGGCGATGATCTCACGCAGGCGACGCTCATCGGGCTCGGGAAGATCGAGGCGGACGCAGCGCCGCAGAAAGGCGGGTGGGAAGTCACGTTCGCCATTGCTGGTGATGATCACGACCGGGAACTCACTGCACCGGACGCGGCCGCGTGTAACTGGGGCAAATTCGTCCGGGTCGTCGGTCTGGACATGCACAGGCGTGTGGTCGTCGGGTAGCCGGGTGAGTTCAGGAATGGCGAACTCACCCTCCTCAAAGACGGTCAGCAGGTCGTTGGGTAGGTCGATGTCGCCCTTGTCCAGCTCGTCGATGAGCAGCACTCTAGGGCGTTCTCGGGGCAGGAGGGCGTTGCCCAGGGCGCCAAGCCGGATGTACTGGCCGATGTCCGGTTCCGTGCCTTCCGCGTCACGCAGCAAGGTGGCCTCGCGTAGCCGGCCGACCGCGTCGTACTGGTAGAGAGCGTCCTGCAGGGTGGAGCGGCTGTTGACCGGCCACTGCAGGACGCGGCCGAGCGTGAGTTCGTGGGCAACGGCGTGAGCCAGCGAGGACTTGCCCGTGCCAGGTTGCCCGGTCACCAGGAGAGGTCGGCGCAGGTGGAGCGCCGCATTCACGACGTCGGCCTCGTCGGGGCCGATTAGGTAGGGCCGTGCGTAGGAAACGCTGGCATCGGTCACGGACTCCAGCCCGAAGCGACGCCACGGCGGAGCGGCAGGGAACGGGGTCTCACGGCGTTCGCCGTCACCGCGGAAGAGCCGCCAGACTTCGCTTCCGCCATCGGAGGACGGACGCTGCGGAGATGCACCGGACAGGGGATGGGAGGTGGTCATGACGTTTGCGTTCCTCTCCGGGGGTCCGTCAGTTGTAGCGACTCGATCCTCGGGTGACGACCTTCTGGCTCCCACACAAGGGAGGGCCGTGGACGCCGATCCGTCGAGCAGGCCGCCGAGCGGCTCCGAAAGCACCGGACCCGCTCGGTGAGCCCCTCCAGGTCGCTGGAGGGAGCCAAGCTCTCCAGTCCCCCGGCGTCGTTATGGCCGACGGGATCGCGGTCCCAGAGAACGACGGGGACACCCAAGGCGAGAGTGGCCAGCAGCCAGCGCTTCCGCTCGTCGGCGGGACTGTGGAGGACCACTCGCGCGGTGTCGCGATGCTCGGTCTTCAGCAGGTCCACGAGCTGATCCCTGCTCTCGCACGTCTGGCTGATGACCAGCGTCGTCCCTCGTCCGATCTTCCACCGGCGTTCCTGATCACCTTGGCGTTCCGGTATCAGGTCGCTCAGCTCGGGGCAGCTCAGAGAGACGCGGTACTCGGCTCCAATCGGCCAAGCCGGAAGGATGTCGTTGGGCACTGCCGGCACCCATTCGTCGACGGCCAGGTGGAGCCCCTCGGGGTCGACCACGACGGTCACCCACGGCACATGGTCTCGCTGCCCGGGTTCCTGGCGGACGGCGAAGATCGCCTCGCTCAGGCTGCTCGCCACCTCCTGCGGGGTCTTGGACCCCGACTCTGCCTCCTTGAGTACCCGGTATGAGCCGTCGTCGCGGACGAGCAGGATTCGACACCGGTACCGGTCGTCCCCCACGGCATCATCGTGTTCCAGCTCCATCACCACCCGCGACACCGGCGAGGCGGGGCGCTTCGCCCACCGGGCGGCGTCCGCACGCCGCTCACTCAAGGCCCCGGGATGGACACCGAGCCGGTCGGCGACCGTCCCCGACCACGCGCGCAGGCCGTCAGCCAGCTCGTCGCCAGCGGACGCCGCCACATACTCGACGAGCCGCAGAAGCGCTGGCACCGGTGGAGTGTGGTCGGGGACGCTCTCGCCGTCGGGTAGGTCCTCCAGACACTCGATTGCGTTGGCAAGGCGATCCTCATCGAGCCGCAGTCGAGTAAGAGGCTCGGGCAGCACGACGTACGGCAACGCTTCACGGGCAGCCTGGGGCAGGAGGGTCGGATACTCATCGCAGACGCGACGCAGCAGGCAGAGCAGGTCCTCGTACTCGTTCACCGAGAGCAGCGACCCGCATTCGAGTGCCCTGGCACGTGAGAAGAGATGGGTGAGAGCTCCGCGCACCGTGCCCTCCGCGGTCCGGGCGACGACTTCACCGAGCGACGCGAGCGCGCGGCGATGCTCCATGACAAGCGCCACGAGGTCGGCGATGGCCGGCTCGTAGCCGTTGGCGTCGTAACCCAGTTCGTGCACCAAGGCTCGCGCGTGCCCGGTGCGCACATCCGGGTCCGGGAACAACGGCGTGAGTAGCTTCTCCAATTCGCGCTCGGCGAACGTACGTTCCGAGGCAAGCCCCGCCTTGGGGAGGGACGCGCCGATCGCGCTCAGTCCGGGACGCCCGCCGGTGTGCTTCTCGAGATGGGATACAAAGCCGCCGTCCTCGGCGAAGGAAGACACTGGTAGGGCAAGCAGTCGGCGGGCTCCGTAGGCCGCGTCTTCCTCGGTCACTACCCCAACCAGATAGCCACAGCAGAAGATCGCAGCCCCCGAGGCCCCACCCCAGGCGTTCCCGCCGCCGGTACGGGGAACCGGCGCCGGGCCTTGGTCCAGGACGTAGCGGTCCTTGCCGCCGGAGAGGACCGACAGGTCACCTCGCAGGTGCTCCGGCTCCCGGCCCTCCGCCTTGGAGGCCCATGGGAAGCCGAGCCCCTCGTACTTCAGCGGCCGTATGCCCGTAGGGCGGCCCCAGCGAACGGCGCCAGGAAGGTCGATCTCCCGGTCAACGGACAGCAGCGCGACGTCAAGGCCGTCCGGGTGCTCCCAGAGCAGCTCTGCGGTCGCCCTTGTCGTCTCGCCGTAGCGGTCGTGCCCGACGCGTACGGTGATCTTCGGCCAGAACTTTTCGGTGGCCTGGTCAACCAACACGTGACGGGCGGTCAACACCAACCGTGGGGCGATCAGATAGCCGGAGCCGACGGTGAGGCGTCCCTCGCCGCCACCCCCGCTTCGGATCTGCGCCAGTCTGTGCGGATCCACGTCAGTCCTCGTCCAGCGCCCCGAACTCGTCGTCGCCGACCTCGGGGCGCGCGCCACCGATGGCCCGGTCCTTGACCGACAGTCTCAGCGTCAGTTTGTGGGTACTGACGGTGGAATGCTCACCGCCCGCGCCGACGGCAACCACACCGAAGGAGAGCTTGCCGTCTCCCTTAACGGACTTGCGCAGTTCAAGCCGCAGCTCCAGCTCCGCCTCTTCGACGCCGAAGGCGAACTGCTGGTTGACACCAAGCCGCTGCGCCTCGTACAGCTCCTGCCGCAGCTCTTCGATGGCCGTGGCCAGACCAATCGTCGACATCTCCGCCCGCCCCCGGTTCAGGACAATCACAAAACACTAGGTTCGCCGGTACGTTACAGCGCTCATGAGACATCTCGAACCTCGGTCATGAACAATCGGTCACGAAAGGAGGCGACCACCGCATGCCACCACGCGAGAGGAAGTCCAACGACCAGGTCGTGGGTGGGTGGTGCGAGGTGCTGCCGACCGAAGAGCCACTGATCCCGTAGTCGCCGCCCTCCTCGCTCCGTACAGCATGCCGTCGGCCGAAATCAGTAGCCAGGGCACCCCGGAGACCCGGACGGCCACTCCTTGGAAGCCGCTGAAGACAAGAAGCCATGCTTCCCTGGAACCTCCCGGTCGAGATCGAGGCCGAACTGGAGCTGCACAGCGCGCGGAGCTGGATGGGCGGCCCGGGAGGGCCGGATGTGTCCCGAGACGTACTGAGTGTTTTGCCCTGTCTCGTTGCTGGATGTGGCGTTTTTGAAGTCCGGCTCCGTTGGGGCAGGTGAGGCGGTCGGGTCGAGAGCCCGCATTGCGACGGCAGGGGACTGTTTCGTTCCGGCATCTCCCGTCTCCTCCCAACTCGCCACCCTCAGCGGCCGTTTGGCCGCTGGCCCTGGGCGTCATACCGCGGTATTTCTGCAACATGGCACCGCGCGACAGGTACCCCAGCGACCTGTCCGACCAGCGCTGGGAACTGATCGAACCCGTGCTCACCGCCTGGCGGAACGAGCGGCGCCGGCATGCCCTCGACATCGGGCGCCGGCCCGAGCACGACCTGCGCCAGATCATGAACGCGATCCTGTACGTGGACCGCACCGGCATCGCCTGGCGCTACCTGCCCCACGACTTCCCGAACTGGAACACCGTCTACGGCTACTTCGCCCGCTGGCAGACCGACGGCGTCTGCGAGCAGCTCACCGGGGTGCTCCGGCGCCTGGTCCGCGAGCGGGAGGGCCGCGACGCCGAGCCGTCGGCCTGCGTGCTCGACTCTCAGACGATCAAGACCTCGGCGAACGTGCCGCGGGCCGGCCAGGGCACCGACGCGGGCAAGCGGATCATCGGGCGCAAGCGGCACCTGGGCTGCGACACCGTGGGCCTGCTGCTGACCGTGCTGGTCACCGCCGCCAGCGTGTCCGACACCGCGGCCGGCGTCACCCTGCTGTCCCGCATCGCCGCCGCCCATCCCCGCATCCGCAAGGCCTGGGTGGACGCCGGCTACCGCACCACGGCCATCGACCACGGCGCCCGCCTGGGCATCGACGTCCATCCCGTCCAACGCCCGCCCGGCGCCCACGGGTTCACCATCATCCCGCGGCGGTGGACCATCGAGCGCAGCATTGGCTGGCTCATGCACCACCGCCGCCTCGCCCGCGACTACGAGCGCCACCCGCACCGCTCCGAGGCAATGATCCACCTCGCGATGATCGACCTCATGGCCCGCCGCCTCACCCACGAAGCCACCCCCAACTGGCGCGGAACCTAACCCGGGACCAAACGCATACTCCAGGGCCAAACGCTCAGTCAGAAGGTGAACACCGGCGATACGGTTATTCCAGGTCCCAAACGGCGCTGAAGAGGGCCAGCTCGAGCACGTCTGGGGCTGCGGGCCAGTCGATCGACGCGGCCGCGAGTCGCTCGTTGGCGGCGTACATCCACCGGAGGTAGACGTCGTAACGGTGGGAGCTCCAGCCGCTGTCGCGCCAGATCCACTTGGCGATCGCCTCGGACCACTCATAGCCAACCGCACGTCCAACCTTCGTGGCGTGCCTGCGCAGGATCCCGGCGAGCACGCTGTCGAGGATCAGGGGACGTGGGCCCTTCACGTCTGGCAGCGCCTGGCCCGCGAAGTAAAGGAATTTGGTGAGGAACGCCGGCCCGAGGCCATCGAGAGTGTGTAGCACCTCGTAGGCTGCGACCGCGCCCTCGTCGACGAGCAGGGACACCGCCTCGGTGAGGACGGCCTCAGCGCTGGGCTGGGCGAGCACCTGACGAGTGCGGTACGGGCCGTAGCCCGTAACACCGTAGCCCCACACCTGCGTGGCCACGAACGCCTCTGCCCAGCTCTCGGACTGCTCCGCGGCCCGGACCGCGGCCACGACTTCGGCTCGGCTCACCGAGGCCGAATCGGCCGCCGCCCGGTCGGCGAAGGCGGTGGGCCAGGGTGTTACGGCCATCCAGGTGGATGGCGCGTACGGGATGGTGTGAGGGCCACTTCCGTTCGCGTACCGCTGGCCGCGCTCCGGGTCGGCTAGCCACTGCCCCAGTGACTCCACCGCGCTTATCGGCAGCAGCAGTTCGAGCATCGTCTCATCGAGCTTGTCCGCCTGCCTCTGGCCGTACCTCATGACTATCGTCGCCCCCCATCTCCTCATGTGACGCGTCATAGTGGCGTGTAGCGGTGACTGAGGCGCCACGCCGACCCTCGACTGCTGGCTTTGCACCGCTTCCCGCTACTGCGGTCACCAGGGTCGGGCCTGCTGCAAGGTTGGGTGACAGGTTTGACCTGCCCCATGTCTCGGGTTCCAGTTCTGGTGGCTACCTGAAAGCCCTTCGCGGAAGGCTGGCAGTCATGCCTCGCCCCTATCCTCAAGAGTTCCGGGCACGTGCCATCGCACTGGTCCGCGCCGGCAAGCAGGCCAAGCAGACTGCCGCGAGGCCGTAACCGTAGGGGCACACTGACTGCCCCTACGTGGCTCGAAGCCGCTGTGCGTCCGAGGGCAGCAGGGCAGGAGAAGCCGCGTCGAAGAACGCGCGCAACGGCTCCATCACCACGGCAGCGCGGGCGGTGTCTGACAGCAAGGTCTTGTCCAACTCCAGCGTCAGATCCAGCCCGGTCGGCACTGTGGTGACCAGCCAACGCAGCATGACGCCGTGCGCGACGCGGCGCAGCATCTCCAGCTCCTTCGCATCGATGTCACGCGTGTCGTCTCCGTGGGCGTACTTGGAGCGGCGCGCGTACGCCCTGCCAACCACCTCGGCGACCTCAAGGCGCAGCGCATCGGTCATCCACAAAGCCGCGGCCCGCTGCTTCACCTTGCGGCTGAGATCGGTTTGCCCTTCGTCCGCCAGAAGCGCCTCCATGGCGACCACGTAGTGCAGCGTGACCTCGTCTGCGTCCTCCTCCCACACGAAATCATTGCCGTAGGTGCGGTGGGCGGCCCGCAGGAGGTGCTCGGCGGCGCGCTGCAGGCGCCGTGCCCGAGTCTTGGCCTTCTTGTTCTTCTCGTTGGCGCCCTCGAGCACCGCGCCGATCAAGCCGTCGACGGCCGCGCAGAAAGCGCCGAGCCGGGAAATGCCCCGACCCGTCAGCCGCCACAGCCCCGTCTCTCGCCGTTCGTACTCGATCTCCTGGCCGTCGCCGGTGGCATAGATGTCCGGGACCACCGGCACAGAGCCGGCGTATAGATCCGCGCACCGTCCCGGCTCGACGATGAACCAGGCATTCATTCTGATGACATCATCGCTCCACAGCAGCATGGGCAGTAGCGGACGCCAGTGGTGGAGTTCGGGACATGACGGCATCTCCAGAAGTGGAAACCGGTGACCGCTGAGCAGGGGCCGATCCGGGACCACCCGCCGGAGGAACGGAGCGCCCTTGAGGACGGACACGTTCTGCCAGCTGGCCGGAGCTGACGGCATCACGGCGTACATGGGCGGCAGCAGCTGCTTCGTCTCCTCATCCGAAAGCGCTTCCAGCACATACTCGCCGATCTCAATCCGCGTGCCAGCTGAGATCTCCCCGTCGAGAAGCAGCCAGTCCTCCGAAGAAGGCAGCGAGGCACGACAGAACCTACCGAACTCCGCCACCGCCCGGTCCAAATCGACGTCCTGGCCGCGCGCGACGGCATCGGCGATGAGCCCCAACCCACTCAGCCCCAACAGCATCTCGTTACGCAGACGATGATCCTTGGAATAGAGATCGGGACGCCGTTCCTCAGGCGCAAGCGCAACGACACTGGCGGTGACCCGTGACCAGCTGGCAAGAGCACTCAGCGGCCGCCAATCCCCCACGTACGATCCAGCCGACCCGGGCGCGCGTACGTCGGCGAACCAAGCCATCAACTCAGCCGCGAAGGGCTGCAGTTCATCAGAGTCCACACACTCAAGCGTATCGATTTGCTGGGTAGGGCTGCGGCGGTGCGAGAGCGACCGAGTGGATCACAGGGCCCTAAGTTGATCGTTGAGGAGCAGTTGCTTCGTCAGTGCATTGGTCGGTGAGATGATCGCCGTCGGCTGTGTGACCAGTTCGTAGATGGGGGCGGCAACAATGCTCAAGGACTCGTCGTTGCGTGGCTACTTACTCGAAGAGTCGCTGGCCTGGCTGCTGCGCTTCAGCGGCTACCGGCTTCTCGTCCACGAAGATCAGGATCCGGTCGAGTTGGTGACGGAGGGCCAGACTCTACGGGTCCGAGGGCGGGGCGCGCTCCACCAGGTCGACGTTCTCGGAGAGTTCGCCTTCACCCCGGCGTTCTCCATGCCGGTGCGGCTGTTTCTGGAAGCCAAGTACTACCAGACACGCTGCGAGTTGGAGGTCGTCCGGAACGCCCACGGTGTTGTGCACGACGTGAACGAGAACTTCATGACGGGCTCCGGGACGCGGCCCCGGCAGCGGTACAAGTACTCGTACGCGTTGTTCTCCGCGAGTGGGTTCACCGCCGACGCCCAGAAGTACGCGCTCGCCCACCAGATCTCTCTCGTGGATCTGTCGGGTGCCTCCTTCGCCTGGCTGCTTGGCCACATCGGGGCTACGGCGACGAGTCTGTGCACGGCGCAGCAGCATCTGCCGAAGTCGGCCCCGTTCCCGCTGAATTGGATGCGCTCCGAGCTGCGGAAGGCGCTGGGGACATCCTCGCTGGAGCTGCCACCGGTTTCCATCCCCGAGGGGAAGTTCAAGCAGGCCAGCGGCACCGTGATTGAGGACTTCGCCACGGTGCTCCGGCAGCACAGCGACGCGGAGCTGCTCCTCGGTTTCCCTGCCGCGCCATTCATCCTGCCGCTCGCCGCCGATGATCACCGAGGGTTCCTGGAGTACGCCGAGGCGAAGCCCGACCATACGGTGCGGATCAGACGACGGGGTGTGGGAGCCGCGGCGGAATGGACGCTCTCGCCCGCAGACGCGGTCGGCGCCTATGAACTCGCCTTCAAGCTCCCAGAGCACATCGAGGAGTGGATCAGCGGCATCGGAGAGAAGGAGCGCTACCGCACCGCGGAGGTCAAAAAGCAGTTCCTGTCGGCGATCACGCTCTATCGCATGAACGGCACCGGCGTACGCGCCTACCAGCTGCGCTATGAGGCGAGTTCCTTGTCCCGGGCCGGGGCCCCGTAGGCAATTCCGGCCCGGGAGTGCCGTACGGCGCGTCAGATCGGCAGGTACGGACTGGGCTTGCCGTGCCAGCTGATGTTCAGGGCATCGCGGGCCCGGGTCGTGGCGACGAACAGCAAGGAGCGAGCCTTACGCTGCTCGCGTTCGTAGCGGGGCGGGTCTTCGGTGCGGTAGCGCTCGATGACGCTGGTGCGCGGGATGATGCCGTCGCTCGCACCGACGATGGCGAGGCGCTGGTACTCGAGTCCCTTGAAGCGGTGCATGGTGCCAACGTGAACTTCGCCGTCACCCTTGGGGCCGTCCTTGGTGAGTTCGGCGCAGGTGATGCCCGCCTTGGTGGCGAGGTAGTACATGGTCTGGCTGACCATGTCGCGGTCGGCGACGCACACGGCGATGCGCCCGCTGGGGTCGAGGGAGGCGCCCTTGCCGTCGGTGGAAAGTTCCTCGCGCCACGTGCTCAAGGTCGTGGCGAGTCCGGCGAGCTCTTCGTCCCAGGTGTCGTACCGATTGAAGTCGGGCTTGGGGCCGTGAAGGACGGAACGGTATCCGGCGAGGGTGTCGGTGCCGTCGTCGAGGTCGTCGTACGTGACCTTCTCGTTCTTGGTCTTGGGGTCGACGACGCGGAGAGCCTCGGCGAGGATCTCCTTCGTCGTGCGGTAGCTCAGGGTCAGCCGTGAGGCACGGCCTCGGATGTTGACGCCGAGGGCGCCAAGAGCGACCTGGTGGTCGTAGATGCGCTGGTGAGTATCGCCTGCGACGAACATGTCGTTGGGCTGGTCGGGGTCGGCCATGGCACGCAACATCTTCCAGTGCGCGGGACGCAGGTCCTGGGCCTCGTCGACGACGATGTGCCGGTAGCGGTAGCCGATGTAGCGCATGCCGGAGCTGTCGTCGCGGTGGATGAGGTCCTTGCCGCCGATCTCTTCCTTGTACTCGCGGCGGGCCCTGACCTTCGCAGCGCGCTCGATCTCGAAGCGGGCGGCGCGTTCGGCGGCCTGGCCCCAGGTTTCGACGCCCAGCTTGTCGAGGCGGGCGGTGAACTGCTCGATGAGTTTCCAGATGTGGTTGCGCTCGGGGCGGGTGAGCGCGCGCCCCCGGCCGGCGCGGCGGGCCTTGAAGTAGTCGGAGCGGGTGGGGACCGACTGGCCGAGGATGACCTGCTCCCACTCCTCAAGGAGGAACTCCGGCTCCCAGCGTCGGTCGTCGAGTTCGGCCAGCAGTTGGCGCATCTCGTTCAGGGCCACGTGGTCGTATACGCGCTGCTTACCGCGGCCAGAGGCGGTGTTCTCGCCCAGAACGCGAGCGGCGAGCTGGTCGATGTGAGCAATGTCGACGCGGGCCAGCAGCTGCGGTTCGACGAGGGAGGCAAGCCGCAGGCGCAGGTCGGTAGTGAGGTTCTTGGTGAAGGTGGTCAGCAGGATCGGCTTGTTGTGTCCGGGGGGCAGCTGCTCAGCGAGGTGCTTGACCCGGTGCAGGGCGACGATCGTCTTGCCGGTGCCGGGGCCGCCGGAGACGCGGGCAGGGCCGTTGTAGTGGCGGTGGACGATGCGTTCTTGCGTGGGGTGGAGGAAGACCTTCCATGCGCGGAAGTCGCCTTCCTCGATGACTGCGCGCACTGCGTCGTCGACTGTGGTGACCTTGGTGCGGGAAAGCGCTGTAGCGAAGTCGTCGGGGTCGGGCTGCTGGTCGAGTTTGACCGGAGCGGTGATCTCATTGCGGACTTCGTCGATGTCCATCCCGGCGGCAAGGCCGTACAGGATGTCCTTCGACAACAGCGGTGCGCTCTCGACCAGTTGGTCGAGTTCGGCGCTGGTGGTCACCGTGAGCGCCAGGTCGATCAGCTGCTCGGCGACGCCGAGACCCCGTAGTTGCCCTGCGTCGTACGCGGAGAGCAGCGCCGGCGCCGCAGGCTCGGGTTCAGGGACAGTCTCGAGCTTGGGGGCCTGCTCCTCAGGCTCAGCCGGAGTGAGGGTGATGCCGACCCTGCGGAGAGCGCTGTCGCCGACGACGGCGAGGTCGACGAACTCGATCTCGCCGGTGACGCGGTTGACAGCGACCTGAAGCTCTTCGTAGACGTCCTTGCGGTGCCTGACGGCGATGACAAGCCAGCTCTCGGCACCGTCCGCGTCGACACCGGTGGGGGTGATCAGGGCCCGATAGTCCTGGTTGACGCGAGCCGACCAGATACGAGAGTCGCCCTTGAGCTTCTTCTTCCTGAGCCCCGGGAGATCGGGGTTGTTCCGAAAGTTGTGACAGAAGTCGTAGAACTGGGCCTTGACCGAGCGGTCGAGCTTGTACAGCTCCTGTTCGGCTTTGCGGTACAGGCTGAGCCGGGCGGTCATCGGAGCGTGCCTTCTTCCGTGTCGGGGAGCTGGTCGAGCAGTTCGTCGAGATGGGCGAGCCATTCGGCGGCGGTACGCACAGTCCACCCGTCTTCGGCATACGCGGCATCGCGTCGCTGGGTCTCGGGGTCGTCGTCACCCTGGTGGACGGCGACAACGGCAATCTTGAGGGCGGAGGTGTGCCAGGCGAAGTCGACCTGCCAGCGGCTGGTCCCCAGTTCGTAGCCGAAGACGGGTGCCTGCTTGCCGCGGTCGGCAAGTCTCTCGGCGAGGCGGAGCAAGTCCGGTGTCTCGTCCGCGTCTTCGCGCAGGATCTCCAGGATGTCCTCGTCCCAGACGGCGTCGCGGAGGGCCTGGGCCAGGGCCGCTTCGGCTGGCGAGTCGTGCCCGGGATCCGGGTCGACGGGCTTGACCACGGCCGCGGGCACCTCGGACACGACGGGTGCGGGGGCGCCGATGAGCGAGTCGAGTTCGCCGAGCCCACCGCAGACCGCGAGGACCTCGACCTCGAAGTCCGCAGCTTTGCTGGTGGCGAGCTGGACGCCGTCGCCGCCGGCCAGCGAAAGGAACTGGGTGAGGTTGGTCCAGTACAGCCAGGACCGCCAGCGCTCCTTGTGCTCGTCCGTGTCCAGCACCGCTTCGGAGTCGTCGAGCACGGCGAGCGCGGTCCACTTCAGGGCCTCAGGGTCGGCGGCGTCCAGGGCGAACACGAGCGGGAGCCCGGTCTCGTCCTGCGTACGGAAGACGTGGACGGGGCCGATGCCGGCGGCATCCGCCACGACCGGCTTGTCGTGGCGCTCGGTGGCGGAGAAGGTGGCCAGTTGGCCGCGCAGGGCAGCCACCAGTTCGCTGCGGCGTCCGGTCGCGGTGACCGGGGCCGTGCCTGGCTGGGCCGTCAGTCCGGTGACCAGGGCGCGGGCCCGGCGGGCCCAGCGGTCGGCATCCGGATCACGCAGGTAGGCGATCAGGATGTCGATGGGGTTGGCGAAGACGGCGTCGGCGAAGTGTGCGCGCTGGCCGCCATACTGCTCGTAGGCGGTCTTGGCCTGTTCCTGAGCCGTGCCCCGGTACGGCGGCCATACGGGCTGCGTACGGGTGGGGCGCTTCTCGAAGAGATCGATGTCTGCCCAGGTGATCTGGAAGACGGTCTCCCCTTCGGCGCGCAGGAGGGTGCGCTTCGCCGCGTCGGTGGCGATCTGGTTGTGCTCGCGGCTGGCGTGGAAGCGGAAGCCTTCGAGGTAGACCTTGACGCTCTGGGTCGGCCCGTCGATGCGCGTGAAGGTGAAGTCGGTTACGGTGCCCCGGAGTTGCTGCTGCGCGGTCAGCCGCCAGTGCATGACGCCGGGACCGTCGGTGAAGCGCAGATGCCCGCTCGCATGGCCGTCTTCGTCGAGGGAGGCGTCGTCGGTGACCTTCACCC
Source organism: Streptomyces kunmingensis (assembly GCF_039533535.1). Lineage (NCBI taxonomy): Bacteria > Bacillati > Actinomycetota > Actinomycetes > Kitasatosporales > Streptomycetaceae > Streptomyces > Streptomyces kunmingensis. The sequence continues at coordinate 270,362 of NZ_BAAATS010000027.1, forward strand.
AGTCGCGCAGGGCCGCCAGGAAGCGCGCCTCCAGGTCGGATTCGACCTGGGTGTCCAGCCCTACCAGTCCGGTGTGGTCGACCTCGCTCCACTCCCAGCCGTCCGAGCCGTCCTGCTTGAACAGCAGGGACTCCAACATCGTCAGCGCGGCCTGGCGCGAGACGATGTCCTGGAACGGCTCCGGGGTGTAACGGTGCAGGCAACGGTGGCAGGCCCGGCGCTGCTCCTCGGCGCACGGGCACTCCTTGAGCATCTCGTACGCCTTGGCCAAGGTGTCGCGGAACGCGATCGGGTCGGTCAGCCGGTCCAGGTAGCCGGTGCCACCGGGCAGCGAGTCGAAGAGCACGAGGAACCAGCGGCGCTCGCCGCTCTCGTTGTCCGGCATGGAGGCGACGGTGGTGGCCAGGTGCTGAGGGTCGCCGCCGAAGTGAAGGTCCACGCCGAGGCGAAGTGCGGCCCTGAACGAGTGCACCTTGGAATCGACGTCTGCGGTGGCGGCGGGGATGAGGACCCGCAGGGCTTCGGTCTCCAACTTGTGGGCGAGCAGGACCGGTTCCTGCCGAACGCCGTCCTTCTTTCCGCGCCGCAGCGGGCACCATGGACGGTGGTGCTTGAGTGCTCCACTGCGGACGGCGAGGGAGTCGAGTGCGTCGGTGTCGTGGTCGAAGACCGGCTGGCCGTCCGCGGTGGCCGCGCCGCAGGCCGTGCACACGTGGAACGGGTTCAGGCGCACGCGGTGGCCGGCGAAGTCGTCACGGTTCGGGGCGTCGTAGCGGACGGGTCCGACGTTGATCCGGCGGATCATCGCCTTGCGGCAGTAGTCGACGCCGAACGTCTGGCTGTCGTGCCGCCAGGAGCCCGGCTCAATGGTCTCCACCGGGATGTCGACCGCGTCCACGACCGTGTAGAAGCGGCGGTCCCGGTCATCCTTGTCGTCGCGGATCTGGGCGTCTTCCCGTTTGTCCCGCGAGGTCACGGTTGCTGGTTCGACGATCTGGAACAGACAAGAACCGTCGTCCGCGATGTGACTGGTCTTGCAGCGCGGGCACGGTGACCGGTCCTCGGCGGCGTCCTCGGTACGCACATATCCGCAGCCCGGGCATACCCGCCAGGTGCGCCACTCCTGCCGTCCGCCGGTGGAGATCTCCAGACCGGTGATCTGATGCTTGTGGCCGTTGACGTAGAAGGTGTTGCCCGGCGCCATCTCCTCCAGGGCGATACGCCGTGGCCTCTCGTAGGAGTCGGTGGTGGAGGTGTACTTCACCTGCCCGGTCTTGGCGTCCACCCCGTCCTCGCCGTAAAGCGTCGCCGACAGAACGGTCGTGGAGTCGATCAGCGCGTAGTTGGGCAGCAGCCCCAGATCACACAGCGCGGTCTGGGCCGATGTCTCGCCCAGGTTCATCAGGCGGCGGCCAACTCCACGTCGTTCGGCGTCCAGTTCGGCCTTCTGCCGTGCCTGGTCCGGATCGGAGTCGTGTAGTTCCTCGTGGGCATCGTCGATCTCACGCAGCCGGGCCCGCAGCGCTCGCTGGCCGCGGAACCACTCCCGTTCGGCCTCCTCGACCCTGGAGCGCAGGTCGTGGGTGGCGTACGCGCGCAGATCGGCCTTGGCCTGGTCGTTGACACCGGAGGGGAACAACTCCATGAACCCCTTCGCCAGCTCCTCCCCCTGGGCGATGGCCAGCTCCACCAGGTCAACCAGGTAGCCCGAAGGCCCGAACAGACGAGGCGCCTTGTGCGGCAGCGCGCGCAGCACGATGCCGTCCGCACGCACCAGCCGTCCGGCGGCCGCGAGGTCCAGCAAGTGCGCCAGATATTGGCGGCGCAGGATCTCGATGGCTGACAGATGGCAGCCCGGGGGCACGATCGTGCCCGCGATCAGATCCTTGGGCCGCTCCAGGAAGTACAGGTCGCGGCGCCGTCGGTCGGGGACTGTCAGCAAGAACGCATTGCCCGTACGGCGTCCCGCTCGCCCGACCTGTTGGGCGTAGCTGGCAGGGCGACGCGGCAGAGCGGCAAGCACGACCGCCGAGAGGTCACCGATGTCGATGCCCATCTCCAGTGTCGGGGTGCACGACAGGACGTTGGGGTCCTTGAAGCCCTCGCGGCGCTTGAAGGCCTTCTCCACATTCTCCCGCTCCGGACGGGAGAGCATCCCGGTGTGCTCAGCGGTGACCACCTGATAGGTGCCCGCCTTGCGGTACAGACGCCGGTAGTAGTCGTCTGTGTAGTCGCGGTCGCGGTGGTGCGCGCCCAGGCCCTCGGGCCGGTCGCCGGCCACCAGGCGGCCGTTGCGGCAGCGGTAAGAGGGGCACGGCTGCTCGTGCCACTGGTCAAGCAGGGACGGGTGGACCGTCTGCTCCCAGAAACACACCGGGCAGCGCACGTAGGCGTGACGTACCTGCTCGTCGTCCAGCAGCTGGGCCTCGATGTTGCCCGGCTTCAAGCCGTACACCCGTACCGAAGTATCAGTCGGAGTACGGACCGAGAGCAGGCCGAGCGAGGTCAGCTCTGGCAGCAGCCGATTCCAGAACTCCGGCGCCATCTCGCGCGGGAGACCGAGGCAGCGCCCTGCCCACCGCTCGTACCAGGACAACCGCCCGGTCGCGAAGTCGAACTCGCTGCCGTTCTTGGGCTGGCTGAGCAGGAACACCGGGGCCGCGACGCGCTTGGGGAAAGCCCGCATGCCTGGCGCCCGCTTGCCCCAGATGAAGTACCGGCTGGTACCCGCCTCGTCCACGTACTTACTCAGCCACTTGTGGGCCACCGCACCCCGGGTGCGCAGCCGCTCCAAGAAGATCCGTACGAACGCCAGATAGCGTGCGTCGTCCTGAGCGATCAGCGGGACACCGTCGCGCACGCACTCCTCGTGGATCCGCTTGACGAGGGCTACGACGGCCGCCGCATCGTCGATACGAACTTGCGCAGCAGCGGTCCTGGTCAGCTCCAGGGTGCGGCCATTGCGCGATCGGAAGCCGAACTCCATCAGCGCTTCGAACGCGAGACGCTGCCCGATAAGACGCCACACTGGCAGACTCCCGCCACGACCCTCGCCGGACAGCAGCCGATCAACTCCCTTGTACCCGTGCAGATCCGGCGGCACCACCGCAGCCAGAGTGTCCTTATCCGTGGTGGCCTCGACCACGCCCGCGATCAGGTCATTGAGCGGCGTCGGCTGGTCGTGCCTGAGGTGCTTGGCCAGCAGGGCGCGCAGCGAGAAGGTGTACGAACGGTTGGCGACGAACCCGGCCCGGTGCGCGGCATCCTGCACCGAGTCGTTGAACATCAGCGTCTTGTCCTCGTGCAGCTTCTTGTCGAGCTCCCCGCCCGTGAACAGCTGCGTGATCGACGCCGCGGCCATCGCGGCCGACCCGGTTCCCAGGTAGCGGATGGCGTTGCGCTCGCCGCACGCCGCACACCAGTCTTCCCTGGCTGCGGTGTTCGCCACCGTGCCGCCGAAGTTGACCAGTACGAACGCCGAGTCGCGGGCGGTCAGCCGCGGCTCCTTGGTGTCCTTGTCGTAGTCGTTGAGCGGATCGGGTAGCCGCAGCCGCTTGCGCGCGCCGTCCAGCACCATGAGCAAACCGCCCGAGCCATGTGATGCCGCGCCCGCACCTCGGCCGCCGGCCGTCATCGGTGCCGCTCCGGAGCCCTCTCGTGCCTCCCGTTCGGTTGCCGCGATCAGGTTGCGTACCCGCGCCTTGTCCTGGCCGAGCGAGGCGCGACGGATCTTGAAGGTGTCGAACTGGACGTCGTGGTCATCGCTCTCGGGCGAGAACACCGCCCAGCCCGACCGCCCGCAGTCCCGGCAGTAGATGGCCGGCAGGAAGAGGTTGGCGCTCTGCCCCGACGTCGCCGTCGTCACCGGCGCTGTACGGCCGCCGTCCGTGGCGCTCGCGTCCGCCATGCCCGCCGCGTCCCAGCGGAACTCCGCCTTCGGCCACGGCAATACGCCGCGCAGCAGCCGGGACACGGACCGGGCCCACTGGTGCACCTCGACGTGTACGAACGGACGCGGCTCTCCCGGAGGCGACTTGGGGTCGCGTGCGTACGACAGAAGCGCCACGAATCGGGCGAGCGCCTCGGCCGCCTTCTCCGGCTGCCGGGCCACCGCCTCCGCCCAACCGGCCGCGCCGGCACGCCACATGACGTCTAGTACCTCGGGACTGGTCTTCACTTCGCCGTCCAGCGCCTGCATCACCGCCCGGGTGAACAGATGCCGTTTCAGGTTCTCGCCCAGCAGGAACGGATCCGGATCGCGGACCGTGGTCACCGCTTTGATGAGGTCGAGCATCGCCTCCTCGCCGGAAGCGGGATCGGGCAGAGCCAGCAGTTCGTCAGGGGTGGGCAGCCCCTGCATCTTCACGTCCGTCAGCGGGATGAACTCCTCCACCGACAGCCGGTTCTCCCCGACGATGGACTCCGTCGTGAACTCCGTACCGAAGACGTCGCTCGCCACCTCCAGCAGGCGCTTCACCCCATCTTCGTCCGTTCCCGACGCGAGCGTTGCCGAGGTGGCCACCGGGCAGATACGCCCCAACGGGCGCCCCTTCTCGGACATGCCGACCGCGGACGCGAGTCGTCGCAGCAGCATCGCCACATCGGTGCCCTGCGCACCGTCGTACGTGTGGAACTCATCCACCACCACGTACCGGATGTCCGCGTCCCGCCACAGCGAGGCGTCGTCCTCACGCTGCAACAGCAGGTCCAGCATCTTGTAGTTGGTGATCAGAATGTCCGGCGGCGACAACTGCATATCCGAACGCCGCGTACGCACCTTCTCGTACTGGGTCGCCGCCTGGTCCCCGATGTACAGCCCCGCCCAGAGCTTGCCGAGCGCCTCGTCGTTCTGCGTGAGCAGGTCGTTGATGCGCTGCGCCTGGTCGGTCGCGAGGGCGTTCATCGGGTAGAGGAACACCGCCTTGACGCCGGTCTTCCCCGCCTCTCGCTCCCGGCGGCAGTGGTCAAGCACCGGGTAGAGGAACGATTCCGTCTTACCCGACCCCGTGCCCGTGGTGACAAGGGTCGGCTGCGGCGTGTGCCCGTTCGCCGACGTCAGCCGCTCGAACGCGACCGCCTGGTGCGCGTACGGCGTGAACCCCTCGCGCTGCCACTCGAGGTGGTTGCGCCACCCTTCGCCGGCCGTCGTGAACGGAGTGCGGATCCGCAGGTATGGCCCGCGGAACATCCCCGTCGTCTCGTCTCCCAGGAACCGGTGCAGCGCCTCCCGCGCGCCCTCGTCCGTCAACGCATACGTCGTCGACAGATACTGCAGCAGGCTCTCCTTGAGCCCCCGCGCCTCCAGCGTTGGCCTCACGGCTTCGGCACCTCCTGCTTGACCGGGTCCCACTCGCCTCGGGCAATCGCTTCATCGAGTCGCTTCTGGAAGACGGCATGCGCCTCGCGCATCTCCGCCTCGCGATCCGCCTTGTGGAATGGCTGCGTGTAGCCCTCCGGCACGGGGGCCGTGTCCGGAGCGGCTCGGTAAGCCTCGAACTGCTTCCACGTCTCCTTGGTCTGTCGCTGTCCGATCGTGCGCGCGTTGCCAGCGAGCTTCCAGCCGTCGGCGTCGAACCATGTCACGGCCTCGTACTTCTGGAGTACGGGGAAACGGCCCCGGTATGCGGCGATCAGCGCGTCGGCGCCCATACCAAGCCAGACGGCAACCAGGGCGTCGATCTCGACCAGGGCGGAGCGGCGGGCTCGCTCGCTGCGGAGAGGCGTTTCTGGGCGCCAGTCCGAGGTCACGTCGTCGAGACGCTGGAGACCGGGCCACTCGCGGGCCCACCGCTCCTGGCCGGGCCAGGCAGGGTCGTAGAGCTCATCCCAGAGGTCGGCGTAGGCGCGGGTGAGGCAATTCAGGCGGAGGGCGCGAAGGAGGAGGGCAGAGGCTAGAGGGTGATGGGGGGTGGGGGCAGGCATGGCTTTGGCTACATGGGGGTGGAGATCGCTGCGCCCAGTAGCGCGGAGGAAGTAGTCGAGGGGGAGCGAAGCAAAGAATCCTGCCACCAAAGCCGTATGCCGTGGCGCGGACATCGCCAGGCTGTTAATGCCAGTGATGTGAGCTGTGCCAGGTGGAACGAGAGCCCCATACAACGCGCGCTCAGTATCCGGGGCAATCTGGCGGCGCCAGGCAAGCCTGTGGAAGGTGGCGTATCGCCTCTGGGCACGGCGCACCAACGCCGCAGTCACCTTCTCCGGAGTTACCTGCTCCTCAGGGATGCGGTCGTCGCCTGCAATCTTCATCCGTGCGCGCGCAATGGCCTTGTCACTCGCCTGCAAACGCGCGAGGGCTCGGTGATCGATCCACCGATCCTGATCGGCGAGAAACTCTCGGACCTTCTCGGTCCGTACGTACGCCGTGCCCGGTACGTATTCCGAACCCAGCACGCTGAGATTCATCCCATAGGGGTCATTACTACTGGCGTCGTAAGGCTTGAACAGCGGGGTTGCAACGCCCAGCTGAATTCCCTTGAGAACAACATGACGCCACCTTTCTGGCCGATACTCGTGACCCGTGACACTGTCAGGACGGTTGTAATCGATCAGCCCCTTTTCCTTCGCGTCGCTCTCCTCCAACCCGCGCGTGATTTGCGGCCCAAGAGTTCCCAACCGCACAGGGAAGTCAGCCAATGCCGCGATGGCCGACGCCTCAGCAGTGCTAACGGGAAACAACAGTCGAGCTTGCTCGACCGGCTCACCCTCCTCGTCCAAGAAACGTTGCCACACAGAAAGCAGATGCCGATCCACCCGGACCACCCGAGACAAATGCGGGCGCTCGTCGAACTCTCCGTTCTGGTAACGAACTCCAGGCACATCGCCAGCCCCATCATGCCCGGCCGAGAGCCGCAAAGCGTCAGCGGAGACCAGCCAAGAAAGGTGATCGAAGCCGATCTCCCTCGGGCGGCCATAAATATGGATTCCGAAGTGAGTGGCGTGACCTACTGGTTTAGGGAAGAAACGCCAAACAGCATTGACGAAGTCTCCATGGACGCGCAAACGCCGGTAAGCAGCCTCTCGGAGGTCACCCTCCTTGTTCCCCGTGACATGTGTATCCGGATGAACCATCCCAGCAGTCCCATCCGCCGAAGCATGTGCCCAGACCTGGCACATGAACGCGCGGTATAGATCCGGCTGCGTCCCTGTCAACAGCGGATAGATCTGCGGTGAGCTGAACATCGCAACCTGCGAGCTCGTGTTCGTCAGCTCACCCAGCACATACCGGCGAGCAGATGGGGACGCCAGAAGCTCCCGGCGTCGGAGGTCCTTCTTGGTCGTGGACGCCTTGGCCTCCAGCTCGAACCACGGCTCGTGCTCTGCGAGCACCCCCGATTCGTTCCAACGCGGCCGCACCCACGGCGGGTTACCAACCTGAAGGTCGAACCCACCCCCGCGCGCGAAGACAACCGCGAACTCCAACTCCCAGTGCAAGAAACCCTGTTCATCCGCGATGTCGCGCACCGCCCGAAGCCACGGAAACCGGTCCTCCGGGTTGTCAACGTCCATCCCCATGAACCCGGGAAGGGTCTCTTCGAAGTCCTTCAGTTCATCGAGGCTTTTGAAACTGTCGATGAGGGTGCCTTCGGGCACGTCGGCCGTGCCCAGCATGGCTTCCAAGAACTCGAGCCAGTCGTCGAGATCCTTGAGAGGGACGATCGGCCGTCGTTCCAGCGCCTTCGGCTTAGCCGGGCCCTTCCTCGCTGCCTTCGACCCGACCTGCCTCACTTCCACGACCACATCGTCGTCCGCGGACAGTTCGAGGTCCTCGAAGGAGGTCTGCTCGGGGCCGAGCGCGAACAGAGCTGACTCCTCGACGAACCGCAGCGCGGGCGCCGGCGCGGCAACTGGCGTCGGCCCGGCAACATCTTGGGCCTCAGGCAATTCCCCGGTCAGTGGCACCCCGTCGAGCACCTCGCTGAGGCCGTCTGCGTCACTGACCACAGTCCGTGCGGCGTACTCACCGTCACTCCCGTCCAGCAACGCGGTCTTGTCGACCGGCCAGAACCACAGGGCGCACCAGGCGTCCATGACCTTCTTCAGCCGCCAGTACGGCGTGTCGACCGCGTTGAAGAGGTCCTCCAGGACCTTCTCCTTCGGCACCGCCTGATCGGGGTGCCGAAGGAAGGCGTACTCGGGATCCGTCGGATCGGCCTGCCAAAGGTCGATCCGACGCGCGATCTCCCCCTCGGAAAGTTCCATGCGCTTGACGACGGCAGTCCACAGGAACTCAACCCGCCGGGCGGCGTCCCGCAGCTTCGTGAACTGCGAGGGTGCTTCCGGCTTCGGTTGCTTGTTCTTGGGATTGAGCTTGGGGCTGCCGTCCGCATTGAGGTGCGCGGTGCTGCGCTTGGGGCGCTGAAGGATCCCCTTCTTCCAGGCCGCGAGTTGCTCTACGCCTTCCTTGGCGAGTTCCTTCGCCTCCTTCGAGCCCGCGACGGCGGCCCAACCCGGGCTCGGCAGCAGGAACTGGTGCACCGCGTCGTCGGGCAGCAGCTGCGACTCGCCATCCTTGAGGAAGGGCAGCGGTGTCGGTGCCAGGGCGCCCTTCGCCTTCAGCCAGGCTTTGTCCTTGCCGGCCACGTCATCGCCCGCGTACACCGCGCGGCGCCCACCGATGAGCGAATTGCCACGGCGCAGATGCAGGCCGAACCACGGGGCGCGCATGCCGGGGTGCATGGTGTTGAGCCACAGCGACACCTCGGCCAACTCGACACCCGTCGCGTTGAGGTCGACCCCGTAGGCGTTGTGCAGGGCGATGTACGCCTTGACCTTCTGCTTCTCGGTGATCGCGTGGGCCGCGGGGATGGTGATGCCGAGCTCATCCTGGCGGCGGCGCAGGTATTCGTCGGCGACCTGGTTGATGGCCTCGTTGAGGAACGCGCCCGAACCGAGCGCCGGCTCGCAGATCTTATACTTCAGCAGCTCCGACGCCCGCGTCTTCTTGACGCCGCCGTCTTCGTCCCGCTCCTGGTCGAGGCGATGCTTGAGGGTGAGCTCGACGGTGACCTTGGTCAGCGACTCAGGGGTGTAGTACGAGGCCGAGGTCTCCCGGTCGCGGCCGGCGAGCCGGTAGACGAACGAGCCCTTCTCGTACTTCTTGGCGCCGCGCAGGCCCTTGCGGGCATCGTCCTCGCCGTACTGGACGAGGGTCTCGTCGGGGTACTGGTCCTGCTTGTGCGAGGGGATGAGCCAGGAGCCCTGCTCCGGGTCACCGCCTCGGGCCACCTCGCACAATTCCTCCTTGGCGATGATGCCGGTGTAGGACATCAACCCCTCGTAGACAGCACCGAGTTGGTTGATGCCGAGGTTGCGGTAGGAGATGAAGCCACCGCGTTCGCCGCGCTTGCCCTTCTTCATCGTGAGCAGCCGCAGCACCTCGTGGAGGGCTTCGTTACGCAGACACAGATCGAGCCAGCGGGGGTCGTTGTCCTCGTCGCTGCGCGGGTCGAGGACGCCTGTGCCAATGAGGCGGATGGCGGTCGGCTCGAAGAGTTCGCTGCGCAGAGCCTCGAAGCGCAGGCCACGGTCCTCGCTTCGGCGGGCCTCCTTGGCCTTGCGAGTCTCCTCATCGTCGCCGGGCTGGTCATCGTCGGGCTCGGTGCCGTACGCACGGTGGCCGAAGTTGACCTTGTTGAACAGGACGTCGAGGGACTGGAAGAGGTGGAAGCCGTTCTTGGCCTCCTCCTCGACGAGTTCCTCGTCGCGCTCGACGAGTTCGCGCAGGCGGGCCATGGAGTAGCCGGCCTCGTACGACCCGTCGTCGGCAGGGAGGATGCCGAGCTCGGGGCGGGCCTCCGCGTACAGCAGGAACAGGACGCGGTAGAGGTAGCGCAGCGCTTCGCGGGTGAGCTCGCGCGCGAAGGGGATCTTGGGGCTTTCGATGTCGGCCGGGGTGACGTCGTTCTTCCGATCCGCCATCCGGTGCAGGACTTCGTTGGCGATGATCTCAACCGAGCGCTGCAGACCGTAGCGCAATTCGCTGGAGACGCCGGCCGCGTTGTCACCGGAGGACTTGAGCAGAGAGTCGATCGCACGGCGCGTGTCGTTCTCGCCGGGGCGAAGCATGTCCAGACTGAACAGAGCGGCGATGGTGGCGAGTTCGCCCTGCTGGGCGCGGTCGTTGCGTTCCAGGGCGGCGTCGAGGTTCACCGCGAGGTATCGGCCCTCGTTCCAGGCCTGGCGGTCGGCGAGCAGGATGACGCCGCCGCACAGCAGCAGGACGAAGCGGGGGTGCGGGCCGCCTACTTCGCCGAGTTCGCTCTGGAAGAGCCATGAGGCCAGGGCCGCACCCGTCTCGTACGACTCGCTCGCGCTGACCCGCACGGACGACAGGAGCCGTCCGGCACGGTCGGGATTGAGGGCGTCGTCGTTGGCGGCGGTCCAGCCGCAGTCCAGGGCGACGATGCCGTGGCCGTGATAGGCCACGGGCAGGGTGTGATCGCGGCCGGCGCGGTGCACGGTGAGCTCGGCTGGGGAGGTGTCGTAGCCGAGGGCCCGCAGGACCATCTGGTGCCACTCCGCAAGGCGCTTGGTCCACTCGGGGTTGTTGTGCGTGTTGAGGCGGGCTTCGTCCTCGGCGTCGGCCTGGGTGGTCTTGACGAAGTAGCCGCGCAGTTCCTCGGCAAGGTAGGGGGTGCGCAGGGTGCGCAGCAGCTCGCGCGGGGTCTTGCGCGGGTCGTTCTCGTCGCCCTCGCGCTGCGCCCAGGTGGCGAACAGGCCCTTCTTGAGGTCGGTGCCGAGCTGGTCGGCGAAGTAGTGCGCGGACAGGTACTCGCCACGGTTAGCGAAGGAGTCGAAGTCGGTGCTCATCGTTCGTTGCCTCCTTCGGTGGCGGTGTGCGGTTCGAGGACGGCCAGCAGGCGCAACATCGGTTCGCCCGCCGTCTCCAGGGACTTGACCAGCTTCAGCTGCCGCTTTGCCGTGCGGTCGAGCTCCGCTTCCTTCGGGCGGGCACTGGCGAAGAGGGCGTCCTGCCGCCAGTCGGTGACCTTCTTGCGATAGGGAGCAAGGGTCTCTTCGATCTGCTCGCGGTACGCGCCTTCAAGGAGGGCGAGTTGTCGCTGTGCGGCGTCGATGGCGTCGGGCACGAGCGCGTTGAGGCCCGGCAGGTCACGGGGCATGGCACGGCCGGGCATGTTCGGGCCCACGCCGTAGCTCTCCAGTACGTCGGCGGTCAGCGCTGTGACGTGCGGGCTGTCGGGAAGGCCGGAGACGGCCATCCACTCGACGATGGTGGGCTTGCCCAACGCGTTGGAGTAGATGCCCTGGACCAAGAAGGTCGGACTGGCCACGGTGGCGGCGAGCACCGGGGCCTTGTGACGCCCGATCTCGACGAGCACCTTGTCCGTGAGCCAGTCCAGGACCGGGTGGACATCGGTGACGTACGAGACGTTCGGCCACTGGGACGTGCTAGTCTCCCTCGCCGCCTTCAGGCGTGCGCCGGCGAGGTCCTTAGAGAAGGTGATGCGCATGCGTCCCGGCTCGGTCTTGCGCGGCAGGATCTGCTGTTCGTCCAGGTACGACTTGGGCAGTGCCTTGAGCCGGTACAGCAGGTCCCGTGGTGGCTCGAAGGCGATGGTGCCGTCGTCGTCGCGCCGCAACGACAGCATGTCCTCGGGATTGGGACGGGAGATCTGCCGCAGTGCCTCGTCGAAGTAGTCCGCGGTGGACCGGAAGAGCTTCGGTACGACGGCGCGGGCCACTTCGGGGTGTTCGTGGACTGCGCCCACCTGGCCGAGCAGCCCGGTGAGGAAGGCGGCTCCGCCCTGCTGGGACTGCTTGATGGACTCCTCGACGGTGCGACCCGCGATCAGGTCCTGGGTGAGGCGGTTCTCTTCTTCCTTGGCCCGGTACAGGCCGGTCACAGCCTCAGCCGAACCTTCGATCTTGTGGGCCTCCTCCTCACGCCTGAGGAGCTTCTCACCCACCAGCCGGTCATCCAGGGTCCGCGGCTGTCCGGTCGTCTCGTCCATGCGCCACGGGATGTCACTGGTGAGGATCAGCGCGCGGAACTCAGGCCGGTGTTCCTGCCCGTACCGGTCGATACGGCCGTTGCGCTGCTCGATGCGGATCAGGGACCACGGCAGGTCGTAGTGGATCAGCAGATGGCACTGCTGATGCAGGTTGACGCCCTCGGAAGCGACGTCGCCGGTGAACAGGATGCGCACCGGGTCGTCGCGAAGCCCGAACTTCTCGACGACGTCCTGCTGTTCCTGATCCGTGCTGGCCTCGCCGTGCATGACCTGTACGGCTCCGCCGTATCCCAGCCAGGGCTTCTTCTCGTCCGGGCTGGCGGTGTGCCGGAAGCCGAGTGCGGCCGGGACGGTCTCCGCCAGCCACTTCAGGGTGGGGATGCTCTCGGAGAACACGACCACTCGGGTGTCCGAGCCCGGGCCGACGCCCAGCTCCCGCAGCTCGTCCAGCAGCACTACCCTCTTCGCCGAGTCCTGGTCCTCGATCTGCTCGGCGAGGTGCTGCAGGTCGGTCAGGGCCGCCCTCTCGACCTTCCGTGCTGCTTCGCGTACCGCCAGGTCCTCCGGCCGCTTCCGTGTCTTCGAACCGTTGTCGGGCTTGTCGGGCGGCGGGTTGTCGAGGTTTCCGATGCGGGTCTTGATGGTCGCCAGCAGCGCCTTATGCGAGGAGAGGAACGACTTCAGCAACCGGTATGGGACGAGCTGATGCCGACTCGCCGACGGCGTCGCCGGGTCGGCCGGGATCCAGCGCGTGGCCAATTCCTCGAGGACCGCGCGTTCCTTCTCTGTGGCCGGGGCGTGGAGGGGCAGAGACGGGCCGCGGTCCGCCCAGGTCCCCTTGAGGGACTCGCGGACTTCGGCCGAGGTCTTGGTGCGCCGGATATAGAGGTGCGCGAGATCCTTCACTTCGTACTGGGACGGATTAGCGATCGCGGCCTCGTCCAGCATCCTGACCAGCTCGGCGAAGGAGGTAGCGTCGCCATTGTGCGGGGTGGCGGAGGCCAGCACGAGCGCGTCGGTCTTGCGTGCCAGCAGACGGGCGAGCGCGTTGTTCTTCGTGCCGCGGTTGACGAGGTTGTGGGACTCGTCGATGACGACGGCGTCCCAGTCGGTGTTGTCCAGGTGGTGGGCGTACACGTCGCTCTTCAAGGTGTCCACGGAGATGATCGCGCGCTTGAAGTACGCGAACGGGTTCCGCCCCGCGGGGATGTCCTGCTGCACCCGCTGAATACCGGTCGAGTCCAGCCGCACCAACGGGATCGCGAACCGGGTCCACAGCTCGCGCTGGAACTGCTCCAGCACGTGCTGCGGCGTCACCACCAGGATCCGCTCGCCGCGCCCCCGCCGGATCAGCTCTGCCAGCAGCACCCCGATCTCCAGGGTCTTACCGAGACCCACCACGTCCGCGATCAGGATCCGCGGCTGCGGGTTCTTCATGGACAGCGCCAGCTCCGCCGGGCGCAACTGGTGGACCTGCTGGTCCATGAGGAAGTTGTCCGCCAGCGCCAGGCCGTGCTCGGTCTGCGGCAGGAACGTCTTCCGCATGATCGCCTCAAGGAACAGACGGGATCTGCGATGGTTCGGAGAATCGTCAGCCACCAGCTCGGTCTCGCGCGGGTCCAGCTCCTGAACGACATCCAGCCGGTCGTAGAAGGTGGCGTCGATCCCGCGTACGAACGAGGAGATGCCGGTGACCTCAACCATCCATCCGTCACGGTCGGTGGCCGTGCAGTTGCGCACCAGCCACAGCTCGTCTCGGATCAGGACCTGTGCACCCGCCGCGTATCCGCCAGTGTCAGTCGGCTGCTTCGCTGACGAGGCTTCGTCCGGCTCCAGGGCGCCCCTCGCCGTATCGCTCTGCCCGCCCACGGCTCCCGCCTCGACGCTCACGTCCCCTCCGATTCCTCACCCACGGTGCGCCTCGCACCGCTCACCATTCACGAGTCGTATGGACAGCGCCCAAGCCGACCCCATACGCCCGTCCGCCTCTAGCTTCCCACCAGGCACTGTCACCTTGGCCATCAAAGCGCGGTATCCGCCGCGTACTCCGCCCTCAGCTCATCCGCGACCCGCTTCGATGCCGGCGGCTTTACGGCCGTGGGCCTGGCCTTCGGCTCCGCCTTTGGCTTCACGGCCTCGGCGGAGTCGGGGTGCGGCTCGTCCTGCTCCGCCTCCTCCGGTTCCGGCTCTTCCGCCTCAGCAGTTCCTCGCGGGCTATCGAGCGGCGAGTCCAGACGCGCGTCGTCAGTGATCTCGGCCTGGTCCTCAAGCAGCTTCTCGAACGATGGGGACAACGGCTCCTTGGCCGCATCCGGCGTACCGCCCGCGGTCGTATGCTCGATCAGCGCGAGTCGTGCGTCGGCCGGCGCCTTTCCAGCGGCCTTCAACAGCTTCGAGCATGCCTTTGAAACGTCATCCAGCGTCGGCCTGTCCTCGGGAACGTGGGCGAGCATGGAGGCGATCAGTGGCTTAAGCCCCTCGGGCACACCGCTCAGATCCGGGCCGATGTCAGGATTCGCCACCTGCACGGCGACGGCCTCCCACACCGCACCGTCGTACGGGTAGTGGCGCGCCGCCGCATACAGCAGAACCGTGCCCAGCGCGTACACGTCCGCGGCTGGCGTCACCTTCGGATGTCCGCTCGCCTGCTCCGGCGGCATGCAGCGCACCGTCCCGATGATCATCCCGCTGTGGGACAGGGACTCCTTCGCGGCATCCATGAACGCACCGAGCCCGAAGTCGATGATTATGGGGCCTTCTGTGCCCATGATGACGTTCTGGGGCTTCAGATCCCGGTGGAGCAGCTCCGCGGCGTGTACGGCGCTAAGCCCCTCGGCGAGCAAAGCGCCCAGACTGGCGACCAGCGGCAAGGGGAGAACGCCGTCCTGGTCCACGCAGGCCAGCAAGGTACGTCCGGCCACGTACTCCATGGCCAGCCAGGGGCGGTCCGCGAACGGGTCGGCCTCCAGGAACCGCGCCACCCTGTTGGTACCGATCACGGTGCGCGCTATCAGCGCTTCCTTTTCGAAGCGGGCCCGCGTGACGGGGTCCAGCTTGTCGCTCCGGATCAGTTTCACCGCCACCGGCTGACCACCCGGGGTGTAGGCGAGGTACACCTCCCCCATGCCGCCCGAGCCCAGCTCCTTGGCCACGGTGTACCGGCCGATCCGCTCGGGCGTCCCCGTCATCTGTTGCTCAGCACTCCTTACACGCACCCCTGCGCCATCCAGTCCAGATTCGTGGGCGCCGATCAAGCCTAGTCGCTCGTTGTACGGGGCATGCAGGGTTTTGTCGTCTCTGCCGCTCTACCGTGGGGCACCCGGCCCCAGCGGCTGTCGGCTGCCCGCTCAGCAGGTCATCACCCACCCATGATCAGAGTTGGTCACCCCAATCTGCCAGGAGGGCGTCAGCGACGCCTTCCTCGTAGACAGCCGCCTGATGCTCCTGCATCGCATTACTCAAACGCGGGTCCCATGAAGTGCTACGGGCCTTCCCGGACAAGGCGACGTGGTCGTCTTCGGTCCGGAGCCCCTCCAGGTAATCCGCAGCGCTCATCTTCCAGGGCTCGGCTCCGTAGCGGCCGATGAGCTGATTGGTCATGTCGATTCCCGGCCAGTCGAAGTCCCCGTGGTAGAGGAGCCGACCCCCTCCGTTGACGATCAAGCGGGCCAGTCGGTGGAAGGCCGTTGACGGTCGGCCTTCGGCGCAGATCAACGGCGGGCTGCTTGCACCGAGTTCTCCAGCGGCGCGGCGGAGGACAGCTGGGTTCTCACACACGTACACCCTCGGCACATGAACGGTGACAGGCAAGGTGACCAGCTGGTGAAGTGTGACGTGAAAGGGGGTGCCGTATCGAGCCGCGTCCGTGAGCCACTCCCCCAGCCCTCGACCAGCCGCCGGCAGGTTGAGGACGAGGACGCGGCTGGCCAGGTCGTCGACGATGACGTCGAACGCGTCCCAGAGCTCGCGCCGGGCCTCGGCTCCTGCCGCGAGCGGAACTCCTCGTGCTGTTGCCAACGCACGGAGTACGAGGGTCGGCAGCGAGCCTTGGCCAGGGTTGAGGGCCTTGGTGTTTCCCGTGGTCGCGTCAGCCAAGGCGGCCAGCATGACCGGGGGCGAACCGCTGGCGCGTGCATAGAGGTATTCCAGAACGCGGATGGCCTGGATGAGGAGGCGTTCGTCCTTCTTATTGATCAGCCCAGTGATCGTCCCGTCAGAGGCAAGGCCGCTCAGCCACTCCTTGTACCAGGGGTTCTGGACGTGAAGCGTGCTGACCTCTCCCTCGGCCAACAGCTGCTGCCGGGCCTGATCAATGGCGCTCCGCTCGTCGGCTCGAAACCGCAGCGAAGGACCGAGTCGTTCCAAGAGCTCCCGGAGGGAAGCGCCGGTGGCGTTGCGGACGTTCTGGTCCAGTGCCTCGAGTGGAAGAGAGACTCGGCGGACGTCCGCCGAGCGATACACCCCTGTGATGCCGATGATGGCGTTGCGCTCATGTGTCGTTGGATTTGTCAGGCCGATGGAGCCGGTGATCTCGCCTCCATTGCGTTCAAGAGAGCGCCGGGCAGCTCCAAGAAGGCGGCGGAACTCGGGGCCGCGATAGCGCTCGTATGCGTCGGGCGTCGGCAGGCTCATTGCTCCCCCTCGTTTTCCCCAGTGCCGGTGTCCATCGGCTCTTCCTCAGACACGTCGGTGAGCAACCCCGCGTGGGCCGGAACGTGGCGGCTTGGCCGGAAGCTGAGCAGCTCGGCGGCCAGATCTTCGGATCCGGGGTATCCGACGTCGTCGAGGATCTGTTCGCCGTCCCAGACCAGCAGCATGGCGGAGACAGCGTGAGATGCCTCGTCGTGCTTCATGTCGTAGTGCGAGATCTGCGGTACGTCGGGATACGTGATCCACAGGTCGTAGCCGGTCATGAAGAGGTCGAGGTCGAACTTGGCCGTGAGGGCGAGCAAGTCGGGGCGGTACTTCTCGTCGATGCCGGCGAACGCCTCGTCGAGGGCGATCAGGCGTGGGCAAGTGGGGTAGGCGGAACTGTACTGGGCGTGGGCGGCGGCGAAGAGTGGCAGGTGGATGGAGGCAGACTTCTCACCGCCGGACATCACACTGTGTTTGGCCTTGGTGAGTACTTCTCCTTTCTTCCTCTCCTCCTCGCTCATGCCCGGGCGGAACAGCCGAAGTTCGAACTTGCGCCAGGACCGGTAGTCCAGGACTTCGGCGATCACGTGTTGGTAACTCTGCTTTTTGTCCGCGGCGGCCTTGGTGCGGATCTGGCTGCGCAGGTGGGAACGGAGTTCGGCCAAGCTCGCGGGGGCGAGTCCGGACGCGTCCTTCTCCAGCAGTTTGCTGACGGCCTTCTGGGAGTCGGTCAGGCTGTCGGAGGCGACCCAGTGGATGCCGACCGTCGTTCCGGATGACATCGGCCTGGCCCGGGTGTCGGAGTCCATGTTCCGGACCAAATCGCGGGCCGCAGTGGTGCGGCTGTGAATCTGCTCGGCGAGCCCAGTCAGCAAGCCGTCTTCAAGGACCGTGCGTTCCTTCTCCTCCAGCAATACCCGCTGGTCGGCGAGTTGTTCGGCTAATCGACGCCCGAAGTCCGCCACCGGCGCCGGGCCTTCGCTGTCGGTAACCCGGGCCAGGATGATGTCGCCGGCCTGCTCCCACTCGAAGAGGTAACCCTGATCGGATCCGAGCAGGGCGCCTTCCAACGCGGTGATGGCCGTGGAAATCTTTGTCGTGGCGGTCTTCAGGAGGCTCTCGGTGATACGGCGACCCTGCGTAGCTTCATCGAGTGCATCGACAAGGGAGATGACGGTCGTAGGGACGGCGCTGCGGGCTGCCTCGATGCCAGTGACCGAGGTGTCGTGGGCAGTCAGCGTGTCCATGAGTCGCCGCACGGTCTCCTCGGCAGATGGCCACACTTCGCGCGGTACCCAGACGGTGTCCACCACCGTGTCGAGGAGGCCGAGCAGGTCCGGCCGGGCATACGGCTCAAGGGTGAGGGTCGTTCGTACCTGCTCCCGCACGGCGGTCGTCAGGACGTCGCCGACGAACTCCAGAGTGTTTTTGGCCTTCATGAGCCGGTCACGCTGGTCTTCGACGTCCTTCACCGCTCGCCGGTGTGCCTTCTCTGCTTCCGCCAGCTGCCCCTCGGCCGCCTTGATCTTCTGGAGGATCTCCCGGAGCGGTGCTTCAAGCGTCTCTTGCCTCGTACGTAGCCGCTCTTCCAGGACGGCGAAAGCATCCTTGCGTGTCTGCAGCTGCTCGGCCTCCTCGGCGTAGGTCTGCGCCTGCCCTTCGATAATCTCTTTGCGGCCCGCGAGGTCCTTCTCGGCCTCATCAATCTGTTCTCGGCATACCGCAAGCTCCTTGCCAGCAGCGCCGAAATCGGTGACGGCCTGGGCGACACCTTTCAGTTCCTCACGGGTCGTAGGAAGCCGCGCGGCAGTGGCGGCTTGTCTCAGCAACCGCTTCTTCTCGTGTGCACGAGCAACAGCACCATCAAGGTCTTTTCGAGCCTTCTCAAGGCGACGGCGAGATCCGGCGAGATTGCTGGCGATCACTGCCACCTGGCGTGCCGCTTCGACGATCATCTGGGTACTGGGGAGCTGGCGGCGCGCGCGGTCGAAGTCGTCGAACTCCTCCTGGGCGTTCTGCCGTTGACCCTCGGCATCCTTGAGCTGGGTCTCCAGCACGGCGATGGCCCCATCGATGCGGCTCAGCCGCTCACGTCGGCGTGCAGCCCGTGCGGTGGCTCCGATGTACTCCGGTTGTTCCTTGGGATGGGCACCGACCTGAACGCCCAGGGAGAAATGCGACCCGACAGTCATGCAAGGGGCACTATCCGTGTCGATGTCTCTGTCGGCTGTCGGAGCTTCGTCCGCGACACCGATGGAAGCGAGGACGGCTTGCACACCTTCGGGGCTCACATGTTCCTGGTCTTCGACAATCAGGATGTCGGCCAGTGTGCTCCCGGTGGGCCGTTGCGTGACGGGCAGTGGACGCAAATAGGCATCGGCGACCTTATCCCGCAGTGCCTGGTCGGTGGCCTCCGAGTCGGGGTGCAGCCATGCGGTGAGCAACCCGGCCGCGTACAGGGCGCCTTCCACCGCGGCAGCGTGGTCATCGGAAATGTGATCGGCGAACCGTACGAGCTGCCACAGCGGAGCGCCTGGCCTTCCCTCTCTGTTGGCGGGTCGCAGGTCGCTGAGCGGAGGTGCCTCGTCTTCTTCAGCCGCCACCCTGTCTCGCTCGCTTCGCGTCTTATGCAGGGCGTCCGAGATGTCGTCGTACTGCCTCTTGAGCGTTTCGACGCGGGTGAGGGCAGCAGTTCGGCGCTGATCAGTGAGAGAGTGGAAGACCTCAGGCAGCGGGGTCGGTGCCGGCTCTCCTGCGGCGGCCAAAGCAGCGAGCAGGGGTGCACGGTCGGCGGGGCAGAGAACCGCGGCTTCGCCGTCGTTGGTCCAGCGAGCGATAACTTGGTCGAGATCCTGGGTGGCCTCTGCGCGCGCCTGGCTGAGTTGATCGGCGGCGGCAGCTGACTTCTGCTCGGTCTCCGTGAGTTCAGCAGCGGCGATATCCACACGTTTTTGCTCGCGGCCCTGATCCTCCATAGCTTGCTCGACTGCGTTGAGATGGTGGCGCACATCCTCGAGTTCGGTTTCGCGCGCGGTCGTGTAGCCGACGACGTGCGTCTGGAACGCGGCATCGAAGTCCAGTGCGTCTTCTTCGAGGAGGATGCCGGAGCTGCGTGCCGCGTCCAAGAGGTCTCGGGTGTGCCGTAATGCGGCTGCGTTGAGTTTCTCGCACCGCTCGCCGATCCTCGCTGCCTCACCCTTGAGAGTGGCGAGGTGCCCCCAAGCGCCTTTGAGGAGGCGGTCGCTGTCTTTGATGCCCTGGCTCTCGTCGCGCACTCGGTCACGTAGCTCGTCGAGGTCCTTCTGCTGTGTAACGGCGTCATGGTTCCTGAGGGTGGCGAGGCGTGTGCCGATCTCTTTGCAATGCCGTTCACCGATGTCCCGGCGTTGCCGTGCCTCAGCCAGTTGCCCGTCGGCGGTCCGCCGTTCCTCCGCTGCCTGAAGGATCTTGGCGCACTCATCGGCCGTGGCCTGCGTGCGCTCCTTGACCTGGTCTACGCGGTCTCGGGCGTGGACCTGAAGGTAACTGGTGTACTCACGGAGGAAGTTCTGTACGGCTGTGTCGGCCCCGGCCAAGGCATTGAGGAGCGCCTGGATCTCTGCGAGGTTCTCGAAGTCCTGGGCAGCTTGCTTGATCAGGTCTTCGTCGACGGGGCGCAGACCCGCGGTGAGGGTGTCGGACACCTTGGCCGGATCCAGGTCCTTGGCCAGGAGAGGGCGCCGCAACTGGAGCAGCAGGTTGATCAGTTGGCTGTAGCGCTCGCGTCCAAGGCCGAACAGCCGGTCGTCGATGGCATCGCGGTATGCCTCTGCCGTCTCGTACGTGGCATCCTCGCCCAGCATTTTCGCCAGTGCCTTTTCCCGCAGAGGCCGCGAGGCATCGTCCAGGAGACCAAAGTCGAGGCCCATGCGGCCATCGGTGACGAAGTAGAAGCGGGCCGGCGAGGGCATCGCTTTCGTCACTCGCATGCCGATGCCAGCGGTAACAGCCTCGATGACCTTGCCGTCGGGGGCAGTGCGGGCGAATTCCATCCATACATAGCCGTATGCGGACTCCTGCTTCTTGTAGAGCAGGTTCGATTTCATGGTCCGCTCCTCGCCACTGAACGGATCCAGCCGTCGTGCGTCTAGGACGCCGTCCAGCACAAGGGGGAAGAGCACCTCCAGGGCCTTGGTCTTGCCGGATCCGTTGTGCCCGCGAAGCACCAGGCGACCGTCGGCGAAGACGAATTCCTCGTCGATGTAGTCCCACAGGCCGATCACGCCCGCACGCGTGGGCTTGAATCGGGCCTCCGGATACTCGGCATTGCGGGGATGCGGGATGAGCGTCATCGAGAGGTGTCCTCTAGGGGGAAGTCGAGGGCGAACTGACCTTCGTACGCAGGTCGAGGCAGCACGGCGGTGATATTGCGGTAACGCGCCGCGGCAGGGCACACCAGGATTCCCCCAGGGACGAGGTCTACCAGGCGCAGGTCTGCCAGCAGAGAGAGGGCCTCGGCCAGAAGCCCTCCGGGATCGCCCTGCCATTTATTGGTGAACGAGGACGGACCGAACTCCTCGTACAGCTCGGTGATCATCTGCTCCAGCACGCCTTGCTCAACGAACGGCAGGCCCGCCCGCTGTTCGGCTGCGTCGGCTTCCGTTCCTGGTCCGTACGTCCCTTGGCCGTTGTCCGTCTGCGGGTCATGGGCGAGGGCTTCGAGTGTGCCGGCCTCGGGCAGGGCCATGTCGATGCGACTCAACAGATCCGCGTGTTCTTCTCGCGGGTCAGGTGGGAGAAGGCGCTGCAGGCTGCCGGAACGGTCGGGGTCTTCCTGTAGGTCCGCGATCTTCGCCAGTATCAGACCGGCGGTCCGGTTGACTGCCCCTCCTCGCCCCGGGAAACGCTTGTCGGTGAAACGCCCCGTGGTATCGACAAGCATGATCCCCTCAGCCCGGCGCTCGACGGGCAGACCGGTCAGACGTGCGATGTCCTCGGCCAGAGTGGGCTGGCGCAGCGCGGTCGCGGTTTCCGGGTCGATGCCGGCGAAGTAGACCACCGGGTGCTCGATGAGCATCCGTCGGGCCCGCTGGGCAGCCAAACGCCGACGCGGGTCCCGCCCGGTGCCCGCGGTCGGAGTGTCCAGCAGACCGGCGGCACTCGTCAGGTGCTGCAAGGGTCTGTTGGGCTTGAAGAGGGCTGCGCAGGTGTCGTGGTCGATGTCGAACAGAGCGTCCCCACGATCGTGGTCGCGGGCCCAGTCCTCGGTGGAACCGTCGGAAATCCGCAGCGCCCCTCGGTCGACAAGCCAGTCCATCACGTCAACGACCGCGTCCTTGTGGCCCGCTGCCGTCGCGTCGAAGCCGAGATACTCGATGGCGTTGGCGTACGGAGCAAGGAACTTGACCAGATCGGCGAGGGTGATCTCTATCCGCGACCGGTTCAAGCACGCCAGGACCAGACAGAGGTACGCGAGCCGCCGCCGGTCGAAGGGCTTTTTACTCTTCACCGTGAGAAACGCCTGGCTCTCGTCGAAGGTATCCAGCCGCCGCAGCAGGCGAGCATGACGGGCACTCGTGGACAGCGTGTATCCGAAAAGGTCCCGGAAGTCCTTCGTCAGTTCGTCGGCCCACTGCAGGACCGACGCAAGCGCCTTGGTCCGCGGGTAGGTCTCGGTGACCACGCTGTGCAACAACAAGAGCCGGGCCGCCTGCTGGTACGAGCTGAGGTCCGCGGGCTCCACAGATGCGGCTACGCGATGGGCAGGCATCAAGGCGCTCCCGATCCGAGACGGCGACGCATCGCACCGTGTGGCTTGATCTCCAGGGCGAAACCGGGCAGGTGCAGCGTGCCGGTTTCGGTCCGCACGCGACTCCCGCGTTCACTGGGCACAAGACGCAGCGTCAGCACATCGCTGCTGCCGGTGCCTGAGCGCAGACGTCCCGCGACGACCGTTCGCGCCTCCAGGGCGCGGGTCAGCAGCTTGAGCACGGCGCGAGTCTCCGCCTGGTTCAGTACTCGATCATGAGGTCCGTGCTCCAGGAGCGTTTCCGCCGCGCTCCGTTCCGCGGCCCGCTCTGCCAGTTGAGCCTCGCGCAGGCGGGCGTGCGCGCCCCGGGACTTCCGCACCGGCTGCGGACCTCCCTGCGCCGGCCTCTTACCGTGCTTGAAGAGGCTGATGCTGATCTCCACACCCGGCGCCTCCCACCACGTCGAACGCGGCGAGATCTGGTCGTCATCGTCGTGTGCGCCCGAAAGATGCCGTACGGAGCGCAGATCGAAAGCGGCGGCGACCAGAGCGTTTGCCGCCTGCTCATCCGGTGCCGCGGCAGCCCACGCGGCCAGATGCCGCAGTTGAGTAGTGCGGCTCACGCCGCCTCTGCGTGACTCCGTGACCTGCCTCAGCAAGGCGATGACCCCAGAGATCGCGGTGCGAGTGGCGCCCTGCAACTGATCCGCCCTGGACCCGCCCGCGCCATCGGCCAAGAACCACTGCCGCAGCCCCATCCAGCGCCGCCGCCAGTCCTCCAGCCGTACAGCCGGGCGCATCATGGGCCGTTCGTCCGCTGCGGCCGCCCGCTCCAGCAGCGTCTCCACCCCGGTGTCCTCCACCTCATGCACAGCCTCAGCCAGGCGGGGCGCATAGCGTTCCAGTTCGGCCGTGAACTCGCTCATGTGGGCCAGCAGCGCATGCTTGTACCGGAGGAACGTCTCGGGGGAGATGTCCGTTGTACGGACTACGTCGTTGAGCGTCAAATAGAAGCGCGCTGCCCGTTGGGTCATGTCCTCCAGCACGCTGTCGAGCCGGGTGAGCTTGCGGTAGACCTCGTCCTGGTCGCCCTGCCGGTTCGCGGTGGCCAGGGCCTTGAAGTCCGCCAGGATGTCGGCGAAGACCAGACGCGACAGGTTTGCGTCCTGGACCCGCGACCCGATGACCTCTTCCACCGCGCAGTAGACGCGGTAGCCGATCTCAGTGAACTGGTACACCGACTGGCGGTTGCGGTAAGCGGCCAGATTGCCGCACCGAGTCGCGTCCTCCACTTTGTAGAGGACCTGCTCGTCCTCGGCCGCGAGATTGTCAAGCATGGCCCGCAGGTTCAGGTCTGTAGCACTCGGTACCTCGTCGTGCGCTGCCGCAAGTTCGCTCAAGGCCTTCGCCACGTCATCGGTGTGGACCTGAACCTGGTGCACAGCCCGCAGCACATTCATCGCCCGCAGCACCCACAGGTACGCGACGTGGTTATCGCGCTGGGTGAAGTTGAACAGTCTGAGCCGGTCGCCCACTGTCAACGAATCTAAATCGAACGACTCTGCGATTCCCGAGTCATCACGCTGCAGCACCTACACCGCCCCTCGTTCACATCTACTGCTCCTACCCTGACAGTTGCCACTGACAATCACGCCGGAGTGCTCGGAACAGGTTGCCCCTGAAGCCGCTCAACGGCCATGCCCTCAGGCAGCTATCGCCCGAGAAGCCACTTTCGGATCAGGTGAGCTGATAGTCGCTGGGCTGATAAAGCCCGCAATATCTGGCCAGAATTCGCCCGGTGGCCAGCACGGCTACGGACTGCAGTGAAAAGAAGCGCAGCGCTGAGCTCCAGGTCAGCCGGATCGACCCAGCCGATGCGGGTGGTGCGGCAGCAGACGGTGACCTCGTACGGAACCGGGTCAGCGCCCCTCGGGCGCGGTGGGCCACGGGCGGTCTGGGCCATCGCGCCACTCCAGCCACTTCGGATCGTTCAGGACTCCGTCGGGGTCAGGGATGCCGAGCGCTTCGAGGAAGACGACCACATCGTGGTCGGAGTAGGCGGTGCCCAGGATCTCGTCACGACCTCGGCGGTAAACCGTGACCCGCCGGCCGCCCGCCGCCGAGGGACGATGGACGACGATCGGCGCGCTGCGCATGCACTCCACCCCGCAGTCGGTGACCCTGCCTGGCCATCGTGCGCGCTGGCTGTCGATCACCCCGCCCGCCGGACGGCCGGGGTCGCGCTGGGGACGTTGCGCTGGGCCAGCTCCTTCAGCTCCATCCGGGCAGCCGGGGTTCCTGCCGATCCTCTCCAGAACGGGTGGTCGGCGATCCGGGCCGACAGCTCCAGTAGACGGCGGCGCCCTTCGGTCGGGCTGGCGGCCGAGAAACCATCCGCGAGCTGCCGGTAGGTGCTGTACCAGGCGGTCTGGTCACGTAGGAGGTCAGGGGGGAAGTCGTACGGGCGCATAGCAACTATTAGATCGGATGTTCGATTACAAGGGCAACCGGCCACGCAGGCGTCTTCCGCTACCCCTCAGCGTGAAACCGGCCCCACTAGACGGTCCGGCGCGCCAGAGGTGGAATAACCAGGGCGTTCGTTCGATTGGCTTCCTTGCAGAGATCGCGGGAGGGGGCGCTGGTGGCCGAGCTGATGATGTTCCGGCAGGACGCGGACGGACGGGATGTCGAGCTGGCCGGCTCGACGGTGGCGCTGGAGGTGGAGCTGCAGCGGCGGGTCGAGGCCGGCCTGGAGCAGATGCTGGGCGTCCGTTTCCTGGCCTCGGAGTATCCGACCGGGCCTTGGCACCGGGGGCGGATCGACACCCTGGGACTCGATGAGAACGGCAGTCCGGTGGTGATCGAGTTCAAGAAGGGCTCGGACAGCGGGGTGATGTCCCAGGCTGTCTCCTACCTGTCCTGGCTGGAGTCGGCGCACCACGAGTTCGAGGCGCTCGTGCGGAAGGTGCTGGGGGCGGAGGCCGCTGAGTCCGTCGACTGGCGTCGTCCGCGGATGATCTGCATCGCGGCGGGCTTCTCGCACCACGACCGGGTGGCGGTGCAGAGGTTGCCCGAGCGGATCGACCTGGTGCGCTACCGGATCTTCGACGGTGGCCTGCTGGGGCTGCTGCTCGTGGACTCCGCGACCGGCTTCCCGAGCGCTGCCTCGTCTCGCCGGGGCCGGGAGCGGGCACCCGTGGCGGACAGCGCGCCGACGGCTTCGGCGGTCTCTGCGCCTGCTGGTGGAGGAGCGGTGCCGGAGTGCCTGCGGGACCTGTACGCGGAACTGGACGAGGCGCTTACGGCATGGGGCGAGGTGGAGGTGGCGTCCCTGCGGCACTACATCGCCTACCGGCGGTTGGTGAACGTGGCGTCGGTGATCTTCCGTCCGAAGCACGAGGCGATCCTGGTGTACCTCAGACTCGACCCGGACACGGTCGCGCTGGAGGAGGGCTTCACCCGGGACATGCGCGGTATCGGACATCTCGGGACCGGCGACCTGGAGGTCCGCGTCGTCTCGGCAGCCGACTTGGAGAAGGCGGCGCCGCTGATCCGGCGGGCGTTCGAGGCGGCCTGACGTAACAGGAGGGGCGGCTGGCGCATCGGTTAGTCGATGCTCCAGCCGCCCCTTTGGCGTCTGTGGGCCGCAGGCCCTGGCCTCTCTTCGCTCTCACGATCATGCCTCCGGTCCGGCCAGCTCGAAGTCGTCCTTCGTCAGTTCGGCCCGCAGCCGCTCCTCGGCGACGTCGGCGTAGTGCGCGGACAGCTCGACGCCTACGAAGCGGCGTCCCTCGCGCAGGGCCGCGACCCCGGTGGAGCCGCTGCCGGTGAACGGGTCGAGGACGGTGCCGCCCTCGGGGCAGACCTGGACGAGCTGCTGCATGACCTCGACGGGCTTCTGGGTGATGTGAACTCGGCCCTTGCGGGGCTGGGAGGCGATGTAGTGCCCCGGCAGGTAGAGGTCGCGGGTGTTGTCGAGGGAGCCCTTGACGCCCCAGATGATGAACTCCGAGTCCTGCTTCGGCCCACCCTTGCGGGGTCGGCTGGACGGCTTGATCCACGGGATCGTGCCGCTCCAGGTCCATCCCGCCATCTGAAGGGCGTCGGAGGTGGTCGGCTCCTGCCGCCAGTCGGTGAAGACCATGGCGACCGCGTGCTCGGTCGAGGCCCGGTACGCCTCGGTGAGAAGTTCGGTGAGCCAGGAGCGGTAGGAGCGCTGGTCGCGGTTCTCGCCCGGGAAGTTGGCGAGGTCGTGCGCCGAGTTGCTCGTGACGTACTTGGCACGTGCGGTACGGCCGGTCCGGTCGGAGCTGGTGCGGCCCCCGGAGTTGTACGGCGGATCGGTGATCACCGCCTGGACGCTCTCGTCCGGGAGGGACTTCAGGACGGTCAGGGCGTCGCCTCGGTGCAGCGTGTAGCTCATGGGGAGGGCCTCTCTTCGGGCGCGGCGGAGTCTGGACCTGCTCCGGGCAGCGCTCAACGGCGTGCATCCGGTGCGAGGTTGCAGCGGAGGTTAACGGCGAATTCCGGCCGCACCTAACGAGGTGGCTCCCTGCTTCGGGCCCCTGGATGGCAGTCGTTTGGCGCGGCCGGAATCCCGGTCTACTGTCTCGCCGTGCCACCGGGAAGGAGCGCTGCTCCACCCCCGTTGAGCTGTGCTTATCCGTGCTATCTCGTCCAATCGAGCAGCGTCGGAGGCATGTTGCCCATCTGCCCGCGAGCGCCATGAGGAGGCCCCTGTGCACTGCCTGAGATTACGAGCGCGGCTGGCTGCCGCGCGTGACCTGAAACCGGCGTCCTGGAGCTACCAACTCCTCTGACCCGGGCCCGCCGAGAGGCGGATGCACATCGGCGCGGTGCCGACGGCTTTGCACGAGAAGTCGGCACCGCGTCTCCTTCGAACACCGAGGAGCCGCTGCGATGCAGCATGCCCTGACACACCCGCGCCCCGACCCACCTCCCTCGACCGGTCCGCACCGCCGTCGCGCTGAACGGCGGCGGCCGTGAAGAAGACGACGGGAGCCCTCGTTGGTCTGTGCGCCACCGGACCACTCCTGCTGGCACTGCCGATCCTTGGCATCGGGGCCGGGACCGCCTCGGCTTCGTGCTCGACCGACGGTGCACAGGGTGTGGACGCCTCCGCCGTCGTCAAGCAGGTGAAGGCCATCCTGGACGGCGGCGACGAGGGCTCGGTCTCCGTGCCGGGGCTGGACGCACCTGCCGACCAAGTGCCCAACGCAAAGACGATCCAGGCCACGGGCGTCGCGATGAACATCCCCGCCCGAGGGCAGGTCGTCGCCCTGGCGACCGCGCTGCAGGAGAGCGGCCTGCGGAACCCGACCTACGGCGATCGCGATTCGCTGGGTCTCTTCCAGCAGCGGCCGTCGATGGGCTGGGGTACGGCCAGCCAGATCCTCGACCCGGTGCACGCCTCGACGAAGTTCTACGAGGGGCTCAAGAAGGTCTCCGGCTGGCAGTCCCTCTCTGTCACCCAGGCCGCCCAGGCGGTACAGAAGTCGGGCTTTCCGGAGGCGTACGCCAAATGGGAGCCGCTGGCCACCGCCCTGCAGAAGGCCATCGAGCCCCTGCTGCAGAAGGCCGGCGACGCATCGCCGAGCCCGTCGCCGTCCGGCTCTGCCGACACCAGCCCGTCTCCCGATTCCGCGGGGGGTTGTTCGGCGGACGGCGACGGGACGGACTTCGGCACCATCCCGGCGGGTGCACTGCCGAAGGAGTACAAGATTCCCGCCTCCGCGCCGCCGAAGGTGCAGACGGCGATCCGGTGGGCGCTCGGCCAGCTCGGCACCCCGTATCAGTGGGGCGGCACGTGCACCGACTCCCACGGCAAAAACCCGATGGGCCGCTGCGACTGCTCCTCCCTGATGCAGGGCGCGTACAAGGCCGCCGGGGTCACCCTCACGCGGACCACGTACACGCAGGTCAAGGACGGCAAGGCCGTCTCGGTCGATGCCCTCAAGCCGGGCGACCTCCTCTTCACCGAGGGGACGGCCGCCGTACCGGAACACGTCGGGATGGCGATCGGGCAGGGCCTGATCGTCCACGCCCCGCACACCGGTGACGTCGTACGGATCACCACCGTCGCGTCCTGGAAATCGCGGATTCTCGCGGCCCGCCGAGTCGTCTGACCGGCGCTCCTCCCCCTCCTCACCTCCCCTCGCACCGCTGGTTCGCCCCACCGGGCTTTGGCGTGCGCTCATTCGAACTGGAGTTCCCGTGTATCTCGCTGAACAGGTTATACAGCTCGCCTATGACCCCGGAATCAAGCCCAACGAGGGCGGGCTCCCTGGCCTCAACGTCCTCAAGCAGGTGATGGGCTCGATCAACCTGTTCGGGCTCATCGCCGTGGTCGGAGCCCTCGCCGTCAGTGCAGGCGTGTGGGCCTGGGGTCACCACTCCGGTGGTCACCAGGCCGAGGCGAACGGGAAGAAGGGCGTGCTGGTCAGCGCTGGCGCGGCCCTTCTTCTCGGTGCGGCCAACGGTGTAGTGGCGTTCTTCTCGACGCTCGGGACGCAGGTCCACTGATGGCTCAGCACTCCACCCACCCCGGCGGCGCATCTCGCGTGCGCCGCCGGGCGCTGCTCGGCACTGCCGTCCTGGCGGTGCTCGTCACCCTCGCCGGCCTGGCCGCCTACCTCACCCGCGAGGGCCGAAGCCCCTCCGATACCGCTTCCCCACCGCCGAGTTCGCCCACTACGTCCTCGTCGCCCGCGACACCGTCCGGGCCGCACACCCGGCCCCGCGCTCTGCCCGTTCCGCCGAAAACCCACGACCCGATCACGTACGGGAAGGCCGCCGCCGCAGCGCTCTGGTCGTACGACACCCGCGCGTACTCGCAGCCAGAGCTGCGCAAGGCGCTGCGCGGCTGGCTGACCACGGAGTCGAAGTACGCCGACCCGGCCTCCGTCGACCAGGCGGTCCCCTCGGCCGTGCTGTGGAAGGAGATGGCGGCCAACAAGCAGGTCGCCACCGCCAGGATCAACGAGGGGCACTTCCCGCATGCCTTTACCCAGGCTCTCCAGGAGGACCCCGGGGCGATCACCCAGGCGTACGTCTACGCCGTCACGGTCTCCGGCAAGCAGTCGATTCGCTGGAAGGGCTCGGCTGCCGGCGGCGCGGAGAGCCGGTCCACCACCCTCGCGGTCCAGTGCCGGCCCAACCATTCCTGCGCCCTGGTCGGCGTCATGCCGTCCGTCGCGCCCTGACCCTCGCCCCAGAACGGAGGTATGACCTATGGGAGTCTGCGACTTCCCGCTGATGGACAAGGTGTGCGGCGCTGTCGACTTCGCCACCAACCCCGCCGGCACCGTCACCGACGGTCTCGGCGCGTGGATCGCGAAGTCGGCGGGCGAGCTGGCGTCCAGCGCGGCCGACCTGGCCGCCAAGGCCGTCAACAAGACGACGGCCATCGATCTCAACGCCGGGTGGTTCCGCGACAACTACGAGTTGCTGCTGCCCATCGGCCTCGCCCTGACCGTCGGCATCTTCTGCATCCAGCTCATGACCGCGGCCTGGCGCCGTGACGAACGCGCCCTCGCCAAGGCGGCGTTCGGCACCATGACCGGAGTCCTGTTCAGCTTCTCCGCCATCGCCTTCACGACCGTCGCCATCACCATGGTGGACGCACTGTCCGACGGCCTCTTCAAAGCCGCCAACACCTCGATCGACGACGCGATCCGTCGTGTGATCAAGGTTGATCAGATGGGGGCCATGTACGGCCTCGGCTGGGGTGTGCCCGCGCTGGTGGCCTTCGGGTGCGCGATCGGCGCCTTCCTCTACTGGGGCGTGATGGTGGCCCGCAAGGTCGGCGTCCTGATCATGGTCGCGCTCGCGGTGTTCGCCGGGGCGGGCGGCGGCTGGGAAGTCGCCAAACGGTGGCGGCGCGGCTGGATCGAGGCCACCGGCACCCTGATCGTCTCCAAGCTGTTGATGACCGTCGTCTTCCTGATCGGCGTCTCCGCCATGGGCAAGACCGACGCCAGCGACGGAATGGCGGCCCTGTCCGACGCGATGGCCGGCATCGTCGTGATGGTCCTGGTGTTGCTCTGCCCCTACGCGACGTACAAGTTCGTGCACTGGGCCAGCGACGGCGGCGGCCACGACGACATGCACCGCACTGGTGTCGCCGGCATGGCGGTCGCCGCAGGAGCCGCGAAGACCGCAGGCAGCCTCGCGCTGCGGGCCGGTACCGGCGCTCCCGCTCCGCAGGGTCCGAACCAGGTCCCGGGCGCGGGCACCGATGGCGTCGCCTCCGGTATCAACCCCTCCGGCGGCAACCTCAGCAAGGAGGGCATCGACGCCGGGCCGCCCAAGCAGCAGACCCGCTTCCGGTACGGCGAAGACCCGGACGCGAGCGGCGACAAGGGCCGGGCTCTGATCCAGCGCCCTGGGATCCCGCCGCTGATCACACGTCCTGGCGAGGACGAACCGGAAGGGTCCGAGTCGACTGCCCAAGGCGTTGCGGGCGGTTCCGGTCACCTCGCTGCCGCATCGGCTCCGGGCGGCGACATGACCTCCATGCCGCCAGCCGACCCCGGACCTTCGGCCTCGGGCACTCCGGCGTCCGCGTCCGGTCCGTCGGCCACCGGCTCCGCGACGCCGACGAACTGGGTGTATCCCACCCAGCCGCCGTCGGGTTCCTGACCCACATCACCGGGGGCGGGCCGCACTCCACGGCCCGCCCCCGCCTCCCCATCCGCAGGAAGGTTTCGCCATGACGTCCAGAAGAGCGCCGCGCGCCCCGTCCTCCGCCCGCTCCCACCGTCTGGAACCACCATGTCCGGCAAGCACCAGTCCTCCACGCCCACCGTGAAGTTCCCGCACCGCAGCAGGCGCGGCGTCCTGCTCGGCCTGTCCGTCCCGCAGTTGGCCGTCGCCGGGCTCACCGGCCTTCTCCTTCTCGCCGTGATCCTCGCCCGCGGTGTGGTCGGCGCCCTCCAGCTCATCCCGCTGTGGGCCGTGATCGCTCTGCTCGTCTTCGTCCGCCACCGAGGCCGTGCTCTGGCGGACTGGGCCCCGATCGTCGTCCGGTACGCGCTGCGCCGGATGCGAGGCCAGCTCGTCTGGCTCACCCGCCCCTCTCGCCGGCCGACCCGCGAGGGACTGCTCCACCTTCCCGGCACCGCTGCCAGCCTGCGCGTGACCACTGCTCCCGACGGCAAGTACGGCGCCGTCCACAACCCGCACACCGGGACGCTGACCGCGGTGGTCAAGGTCTCCTCCCGCGCCTACGCCCTGCTCGACCCCGGCACCCAGCAGACCAACGTCGGTGGCTGGGGACGCGCGCTGGCAGCTCTCGCCCGTACCGGGCAGATCGCCCGCATCCAGGTGATCGAGCGCACCATCCCCGACTCCGGCGACGCGCTGCGCCGCTACTGGGAAGAGCACGGCCGCCCCGACACCCCGATGGCCGGCGCGATCTACAACGAGCTGATCCAGAGCGCCGGTCCCGCAGCCGCCCCGCACGAGGCGTACGTCGCGGTGTCCCTGGACACCAAGGCGGCCCGTCGGCTGATCAACCAGGCTGGCGGCGGTCTCACCGGTGCCTTCAGCGTCCTCGCCCAGCTCACCTCCACGTTCGACCAGGCGGCGCGGACCGCCGGTCTCACCCCGACGGGCTGGCTCACCGCCCGCGAGATCGCCGCCGTGGTGCGCACCTCCTACGACCCGAAGGCGCTGGCGACACTCGACCGCTGGTCTACGGCCGGTCGCCCCGAGGCCGAGCCCGCCGCCGCCGGCCCCGTCGTGGTCGTCGAGAAGGCGGACCACATCGCCACCGACTCCGCCGTGCACGCCACCTACTGGGTGGAGAACTGGCCGCGCACCGAGACCAGCGCCGGCTTCCTGCACCAGCTCCTGTTCACCGGCGGGGTGCGGCGCACGCTGTCGCTCTCCTACGAGCCGAAGAACCTCGACGCCGCCCTGCGCGACGTGCAGCGCAAGAAGTCCAGCGTGATCGCCGACGCCGCCGAACGGGCCCGGCGCGGCCAGGTCGACTCCGAGGCGGACTCGATCGAGTACCAGGACATCAAGTCCCGCGAACGCCAGCTCATCGCCGGGCACGCCGACGTCGCCCTGACCGGTCTGCTGACCGTCTCGGCCGACACCGAGGACGAGCTGCGCACCGCCTGCGCCGTCGTGGAGACCGCCGCTGTCGGCGCCCAGCTCGATCTCCGGCCGCTGACCTGGCAGCAGGCCGAGGCGTTCACCGCCGCCGCGCTGCCGCTCGCGCTCGCTGCCTGACCCCTCCCTTCGAAAGAGCACCCTCATGTCCCGCACCGCCAGCCCGACCGCGCAGGACTTCGTGCCCTTCGCCACCGCCGCGCTCGACTTCCACCGGGCCCTCAACATCCCGGGCGGCCCGCTGGTCACCACCCGGGCCGAGCTGGACGCCCTGCACGCCCACCTCGTCGCGCTGTACGGGCTGCTCGACGCCCACACCGGTCGCACCGGGCAGCTCGTCGCGGTCGAGGGCGACCAGCTCCGTACCGCCCGCACCCGCATCTGGCAGGCCGCCGAGCACCTCCACGCCGCCTACCACGCGGCGCCCCGGCCGGACTCCGGCGAGATCCCCGCACCGGAGGCGTGCCAGGCCGGCCTTCCGGAGGGAGCACCGGAACTGACCATCTGCCAACGCCACCAGCGCACCGCTCATCTCGTCCGGCGGCGCACCACCCCGGCCGACCTGCACGCCCCGTTCACCGGCCTCGTCCGCCGCTGACCCACCTCTCATCTGGAGAACGCTCATGCCCCGTACCCGCGCCAGCGCCTCCCCTCTGTTCGTGCCCCGTAAGACGACGCGCGCCGAGCAGCGGGCCGCCCGAGCCGGTTTCACCGAAGCCCGCCGCCAGGCGCGCCTCGCCGGAAACCCGCCCAAGCACCGCGCCGAGCAGACCCTCGACCCGGATCTGCGGCCCACCTACCCGCTCGCCGGTCGCCCCGGTCCGGCCTCCGCCCGCGGCGGCAAGCTCGCCCTGCCCGCCCACCGGATGACCACCGCCACAGCCAGCGGCGCGTACCCGTTCGTGGCCGAGGGCGGCCTGGGCGCCGAAGGGGTGTTCATCGGCCGCGATGTGCACGCGGAGGCGGCCTTCTGCTTCGACCCGTTCTCGCTCTACAACAGCGGCAGGGTGGAGGGCTTCACCAACCCCAACGCGGTCCTGGCCGGGATCATCGGCATGGGCAAGTCGGCGCTGGCGAAGTCGATCGCCACCCGGTCGATCGCCCACGGCTACCGGATCTACATCCCCTGCGATCCCAAGGGAGAGTGGACCGGCGTTTCGCAGGCCCTCGGCGGCTACAGCATCGCCCTGGGCCCGGGGCTCCCTGGACGGTTGAACCCGCTGGACGCTCCGGCCCGCCCCGCCTCCGTGAGCGAGGAGGACTGGTTCACGGAGGTTCGCAAGCGCCGTCTGCTGCTGCTGGCCAGCCTCGCCCGCACCGTGCTGAAGCGCGACCTGCTGCCGATGGAGCACACCGCCCTCGACCTGGCCCTGGACCTGGTCGTCGCTGACGCCGCCGCCCGGGGCACGGTGCCGCTGCTCGGCGAGATCGCCCACGTACTCGGCTCCCCCGAACGCCTCGACCAGGCCCTCGGCCACCAGGCGGGGCACCTCGGTTCAGCCGCCCAGGACCTCGCCCATGCCCTGCGACGTCTCGTGCACGGCGACTTGAGCGGCATGTTCGACGCGCCGAGCACCGTTTCGTTCGACCCGACCACACCGATGCTGTCCATCGATCTCTCCCGTCTCGGCGGCTCCGGTGACGACACGGCACTGGTGCTCGCGATGACGTGCGCGAGCGCGTGGATGGAGTCAGCCCTCAGTGATCCCGATGGTGGTCGGCGCTGGGTGATCTACGACGAGGCGTGGCGGCTGATGCGGCACGTCGGGCTGCTGGAGCGGATGCAGAGCCAGTGGAAGCTCTCCCGAGGGCTGGGCATCGCGAACCTGATGGTGATCCACCGGCTCAGCGACTTGCTCTCGGCGGGCGACGCCGGCTCGCGCGGCCGGGTCCTGGCCGAGGGGCTCCTCGCGGACTGCAGCACGCGCATCATCTACCGCCAAGAGCCCGACCAGCTCGCCGCCGCTGCATCTCTGCTCGGCCTGACCGGCGTCGAGACCCAGGCGGTGTCCGCCCTGACCAAGGGCCGAGGTCTGTGGAAGGTCGCCGGCCGCTCGTTCATCACCCAGCACATCCTCCATCCGGCAGAGCGGGAGCTGTTCGACACAGACGCCCGTATGGCCGCCTAGCCCAACGACCAGCACAGCAAAGGGAATCGATCATGTCTGCTTCTTCCACCCCTTCCTCCGGTGACAACCCGCCGTGGCAGGCCACCGACCCTTTGGCGTGGCGACGGCACCTCCCGGCACTGACCTCGGCCGCCGCCGGGATCAACGAGGCGTGCGACGCCTGGGACGCGATTTCGGACTCGCTCTGCGACGCGGACGGCTGGCCGCTGGACGACAAGGCCTACGGGGACGGGAAGGTCAAGCGGGACGCCGAAGCGTGGAAGCACGCCGAGGTGTTCCTCGACCACGGACCCGAGGTGCTGGCCGGGGTCCGCGCCGCCGCCAACGGCCCCGACTACGTCGAGGGGCCGATCAGTGACGACCTCCGTCGGATACGCGGGATCGACACCATCCTGTTCCAGGCGGCGGAGCTGCGGCACGAATGGGACGGCGTCATGGCGCTTATGGACGGTTCGCAGCCGAGCGTGCTCCACCTCTACCAGGAGCGTGCCGAGGAGCACCGCAACACCGAAGGCTGGCACTACTCACACGAACTGGGTTCCAAGGGACCGGCGTTGGTGCGCGTCGGCGAATACCTAGCTCACCGGGCGGACACCGAACGGCCGGCGCAGACCGAGCGGGCTCGCGTCGCCCTGACCCGCTCGACGCACAACACCGCTGCCGTATCACCTGCTTCGACCCAGGTCCCGCCGGCATCGCACCCGCCGGCTCCCTGTCGCTCGCGGTGATCCCTAGCACGCAGTCACGGCAGCGCCAAACTGCCCGATCACCGGATCCTCATGGACCACCGCATTCCTTCAAGCTCCACGCCCCGTCGGCTCCCGCCGTGCGGCGGGGCGTTCGCAACGGAGAACTCCATGCACCACAAAACCTCGCCCCCGACCGCCACGTCCGATCCGCGTCGCCTTCAGGCTGCCCTCTGTTCCGCGCTCGGGCAGCGCGGCCTGGAGGGCACCGTCGAGTACGGCCTCAGCGACTACATCGTCCACGCCGAGCTTCCCGACGGCAGTTCGCTGATCATCTCGCCGCCGCAGGAGCCACCCTCCGAGTACCCCGAGTCCCCGGAAAGCTGGATGGTCACCCGCCACCGGTCCGCCGAGCCCGCCGTCTACGAGGTGATCTACGACTCCGAGCCGGACAGTCCGCATGCGCGCCACGGCGGCAGCGTGCCGGACCTCCTCTCCGCTGTCGACGCCCGCCTGGACCAGCTTGGCGTACCACCACGCCAGGAGCAGGAACGTTCCGGCAAGGCGCGCGCCGCCACCGTGCTCCCGCCCGACTCCGCTCCATCCCGGGCGAGTATCGCTCTCGCCTCTTCGCCGTCGGTCGGCCAGCTCGTGCTCCCGACCGGTCCGCCGCCGGAGTCTTCCACGCGGGCCGCGCCGCCGGCGGCCAGTTCCTCATCCGCCCCCCGGCTCTGACCGACCGCGATCCAGGAGTCCTCCGTGCACCGCACCCGCAGAACTGATCCGCCCGTCGCCCGCACCTGTAACCGCACCCGCCTCGGATGGATCTGCCATGCCCAGCCACTACGACGTGCTGCCCGACCTGGCCTTCGGCCACCACCCCGCCCACGGCATCGTCGCCGCGAACCCGAAGAACCTCGCGGCCAGCACCTGGATGCTCAAGGGATTCGACTTCCATCCCGTCCCCGACCAGCCGACGTTGTACGCGCTGGCCGACCAGAACCGTGACGGACACGGCCGTACGAGCCGGGCCATCGAGCTGCTGCGCAAGGCCGGCTACCAAGTCGATGTGGACATCGCACTTGACCCTGCACTGGCGCCCGAAACGGCACAGGTACGCGACCGCGGTCCGCTCGGTGAACCAGACGTCGCCTTCGCCGATCACCCGCAGATCGGCATCGTCGCAGCCCTCGACGACCGTGTCTCCGGCCTCAGCGGGCTCGCGCTGGTGGAGGACGGCTGGCGGCACAACTCGAGCCTGGACATCTACACGCTCCCCGCGACCACCGATCGCGTCGAGGCGCTGGGGAAAGTCGCCGACGCCACGGTGGCCCTGCACCGTTCGGGGCTCCAGGTCGCAGTGCAGCCCCGCCTCGCTCGAGAGGTGACGGCTCGGCCCCGCCCTGCTGCCACGTCGGCGGTCGGCCGTGAGCGCGGCCGTGGTCCCGCTCACGCGTCTCCGTTGAGCGCCGCTGCGCTCGCCGCCAGCCCGGCCCGTGCCGGTCTACGGGGCAGGGCGCCGGTCCCCGCCGCCGCCGTCACCACACCGCCGGTCCGGCCGGTTGACCCTCGCATCGCGTACTCCCGCGACCGCTGATCCAACTCCTCAAGGAGGCCCTTCCATGGCCGTGAAGACGATCTGGCCTATCGACCACACCTTCTTGGGACAGCTCCGATCCGTCTCATGGCGTGTCACTCGGTCTGATGAGTGGGCCCGTGCGCCCATTGGCCTGCTGCAGTCTCTCGTGTCCCGCGTTGTCTCACAGGGAGATGGACATGCTCCGGACGGACCTCCGGCACAGCTGGCGCCACGACCAAAGTCCCACCGCGGGTGCTTACTCAAACAGGCCCGCCGCTGTCGGTGGGTCCTCATACCCTCAAGTACGTGAGTGACTTCAGCCCCACCCCGAGGCTCTGCAAGGTGCTGTTCGGACGCGCATCCCACTGCGCCTACCCGGAGTGCGAGGAAGTGCTCATCGAGGAGCATCGTGAGCAGATCAGCGTCAACGTGGAGATCGCGCACATCCGCGCGGAAAAGCCCGGCGGCGCGAGGTACGACCCCGCTTTCGAAGGCAAGCGGGGAAACGCGGAAGATAACCTGCTTCTGCTGTGCACCAAGCACCACAAGTGGGTGGACGACTTCGAGGACGACTACCCCGCCGAGGAGCTACTTGCCTGGAAGGCCGAGCAAGTGGCTCAGGGGCGGCGTGGCGGCCTCACCGAGAACCAGGTCGAGCAGATTTTCCTGGCCTTCACGACGCCGAGGGCAGAGGTAGAGGTCGTAGGCATCATCCGGGCCCGCGGCGAGAACGTCGTATCCAAGATCGAAAATCTCAAGAGCCTCAAGCTCCTCAGCGATCGCATGGAGGAGCAGTTCCTTGGAGTCCGCGTCTCGAACGTGGGAGCTCTCGGCTTCGGTGTCGATGGCGTTGGCCTTGAGATCGATATCGACGGGCCCGGTCCGATGGTGTACCTGTTTCCGGCGGAACACATCCTTCACAGGCCGCTTAGGCGTCTGGAGCCGCAGGCGAATAGCGTCTGGCTCGCGAACCCCCTCAGCGTCGGCACAGGCATCCGCCTTGAAGGAATCCCGAAAGGGTATGTACCTCTACGATTCCGTGCGTTTGCGGACTTGGGGTCGGGCAGTCGAACGCTGGGTGCATGGGTGTCGGCTGTACACCTGCCGATCTGGGAGGCCCACGTCACGCAGAAGTGGCTTGACGACTTTGCCGTGCTCGGCAGGCGGGCGCGTGACCAGATGGGCGGGGGCGCTCGGTGAGCAATGAAGAGGCACCACCCGAAGGACCTCGATCCGCCGCATGCTCGGCCCGGCGGTGTCGGCAACCCTGGCAGCTGCCGGCGGGTGATCGTGCTGCCATGCGGGGCTCGTCTATCCGCGCGAGGCGATGTGAGCGTTCACTTCATTCGTTCCGGGAAACACATGGACGATCAGCAGGCCGAGGGGCACTCTGATCAACATCACAACTGAGACCCCGGAGAGCACACATGGGCGCGCCCCCGAAGCTGACGGCACGTGAAGCGTTCGACCTCAATCTCGAAGACGCTGAGATCCTGGTAGACCTTGCCAAGACCCTTGTCAATAACCGGCAGCGCAAGATGCGACGTGAGAAGCGGGAAAGACTCGGCGACGCTCTCTCCCTGCCGCAGAAGTACTGGGATGAGCTGGAGTGCCTGGAGAACGACCGGGTTTTCGTGACCTTCAAGCCAGGCCATGCCACTTTGCGAGAGAAGCTCCAGGAACCTAACCTCAGGCCTCTCCTGAGGCAGGCCCTCGTGGCCGCCTGCGCGGCCATAGAGACCTTCTGCGCAGACCGAGTCATGGAGCGCTACAGCACTGCCATTGCCTCCACCCCACCTCCAGGGGGGTTGCTTGAGCTGTCTATGACAGTGGGGGATTACCTCGCGATCCAGGAGAAGTACGAGAAACGAGGCTGGGGGCTTCGACAAGTCGTTGAAATGGAGATCCGGATGCGGGCCAGCCCCGCGCCTGCCCAGATCGGTCAGTTGTTCAGTCTCGTGGGCGAGAAGAAGCTCATGACCCGTGTCGACAAGCGGCGCAAGGTCGCTGTCAACGAGTCCACAACAGAGTTGGACCGGATTGTGGCTCGCCGCAACCTGATCGCCCACACCGGCGACCGCAGCGGACGCGGGCGCGCGACGATCACCGTCGACGAGGTCGAAGCAGATCTGGCAACGATCGTGTCGATTATCGATGCCCTAGATCACGAGACCAAGCCCTCCTGACCACTCAGAGGATGCGGCCGTCGGCTCAGCCGATTCGTCGATGCCGACGGCCGCGCCTTGCTGGCTCCTGAGACGAGTGAATCGCGAAAATCACGCCTGCGGTCACCATGCCGACCGCGACTTGTCCAACCAAATGGCCGACGGTCGCGCAGGCTTCGCCGAGTGGCTCGCCAGGCAGGAGTGCACGGACTGCTGGCGCGCCTCGAACGAGGGCGACGAGCAGGACAAGGCCGCCTGGCTCAAGGCGAAGCGCGCCGAGGAGCAGACGGCGTCCGAAGCCTGGTCCGAGCAGTACCGGATGCCTCCCCTGGAGGGGACCGAGCGGGCCGTTCCCTGGGGCGTACGCTGTCGTCACCAGATCCTGACCAACGCCTACACCGCACTGGTCACCGAAGGCACGACCAGCGAAGCGGACTGGGCGGAGATCGAGGAGAACGCTCGTACGGTGACCCGCGCCGGGTGGTGGATAGACCAGAGGTCGTCCGAGCCCGAAGACCTCACCGAACTGCTCCGAGCCGCCACCGGGGCCGACCGGCCGACAAAGAATCCCTTCTTCTGACCGACCGGGTGCCCTGCTGCGGCGGGGCACCCGGCTGACCGCCACCGTGCGGCCTCTACCAGCGATTCTCGGCCGGACCAAACCCCGGATTTGCCGGACGCTCTGCCCACTGGCCCACCTCCAACGGGTCCTTCGCTCCCTCTGCCCCGGAGACTTCCGTGCCTACCTCGATCACCATCACGTCCGAGTTCAGCGGCAGCGTCGTTGCCAAGGGCGCTACTGATGACCTCTCCGCGCAGCTCCTCCGTCACGCCGGTTTCAAGCAGATCGACGACTGGCACGGCCGACGCCATCGCCTGCCCACCACCACTCCGCTCGCCGACCAGGTCGCCATCGCCAGCCATGCGGCCGAGATGCTTCGAGCCGCTCGCTATGACGTCACCCTCCCGCCGTCTCTCGACACGGCCCGGCTGAGCCCTCCGGTGCATGCGCTGGGGCCCTACGCCGCCGGAGCCGAACTTCTCAGCATCACAGACCAGATCCGTGCGGCCGAAGACGGAGCCAGCCTTCAGCGGGCAGTTGACCACCTCCTTAACCCCAAGCACGGTGCGCTGGAGCGTGTCCGGGAGGCGCTGGAAGCAGCGGGAGAACAGGTCAACGACCTGGATGAGGACGCGTATGCGCTCGCTGACCGGTTCGGCTTCGCCTCGGAGTTCATCAGCTCGGCCCAGTCCGAACTCGTCGATTCCGAGCCCGAGCTACGCCGCGTCGGCGCCGCTTCGACGAGCTACTCCGCAGCACGGACCGTCCGTGATCACCCTGGTGCCGCTCTGGCCACTTCTCCTGCGGCGAACCAGGCCAAGGACTCCTCGGCGTCCAGTTCCGCGCCGGCGCCTTGCTCGGCGACGGGTCACCCACCGCGCGCCTCAACCCCCCGACGGTGACCCCGGCCGCTCTCTCCGCCGTCGGCCTCCAGTACGTCGCGCGCCCCGCTCGACTCACCCGTCAAGGACCACTCACCCGAAGAGGCAAACGTGCCCGAGTACTACTCCAGCATCGGCGAGGCCGTCGGTGCGGCCATGCAGCACAACATCCGGCTCGCCCACCGCAGCACGGCACCGGGCTCCAACAAGCCGCTGCAGGTCAGGCACCTGCCCAGCGCTTCCGCCGATCCGTACTCGGACCGCGGGATGATTTCTCGCCTCCACGAGGACGCCTCGCCCGATGAGGTGGCGGGCATCATCGAGGAGGTCAACGGCGCACTGGTCGGGGCTCTGCCCGAACTGACCGAACTCGTCGCCTCTGTCGCCGAATGGACTCGCGCCCGTCTCGACTTCGACAACCCGCATCACAATCCGACTTTCGAGACGTGGACCCGACTGGCAGCCGCGTACGGGATGCTCCAGGACGTCCGTCGCCGAGGACGGTCTCGCTGCCTGTCCCGCAGAGCGCACGGACCCCCGGCACCACCAGATGGTCAACGTTCTGCGTAGCCGGGAGTTGCTCGACGATGTCCTCGGTGCCGAGGCTGCTCCTGTGCCGTCCGCTGCCCGGAACGTCGATTCAGACCGGCAGCGGGCGGCCCGCGCCTCCTCGCCGCGCGCCGGAACATCGCCGTCGACCGGCAGTCCGCCGGCCACCGCAGCACCTACGCCCGCGCCTCGTTCTGCCAGCCGACCCCGCTGAAACGTTCCGCCTCAGACGTCCAGGAGTACCCCCATGAGCTGCACGAGAGCCGAGCGCGCCCCGCCCCTGCCCGCTCGCACACCCAAGGAACCGCCGTGCCTTCCCCGCGCACCAGCGCGCCCTCGACCACCACCGGGTCGGACGCGCTCCTCTACCTCCTGTTCGGCATCCTCGGCTCCGCCATGGCCTTCGGCTCCCTGGCCTGGCTGACCGGAAATCTCACCAACACCTTCGTCGGGAGCGGGACATGGGCCCCCTTCCGCGTAACGGAAGCGCTGCTGCACCCGGAGGTGCTGTGGCCGGCCTTGAGCACCAGCATGCTGATGGTCGGCGCCCGCGTCGTCCCCGCCCTGTTCACCGTTGCCCTGGTCGTCACCGCTGCCGTGCTGTGGATGCGCTGGCGTGCCGGGTCCAAGTCCGGCCTCGCCCGGAAGACGGACCTGGCGCCGCTGCTGGACAAGGAGATCGTCGCCAAGGCGAAGAGCCTGCGCCCGAGCCTGGGCGGCCGGGAGAGTAAAAGAGGTCCTGCCCGCTGACCGCGGCATCCTGCTCGGCACCCTCGATCCCGGTCGCGCGGAGGTCCGCGCGTCCTGGGAGGACGTGATCGTCGCGATCATGGCCCCGCGTTCCGGCAAGACGTCCGGGCTGGCGATCCCCGCGATCCTCTCGGCACCGGGGCCGGTCCTGCTCACCAGTAATAAAGCCGCGAACGACGCCTTCACCACCACGGTGGACGCCCGTGCCGAGGTCGGCACGATCTGGACCCTCGATCCGCAGCAGATCGCCCACCACCCGCGCGAGATGTGGTGGGACATCCTCGCTGACGCCCGCGATCTCGCCGGGGCTAAGAGGTTGGCGGGGCACTTCGTGACCGCGAGCGTGGACGAGTCCAGCGGCTCCGACTTCTGGTCCACCGCCGCGAGCAACACCCTCGGTGCCCTCTTCCTCGCCGCCGCGTCCCACCGGCGGCCGATCACCGACGTCCTGGCCTGGCTCGCGATGCCGGCCGACCGCACCCCGGTGGACCTGCTCACCGACGCCGGCCACCATGCGGTCGCCGCCCAGCTCCAGGGCACCGTCTCCGGCGCGACCGAAACGCGCGACGGCATCTATGAGACCGCGAGGCAGTACGCGAGCTGCCTGCTCGACCCGGACGTCGCCGCCTGGGTCACCCCCAACGACGACCTTCCCGAGTTCCAGCCGTTCGCCTTCGCCACGTCCCGCGACACCTTGTACCTGCTGAGTAAGGACGGCGGCGGCAGCGCGTCCGCGATCATCGCTGCAGCGGCCGACGCCGTGATGCGCGCGGCCGTGATCGTGGCCGAGCGCTCCGGCGGGCGACTCGACCCGCCCGCCCTGTGCGTCCTCGACGAGGCAGCGAACGTCTGCCGCATCTCGGACCTCCCTGATCTCTACAGCCACCTGGGCAGCCGAGGCGTCATCCCGATGACGATCCTGCAGTCCTACCGTCAGGGCCAGCGGTGCTGGGGCGAGGCCGGTATGGATGCCCTGTACTCCGCCGCCACCATCAAGATCATCGGATCTGGCATCGACGACGCGGACTTCGCCGACCGGCTCAGCCGTCAGGTCGGCGATCACGACGTCCAGACCACCTCGGTGTCGACCAGCGAGGGCGGCAAGTCCACCTCGGTGAGCATGCGCACGGAACGGATCCTTCCGCCGGACGCCATCCGCGCCCTACCCAAGGGCAAGGTTCTGCTGCTGGCCACCGGCATCCGGGTCGCCATGCTCAACCTCAAGCCCTGGTACAAGGAGCCCTCCGCCAAGGTGGTCGGCCCGGCTTCCGCTCGCGCCACGAAGGCCATCACCGAGCGTGCCCTCGCGAAGAGCATCGGCCAGGACGATCTTGGACTGTCGGCATGAGCACGCCCACACCACAGCAGGGGCGGTTGGCCCACGCTCCGGTCGTCCTGCGCGGTGGCCGGTGGTGGCTTGACGGCGGGGCAGGCTCGGTTCCCGCCTCCGATCCCGCCTTCACCGCCGTCCTGGACGACTTCGCGCTGTCGATGGCCGCTGCCGACCAGGCAGTCGCCAACCTCCTCATCCGGCAAGACGAGGCGCCCTGCGTTGATCCCGGAGGCCGGCGGTGAACCCGCTGATGAGCGCCGAGCAGGCGGTCCTCGGTGCCGCACTCCTCGACCCCGAGCAGCTCACGCACCTGGAGTGGCTCGCTGCGGACCACTTCTATCGGCCCGTCCACCAGGCGCTGTTCGACGCCCTCCGCAAGCTGCGCAACGACGGGCATCCCGCGCTCTCGGCCGATGGTCCGTTGCCGCTGTCGTGGGTGACCGACGCGGTCGAGGAGGCCGGACAGCACGTGCGCGGGCTGACCGCGGCGTACGCCCACACCCTGATCCAGGCGTGTCCCCGAACAGAGCACGCCCCGGTGTACGGACGCATGGTGCTGGAGGGGGCGATTCACCGCACCGTCGCCCAGCACGCGATCCGTCTCCACCAGGCGGCTCGGGCCGACGCCGTCCAGGGCGAGGTCGAGGGAGCCTTGCGCACGGCGGACGTCCTGACCGGCGTACTCACCGACCTTGCACGACGCTGGGGAACCGACCCTCGACCGGTCCCACCCACCGCTGAGCCCTCTGCCGCCACGGACATCCCGCCTCCGGCGCAAAGCG
Source organism: Streptomyces kunmingensis (assembly GCF_039533535.1). Taxonomy (NCBI): domain Bacteria; kingdom Bacillati; phylum Actinomycetota; class Actinomycetes; order Kitasatosporales; family Streptomycetaceae; genus Streptomyces; species Streptomyces kunmingensis. The sequence goes on from NZ_BAAATS010000027.1 coordinate 314,253, forward strand.
GCCAGGTCGCCGAGGACGAGCGGTTCCTCCTGGCCGTCCTCGCCGAACAGCCGGGGGCCATGGGCGAGGTGGTGGCCTGGCTGCGGCCGGGAGACTTCGCCGACCCGACCCACGGGCAGCTCTACCGGTGCCTGGGCGCGCTACACCACCGAGGCGAACCCATCGACCGGATCACCCTGCTCTGGGAGGCCCAGCGACGCGGCCTGCTGGCCGACGGCACAGTGTCGAGCGAGCAGCTGACCGCCGTCTGCGAAGGCATGGTCCCCGGCAGCGCCGACTGGTTCGGACAGCGGGTGATGCGCTCCTCCGTCACCCGCACCGCCGCCGCCTCCGCGCGAGCCATCCGGGCCCTGGCCCAGGACGAGGTTCTGGGGCCCGGCCGACTGATCAACCACGCCCTACACGAACTCGGTCCGCTCGACGAGGTACGTGCCCGTTGGGCCACCGCGAACAGCAGTCCGGCTCCGAAGACCACGGCATCCGCTCCGTCGGCGGCCGAGCCGCCGCCCGACCGAGTGAAGGCCGCCCGCGCCCGCAGCACACCCCGCCCAGGCGCGTCACCCCCAGCCCCGGCCAGCCGTCTCCCCACGCTGTCGGCAGCCCGACCACCCTCGCGCGGCCACCCGTGAGGCCCCCTCCCCACCAGCCTCTTCTGCCCCTGGAACTCGCCTTGATCTACCCCATCTCCGCAGCCGCGCCGGACCTACGCGTCACGGCCCCGAGCCTCGCCACCCCGTTGATCGGGTCTCTCTGCTCGGGGTACGGCGGCCTCGACCTGGGTGTGCAGTCCGCGCTCGGCGGCACGCTCGCCTGGCATGCCGAGGTCGACCCGAACGCCTCACGCATCCTGGCCCGCCACTGGCCCGGCGTCCCGAACCTGGGCGATATCACCGCCGTCAACTGGTCCACCGTCCCCCGGGTGTGCGTCCTGACGGCTGGCTTCCCCTGTCAAAGACGTCTCGGTCGCCGGCCGCCGGGCCGGACTCAACGCCCAGACCCGCTCCGGGCTCTGGCTGCACGTCGCCCGTGCGGTCGCAGCCCTCCGACCCTGCCTGGTTGTGATCGAGAATGTGCGCGGCCTCCTCACCTCCCCCGCCGGTTCCCCTGGCGACGTGGAACCCTGCCCGTGGTGTCTGGGAGACACCGCAGGTCAGCCTGCTCTGCGGGCACTCGGTGCCGTACTCGGATCCCTGGCCGACCTCGGGTACGACGCGAAGTGGCTCGTGCTTCGTGCCTCCGACGTCGGGGCCCCGCACCGCCGCGAGCGGACCTTCCTCGCCGCATGGCCCGCCGGGCACCCTGCTGAAGACGCCGACCAGCAACATCGGGAAAAACGGCGGCAGCCAGCATCCATCGAAGCGAAAGAGCGGGGGCCACGGTCCGAACCTGGCCGACGAGGTCGAGTGGCTGCTGCTGCCGACCCCGAAGGCGTCGGACGGAATCAAGGGCTCGCCGAACCAGCGGCACGGCAATGGCGACATGACCCTGCCCAGCGCGGCTGCGTCGCTGTTGCCGACGGCGAGGGCCAGCGACACGGGCACCCCGGGCCGCCGCCCCGGGAAGGGATGGCGGCCTCCCTTGTCGGTAGTGGTCCTGCCCCTCTGGGCGGAGGAGACGCCGGAGGCGGGGACGCGGACCGGCGATGGGGAGCGTACGGATCCGCCATCACCCGATGGGAGAGCCTCACCCGCCCGGCCCCGGCCCCCACGGACGCGGCCGGTCGGCTCCGCGCGGACTTCGTGGAGTGGATGCAGGGCCTCGACGCCGGCTGGGTCACCGCGACTCCGGGGCTCGGCCGTCCGGCGCAGCTCACCGCGCTCGGCAACGGCGTCGTCCCACAACAGGCTTCGCACGCCTTGCAGTTGCTGGCACCACCCTTCCCCCGCTGTCCCCGCTGCGCCGACCGATAGCGCTCCACTACCGCGATTTTCCGTCCGGACCAAACCGCTGATTCTCCGGATCCTCTCGGGCATGTCGCCGTCTCACAGATGGAGCACACCCCCATGGCCGACACCAGCCCGACCTCCCCCGGCCCCGAGCCGTACCGCGTCCCCGACGCAGACCTCGACGACCTCGCCAGCACCCTCGCCAAGACCATGGCCGAGGTCAGGCAGCACGGCGTCATCCTCGACCGCCTCGGCTCCGAGCCCGACCCCGGCGCCATCCAGCCGCCGGACGGCGCTCCGGAAGCCGAGGCGGCTGACGGGAAGAAGCCCGACGGCCCCGCCTCGGTGTTCATCCTCGCCCTGGGCGGCAAGGAGTACGCCGTCGAACTCGCTGCCCTCAGCGACTGGGTGAACTACCTCTTCCTGCCGGTGTACGGCCGGGAGATCAGCACGAGCCGTCCCTGGTGCGCGCACTGGCACGAACACCCCGAGGCCGTCGCCCGGCTCCACGCACTCTGGCTCGCCTGGCAGCAGTTCACCGACACGGAGGCCGGCCTGTCCGGCCCCTCGACCTGGCACCGCGACCACCTGGACCAGACCCTGGCGCACCTGCGTGCGCCCGACGGACCGTTCGCGGCATGCACGACCAGCGCAACTCGCCCCAATCACCGGGTGCTGGCCACCCCGGCGCCCGAGCAGGCGGGGGTGGCGGCGTGAACGACATTCTCGACTTCGGCCTCGCCGATCTATCGCCGGTCGACGACGACTCCGAGGAGGCGATGGAGGCTCTCTGGGCTGGCGACCTGACGGTGCTGTCCCAGCACCACACCACACCCAACGGTTCGCACAGCTTCGTCCTCGCCCACGACCGATCGGTCACCTGGGGGATACCCGGCGAGCCACAGCTCGTTGCGATCGCGGTCGCTCGGGATCTGCGGCAGTCCACGTTCAAGTTCGAGACGAGTCACCACGCCACGGCGTCCTTCGCACAGAACTGGCTGGCAGAACGCGGCTGCCCGCTCGAACGGATCGCACTGCACGGTGGCGACTACATCGAGCCCGCCGACGACCTCACCCTCCAGGTGGAACAGCAGATCCAGAAGTCGGGCACCCGCTACGAGGTCCTCGACACCTACACCTCTGACGACAACCCCAGCGAGGCGTGGACACTCGTCAACGACTCCCAGGCCACCCAGGCACCGGTTCGCCTCTTCTACGAGGAGTGGAACCACGGCGCCGGCACGTACACGATGCGCGAAGGCGCCTTCCCCGACGTCGGCGTCGCCCAGACCTGGCTGGACGAGCGCAGTGAACCGCTGCCCGAGCTTCCGGAGTACAGCGACCACAACGGTGCTGTCGTCCGTGCTCGCATCGCCCGCATCGCCCTTTCCCGGTCCGCCGGAACCTCTCCGACACCGCGGACCGGGCTCGACGCGCCCCGCGCGTCGGCGGCGGTACCGGTCCAGCGCGCGGTCCAGGGGAGGCTGCTGTGAGCCGCGCCCGCTTCGCCTTCGCCGCGCACCCTGACGCCATTGGCGACCTGCGGGAACTCCCCTCTGAGATACGCGATTTGGCCTTGCTGGAGCTGCAGAACCTGGTCCACGGAAGCGACGACTGCTTGCCGTTGAAGGGCCGCCTCGCCGGCTTCCACAAGGTGTACGTCGACCCGGAGGTCTCTTACCGGCTGGTCATCCAGTTGCGCCAAGCGCCACCGACCTCGACCCACAAGCGCGAGATCTACCTCGTGGCGGCTGGCAGCCGTAAGGACTACGCGGTCTACCGCGCGGCCCACCTACGGACCGAGCCCCAGCAAGGGGTCGGCCCGGACTCCGCCACGGAGGCCCGCGTGCAGGCCGCCCGGTCTCGCTCGACGCTCACCACCGAACGGCCGACAACGGGCCGCGCGGCTGCCCCGTCACCAGCGCCGCCCTCGGCCACTGCTTCTCGAAAGGTCGCCCAGCGATGACCAACGACCGTACTGCGCTCACCCGTTCAGAGCTGGCGGATCTCCTCACCGAGGCCGCTCAAAACGTCGGCGGCATCCCTGCCGCCGAGTACCCGACGGCCGCCGCCCGCTCCTACCTGCATCCCGTCTTGGGTCCGCTGGCCGCTGGGCCCCGCGTGATCATCGAGCTGAACGACCGGTTCGAGTGCTTCGTGGCCACCGAGCCCCGCCCTGCTGGTTCGGCGGGCCTGTTCGCTCTGGCCTCCTACGCCTCCGCGCTGGGGTGGCTCACCGAGTCGTTCGCCGAGCTGACCTCCTCGGTCGATGAGATCTGTACCCGCGTGGGCATACCCACGGAGCCACGCGCCCCGATCGTCGCCGCGCCCGGTGGTACTGAGCGGGACGACGAGTTCGACTTCACCTTCAACGCACTTGAGTTGGAGGCGGTCCGCAACGCAGCCGAGGCCGCCGGCCTCGCGCCGGACGACTACGTCGAGGTTCTCTCCCAGTCGCTGCTCGCCGCCGCACGGATCACCGACGCCTGCATGGAGATCTCCAGCTGCCTGCTCGATGACGCCGATCTCCTCAGCGAAGTGAGCGACCGCCCTCGGCTCGACAACGATCCCGGGAGCCTGCCCGCTCTGGTCCGCTCCCTGCTCGCCCGGATGGAGACGACGGAGTAAACCCGTACGACGCAGACACACACCCTGGGCCATATCTCGTCGTCGAAGTGCTCGGTGTCGGGGATGTCAGCGTGCACGCCCTCGCACATGGTCCGGAGGAGCCGCTGCACCAGGCCGCTACAAGCGTCATCGAAGCCGCAGCAGCGCTGGACGAGCGACACGAGAGCGTGCTCAACGCGGTCCAGCGCGCTCAGCGGCTGCTCGAAGGCACTGGTCGGGGTGAAGTCGGCCGAGCCCAGGTGTCGTACGCGCTGCTGCGGACAGCTCTACCGGACCTCGGAGACGGCCTGGCCCAGCAGGACCGGGCATACAGCCAGCTCGTCGAGTCCCTGTCCGCCTACCGCCGGCTTCTTTCCTCGCCCGAGCCTGCTCAACACGCGAGCAACAAGAGCCACGGGCAGGGCCAGAAGACGAGGCCCCACCGGGACGACGACTGGGCCGTCGCCGGGGAGCGCGGGCTGGTAGCCCTCGAAGCGGTTGCGGCCGGAGGTGTTCGCTTTCGCCGCAACGCGATCGGCGAGGACCCGTACATCTCGCGGGAGAAGGCCCAGAGGCAGGACCCGGCAGTCTTCCCGCAGACCGTGCAGCGGCTGGTCGCCGACGGGCTACTGCATCAGGACACCACCGAGAACGTGTACCGGCCCGGCCAGCTCCTCTCGCTCACTGCGCAGGGGGAAGCCGCCCTGCGTGATGGTCGCGCGACGACCTCCCGGGTGTCCGCCGCCCTCGGCCGCACCACCACGCGGACCACGTCAGGCGCGCTCTCCGAACCGGCCGCCGTGCCCATGGCCAGGACCTCCCTCGCGACCCCCCGCTCACGCTGACCTCATCCCGATAAGGACCCCACCATGGCTACCCCCGGCCTGCCTCCCACCTTCTCCATCGCTTCCATCGACGCCGAGCGCGTCGAGGAGGCTCTCGCCCGGATCGGGCCCAAGTGGACCACCTGGACCGCGATGACCCTGGCCCAGGTGAGGGGCCCCGTGCGCGTCCGCGACGTTGCTGCGCAGCTCCCCTTCGTCAGTGAGCAGTTCGTCGGCAAACGGCTGGCCACGATGCACGCTGACGGACTGGTGGTCCGCGGCTACGACCGGCGGGGCGCGCCGTACCAACTCAGCGCGCTCGGCACGTCTCTGGCCCCCGTCCTACGCACGGTCTCGGACTGGTCCCGCACCCACCTGACACAGGAACCGATGGCCGAAGCCGAGCGTGTCGAGGACGCGCTGCGCCGCCTGCATCTTCGGCACTCAACTGCCGTGATTCAGGCCCTCGACTCGGCTGACGGCCAGATGCGGTTCGTCCACATCGCCGAGGCGGCCGGTCTGGACTACGGCCTCGCACGGCAGCGACTTGTCCGGCTTCAGGCCGATGGCCTGGTCACGCGGACGGGCTCCCGGCACGGAGACCCGTACGTGCTCACCGATGCCGGCCAGGCGTTGGGGGCCGTCTACGCGAGTGTCGAGCACTGGAGCCAGCCCTTCTCGCTGCGAGGTGGAACAGCGGCACCGCGTCCGACAGCGGCAGCCACGCGGACCCACGTCGGCATTCCGCTGGGGGCGGGAGCCGAGAGCGCCCGGACCGCGGCGGCCCTACGACGGAGCGCCGCCGCGTCGAACGTCATGTTCAGCCACGCGCCTCAGCCGGAACCGCGGGTGCCGGCGGCCGTGACCGCTCAGTCGGCACCGGGCCGGGGCCGGTGATGGGGGCGAGAACGAGAGGCCACTCGCCGCCACTACGGCATCCGCGTGCGCTCCGGCGGCTCCCGCCGCTGCATACGCGGATCCGTTCTCCTCTTTCGCTTCCGGAGACTCGACCATGTACGCCCCTGATGACCCGACCCAGTACCAAGAGGTACTGGTCAGCCCCATGTATCTGGCTGGTTCCAACGGGACCGGCGAGGCTGGATTCGCGCCCGTCGCCCACTGGCCCCATCAGTACCTCGATGAGGGCCCCTGCCAGCTCCTCGTGACTTCTCCTGACCAACGGATTCGGATCGGCTGGTTCGGCGACGACTTCGAACTGTGGAAGATCAGCGCAGCCGAGGACGCCTTCTCGGCGCCTCGCTGGACGGCGACGTTCAACCACGTCACCCCGGCCGAGATGGTCGCCGGCCTCACCGCCGCACTGGTCCAGGACTACGACGAAGCCATCGCCTCCGACACTCCCGGCCGCTTCTTGACAGGGCCAACCGTCCCCTGGAGGGACACCGTCCGGCCGCTGACCGATGCCGGCTGGAACCTTGACGGAGCTGCTGAACTCGGCACCGTCGAGATCATCGCTCCTGACGACCAAGCGGGCATCCTTGTCGATCGGCGCGGCTACGGCTCCGACCGCACGACCGTTGAGCTGTGGGCCGGCCCGCCGGGCTGGGGCACTCGTGCCGAAGCGACCTTCACGGCCCGCACCCCGTCCCACTTGATCGCCGCAACCGCCGCTGTGATGGCGAAGTCGACGCCGGTGGTCCGCGAGCGCCACCAAGTCGACCGGCGGATGCAGCACTTGGTCACCATGACCCCTGTCGCTTCAGCCACGCCGATCGCCGAGGCTCAGGTCCGGCGCGCTCCGACTCCGCTGGACGTACGCCGCACCGCGGTCACCCAGGCCGTACACCGTGCCGCACGAGCACCACGCACGGCAGCCGACCTCCGGGTGATGGCCGCGCAGAGCCGCTCCACGGGGGCGGCGCAGAAACGGACGGGACACTCGGCGCCCGCGCCCTCGGCCCGGCTACCGGCCAGCTCGCCGACGCCCCGGCGCGGACTCTGACTCCCACCCCAGGCCGCACTCCACTCGCGACCGTCCCCGCCCAACAGGAGTTCCACCATGCCCACCACCACCATGCTCGACCAGGCCACGGCCGTGATCGAGAACGCCTGGGGCCAACCCATCGAAGCTCTTGAGGTCCTAGGGGTCCGCCGCCCCAGCGAGGAACCGCTCCTGCGCTGCGCCATGCACACCCGCGCGGCCCTGGCCATCACGGACAGCGCGGTAACCGTTCACCAGGACCGTCTTCACGCCCTGTCCCGGCGTGGGTACGTGCCTGACTTCTACGAACTCGACCGGATCACCGAAACGGCGGTCAAGCTCCGCGTCGCCCACGCGGAGAGCCGTGCGTACCTCCAGGCGATCCGGCGCGTGGTGGAGGCCCGGGAGGCCGCCGCACCCGAGGTTGCGGCACCGGCGGTTCGGCTGGCTCAGGCCGCTGTCGCCCGCTCCGGGCAGACGCGACACGCCCCTGGGGCCGTGCCCGAACCGCCCTCTCCGGCGGCGGTCGTAGGGCCGTCAGCGCCCACAACGGGGCCCCGACGTTGAACGCTTAGCTCCGATTCTCGTCGCGGGGGCACTCTTCGGCCCGGGGGCCCACCGCGCGGGCCAGCTCCTCCACCGTCAGCTCCACGCGCCGGCCTTCGGCGACCCGGCGCTCCACCGTCTCCTCCTCCGGCCGCCGGTCCGGCTGTGCGCCGACTCCCCACTGGCCGTCGGCGACCATCGCGATGTCGCCCACGTTCCAGGGCCGTCCGGCGGCGCGGATCTTGCGTTCCAGTCCGGCGCCGTCCCAGTGTCTGCTCGCCTCGGCCATCCCCTGCTCCCCTTCACCGACGTGCGGTCCCTCACCGCAACCCGGTTACGACAACCGCGGTCGCCGATCCATTCCCGTCCCGCCGACCGCTCGCTGGTGGTCTCCAGTTCGCCCACGGCAGACAGCATCCCCGGGAAACGACTACGCACTTCGGCATGCTGCATGCCAACGTACGGGTGTTGGGAAAAACCGCAGGTCAACGAAGGGATCGTCCAACCGTGAACACCTCCGCCACCCTCCTGCCCGCCGTCGTCCGCCCCGCCGTGGAGGACCGCCACTGGCTCTCCTCCGACCACTGCGCCGCTCCGGTGCTCGACCTCCTGGACGCTCTCGGCTGGACGATCGCCGAGACCCCGGAGGCCAACGTCCACGCGACCAGCCCGGACGGCGGCGTCTACGTCGGCTGGCTCCCCGAAGACCCCTCCGCCTGGGCGCGCGAGATCGTCTGGCGCGTCCAGGTGCTGCCCGCCGACGGCGAGGTATGGGTCCAGGAGTTCGGCGTCCACACCCCTTCCGAGGCCGTCGCCGGATTCCTCGCCGCCCTCGTCACCCACTCCTCGCGCTGACCGCCGATCAGGCTCCGCTCATACATCCACCGACGGCTCGACGCCCCGTCGTCGAGCCGACCAACCCCGTCAATGTCCACCGTTCACGGAGACTCCCTTGCCCCAGTACCTGACCGTCGGCCACCTGCTCCGCCAGCTCCAGGAACTCGACCCCAACCTGCCGGTCCGTCTCGCCGTCAACCCCGACTTCCCCTTCGCCCACTTCGTGGGGGCCGAAGTCGTCGTCCGCGACGGCCAGGCGTACATCGCCGACGACGGCCAGGAGGACTACCTCCCGGTGGGGGCGCGCGAAGCCCTCACCTGGTCCTGATCGCTTCCCTACCACCACGGAGGCTTCCGATCTCGTCACCCTCGCGCCCGGCGCCCCGCCTCGCGCTGCCCACTGTCGCGGCCCGCCCCATGCCGCACGGCGTGCACGGCGCGCTTCTCCAGCGCATCTCCAACCGCCCCGACGGCCCCCTCGACATCACCTGGCTCGCTGCCGAAACTCCCAGACTTCCCCTCGGGCGCATCCGACTGCGTTGGGAGCTGGCCTCGCGCAGCGGCTGGGACGTCACGGCGTACCTGGGGCTGACCACGGCCGAGGTGCTCCTCGGTTCCTGGCCAGCCGCCCCGGACGACTGGCCGCGCCTAGTCCGTCCGACCCTGTACGAGGTGACCGGCCTGTGCGCCGCCCTCACTTTCGCGACCGACGCCCTCGACCTCTCCAACCGGCTCGCCGAAATCTGATCGAGAGCCGCAGGCCACCCCACGCCGTTCGGGCGAGGGGCGGCTTTGCTTAGCCGTCGAAGCCCCCACCGAGCATGTCCCAGTTCTCGTGCTCCTGCCCGCCAAGGTCTCGTGCGCCAGGTCATCCAGGGAACCCGTGTAGACCTGCTGGCTCATGGTCCTGATCAGCATGTCAGCGGGAAGCCTGGCAGGTCAGGACATACTCCCAGCCCGAGGGACACCGGTCCTTATGCATCGCCAGGCCCCGGCGCGGGCCGGGTACAGGCGCGCCCTCATTCATCCCCATCTCTGCAAAGAGCTCTCGGTATTCCCAGCGCACGCAGCCAGACGCGGTACGTCCTCACGGCCGCCCCACCCACGCCTGGTGTTCGGGGGCGACGTGCAGTTGCTCGCGGATGCGGCCGCACAGGACGCCGACACGAGTTCGGCCCTCCAGAACCTGCAGCCCGTTGCACCCTGGGTCCAAGAGACCCCGGTCAATGAGGAGCGGCGGGCGCAACCACGTCCCGTGATCTTCCCAGTGCCTGCCGACTTCCGGGGCTCGCACTGCGACCCAGTGCAGCGGGTCTTTGGCGAAGTGTTCAATCAGTCCCACTTCGCTCTCACCAGTCGGCATTTTGTGGAAGTCCGCGGACGGAATCGTCTCCAGCGTCCAGGTGATCGCGCTCAAGTCAAGGGCTCCGTAGTCGTCCACGAAGGGACCGTTGTCGCCATGGTCGAACAGGAAGTCCCGCAGCACGTCGTCCGGCCACCGCAGTGCGGTCAAGGCCGGATCGGATCGAAAGCGCTCGAAGTTGAGGCCACCGTCCTGACGACGCTCCATCAGCGAGCTGAGATCGTTGAGGTTCATGCCTCAGATTTACCGGAGTTCTCCGACCGCGTTCCCCCTGACCACGGTCTCCTGTACTGCGGAGATTGGGTCGGTGAACCATCTCTGACGCTGGTGACGGCGTCGCTGTCAGTGCCCGCTCGTACGCTATGGACGGCGCAGGCGCGCCGGAGCCTGGAGGCGTTCGTGGTACGACAGCTGACGTATGAACAGCGGATCGCTTTGATCAACAAGTGGAAGAACCCTCCGGGTGCTTCCGAACAGCTCCGGCTGGAGCGCGCCGAGCGCATGGTGAAACAGGCAGTACTCCGTCATGAACCATTCCAGGGGCTCGACATCACGGTGGCGTCGAAGGGCTCGTACCCCAACAACACCAACGTTCGCGGTGACAGCGACGTCGACATCATGGTGAAGCTCAACGACCCCATCCATACGGAGGGACTGGCGGCTTGGTGGTTTGGGCAGCCCGCCAGATACTCGGGGCCATGGACCCGGCAGAAGCTCCGCCAGGAGGTCGAGGACGCGCTCACCAACCACTTCGGTTGGGTGGACACGGACCACAACCTTGCCGTGTACGTTCCGGAGGTTGTGGGAAGCCGTCCCAGCATCGACGTGGTTCCGTGCTTCAAGTGGGTGGCCTACGACACCACGGCTCCCGACGGCGAGTGCGTGGGCAGCGTCGTCTACGGACGCAACGGCAAGCGTGTCATCAACTGGCCCGAGCTCCAGCTGGTCAACGGGCGCACGAAGAACACCAACACCAAGTACCGGTACAAGTTCGTGGTGCGGGTGCTGAAGAACGTCGAGAACGACCTCGCCTCCGAGGGCGTGATCAAGGCCCTTCCGTCCTACTTCTCCGAGTGCCTGATCTACAACGTCCCGGACGACGTCTTGCTCCTCGACGGCAGCCTGGACACTGTGGTCCGCGAGAGCCTACGGGAGGTCTATCAGCAACTCACGGGAGCCTGGTTCAGCTATCTGGGCATGGTGGAGCCGAACGGGATCAAGAAGGTGTTCGGCGATGGCCAGAAGTGGACGGAGAAGGACGCTCGCGAGCTGATCGAGCGCGCGTGGCACTACCTCAACTACGAGGGCTGACGATGAACACCGCGACCACCATCCGCGCCGGCGCCACCATCGCCTCCACCCTCTACACGGTCGTCCTGGTCGTCCTGGGCCTGTACCCGTCCGAGTTCCGGTACCTCTTCGCGTACATTCCGGCCCTCGTGGGCTACGGCACCGTCGTGTTCGACAAGTGGGCTTGGCGCTGGCCCGTCATCCACCGCTTCACCGGACGTGCCTGGGTCACGGGCACTTGGCGGGTAGTACTTGTCCCGAGCTCGGAGAGCCACATCCCGGAGGGAGGGAACCGTGGTCCGATCACTACGTACATGACGGTCGAGCAGACCTACTGGAGCCTGCACGCCACGCTCCGCACGAAGGAAAGCACCTCGCGGTCGAGCAACGCCACAATTGGCGCCCCAGAAAACTCGGGCACTGCCGAGATCGGATTCCTGTACGACAACACGCCCCGTGTGGAGCACCAGCATCGAAGCCCGCGGCACGAAGGGGCCTGTCGAATAGCGGTCACCGGTCTCCAGCCAAAGACTGCGACCGGGCACTACTACACCAGCCGGTTCACCGCCGGTGACATGGACTTCAGCCTGCTCGACCGATCGACCGACTACGGCACCTTCGCAGAGGCTCAGGCTGCCGACCCGGCGCACGCCAGCAGCTGAAAATCAGAAAGCGGCGAACCCGGAGGCTGGTGCCCGGGGTCCCGCGTACTCGTCCCGGTGCTCGCCTACACCATGTAAATACCAGCGAAGAAGCCGTCGAACCCGAGCGCGACCAAGCCCGCCTCGACACTCGGGTAGGTCGTCCCGTGCGGGCCGCCGACCAGGGCGTCGAAGTCGGCGCGGTTGATCTCGGGCTCGAGCCACTGGTTACCGCACCGGCAGTGGACCCAGACGTTGCGCCCGTGGTTGATGAGCAACCAGTCACGTCGGGCCTGGCAGGCGGAGCACATCACGGGGATACCCCCGAGAGCGAGTTCGCGTGAGTGGCCGACGCAGCGAATCGCCCCGGGTCCGTCGGCCGGCCGCGTCTCGGCCTGGAGCTGCAGCAGAGGGTCGGTACCAGTGGGGAGGACGGGCAGCGCGGGTGCCGGCTCCGTGGTGCGGGTGGTGGTTCTGAGCACGAGCGTCATCTCCGGTCGTCGGTCCTGTCTTCATCCCTAACAGCCGGTGGAACCGGCTGTCCATACATTTCGCAGCGTCCGCTCGGCAGGTGGTCGACTACCGGTTCGACCTGGTCAACGACGTGACGAGCGGCGATTCGGGTCTTGAACAGTCCCGAGCGGCGCGGCTGCCGTCGCGTTTCGTTCCCTGATGCGGCTGCTCGGCGTGGTGGCGTGGCGGGTGGCGGCCTGCGGACGACGGGCACCGTCACCCGGGTGTGCCGGGAGCTGGGCGATGCGCCGCAGGCGCCAGACCAGGACGTCGTTCACGTCATCGGCGCTGTCGAGTTCGCGCATGTCGATGGCCTGGCGCAGGAGGGCTTCGGAGTCGTGCCCTGCCCGCTCGGCCTGGGCGAGGGTGGCGACCAAGGCGTCGGTCCTCGCTTCCGTGCCTCCTGCCCGTACGACCTTCTCGGGCAGGACGGCGCGAAGGGTGGCCTCGTGCATGAGGCGCTGGGCGTCAGGAAGGGCGCGGCCTTGGTCGTGCAGCATGCGCATCGGGGTGGCGGCGGCCTGGCGGTAGGCGGTGCGCAGGTGCGCGGCGGCTTGTCGGGAGGCGTGGGCCTGCTGGGCGTGTCCGCGGGCGGAGTGCCAGCGGGCGGCGGCAAGGGTGACGAGGACGAGGGTGGAGACGAGCATGGCGGTGGTGCCGCCGTCCTCGCCTCGGCCGAGCGCTCCGCCGGCCTGGACAATGCCTCGGGCGGCTGAGCGGAGGGCCCGGGTGTCGGCGCGTTCGGCGCGGACATGACTGCGGGTCGCCCGTTCGAAGGCGCGAGCTGCGGCGGCCAGCTCGGTGCGGGTGGTGGCCGGTGAGGTCTGGGCCACTGCGTCGAGGAGTTCTCCGACGCCGACGAGCTGGGGGGCGGCCTCGCCGTCCTCGTCGCGTTCCAGGAGCGTGGCCGAGCGCTCTGCGATGACGGTGGCGTTGCGTCGCTGACGGGCGGGCGGTGACCAGTTAGTCCGGTCAGCGCCGACCGCGGGCGCGCTCGGCTCGGCGGCCCCGTCGGTGAGGCGTAGTCGGATCTTCGGAAGGGAGAGGTCGGGGGCCAGTTTGGAGCCGGGGTACCAGACCGGGACTCCGTCGCGGTTGCGGTCGCCGGGCAGGGCCACGTTGTAGCCGAGCGCGTCACCGGACGGTGCGTGCCGCAGCTTCACCCGTACCCCCGCTTCTCGGAGCCGCGTGAAGAACTCCTCTTCCGAATCCGCTCCCGCCACGGCTCGACGAACGGCCTCGCGAAGCGTCTCGCGCGAGGTCTCCGGGCGGCCGGTGCGCTCGGCCTTGGACTTCTCGGCGCTGCTGGGATTCTTCGCTGCGGTTCCGTCGCCCGCGTTCAGGCGCCGCAGGCCCATCTCCTTCTCGATGCGGCGGCATTCGGCCTGGGCCTTGTTGAAGTCGTAGTTCAGGCGCGGGTTGCGCCGGTCGCCGCGTACGAGGGTGGCGACGATGTGGATGTGGTCTTCCGCGTGGCGGACAGCGATCCACCGGCAGCCGTCGGGGTCGCCGGCCGGGGCGATGCCGGTGGCGTGGACGATGCGCTGGGCGACGGCGTTCCACTCCTCGTCGTCCAGCCGCCGGTCCCCGGGGGCGGTGCGGACCGAGCAGTGCCAGACGTGCTTGGCGGGTGCGCGGTCGCCGGCCTGCTTGACCCGCAGGTCCAGGGCGGCGGTGAGCCGGGCGAGGGTGACCTTCGGGTCGGGGTCGAGGCCGGTGTCGCGTCCGGGGTCGGGGGCGAAGCCGTCCCAGGAGCCGACGAGGTGTGCGTCGGTGTGCTCCTCGCGCCGTCCGGGGCCGTACAGGTAGACGAGGAGGCCGTGGGTGCGGGAGCCGCGTCCGATGTCGGGAACCATCACAGCCGCCGGGTCACCAGGTCGTTCGCCGCGTCATCGACGCGGGCGAGAAGTCCGGTCAGCGCGCCCAGCGCGTGTTCGAGTTCACCGGCGCGCGGCTGGCCACCGCTGTTGAGGACGAAGGCGATCTGGTTGATGTTGTTGCCGATGCGGGCCAGCGCGGTGCGCAGAGCGGCGAGTTCGTCGATGGCGGTGTCGAGCTGGTCGTTGCTGTGCACGGCGGCGCATCCGCGGGCGGCGCTCAGGCCGGAGACGGCGAGGAAGCGGGCGACGGTGACGCCGCGCTTCGTGGCGGCCTCGGCGATCTCGGTCTTCTCGGTGTCGGAGAGGCGGGTGGTCGTCTTGCGGGTGCGCTCGCTGGGGTTGCGGGTGCGGCGGCGCGGTTTGCGGTCGGGGTAGGCGGGCGTGCTCGGGCTCGGCTGCTCGCGGTGGTCGTCGCGATCGGCTTCTCCCCCGGTGACCGGCGCCCCCTGGTGCCGGTTGCCCGGCTGGTCCCCGTGCGCCCTCGCTCGGGGACCAGCCGGGCTTCCCCCGCCCTCCTGGGCGGGGGCAAGTGCGTACGTCGGGCCGTAGGACCGTCGTACGCGATAGCTTGCTCCGCCAGGAGCCGTGGTGGGGTCACGCTGCTGTCCAGCGGAGGTGGCCACCGGGTCGTTGGTGTTCACCGGCTCGTCTCCGGGTCCTGCTGCTGGATTTCGCGGACGAGTTCCTCGATCCAGTCCATGGCCAGGACGGGGTGGTGCAGGGTCCAGGGGCGGCTTTCCCGGGTTCGCTGGACGATCCAGGTGGCGTCGGGGCCGGACCGGGCACGGTGCAGGTGTCCGTGCTGGTGCAGGACGGTCAGCCAGGAGTCGACTTCGGCGGGCGTGGCCGGGTGAGTGCGCATCGGGTGCTCTCCGCTTCTGCTGTGGCGGGGTGTCTCGGAGACGTACGGGGCGGGTGACCGGTCGGGGTGACCGCCTCGGTCACCCGCTCCGTGGAGGTCCGGTCAGGGCCGGGCGGAAGCGACCGGCTGGCGGTGCTGCTCGCGAAGCTGGGCCATCAGCGCGGTCAGGGTGTCGCTGGACAGCGGGATCTGCTGACCTCGGATCGCCTGGGCGACCACTTTGCGGGTCAGTTTGTCCTCGGCCCTGACCGCCGACCGGGCGATCGCCAGCAGTTCCTCGGTGTCCGGGTCAGGACGCCGGTCACCAGTCGGCCGAGCGGCCCGGTCAGTGACCGGCGGCGAGGTGACCGGCGGGGCACTGACCGCCGCCGGGCTGTCCTGGTCATCACCGACCGGGGCCGCACTGCTGGGGCGGTCAGTGACCGTCCGACCCTTGTCCGCCTGTCCCGGCAGGTCAAAGGCACCGTGGCTGCGGTTGTGGTGGTCGGTGACCGACTGGCCGCTGGTCGCCGGGGTCGAGTCTCCGGTCACTGACCGGGCGGCGGTGTCCTCGTCGGTCGGGGACAGCGGCAGCCGGTCGGTCAGAGCGGTGACCGACTGACCGGACTTGACCTGACCGGCCGCTGACCGCTGCTGACCGGCTCGGTCGGTCCGGGTGACCTCGATGGCGTCGCTCCGGTCGGTCTGACCGAGGTGACCGGGCTGACCGAGGTTCTGCCGGCCAGAGTCCTCGACCGGGCCCCGGGCAATGAGGATGTAGAGGTGGACCGCTCCGGCCAGTGCGAGCGGGGCGATAGTCGAGAGCACCGCGACCACCGCGTCACCGAGTTGGAGGCCGGTGCCGGCGACCGTGTCCTGGTTGATGCGCACCGCGTGGAGTGCGTTGGCCCAGATGCTGGCGGCGGTGGCCGTGCCGAAGAGCGTCCAGACGTAGAGCCGGGCGCGCAGTGGTGCGTTGCGCAGGACCAGGAGGGCTCGGATGCCGTAGGCGATGAACCCGTCGATCACCAGGGGGAACAGGTAGGTGAGGAAGCCTCGGATGTGGATGGCCACGGCCATCTGCTGCAGGGCGTCGTACGACAGCGCGCACCCCGCGCCCCCGAGCGCCACGACAGCCGCGCGGTCCCACCCGGATATGTGCGCCGTCTTCGACGCGCTTGCGATGTTCATGCCGCCGTCCCGAAGTCGTCGCGGATCAGGCGCTCGCCGCTGGTCTCGGGGGGTGTGGTGTTCGTGGTGGGCTGGTTCAGGGTTCGGTTGCGCTCGGCCCGGCGGATCTCGCGGTACCGCTTCTTGGCGTGCTCCTCGGTGACCTTCAGAAGCCAGGCCAGGCGCTGCTCGCTCACCCCGTGGCGGTAGGCCGCGTACTCGACCGCGCGGCGCTCCGTATGGGTGAGGTGCACGTCGCGTCCGGCGATGGTGGCATTGACGCGGCTGTAGTCGAGGCGGCTGGCGAGCTTGTCGTGCAGCGGCCCGCGCTCCTCTTCCGTCAGGCCGCCACGGATCCCGTCGGTGTCACCCCCTTCGAGAGCGGCGTCCAGGCAGGTGCGCCGGACCGGGCACTGGCCGCACAGGGCCTTGGCCGTGGCGATCTTGGCGGTCTCGTCGGGTTCGGGGAAGAAGACTTCGGGGTCCACCGGGTTGTACTCGGTGCTCTGGCAGACGGCGTCGGCCTGCCAGGTCTGGTCGCCGAGCTGACGGTGCTGGGCGGGGCCGTTCATCGTGCTGGTCATGCGGGGTGCTCCGATCGCTCTCCGCGCGCAGGGGCGTCGGCGGAGAGGTGCGCTGGCGGTAGGTGCCCGGGGGGACGGCGGTGCGAGGGCGCGGTCCGGCGGGGTGGCCTGTGGAGGGTCAGGCGGCGGCGCTGTGGCGTCTGCGGTCGACGGCCTCGAACTCGACTCGGGTGGTCATCTGCGCGAGCCTGCTGGCGACTCGGTCCCCGAGGTAGGAACGCAGGTCCTTGATCGCCAGGTTGGTCGTGATCAGCGTGGGGAGTTCGTAGTTGTACCGCCGGTTGATCAGCCGGTACGTGATCTCCTCGACCCACTCGCTCGCCTTGGCCGCGCCGAGGTCGTCGATGATCAGCAGCGGGCACCGGCTGACGGCCGCCAGCTCCCGCTCACTGTCCACCCCGGGCCGGGGGCGGAGGTCGGCGTAGAGGTCGGCGGCGGTGGTCGCCCGCCAGCTCGCGCCGACCCCGCTCTGCACCAGCGCTCGGACCGCGCCGTACGCCTGGTGCGTCTTGCCCGCGCCGACGACCCCGGCCATCAGCAAGCTAGGGCCGGTGGTGACCTGTCGTCGGGCTCCTCGGCTGGGGGCGATGGCCGCGTCGGTGACCTTCCGGACCCACTCCAGGACCGTGGGGTGGTCGGCGACAGCCGCTTGATAGCGCGGGGGCATCCCGGCGAGCAGAGCGTCCAGCGGTGAGAAGGGCTCGGCGTCGTCCGGCAGCGCGGCGTCCGCCGGGTCGATGTTGCGGGCGGCCAGGATCCGGGCCATGCGCTCCAGCGTGGCTTCGTTGCCGAGGAGCTGGGGTTCGCGGTGATGGGTGTGCATCACAGCTCCTCGGCGTAGGCGGCGGAAGCGTTGGCCGGGTTGGTCCACGCCTGGTGAGCGGGCACGTTAGGCCGAATTCCCGGCCGCGCCAAGCCGCCGGGGCGAGCGTTCATCGCTTCGTTGACCATGCTGGTCAGCACGCTCGGGTGCTTGGGGTTGGCCGTGAAGTTCGCCAGCCCGGCTCGGATGTACGTCGGTGCGATGCCCTCGTCCAGGAGCTTCTTGATGATCCGGCCGAGGTGCCCGATCACGTCGCTCGGGGGACGCTGGTCGCACCCGGCGACGTACTCCCCGACGAGGTCCTTGGCGGAGATGCCGGCTGCGGGCGCTGTGCGCCCCGTAGGGACAAGAGATCCAGGATCCAAGATCCTAGATCCAGGCGCCGAGCCTTCGGGGAGGCTTCGGGGAAGGTTCGGGGAGCCGCCGGAGACGCCCCTCTGAGCTGCACTTTTGACTCCGGCCCGCCCGGGTGCGCTGCTGGCTCCATCGGCGGCGTCCTGCCGGTCGGCGCTTGGCACGTCTGCCTGTTCCGACACCGTCGAGGAGGGTGCGGCAGGCAGATCGAGGGCTCGGGGTGCCCTCGCCGAGGTCTCAGCAAGTCCTCGGGAAGTGGTGGGCGAGCCCTTCCCCCTCCGGGAGCAGGAGCCCTTGCAGGGGGCGCACCGGTCGGCAGCCTGGTGCTGCGGGCACGAGGGCAGGCGCGACTGGCTCGGCTTGTCGATCTTCTGGTGCTCGGACCAGGTCACGATGTGGAGGTAGAGGCGGCCGTCGCATCCGGTGTATCGGCAGATCAGTCCGGCGTTCGCGAGCTGATGGAGGTCGTCTTCGACGTGGACCGAGGTGTGCTCGGCGCGCAGGGGCCAGAGAAGCCCCGCGATGATCGCGGCGTTGTCCCGGTGACGGCCATGGTCGTCGGCCTGGGTGAGCAGGCCGAAGAAGGTCCGCTCGGCCGCCACGGTCACTTCGGCGAGCGACTCGGAGGTGAACGCCTCCGGCTTCACAGTTCGGATCCGGGCCATCTCAGCGGCCCCGCTCAGCGGCGACCAGGTCGCTGCGGGTCAGGGTGGCGTCGGCGAGGCAGAAGGTGTGCGGGCGCATCCAGTCCACCTCCGGCCAGACCCGCAGGATCCAGCGTGACGCGACCCTGGCGATCGGGCGGCCCAGCTCCAGGGTCCTTCCGGCCTCGTCCTTGACCACGGCGTGCAGATGAGGCCAAGTCTGTGTCGGGTCTGTGAGGCTGACCCGGATCGCGGCCGCCCCCGGGATCATGTCGGCGAGCTGCGCGGCGAGGCGGCGCGGACGGCCGTCGTCCGCGCAGGCCGGGCTTCCGCTCGGCGTGGCGAGCATGCGATACTCCGTTGTTCGAAGGAGCGCGGTGCGGCGGTCTCGTGCAAGAAGCCCTGCCGCCCGCGTGATGTGTAATTGGCGCCCCTCGGGGTGCCAGCCCGGCGCTTGGGAGTTGGTAGCTCCTCGGCGCCGGTTTCAGTTTTGGGGTCAGATCACGGGTCGTATGTCGGCATCCGTCCCGCCTCCTTTTCGCTGGTCATCGGCCCCTTTCCGGGGCACTGCCCGGCGTGGGACGACGAACATACGTAGACCCCGCGGACAAGTCCATCCCGCAGTCCGGAAGATCATTTGCGGTCGTCTTACTCCGTGTCGGCCGCTCTCAGGAGGGCGATGCCGACGTGGATCCATGCCGCCCGGCAAGCGCCGCAAGCGCTTGTCGCGTGAGCGATTACGGCATACGAATATGCACAGAGGACCCCCAGGGCTCGGCACCGTAGAATCGGGCCTGACCAACAGGTGCAATACGGAAACGTACGTCAGTTTCGAAAATGCATCAACCCTGGCTTACAGTTGCCCCGACACCGAGCCCATCGCCACCTCGCACCAGGAGTCCCAGTGCCCCCTCGCCAGTTCGACGGCAGCCGCGTGCGTGCTGTCCGCCGACGCAGGGACATGCACCAGAGACAGTTGGGCGAACTGGTGGGCGTCAGTGGTGCCACCGTCGCACGATGGGAATCCGGGAAGGATTTCCCCAAGGGCGAGAAGCTGCCGGCGATCGCCACGGCGCTCAACGAGCCACTCGACAAACTGTTCCCTCACGACGGGCCGCCGGACCTACAGCTCCTACGCTGCGACGCCGGTCTCAGCGTGGCGGAGGCCACCGAAATCATCGGCGCAAGCCGGGGGCCGGTGGGCAATGCCGAGTCCGGGCGGCGCAGGCTCAACGCCAGCTATGTGAAGCCGCTGGCGGCGGCGTACGGGGTTACTGAGGAGGAGCTGCTCGCGGCGCAAGATCGCTCGTTCGGCATCCGCACCACCGCCCCACATGGCGATCGAGAGGCCGCGCCTCGCACGGTCGGAGAAAAGATCAACTTTCTCCTGCAGTACGGTTCCACCGGCGAGGAGGCGCTTTCCGACGCGGAGATCGCGCGACTCGTCAACGAGCATGCGCCGACCGCAGCCGTCACCGCCGAGGGCATCGGCGAGCTGCGCGACGGAACCGAGACCGCGGCATCGGATGAAATGCGCGCCGGCCTGGCGCACGCCTTCCAGGTCCCGGCCTGGCTGTTCGGCGATGACGCCGAACTAAGCCCCATGGTCCAGGAGTTCCTGGAGGCTGTTCGCTTCATCGGCTCGATTCACCAGGGACACATCCTCGGTTTGGCCGCACGCGGCAGCGAGATCCTCTCCCGCAGATCGATGGCCGACATCAACAGGCTCGTAGGAGAGCTGCGGCACGCTCTGTCCGAGGTTCAGGACAAGGAGTAGCCCCGCTGGCTAGTAGCGGTCGGGTGGAGATCAGTTGCGGTACCGCCGCCTTGCGGGCGCGACCGAGGGAGGACCCCTGACCGCCTATCGCCCCTCGGCTCTGACCGGGCCAGCCCACATCTCGGACCGGATGCACGAAGGGACTACGGCTCGGCCTCCAGGGAGGCTGAGCCGTAGTCCCTTCATACGGACGGAATCGACGCCGATCTACGAAGCGGTCAGGTCGACGTCGAACAGCTCGGACAGGGCTGTGACCGTCTGCTTCGGGTCCTGGTTGTGCACTCCCGCGAGACCGAGCTGCTCCGCTGCCTGGACGTACGCCTCGGTGTCATCGACGAAGACGCACTCTTCGGCAGGCAGGCCCATCAGCTTCAGCGTGGCCTCGAAGAGCTGGGCGTCGGGCTTGCGCATCATGTGGTGCTCGCTGATGACGACGACGTCGTACAGCTTCTCTAGCTCGTAGCCGGCATACAGGTCCCACGGCTCCAGGCCCACGGAATTCGACAGGATGCCGACCTTGATCCCGGCCCGGCGGGCTGCGGCGGCAGCGTCGATCAGCAGCGGCTCAGGGCGGAGGTCGCCGAAGATCCTCCCCATCAGCCCGTCCGCAGGCACATTCAGCATCCTGCCGGCGAACTCGTTCCACTCGCGCTGGGACACCACTCCGCGTTCCAGATCGCTGGTGATCCGGACGCCCTCCGGGTCCTTATACAGGGCAGTGAGGCAGGCCCCCTGAGGAAGCCCTTCACGCTGCTCGAACGCCAACACAGCGGGCAGCAGGGGGGTGGTGAGAACGCCTCCGAAATCAAGAATGAGGCCGGTACGGCGGTTGGACATGCGGGGAACTCCATTGCTGAGATTTCGGACGCCTATCCAGATCGGACAGCGTCACGGACCCGGCGAACATGGCGGTCGCAGAAACTGCGCATCGCAGGCCAGGAAGTGCACTTACAGGGCGGGGCAAAACCTCTTTGTCCGCCTTGCCCACGGTACCAGTCGCCACCACACGCTCGATGGTGCCGAATCTCACGCCAGCCCTACAAGATCGCATCTCTAAGTGACAGGGTGTATACGTGAAAACGCAGATGCAGCAAGCTCACCGCGCACCGCGCTTCAGTACTACTGCAGAGATTCCGATTCCAAATTCTCAGAGTCATGAAGAACTTCTCGCGCTTGGTCACCGGTGATCCGCGTGTAGACCGTACTGACTCGCGCGTACCACGCAGCTTCACTTTCGGTGTCCACGAACGGCTTGTCTCTCATCAGGGTGGCCGAAGACGGCCTGACGGATTCCGCGTTAGCGGCAAGCAGACCAGCCTTTATCCAGTAAGCCTCCGCAGCAGGCTCGGGATCGGAGTGTGGGGTCGCCTTGTCCTCCGCAGCAAACATCAAGTCGCTCGGCACGTAGTAGCGCAGTTTCTCGCAGGCGTCGGAGATATCCTGCGTCCATCGATCCAAGCGAACATCAATGGGGACGCGAAACTGCAAAAGTTCCGTGATCCGTCGGCCGGGAGGGTACAGGCTTGTTCCGGGAAAAGCCTCGACTAGATCGAACCAGAGCGGATAGATCAGGTTCAGGGTTCGGAACGTCTTCCATCGCGCAGCAGCCGCGCGGGTCGTCGGGATGCTCGCCCCAACTGCGACGATAACGAAAAGGAGATTCATCCAGATCGCAGTGACATCGACCAGGAATCGCACCGTCGATTGACTGAGAGGGAATATTACGGCACTCCACAAGATGGCAATTCTAGCTATCGTGTGAACGAGCCCCATCCACATCGCGAAACCCATCAAACCGAGCCCGATGCGCATGCTTGTGCTCTCAGCACGGCGTGCCGCCCTCGTCCACTGATAGCCGCATACGGCGGTGGTGACTAGCGGAAAGAAATAGAACACGGTCATGTAGACCGCCACGCCCCATTCTCCCGCATGATCAACGAGGAAGTCCTCGCTCGGCCGATCGCGTTGGACAACGGTAAAGAAGAGGATCGCGAGCAGCACCACGCCGACGGCTCCCGCCTTGTACGACGCTCGGGCGATCCACCGTGAGAACTCCACGTGCCTGGGCACGACCGCCTCAGCGGTCTTGCCGTAGCTGGTGGCGACATAGGTCAGAGCCGCCATGATCGCCGCAGTGCTGGCAAAGTGCCGGAGCAAAGCGCTGAGATCGACCACCGGAATACGATCGACCGCGTCCATTGCTGCTGGGGTGTACAGACACAGGGCCACTGCAAACCCGGCGTAGCCGCCCCAGAGCGCCCTACGATGCGCATCGCCATACCTGACTGCCGGGAAACGCCAGATGGAGATCAGCATCATGACTGCCGCAGTGAAGTATTTGAAGAAGTCGAACACGGAATCAGTCGATCTATAGGTGCCACACCTGTCGCCGCTCACGGGCCCTGCAGAGTGCAGACTTGGTCAGTGCGAGATTACGGATCGTGTGGAGCTACCGCCGACGCCGCGGCGGGGCGACCGGATGCGCCAATGAATATTCCAACAGGCTGATCACATCGTCTCCGGTAGCAGACTGGCGACGTGCCAGGCGCTTGATCAATGACGCTGAAAGCTCAGCCTGCTTCTCCTCGTGGCTGTCGAAATCGACGCGCGCTTGGATGAGGGCTGATGGGTAGCGCCGAAGCACTTCTTGCCGGATGCGCTCAGGGACGTAGCGCTCGATTTCAACGGCTGTTAGAGAGGTGCCGTGATCCATCCACTCATGCGCGATCTCATGGAGGATGATGTGTTCTGTTTGATTTCTGCTTGAGCGGCGACGATAGAGAATGATGGTTACCTGGGGAGTTTTAACCCGAAGGCCGCACGCTGTCCCGAGGCCCCCGTCTGGGTCGTCCAATGGGACCAGTTGGATCTGACGACCCAGCGCGCTTTCCATATTGCTCACCAGCGTCTCGACGCTGAAGGGGGTTGGTATAGGGAGATCGGCGAGCTTCCTCTCGCATTCCCTCACAAGGGCGCGACGTGAAGGATCCCTACGCCAACGCATAGTCGCTCCATTCTCACTGCAGACCCCATACCTCAACGCGCGTACGCGAGGCGCTGGCAGGCTGGAGCCCGTATTCGATGCGCACGGTGCTAGACCGGCACGCACTGTCCGCGCCTAAGCGTACAAGGGGGATTAAGTGATCATGAGAGAAGAACGTGTTGCAAAGGTCACCCGGGTGTGGAGGATCACTGAAGCAAAGAAAGATCAAAAACGGTCGGCGATCTTTCCTATTGATCTTGAGATGCCTTTGGGGCGCGCTCTCGGGATGCACTCCGTTTCTCGCCGAGCGCCGTTTCTCAGAAGACCCGAGGACCTTCGCTAACCCGTCGCCCAAATAGCCTAGTTGACGGCCGAGAAATGCAACGAGTCGTCCAACAGGAAGGGTTGTGTTCGTGCGGATGTCTCAGTGCTGGTCGAGGAGGCGCTCGGCTCGCGCTAGATCCTCGGGGGTGTCTACTGCCACTCCGTCGTCCAAGACGGGCACCATCCGCACGGCGTGGCCGTGTTCGACGAAGCGCAGCATCTCCACTCCCTCGGCACGCTCCAGGGGCCCCTGCTGGAGCCGCCGGAAGTGCTGGAGAGCCTCGCCGGTGAAGCCGTAGAGGCCCAGTTGGCGCAGGTACTTCGGCCGGTCGCCCCTGGGGTACGGGATGGGCTGGCGCGAGAACATGAGGGCCTCGCTGCGGGCCGTGACGACGACCTTGACGACGTTGTGGTCCAGGACGGCGCCGACGTCGACCAGCTCGGTGTAGGCGTTCACGGCGAAGGTGCCGGGCGGAGTGAATTCCAGGGCCTCGGAGACGTCGTTGATGGCGGTCGGCGAGATGAACGGCTCGTCGCCCTGGACGTTGATGTATCCGTCGGCCGGTAGGCGGTCGGCGACCTCTGCGACGCGGTCGGTGCCGGTGAGGTGCTCCCCGGTGCGGATGCAGTCGATGCCGAGTTTGCGGCACGCCGCTTCGATGCGCTCGTCGTCCGTGGCGACGATGGCCCCGTCAAGGCGTTTGGCTTCCAGGCAGCGCTGGTGGACGTGCCAGAGCAGCGGCTTGTCGCCGAGGAGGGCCAGTGGTTTGCCGGGGAAGCGGGAGGCACCCCAGCGGCACGGTATGACGGCGATGTGCCGGCGCCGTTGGGCGGCGGTCTGGCGGGCTGTGGTGGCGGCCACGGCGTCCTCCTGGTGGTCGGGTTCGGGCAGGCTTCAGGTGAGCTGGGCGAGCTTGGCGCAGACGGTGGGTGAGGAAGTGGTCGCGAACGGCCGCCACTGGTAGCCGTCGACCTCCTCCTCCTGCAGCGTCACCACCTGATCGGTCACGAGTTGGAAGGCCCAGCGGAAGTCCACGTGATGGTGGGCCGGCTCGTTCTTCGACGGGTTCGCGTCGATCGCGTGCACGTCGATGTCGAGGGGGATGTCCTCGTGGCCGACGAGGGGGACCACGGCGCTCGGCGGGATGCCGGCCTCCTCGTGCAGTTCGCGCAGGGCGGCGTCGCGCAGGCGCTGGTCGGACGGTTCGTTGTGCCCGCCGGGCGCCAGAAGTTTCCCGGACGCCTTGTGCAGGATGTGAAGCACGTGCCGTTCACCGTTGATGACGATGGCGCTGCAGGTCACGTGTGCGGGGAAGGTCTTGCGGCTGGTGGGATCGTCCGTGCCCGCGAGTACGTCGAAGAGCATCGTCAGGGAGGCGCGCTCGTCCGGGTGGCGGGCGAGGTACGCCTCGGTGACGGTGCGGACGTGTCCGGTGGAGGGTGGCAACGAGGTCACCTTTCGAAGTGGCGGAGCCAGGTCCTGGCGATGGTGTCGCGGTCGGCCGCCGGCATCTCGTGCAGTCCGGGCTGGAGCCGCGCGTGGCTGAGTGCGGCGGTGGCGGCGAGTATCTCGGCCTGGACGAGGTGGATGTAGGTGCCGACGGCGGCGCCGTGCACGAAGTTGACGGCACCGCCGTCGGCGAGAACGTAAAAGTAGTGGCCGGTGACCTCGTACCGGGTCAACTGGGGTCCGACGGGCTGACGTTCGTAGAGGTCGTCGAGGCTGCCGAGTTCGAGTTCGTCCTCGGAGGAAGTCACCGATCCGAGGTACGCGCCGTTGCGCAGGGCGGCGAAATCCTCGTGCCGGAGGGCGAGATTGCCGGTGGCACACAGGACGAGATCCGCGTCGTGAACGGCCTCGGTGGTGGAGGCGCTGGTGTGGAAGCCGAGGGCGTGCGCCTGTACCCGCTTGACCGCGTCGTTGTCGTACACGGTGACGCGCAGGTCCTGGGCACGCAGGGTCTGCGCAATCGAGCGACCGATCTTGCCGAAGCCGATGACGCAGGCGCTGCGGCTCGTGAGGATGTCCCCGCGGGCGCGGACGAGGGCGTCGGTAGAGAACACGATGGACCGGCCGACGAGGTGGTCCTCGCAGTCCTTGAGCGGTGAGCGGGCCACGGACAAGACCGGGCACGGGAGCGAGCCGAGGGCCGCGTACCGCTGGTGTCCGTTCTCAGTGTCTTCGACGACACCGAGGATGCGGCCGGAGAACTTGTCCACGAGGGTGTCGAGGCTGGCTGCGAAATAGCCGCCGATGTCGACCAGGACGACGTCCTGGCCGCCAGCCGTGTCCTCCAGGTAGTGCAGGGCCTGAGTCTCGTCGGTGAACCGCTCGCGGCTCAGGTCGTGGACCGGCAGGGTGCGGCGGACGGTGTCGAGGGTCGGCTGGTGGATCGACCGGGGCTTGGGGAGAACAGCGCCGATCGTGGACAGCGCGGTCATCGCGCGCAAGAACGCCGGTCGTTCCTGGAGCAGGTGCGTGATGACCAACGTCGTGATCGGCTGGCCAGCAGGGAACTGCGCGGTGATCCTTCGGAAGAAGGCGTCCAGCCGCGCTCGCTCGGGGGTCTCCATGAGCACTCCTCTCGTGATCCGACTGGTGCGCCTAGGCGGCATGGCTGTAGTCCGGCACCGGGGAGGCCAGCGCCTGCATGTGAGCGCGCAATCCGCTGTGGAGGTCGACGCGCGGCTGCCAGCCGAGGACCTCTCCCGCACGGCCGGGGTCGGCACGCGTGAGGAGGACGTCCCCGTTGCGCACGTGGTCCTGGTGGAGCTGGATCTCGCGGCCGGTGAGGCTGTTGGCGATGTTGATCACGTCCAGCAGGGACGCGTTCGAGCCACCGCCGACGTTGATGGTGCCGTGCGCGTTCGGGACGGTGCCGGCGGCGATCGTGGCGGCGACCACGTCGTCGATGTAGGTGAAGTCGCGGCGCTGGTGGCCGTCTCCGTAAAGGCGCAGGGGTTGTCCGGTCAGGGCGGCGTACAGGGCGCGGTGGGTGAACATGTCGGCACGCTGCCGGGGGCCGTAGACGGTGAAGTACCGCAGGGCGACCACGCTGGGGCCGACGGGGCGCTCGGCGTAGGCGAGACAGAGCTGCTCCTCGGCCAGCTTGGTCACGGCGTACGGGGAGGCGGGGTTGGGGCGGTCGGTCTCGCGACTCGCGTCGCCGTCGGTCGGGCCGTAGACGCTGGAGGAGGAGGCTACGACTAGCCGGGATACGCCGATCCGGGTGGAGGCTTCGAGGACGCGGTGGGTGGCCAGCACGTTGGACGCGAGGTAGTCGCCGAACTGCGTTCCCCACGAGGGCCGTACGCCGGGGATGCCGGCGAGGTGGAAGACGGTGTCGGCGTCGATCAGGAGCGGGTCGATCGCGCAGTGGAGGAGGTCGGCCGTGACGTGGTGGTATCCCGGGCGCCCCCGCAGCGCGGCGAGGTTGGCGGCGGCCGTCGGGTCGGTAGACGGGTCTCGGCGGTCCACGCCAATCACGGTGGTGCCGGCCTGGACGAGGGCGTGGGCGAGGTGGGAGCCGATGAATCCGGCGGAGCCGGTCACCACGGCCCGTCGGGGCGAAGCGTTGGTCGGGGGCTGCTCGTGCTGTGGCACGGAGATCTCCAGAGTGGTGTCGTCTAGGGGGCTGGTCAGGTGAGCCGCGACAGGACGGTTCTGCCGTGCGCGCTGAGCGCGGCGTCGTTCTCCTGGTGGCCTTTGACCAGGGCTGTGGCCGCCTCGATGGCGCCGAAGGACTCCAGGAGGCGTCGTTCGAGGTCGTTGGGCGAGCGTCCGTAGCCGTCGAAGAAGGCGGTGCGGAGGTGGGGGGCTGCCTGCCAGCGTCGGAATTCGAGCCGGGCGAAGTCGCGGACCCTGGCGTCGCGTCGCATGTGCTCGAAGTCGTAGATGCCGAAGGTGTCGCCGAGCAGCCAGTTGCGCGGCTGGTAGTCGAGGTGGCAGATCGCGCTGTCCATGTGGCTGGTGCCCAGGATGACCGCGTGGTGCTTCAGCAGGTTCTCCTCGGCCGCGTCGAGCAGGTCGGCTCGGACGGCCCGGTCGATCCACCCCTGGAACCGCTCGGCGAGTGAGGCGCCAACGGCACCGCCCTGGGGCATGGCCGTGGTCCGGTGCAGCTTGCCCAGCACGTGCCCGGCCTCGTGGTGGGCCAGCTCCTCCTCGGGCGAGCCCGGAGCGAAGGTGTCCGCGCGGTCGCCTGCGAGTGCGGTGAGCAGCAGGGTGTGGGTGGCATCATCCCGGCCGACCAACACCGGCGCATGGCCGGTCAGATGGGTGACCCACGCCCCGTAGGCGTGGAGTTCTCCGGCGTACCGGTCTCGCTCCGCGTGCTGCTTCGCGATGAACTGACGCCCGTCGCCGGCCACCAGGCGTACGACGCGGGGCGGGAGCGCGGGGTCCACTGCGACGTCGACTGTGCCGAGGACGAGGTGCGCCAGTTGTATCCGGGGGTCGCGCGAGGTCGCGATCACGGGGTCGGCTCCGGCGTGAGGAGGCTGAGGTGCTCGGTGTCGTTGTGCCGGTCGAGCATCCAGCGGGTCTGGCCCAGGCGGTTGCGGTGGTGCTGCCAGCGGGTGATGGAGGCGTGGTTGTGGGTGAATCCGGCGGGCGAGCCGATCGGGATGCCCAGCAGCAGGGTGTGTGCGGTGATCACCGTCTCCCCGTGGGCGGCGAAGACGACGCGCTTGCCGTGGTTCTCCTTGATGAGCTGGCCCAGGTTCCTGCTGGCGCGCTTCAGGAACCCGTTCCAGGTGTCGGAGCCGTTGGCCCAGGGCGTGTCGGGGTGGGCGTGCGGCCCGCCGTCGGCGGCCGTCTTCACCGCGTCCCAGGGCTGGCCGTCGGCGTCGCCGTGGACCGGGCCGTCGAGTCGCTCGTCGTGGAGCACGGGGATCTGGAGCGTCTGGGCGATGATCTCGCCGGTCTGGACGAGGCGGATCCGCGGGCCGGTGTAGATGACGTCGAAGGGCTTCTTCAGGTGCTCGGTGGCCAGGCGGCGTGCGGCCTGTTCGGCTTGGGCGTACCCGAGGTTGGTCAGGCCGGTGCAGGTGCGCGGGCCCCCGACGAGGCCGTCGGCGTTGCACTGGGCCTGGCCGTGCCGGACGAAGACGAGTTCGGTGGTGATCATGAGGCTCCTCGGTGCGTGAAGCGGAGGGGCAGGCTGTAGTGGTAGCCGTTGCGGCCGACGTACGGTGCGGTGAGCACGGCGTGCAGGCCCAGGAAGCTGTCGAGCTGGCCTCGGTCCGTCGTGCCCAGCCGGGCGTCGTAGCGTCGGGCTGCCGCGTTGTACGCGAGCAGGGCGGTAGTGACGGCTTGGTCCGTGAGCGGCCCGTAGGTCAGGTGGAGCGTCGCGATGAGCTTGGCGAGGTCGTAGCCCAGCGGGGCGAGGGACAGGTCGTCGGTGTCGACGGCGACGATGTCTTGTGCGGTGATGATGAAGTTCCGCGGGTTGCTGTCCTTGTAGAAGGCGCACGGGCCCTCGGCGGTCGCCTGTAGCAGGCCGAGCATCGCGTGCAGGGCCGTCTTGTTGGGCAGGTAGCCCTGCTCGTGGCGTCGCCGTAGAGCGATCTTCCGGGGCCCGAGGTAGTCGTCGAACTGCGTGCCGTCCTCGAAGTGGTGCGGGGTGTCCACCGACGCGGAGTGCAGGTCGCTGGCCCAAGCGGCACCGTGGGCGTGGCCGAGCAGTTCCGCCACGCGGGGGAGGTCCTCGGGACGTACGGGGCGGCCCTCGATCCGTTCGAACATCAGGAACCGCGGTCCGGCAGTGTGGAGCGCCGGCTGCCGCAGCGGCTTGGCGTGCGCGGTGAGCCACCGGTAGTGGCGCACCGCCCCCGCCGCGCGCTCCGGTTCCGCGTAGTGCTTGGTGAACGAGGTGTGGCTCATGCCAGCTCTCCTCCTTCCTTCGGCCGGGCGACGACGAAGGTGATCCGGGACCGGGTGGTCAGCGGCTGGTCAGGAAGGAACTCGTGCAGGGTCGCCGCCAGGGCACCGGGGTTGCCGTACAGGCCGGGCGCCAGGTCGTACTTGGGATTGGTGGCCAGGTACTGCGCCGTGTGGTCGTGGCCGTCGAAGGTGAAGACGTGCTCCTCGTCCAGGACGGCGATCACGTCGAGCGAGGAGGCGGCCACGTCGGCAAGGTTGCCGCTGTGGGCTGCGGTGTAGAGGCTCTCGTGCTGGGCGGCGCGCGGATCGAGGCCGGCGGCGGCGACCATCTGATCCATTTCCCGGTAGCTGTCGAGGCCCTTGGTGACAAGAACGGCCACACCACCGGGGGCAAGGACCCTGGCGATCTGTCCGATGACGTCCTGGGGGCGCGGCGAGTGATAGAGGCAGAACGCCGCGATGACGATGTCGCTCGACCCGGCGGGCAGAGGGAGGTCGTGGAAGTCGCCTTCGACGAAGTCCACCGTGCTGTCGGGCAGGTCCTTGGTGCGCTCGCGGGCCTGGGCGAGCAGGGAGGGGGCGGCATCCAGACCCACGAGGCGTTCGGGCCGGAGCTGCTCAGCGATGACGCGGCTGCTCGTGCCACGACCGCAGCCGATGTCGAGCACCACGCCGAGCCGGTCGGGCCGGGCGTGATGGGTCTGCACCAGGCTGACGATCGTTTCGGGCACCGGGTGGCCAGCGGTCTTGGCGCGCATCAGGGCGCTGGTCCGCCCGGCCAGCCGAGAGGCGTGTCCGTACAGCTCTGGCTGTCGGGCGGGGTCCAGGAACGGGTTGGGCTCGCTCATGCCGCACCCCCTGACCGGGGGCGCGGACCGGTCAGGACTGCTCGGCGGCGACCTTCCGCAGCCAGCGGCGCGTCTGACGCCGGTTGGCCAACAGCACTACGTCGGTGCCGGAGCCGAACTCCTCGATCTTCGCCATCACGCGGGGCCGCATCTTGCGCCGGTACGTGGCGACGTACTTGATCACGCCCCAGTGGATGCGGTTGTGCACCCCGTTGCCCTTGTGTCCGGCCCCGTGCCGGATCTGCCGGGAGAAGATCCCGTACAGCGCCGCCACGGTCGACACGTCCATCAGGACCACCGTGTCGCAGGCTTCGAGCCGTACCTGCAGCGTCGAGTTGTAGTTGCCGTCGATCACCCACCGCGGCTGCGATACCAGCTCGCGCTGGACGTCGGTGAACTTGTCCATGGGCAACGCGTTCCACTCGTCGTCGTAGAACGCGGCGTCCAGGTGCGTCACCGGGGCGTCGAGGATCCTGCCCAGTTCGCGGGCCACGTGGGATTTGCCGCTGCCTCCGCAGCCGACGATGGCGACCTTCTTCATGGTGCTCCAGCGTAGAGAGGTTCGGGTGTCCGGCGGGCCCATCCTCCGGGACGCGCCCGGAGGATCCGCGCGCCGTGGTCGATGGAGTGGTCTGCATCAGGCAGCCCCCCGCCTGGGCGCGATGGCCTGAAGGAGGCCGTGCAGGACGGACTCCAGGGTGTTGACCTGCTTGCACAGGCCGAACAGGCGCAAGCGGTCCACGCACGCGGCGATCAGGGCGGCGTGCTGCTCGGTGCCAGCGATCTCGCGTAGGTAGGAGAGGCGTTCGAGCACGTCGCTGCCGGAGCGCACGACCAGCTCCTTCGGGACGAACCGGTCGGCGAAGCGGATGTTCGCCGGGGCCAGCGGCAGGCAGCCGGCGAGCACGGCCTCGAAGATGCGCTGGGTCATCTGCCCGACGGCGGCGTACCGTTCGGGCAGCATGAGCACCGTGGCCAGGGACCGGCCGTAGACGCCGGCAGCGTCCTCGAACGGGATCCGGCCCGCGAAGCGGACGTGCGGCCAGCGGCCGGTCTTGGTCCACTTCCCGGCGACCAGGTGCTCGACGCGGGCGGCTGCCGGGGCGAAGAAGCGGTCGAAGGGCTCGTCGCGGTCGTACTGGTTGCCCACGTAGCCGAGCGCGAGATCCCGGGGCCGCGCCGCCAGGGTGAGGGGATCGGCCTGGGCGAGGAGGTCCTCGGCGACGGGGAAGAGCAGCGAGTGCGCGCCGCGCGTCGGGGCGAGCGCGGCCTCGCAGACGCGGGTGTGGTCCGTACGGCGCCACACGCTCTCGGCGCGCAGGGTGCGGTCCTTATCCCAGATGACGGTGGGCGTCCGGTGCCGGGCCGTGTAGTGGTTGATTAGCTGGGCCTGCCGGTGGAGGTCGCAGGTGTGCCCCTCGCTGCCACACACAGTGGTGTTGCGGCCGGGGATCGCCCAACGCCACTCCAGGAACAGGGCGTCGATGCCGGGCAAGCCGTCGGCGAAGGTGTACACGCCGCCGAGGTCGTCACCGGCTTCGAGGCGGTCGCGGTCAGCCTGGAGGAAGACGATCTCGTGACCGCGGGCAAGGAGGGCGTCGATGAAGGGGCGGCGGTGGCTGCGGCCTCCGTCGGGAGTGTCGGTGACACCGTTGCCGAGGAAGCCCCAGAAGCTGTATCCGATCTTCATTTGGTGATCCACCGCCCTTCGAGGAGCAGGGCGTCGAGGCCGGAGTTGGCCAGGCAGTCGAGGGCCATCTCGGGTGTCCCGCAGATCGGCTTGCCCTTGACGTTGAGGGAGGTGTTGATCAGCACGGGGATGCCGGTTCGGCGGCCGAAGGCGGTCAGCACCGCGTGCATGAACGGGTTCTGCGACCGGGTGACGGTCTGCAGGCGGGAGGTGCCGTTGGCGTGCACGATCGCCGGCACCCGCTCGTGCGTCAGGTCCGTCACCCCGGAGGCCATGGACATGTACGGGGCCGGCTGGCCGAGGGTGAAGAACTCGGCGGCGCGCTCGGCCGGGACCATGGGGGCGAAGGGCCGGAACGGCTCGCGGAACTTCACGGTGGCGTTGAGCCGCTCGACGACGCCGGGCTCCAGCGGGGAGGCGAGGATCGAGCGGTTGCCCAGGGCACGCGGCCCGGCCTCAACGCCTCCCTGGAACAGTCCGGCGATCATGCCGTGGGCGAGCTGGTCGGCGAGGAACTCGGCGGTCTCGATGCCGAGGGTCTTCTGGCGCAGGCCGGGCCAAGGGGTCAGGTCGAGGGGCTGGTCCTCGTAGGAGGGGCCGAGGTAGCAGCGGCGGGCGATGCCGGCGACCGGGCGAGGGCTGCGCCCATCGACATGCACGGCGAGGGCGGCCCCGATGGCGGTTCCGGCGTCTCCGGGCGCCGGCGGGACGAACACCTCGTCGAAGATGTCAGCCTCGATGATCTTCCCGATGCTCACGCAGTTCGTGGCGACGCCGCCGCCCACGCACAGGCGCCGGGAGCCGGTGAGCACACGGGCGCGGCGGGCAAGGTGAACCATCACCTGCTCGGTCCGCTCCTGAAGGGCAGCCGCCAGGTCTCGGTGGACGTCCGTGAGCGGCTCGCTCGGGTGCCGCTCGGGGCAGGTCTCGGCGACGAACCGCCGGGATGTTCTCGGGTATCCCGAGGTGAGGGTGCGCGTCGGGAAGTAGTCGGGGTGGATGCGAAAGCCCGTGGCCGTCGTGCGGACGGCCGTGGTGAACAGGTGCCGGAAGCGGGCTGGGTCGCCGAGGGCGGCCAGCGCCATGACGGTGCCTTCCTCGTCGCCCCGCCGCCAGCCCAGGTGCTCGGTGACGGCGCCGTACACGTAGCCGAGGGAGGCCGGGTCGTTGATCGCTTCCAGGGTGTGGACGCGGGGGTGCTGAACGCCGTGGCCGTGGGCGATCGTGGTGGTCTGCCGCTCGCCGAGGCTGTCGACGATGAGCACGGCCGCTTCCTCCCAGCCGGAGGCGGCGTAGGCCGTGAGCTGGTGGGCGCGGTGGTGCAGGACCGATGTGACGCGGGCCGAGGGGAACTGGCTGCCGAGGACGCGCAGCCGCCGCCGGGTGCGCAGGGCGACCTTGGCGAACCCGTGGGCGCGAGCCAGGCTGCGGTCGCGCGTGGCCGACGAGAGCGCCATACGCAGGGCGACGGGCGACTCGGCGAGGTAGCGGGCGGGTTGGAAGTTGTAAGCGACGGCGTCCACGTCGCCGGCGCTCAGCTTGGCCTGGTCGAGGAGCCAGCCCACGGCGCGAGCCGGGTAGAGCTTGGTGTGCTTCTGCTCGGAGAGGCGTTCCTCCTCGACGAAGCCGACGAGTTCACCGTCGACGAGAAGGGCGGCCGAGGAGTCGTGGGTGTACGAGCACAGGCCGAGGACGACGGAGGGGGTGCGCTTCATGGCGGCGGTCACCTTGCCCCTGCCGTCGCGGCGCGATTGGTCGAGCGCCGCTCCAGCTCTCCGTACCAGGCGGTGAGGGCTTGGCCGAGGGGCCCGTCGATCGTGTCGGCCGCCCGCCACGCCTGCTCGCGCTTGCCGTCCTTCCACAGCCGGTAGCTGCGCAGCGTCTCGGCCATCGCGTCCCAGCCGGGGTGGCCGGTCACGTCACGGGCCTCGACCTGGTCGAGCAGGCCGCCGAAGCCGTTCCAGGGTGTTCGCAGGTCGGGCATGATCCCGCTCGCCGGGAGCGAGGTGAGCATGTCGGCCTGCTCGATGTGCTCGTCATAGATGTGCAGCGAGCCGATGTGTAGGTGAAACTCCCCGAGTTCGGCGTCGAGCCATCCGGCGACCAGCTCGTGCAGCACGGTGTAGAAGAACACGTCGTACGGCATGCCGATCCATACGTCCTGGCCGCGCATCATGGTCGCCATGTGCAGGCGGCCGGCGCGCAGGTGGAATCGGAACCCGAGGGTGCACGGCACGTCCTTGTGCCCTGCGGCGTCCTGGGCCGGGTCGTAGAGCTGGATCAGGGCTCGCCGGGAGTCGGGGTCGGCTTGGAGGATCTCGACGACGCGGGCGAGCTGGTCGACCTTGCCGGCCCAGTTCCGCATCCTGGGGCCGTACGCCCCCAGGAGGACGCCTTCGTCGGCGAACTGCCGCAGCCGGTTGTTGTAGTCGAAGATCCACGGGGCGTCGGAGCCGGACAGGTGCCAGACCGTCTCGGCCACGGCGAAGGCCGGATTCACGATGCGGGCGGGCGGGGCGTAGAGCAGGCGGGCACGCGGCTGGGTGAGCAGCAGGTGCACATCGCGGACTTCGTGGGTGGCCATGCCCCGGGGGCTGATCTTCTCGCCGGACTTGGCCAGCGTGACGGCGCCGGAGAACAGCTCGGCGATGCTGTCGGCCGTGAGGGATGTCATCGGACGGATGCTCCTTCGTCCTTGGGCGACGCAGCGGCGCCCGGGTGGTGGTGGGTGGAGTCGTCGGCCCTCGGGCCGGAGGTGGCGCGGTCGGTGATGAGCCGGGCGATCCGAGTGGCGCTGTCGCCGCGCCACCGGCAGACCGCGTCCAAGGCCGGCCGCGGGATCGGCGCAGGGCCCGCGCGCAAGCCGGAGAGTGCTTCGGCGACCTCACCGGCGGCCTCGCAGCGGGTCGCCAGTCCGTGACTGGTCAGGCCCAGGGTGCGTTCGCCCGGCGGGCCGATTTCGAGGACCGGGATGCCGAGCAGCGCGGCTTCGATCCCGCACGTCGAGTACGCGCTCGCCAGGACGTCCGCGCCAGCGAGGCAGCCTCGGGCTCCGACTCGGGGATCGGCCACCGCGATGGGCGGCTCGGCGTCCCGCTTCACCAGAGCGGTGAAGGCGTCGGCTCCCTGCGCCGGGTGTGGAGCGATGACGAGCCCCCAGTCGCCGTCCGCCTCGGCGAGCCCGTCCAGGAGGAGGTCCGCGTGGGACTTGAGGTGATCGGGGTTGAAGGGCTGGCAGGCCCACACCGCGATCCGGGTCGGCGCGCGTCGGCCCCCCGGAGCGAGCAGCTTCTCCAGGTACCGCCGTTGTGCCTGGCGGCTCAGGCTGGTGAGGACGTCGAAGCGGGGCTGCCCGAGGACGTGCACCTCGGCCTCGGGGTGGCGCGCCCACCCTCGGCCCAGGGCAAGGTCCCGCTCGCCCATGACGATGATGTCGCGGCTGTGCAGGGCCGGCCAGGCGACCGATTCCGGCGTCCACGCCCCGTGCTGGACGTGCACCGAGTTCGCTCCGTGCCGCTCGGCGGCGTGCGCGGCCAGCACGCCCAGTGGGCTGGTGTCGTTGCTCAGCAGGACGGTGTGCGGCCGGGTGGTCGACAGGATGTCGTCGAGCCAGCTCTCCGCCCGCACCACCGTCCGCCACGACGGTTGGGTGCAGCCCCCGCTGGTCTCCAAGAGAACGGACAAGAGCCCTACGAGCCGGGCAATTTGGATGCCGTGGCCTTCCACTTGGACGACGTGCTCGTCGTCGGGGCGGTGGAGGCCCTCGGCGGTGCCGGAGACGGTGAAGAGGTCGCTCGGAGCGGCGCGCAGCTCGAAACTCATTGCCGGTCCCGCGCTGCATCGCTCGGCGGCATCAGTGGCGAGATCGAGCAGGAGGCTCCTCTGCCCGCCTCGCGCCAGCTCGGCGAGAACGGGGGTCAGCGTGGCGGCATGGCGGGAGGTCCACGACAGCGCCAGAACGTCCTGCCGTCCGAGATCCGAGGGGAGCGGACTCGGCTCCGTGTTCGCCGTACTCGTCCGGGCGCGGTTCCGGAGCTGGGCGGAGCGGGTCGGGTTGTGCGGTGCCGCAGCACCGAGCACGTACGCGACGCCGGACCATGTCACGGTGTAGGCCAGGTACTCCCGCGAGCTGCTCGAACGCAGTCCCACGAGACCTTCGTAGGGGGCAAGGATCAGGGGCCCTGGGGCGGAGGCGAACGATGCCCAGGAGTTCAGGGCCAGGAGCTTGCGCACGATCTCGGCGACGAAGCGTCGCACGGGGACGTGCTGAACGTGGAGCCAGTCGGCTCCGCCCGGGGTGGCGGCCCACTTGGCGCTGTAGCGGTCGACGGCCTCCATGACGTCTTCGACGCCGGAGCGCAGTAACTGCTTGTCGACGGCCGTCGCATCAAGCTCCGTCGTGTGGATGTGGTCGGTTCGCGCGTGCGCCAGGGCGCCGGTTCCGACGAGAGTCCACGTCGGCTTCCCGACGTTGGAGGAGCGGACCAGGCCGAGGCCACCAGTGGTGCGGGGGCTCACACCGTGCTCCCCTCGACGAGCTGCTTGGCGGGGAGGAGGCTCAGCAGTTCCCTGGGGGACGAGACCGTCTCCGGGGCGGGAGCCGTCGGCTGCCCGTAGCCCCACCCAGCGTGCACATAAGGGACGCCGGCGCGTGCGGCCGACTCCTGGTCGACCGCCATGTCACCCACGTAGACGGCGGAGGCCGGGTCGACTCCCAGGTCGACCAGTGCCAGGAGGAGCGGGTCCGGGGCCGGCTTCGTTCGGCCCGCGCCGGCGGGCGTGCGGATGGTCGCGAAGGGACACCCGAGGCGCGCGAGGAGCGGGGCCGCCCGGTCGACGTGCTTGGACGTCACGACGCCCAGCCGCCAGTCGGCGGCCACGAAGGCGTGGAGCGTCTCGACGATGCCGGCGAACTCCTCCGCGAGGTGCGCGGTGGCCACGGACTCCGCCTCGTACGTCCTACGGACCGCCTCGGCATCGGTCACGCCCAGGCGCTCCATGATGTCCCCGAACTCGCGACCGAGGTGGCGCTCGTAGTGACGGAACGGGAGCGCGACGCCATGGACCTCCTGGACCCTCTGCCACGCCCTCCGCATCACGGGACGCGTGTCGAGGAGGACCCCGTCGAGGTCGAGGAGAAGAGCGCGCGACCTGTGGTCGCTCAGCGCGGCCGGAGCGGGTGGCGATCCGCAAGCGGGAACGGTCATGATCATCCTCTCGTCAGGGTGTCGTCGTGCCTCAGAGGGCCGAGGCCGGGGCAAGTTCTAACTCGGGGTACTGGGCCGGACCGCCGGCCTCCTCGAACGCCGCGTCGAGCAACGCCACGTGCATGCGGTCCCATCGCCCCCGGGACTGCAGAGCGCGCCCGTGGCGGGTCAGAGCCCACGCCTTGAGGGCCGTCGGGTCCTGCATGAAGTTCCGCGCGTTCTGCCGCAGGACGGCGGGGGTGGACACTCTGAGATTGAGGCCGGTGCGCCAGAACTCAAGCCACCACTGGCACATCAGGAGCGGACCCGATTCGTCGTCCTTGACATGGTCGGGATGGTTGCGCACCCAGATCGGGTCCAAGTCCGGGTGCGTGGTGGCGACTTCGAGCATGCGACCGTGGGCCTGGTGCACCGCCAACTCCAGGGACTGGCGGTGCTGCAGGTGACGCTGGGCGATGTGCACCGCGGACGCTAGAGCGATGGTGGTGGCCAGAGCGAGAACGGGACGGTTCATCTGCGACCTTCACTTGAGGATGGATGGGACGGTGTAGGCAACCGGCGACGGCATCCGGGGCAGCGGTGGTCGCCGTCACGTTCGCTTGAGGAGAGTCACGCCGCGTCCGGCGGGCCGTCAGCCGAAGGCGAGGTCGATCCATCCGGCACGGCCGGCAGGCGCGAGAGCCGGTGAAGGCGCGAGAGGTCGAAGCCACGCCCCTGAACCTCACCAGCGGGCACGGCGAAGAGGTCGATCCCCTCTTCGCTGGGTGCCGAAGGGGCGGCCTCCCTGATGGCGAGGAGCGCTTCACCCTGCTCGCGGTGCGGAAGGAGGCGCGGCGCACGATCGATGTATCCCTCGAAAGTCATGGGCAGCCCTCGGTCAGGTGTATTTGAAGGTGAAGACGAGCACGACGCTCACGGTGACGATCAGGGCGATCTGGGCGCTGATCTGCCGCCAGCCCCAGCCCTTCCTGTCCATCCAGCGCAGTGGACGCCTTCAAGTCGGCGCTACGGGCTCCTCGGAGATCACGAGGTGGAGAAACGCCCGGCAGTGCTCGCCCAGGTGTTTGATCACGGCGTGGTACTCGTCGTCATCGGAGCTGATGTTGTGCCGGTCGAGGACGAGCACGCCGTCGGCCAAGCCCTCCCGGAGCTGTCGCTCGGCCTCCCGCCAACCAGGTCGATCCCAAGGCGGCGTGTAGACGCCCTGGCTCGCACTGGATGCCGGAAAGTACGTCGTGGTCACCGGGACCGCCACATCGTGGAGCCGGGCGGCGATCGCGTAACCGAGCTGGTCGGCCTCAGCCTGTAGCGTCCCCCAGTCCTCGTCAGGCCGGGCCCTCGGACTCGGTACCAGGCTGTACGCCAGCACGCGCAGCGGCTGATCGGCCTGCGCGTCGACGGCCTGACGGTAGAAGTGCTGTCGTAAGCCTCGGAGTTGACCAGCTCGGGACTGGCGCTTCACCTGGGCAGAGGTGCGAGGCCAGCTCGGGTGGTCACGGCCAGCGGTCGGCGCCCCACCGCCCGTGTGCTTCTCTCGCCCCCGATCAAAGGCGACGAGGCTCAACACGTCGGCTCCGTGCTTGACTGCGTTGTGCGGCGACATGGGGGTGCCTCCGTAAGAGTGGGGATGACCGCGTACGTCGTCCGGCCGCCGTCCGCGACGCCCCACCGAAGCGACAGGCAGGCGACGAGGTGCAGCCCTCGACCGCCGAGGCCGGCGGCACTTGCACGTCGTCGCCTCGCCGGTGCCGTGCTGTCGTCGGTGACTCGGATTCGAAGCTCGTGCTCGTCGTGTCGCAGTCGCAGTCGGACGTCCCCGGAACCGTGGATGATCGCGTTGGACACCAACTCCGAGACGACGAGTCGGGCGTCCTCTGCCGGCGTCTCCGGCAACGACCAGTGCGTCAGCACGGTGGCCGTCGTTCGTCGCGCTTGAGCGACGTGCACATCTACCGGCTCCATGGCCATCTCGAAGACGTGAGAGGCCAGCGGACACCGAGCGGTCGAGGCGCCGACGACGTGGGCGCCACCGTCGTCGCCCCGAGGTCGGGGCGGCGTTGCTGTCCGGTGCGTGGTCATGAGCACATCGCACCGTGGCTGCGCGATCCGGGACAGGGGAAACCGGAGGGGGGAAATCTTTGTCAAGGGGGAAAAATCAGGGGGGAGTTGAGGGGAGTATTGGCTTTTTCCCACGGATAGGGGTCAGACTCATGGCGGTGGATCCATTTGCCGAGTTGCTCCGTCACCTGCGGCGTAACGCGAATCGGACGCAGGACGAACAGGCCGGTGCGATCAACGCCGCCTCCGGCCGGGCAACGGTGACCCGCCGGGAGGTGAACCGGTACGAGAACGGTGCGAACGTTCCGACGGACCACACCCTGGGGAACATCGCTTTGGCCTGTGGCGTCCCGCTGGAGCCGCTGCTGCGCGAGGCGAAAGCCGCCCGCGCCAGGCGGCGAGAGAAGAACAAGGCCGAGGCGGAGGACCTGGACGACGTGAAACGCCGAACGCTGCTGGGAGGCGCAGCCATCGGTGCGGCTGCGGCTGCCGAGCCGTGGGGCCGACTGGCCTACGCACTCAGCAAGGGTTCCAAGATCGACCCTGAGTCCGCGGCGGTGCTTATTGATCATGCAGCCACGTTGCACGTGGACGAGCTGAACGAGAGTGCGCTCAGCCTGCAGTCCCGCGTCGAGGCGCACTTGGACGCGATCACCGCAGCCCTTCCCCGCGCCGGAGCCCACGAGCGAGCCCTGACCATCGCGGCCGGGGAGACTGCCGCTCTTGCTGGGTGGGTCGCCTGGGACCTCGGCCAGCAGGACAAGGCCACTTCCTATTACGGAGTGACCTCGGAGTGCGCGAAAAGGGCTGGACACCCTCCGCTGCGCGCTCTCGCTCTGGGCTACGCGAGCTACGGTGCCCCCAGCCCAGCGAAGGCGCTGGAGATGCTTTCGCAGGCAGCTCAGGACGTACGCGGACGTGGCAACGCAACCGCCGCAGCGTGGGCTCTGGGCCGGTACGCGGAGGAAGCCGCCCAGTCAGGCGATGACGCTGGCGCCCTTCGTGCTCTCGACCAGGCCAAGTTCGCTTATGACTTCGCCGACCATATGAGCGAGCAGGCGTGGGTCCGCTTCGTGACGCCATACCGCATGGACTCGTTAACCCTCTCGGTCTACGGCGAACTCGCGCGTCAGGAACTGACCGCCACGGCCGACTCCGCAGTTGAGCGCCTCGGCGGCGAACTACCCGAGTCCGGTGTGGTCGTCCTGGGTGACCTGGCGTCCGCCCTTCTGCGCGGCGGCGACATAGATCGCGGGGCCTACGTAGCGCACCAGTTCGCCGCAGCGGCGGAGTCGAAGCCCAACACCATGGGCCGGCAGCGGGCTCAGGCCATCGCTGCCGGGCTCCCCGACACTGAGCATGACCTGGCCAGCCACCTGCTGACGTTCGCGACGCTGTGACGCGTCGAAGCGCACAGGCTCGGCGAGAGCAAGGCGCTGTAGTTCAGATCTCTACCCCGGGCGCGTCTCGTCGACGACCCAGGACAGGTACGCCTCCGACCCCCCGGTCACAGGCAGCGTGACCCACTGGGGGACGTCGTACGGGTGCCTCTCGT
The DNA here is from genome assembly GCF_039533535.1 of Streptomyces kunmingensis. Classification (NCBI taxonomy): domain Bacteria; kingdom Bacillati; phylum Actinomycetota; class Actinomycetes; order Kitasatosporales; family Streptomycetaceae; genus Streptomyces; species Streptomyces kunmingensis. The sequence continues at coordinate 355,324 of NZ_BAAATS010000027.1, forward strand.
GCAGCCATGCCTCTAGCGCGGGGAGGCGATCCGACGACGTCATGTAGGAGATCCGCCACTCCTGAGCCGCCTCGACCTTCCCCTGCCACCAGTAGAAGGCGGTGATGGGCGCATCGATGTGGACGCCCGCCGCCAGTTTGCTCTCAACAGCGCCTCTGGCGAGGGTCTTCGCCTGCTCCTCGTCGTCACTCGTCGTCTGCGCGATCACGATCTCGGGGTCCATGCGGCTACCTCTCCAGCTCGGGTACCGCGACCCTATCCACTAGTCCGATGAAGGCGGGCGGGAGGTAGTTACCGGCAGGGCTTGGCGATTCGTTGCGCAGCAGACCGCTCGGACGATCAGTTGTTCAATGTGTCGGGATCGATCGCGTACGGGAACGCAAGCCAGTCATCGTTCATCAGCCCTCATGCGAAACCAGCGAGCCGTAGGGAACCGGATCGCGCATCAGGCCCGGAGTAGCTGGAGTCGCCTGAAAAGGCGCCGAAGTACAAACGCAGGGATCAGGCGTCGGAGCCCGAAGCGGTAGCCAAGGGCGCGCTCCATCGTGGTGACGATGTGCTGTTGGTTCCCCACCCCGAAGCCACCCAGGTTCATCTCGGCGGCGGCGATGACAGGTGTGGCGTTCCAGGCATCGCAACAGGCCTGCTTGAAGGCAGCGTCGAGGTTGGTGAGGCAGTTGTCGAATACCTCACTGAGTACCGTGCTCTCCGTTGCGATCCAGGCGCGGCTCTCTGCGAGGGTCTCCTGGAGGTCGTGTCCGGTGATTGCGAGCGTGCTCAGGACCTCGGGATCGTCGCTGGTGCGGCGGCGTATCCGGTAGGGGTACTCGATACGTGCGACCAGAACCTTCACCGCGGCGGCGTAGCGGTCTCGGCGGACGGTCGCTCCAGCGCGCAGGCCGGTGAGGATGTGTCCGAGGGCTCCCGCGACGACGGAGGAGCCCAGGACGAGCGCGAGGATCGTGATCACAGATGTGGATGCCGTTTCTGGTGCGGTGAAGGGTGCCGGGCCCATCGGCGAGCCTCCTGTTGTGTCTCGGCGGTACGCAGCGGGTGGGTGCCGTGGGCGGGTTGGCCATGTGGTGCGTCTTCGGCCGGCCAGGTGCCGGAGCGGCGCCAAGCCTCTTCGTAAAGCAGATGTCGGTGAACGAGAGTGATCAGCGCTTCCAGGCCGTCCTCGGGGATCCAGCGCAGGGCCGCGTCATCGCTGGGGTACTGCAGGCACAAGTCCCTTAGCGGCGGCGGGTTGCGGTGCTTGAAGGCACGGTCGGCCGAGTCGAGCGGGAAGGCGTGCACGGTGTAGTCGGGTCGGATGACGAGGCGGACACATTCGGTGGGGTAGTTCTCGCGTCCCAGGGCGGGCAGCGGGCGCAAGGTGAGTTCGAGGAGCGCGGCTCCGCCCGGACCGATGCGGCCAGCCGCCTGCTCCACGCCGTAGACGGTATCCGCGTGGAGCAGGTGGTCGGCGGCTGCGCCGGGGTCGGCGAGCACCGCCTTCAGCGGGTACGCCATGACCGGGCCGGTCGCGCGGGCTGCTGCCCGCGCGGGGAGACGACGGCGCGTCCGGTGGAGGTGATGCTGCCGGCCGCCAGTGCGCGCAGCACGTCGGTAGCGTTCTGGGACTCGGACTGTGGGAACGGGTCTCCGATCAAGGTGTGCCAGATCTCGATGGCCGCAGCGTGCTGTCCGTCCTCTTCCAGACGTCGCGCCTCGGCCGCCCGTCGGGCGGTGGCGGCCAGCGTGGTGGCGTACGTATTGCGCTCGTCGATCGTCCACTCGGCGGTGAGGTCGTCAACACCGGTCGGGTCGAGCACCGGGTGAGTGACCGCCTGGGCGGCGTGAGCCAGGGTGGTGGCGAGGGCCTGAGAGTGCTCAAGCGGGCCGGTGACGGCCGCGTAGGCGAAGGCCTCCCACAGCAGCCCGCAGGTGTCGTCGAGGACAGGGTTGCCCTTCTTGAACGACTTCAGCATGCGGACCTGGTGGACGAACCGTCCGCCGGTGGCCTGGTTGCGGGTGCTGGTGATCCGGTTGAGCGTACGGGTGTTGGACCACTCCCAGGTGTCGTTCTCTCTGTCGGCGATGTAGACGATCTCGCTGTCTTCAACGTCGAGCGCGGGGACCAGGTCGAAGGTGAAGTCCAGCTCGGCGAAGGTGACCTGGAGGGCGTGGGCAGGGGCGTCATCCACGTCGAAGAGGGCGTCGGGGTACTTCTCGGCGATGACCTCGCGGATGAGGCTCATCGCGTGGGCCGGGCCGCCGGGCTGACGCAGGGTCTTCTCCAGGCTCGGATGCATCCGGATGACCATGTCGACGTCCTTGAGCGGCTTGAGCATCGTCTTGCGGGCGAAGCTGCCCTGCAGGAAGGTGGCGATGGCCAGGCCAGCGTTCACAAGGTGTTCGGTGATCTCGTTGTGCCGCTTCTGGGCGCTTTTACGCTCGCGGCCATCGAGGTTGAGTTCCTCGTCGAAGGCATCGAAGGCGTTCTTGGTGCTGTCGTTCATCGTGCTGTCGTGCTCGTTTCTGCCGGCCGGGTAGATCGTGGTGCCCGGTGCCGGCTCCGGGGTCCCGTACGTGGTGAGGCGCCCGGGGTGGGTGCCTTCACTGGGGACAGACGACGTAACTCGGCAGTAGCGCGACGGGTGTGACAAGAGTTCAGTCGCAGTCGCGGCAGCGGCTGCTGGCGCCGTCGAACATGGCCGTCGGATGGACGACGAAGCAGGCCGTGCACTGGCGCTCGAACACCTTGCGGTCGCAGCCGCAGCGGTCGCAGTCGGGGCACGGGGCAGACTCGCAGCGGGCGCAGGCGCGGGCGAAGGAGGTGAAGTCCTCCCCGCAGTGTGCGCAGGTATAGCTGGCGGCCTCGGGGCCGTTGTATCGAACGGAGGGCGCGAAGGTCCTCCACGGCGCGAGGTCGGTGACGGCGACGGCGAGGACGTAGCCGTCCATGGCCGCGGTCTGCAGGTACAGCTCCTCACCGGCGACGGCGCCGTCACGGTAGGCAAGCCGGCCACGTCCCTCGGCGTGTCCCTGGCCCGACAAGGCCGTGCGCAGGACCGGGACCTGGCTCTGGTCGCTGCCGCGCCGCAGTGGGGGCAGGCCGTGGGAGGCACCGAAGGCGAGGATGCCGTCGCGGTCGAGGAGCAGGATGTGACCGGGAGCTGGGAGACGTTCGCTGGCTTTCACGCACGCCGCCATACGGGAGGCATTGCTCACCCGCCACAGTGCGACTGCGGCGTCCGCCGTGGGGCCGACGGCAGTGATATGGCGATCGGTGAGTGTGTCGGGCAGGAGGATGTCGGCGGCGAAGGCATCGCAGGCAGCATCCTCCAGGGCGGCGCCACCGTCGGGCTCGGCAAGCAGGACGTCCATCAGGTCCACCACGGTCTGCTGCAGGTGGTGGCCCAGCTCATGGAGACCGGTGAACTCGCGGCGGGCCAGGCTGGCAGAGGTGGCGACGGCGAGGACGGCGGGAGTACCGGCGAAATAGGCACCGGAGACACTGCAGCCGCCGCCAGAACGATCGTCGGGTACGTCCCTGACCTGAAGGCCGGGCCACTGCCGCAGCTCGTCAAGGGCGCCGTCGCCCAGCCGCTGGGCAGCGCCGGGGTGGTCGCGCTGAAGGACGGTGAGCATGGCCTTGGCCTGGGTACGGGCCGCGGCGCGGCGCAGGTAGTCCATCACTCGCTCTCCGGGCCTAGGTGCACTTGGAAATAGCGGTCTACCCGAGCAGGCCAGTCCGTTTCCGCAGGGCGCTCCTGACGCGCTGCCAGTGAGAGCGTGGCAAAGAGTGCCTGTCGGCGGGCTTCCTGTTCAGCGGTTCCGGTGAGATGGGCGAGCCGACGGATCTGTTCGCGACGGGCGGGGCGACTCAGCTCGTGTAGCAAACGGTCGGGCAACGGCGGATTGGCAGCCAGGATCGCGTCCGCAGACATGCCCAGGGTCGGTGCGAGGAGGTGAGCTTCGGGCGGGGTGAGAGGTGTCTGCGCGCGCAGCAGCGCGAGGGCGCGCGGTGGCTTGATGCTCAAGCGATGGATCAGTTCGGTGGGGCCCAGGCCGCGCTGCTTCAGCAGGGCAGGCAGACCGCCGCTGCCCCGAGGCGCCCAGCGCGCCGTCGCCAGCACGTCCATGGTGTCGGCGAGGGTGGAGCGGAACTCGGCCGCCTGCGATGCGGGGCTGGGAAGGGGGCTGCCATAGCGGTACCCAGAGGCATCCGGGACGGGTGAGCCGTCGGCTTCCAAGGGAACGGACAGCTCGCTGACCTGCCGGTCCAGGACATACCACGGAAGACGCCTGCCCAGACCGCACCACAGGGCAAGCGGCTGCTCCAAGGTGGAAGCCTCGGCGGGCAGCAGCACCGTGTCGGGGTCGTTGAAGCGCGTCTCCAGGGAGACCGGCAAGGCGTGCACCGTGGTGTCATCGACCGCCGTGATAGCCACAACCTCGACAACGCCTTCCCACACAGCGCGCCAGATCTGACCCGGTCGGGGATCACCCGGCGCTGCCCCCGCCACGGTACGGACCGCATCGGGAACATGCAGCTGGGCGGCTGCAGCGCGAAGCCGCTCATATGCGCTGCTCGATGCCTGGCTCATCGGGCGGCCCCCATTCCTTTCAGCGGTCTGTTCCCACTATGGACAAACGACGTCACTCGCCGAACGTCAGGGGGGTTCACTGCTGCGGCGCAGCAACGCTGCGGCTACCTCTCGGGGATCACTACCCGCAGCGGTCAGAGCCAGCATGAGCTTCTCACTCAGCGCATCCATGATCGCGGACGTCTGTCGGCGCCCGAGTCCAAGCAGGACGGAGACTTCCGCCGGATCGTCCTCCAGGAACGACAGCAGTTTCCGCTCCTGCGGGGACATGTCCGCCCAGATTTCCCCGGCTATGGTCTCGGCCTCCACGGGAACGGTCCCGTGTTCCTGATCGGTGGCAGAGTCGATGAGCGCGCCATCATCCGCGTACAGCGTCGTGTACTCGGCAGGGGCGAGCAGCTCGAAGCGGGCTTCAAGAACCTTGGCCAGTTCTTCCTCCCGGACCGCTCCACCTGCTGCCTCCAGCACTCCGGCGAGTACGGCCATCAGGGCGCGCACGGTTTCCCTGGGAGTCGGCCCGGAGTGGTTCCAGGCAGTGATCCATACTCCACGCACTTCCCAGGCGGCTTTGACCAGTTCATCTAGATCGCCTTGCCAGACGGCGCCGGGTGGGTGAGAGGTCAGGGCCCATCGGGGCGAAGTACCAGCCACCGCGCGAAACCGGCTGTCCGCGCCAAGGCGCGCAGCGAAGCGCCGCCGCAGCTTCCCCCGCTCGGTACGTTTGGCTTCGTCGATCAGGAAATTCCTGATCGACGTGAAGAACATCCTCTCCAGGGAAGCGTCGTCGACCGTCTTCAGAAAGCAGGTTAGGAGGAAGTTCTCGCCCTTCCTGCTGATCATCTCGAACAGGAGCTCGTCGACGGCCTCGTCCGTCCACGCGGCATGACCTTCGGGCGGTGGGAATCCCTGGGATCTTGCCACCTGACGACCGACGCGTCGGAGCAACTCAAGACCCAGATCACCAAGCTGGCCGTACTGCGCCAGCTCCTCATGCGCCCCGCCCGCCATCGACCACCTCGGCCTCACCCTGCGGACTGCGCCGTCCGCACTGGCCTCTTCCTATACACCTCCCGAGGCGCGGACGGAGGTCCGCCACGCCGTTGGCTCAGCACGAGAATGCTCGCCCGGCCGCGAACGGCGATGCATGGCAGTTCCCCGCGGGCCATCCCCCTGTCTCTCCATCCCAGGGACTTTCAGCGCTGCCCGAGGGACGATCAGGTCGCTCGATTTACCGTTTGAGCTTCCAGCCATGCCTCTACCTCCGACCAGCGGTAGCGCAAATAGCGGCCGACCTTGTGGGCTCGCGGACCCTGGTGTCGGTGATTCCATATGTAGACCGTATTTAGAGGTACGCCCAGGAAGTCGGCCAGCTCCTCCGCGCTCGCCAAGGGGCAACGGTCCCCCGCGCCACTGGCGGCTTCTTCCGCATGGGCATTGGTTCGACGCATGGGCACTCCAGAACGATTCGAAGCGGGCAGGAAAGAACCACGTGAGCGGTATTCCGCCGTGGTGGCACGTGGAACGTTTGCACTAAATTCCGGCCGGACCAAACAGAGGCCCTCTCGACGAAACGCCTGCAACTCTTGCGAACTCTCGAAAAACATTGGTGAATGCTCGCTGAGGGTTCGGCGAGGGCTCGCCGAACCCTCAGCGAGCATTCACCTAGGTGAAATCTTCTCTACCGCTCTGCACCGTTTGTCGCGAAGACCCCAAGAATGCATTTGACATCTTCGGCTCGCCTGGATCAACATCCAATTCACTTAGGGCTCGTTGAACGGGCACCCGATCTCGCCGTCGACGATGGCCCTGATTCAGGAGAGTCCACGAATAGACTCAAAGGCCCATTGGAAACTAGGAGTTAGTTGATGCCGTACGACCGCTGGCACAAGTCGCGCCCGAAAGACGGGGAGTCGACCTGCAAGGAACACGGCAAAGTCCCGACCCGGGATCACGGGACGGGGAAGCGGTGGCAGGCCCGATGGCGTAACCGGGAAGATGTCCAGCAGACGGAGCTCTTCCGCACCGAGGTCGAAGCCCGCAGGCATGAGACCAAGATGCGGTCCGGAGTGGACGACGGTTCATATATCAACCCTCGCGCCGGAGAGGTCAGGGTCGGTGAGCTCGCCATTACGTGGCTCAAGGGGCACGAACACAAGAATCCACGAACTTACCGACGCCACAAGGAGCGAATTCTCCTGCACGTCGTTCCTACCGCAGTGGGGAAGATGCGCGTAAAGGACGTGAACGCCTCATCTTTGCTGGACTGGCTGCACGACCGTCGCAGGCTGCTCGAAAGTTCCACACTGCGCCTGGTCTTCGACAACCTTCGGGCCGTCTTTGACCTGGCCGTGGACGACAGCCTTATACACAAAAATCCGTGCCTCGCCAAATCGGTGCAGGACGCCAAGCCGAAGCGAGGAGGTGGCGGCCGGGCAGAGCTGACCCTGACATGGGAGGACACCGAGAAGATCCGTGCCGAACTTCCCGACCGATACAAAGCGCTCGTCGACTGTGGTCGCGGCCTGGGTCTTCGGCAAGGAGAGATATTCGGCCTGTCACCAGAAGATATAGACTGGGCACATCCGGACGGCGCCATGGTCCACGTGCAACGGCAGGTAGTCCACGACGGCTCGTTCCTCGTATACGCCCTCCCCAAGGGCGGAGACAACGAGGACCCGAAGGACCGGTGGGTTGAGCTGACCGACGACGTAGCCATCCCCCTGCGCGAGCACATGCAGAAGCACCCGCCGGTCGAGGTGACCCGACCGTGGGGCAGCAAGGGCGGCGACCCGGTCACGGTGCGGCTGATCTTTTACACCCGGGAGAAGACCGCCATTCAGTCGAATTGGTTCAACTCCTACCGCTGGAAGCCCGCCCTGGCGTCGGCCGGCCTCATCAAGCCCCTTGAATCCGACGCGAAGGGACGACGATGGGAGAAGTCCCGCGACGTGATGATGCACGCGCTCCGACACCTGTACGCGTCGATGATGATCAGCGGCGGTGTAGACGTGTACACGCTCGCGGACCGACTCGGACACGCCGATCCCGCGTTCACCCTGCGTAAGTACGTGCACCGGGTCGTGGGAGCCGGTTCCAAGGTCCGCATCGCGGTCCGGAGCGCCTACACCCGGGCCGCGTGACTCCTGCACCGTTCGGCTTGTGCAACAACCGTGCAAGACGATCTTCGGGAAGGGTTGTTTGCACAGGTCAGAAGCTTTGCCCATGAGTTCCGGGACATCTGACCGGCCGGGTGTGCCCGGGACCTAGTGCGGGACCGGGCACACCCCGGCAGCGGTGGCGACCGTGTTGTAGGTCGGGGCGGACAGGGTCGTCACCGTGTTGCTGCCGAGCTGCTTGAGGATCTCGTCGGAGAGCAGGTCCTGCTGGCCCTTGAGGGCGTCGGCGACCGTCGTGTCCTTGGGGAACACCAGCTCGGCGGCGATGTTGTCCTGCACGATCCGGGCGAGGTTGTCGAGCGCGGTGAAGACCGGGTCCGCCGGCGGCTCGAGGCCGGGCAGGTCGATGAGGTGCGTGGACACCTTCGCCGCGTTCATGCAGTCCTTGAGGATGATGGTGTTCTGGTTGAGGACGCTGGTCGTCCACTGGGAGAGCACCACGCAGTAGAGGTCGGCCCACGCCGCCTCGCCGACCTTGGCGCGCCAGGTCTTCATGATGTCCTGGACGCCCTTGATCTGGGCCTGCGAGGCGTGCTCCATGTTGGTACGGATGGCGGGGTAGACGCTGCCGGAGAAGTCCTCGAAGGACTTCATGTCGAAGTGCTTCGCGGCGATGGACGCGTTGACGAACTTCAGGCCGCCGTCGATGACGGCCGCGCAGGACGCGGTCAGCGTGGCGGGCAGGTTCGCCGCGGCGAGATTGCCGCGCGCGGTGGTGAGCTTGGCGGCGTAGGCCCTGAGCGGCTCGATCCAGGCGGTGGACGTCTCGTCGTTGAAGGCGACCATCACCAGGTCGTGCGCGTCGATGCGGTTCGCGTTGGGCAGGTTCGGGATCTTGTCCGCCAGGTAGGAGGCGATCACCGAGAAGATGCCGAGCGGGACGTGCGCGATGGACTTCGCCAGCTCGAACGTCTGCGAGACGGGGTTGGCGGACTCCTGGCCATCCTTGGTCACGAGGGTGAAGCGGCCGCCCTTGGCGTCGTTCTGGACGACGACCACCGGGGCCAGGTGTTTGATCAACTCGGCTTTCAGCGTGGCGTAGTTGGCCCGCATGCCCGCGTTCACCGCGAACAGCGACTCGCGCGCCTGGGTCTGGGTGACCGCGGCCGCCGCCTCCGAGGCCGCGGCTCCGGTGTCCGCGGCGCTCGGGGTCGCGGCGGAGCCGAGCAGGGCGGCGGTGCTGATGCCGGTAGCGCCGCCTATGAAGCCTCTGCGCGTAGCCATCTTCGTTTTCTCCCTGAGGATCTCGGATCGGGTTTCTGGTTCTTGTGCATGGGGGGAACCTCTTTTTTTTGGGGGGGGGTAGGGGGGAATGGGGGGAAGTGGGGAGGGGTGAACTGGGGGAAGCGTTACGTCACTTGATGTCGCTCTGCTTCGGTACGACGACGCCGAAGCGGTCCTGGATCGTGGCGAGCGCCGACTCGTGCACCTGCTTCGCCGGGATGCCCCGGGGGTTGCCGTTCACCGGCAGCGGGCGGGTGGCGGAGGCGTCGCCGACGACGGTCGGGGCGTAGCCGTGGTAGACGGCGCCCTCGGTGGTGAACAGGGTGCACATGTGCGTCATGAAGCCGGAGATGATGACGTTCTTGCGGCCGGTCTTCTTGAGCACGGCGTCGAGATCCGTGTCGTGAAAGCCGTTCGGGACGGCCTTCTCCACGACGGTCTCGCCCTTGGCCGGCTCGAGCGCCGGGATGATCTGCCCGGGCTCCGACGACAGGTCGTAGCCCTTCTCGACGATGTGGACGACCGGCGTGTGGGCCTTGCGGGCCCGGTCGAGGAGCGCCTTGGTGCTGTCGACCGCCGCGCGCCACCCGGTCAGCTCCATCGCGCCGTCGGTGTAGACGTTCTGGTAGTCGACGAGGACCAGCGTGGAGTTCGACAGCTTCGCCGGGGTCTCGTCCAGCTTCATGATCTGGCGCAGTGTCGTCGTGTTCTTCGCGTGGTCGCGGTCCTGCTTGTTCTGCGTGCCGGTGCGCGTGGCGGCCTCGGAGTCTCCCCCGCACGCGGTCATGGTGGCGGCGAGGACGGCGGCGGCGCCCAGGGCGGCGGCGGTACGGAGCAGCTTCATCAGACGATCTCCTTCTGGTCCACGGCGACGACGCCGTACAGGTCGGCGATGGTGGCGAGCGCTGCCCGGTGCACCTGTTCGGCGGGTACGTCGGTGCCCGCGACCGGCAGCGAGCGGGTGGCGGTGGCTTCGGCGACGACGGTCGGCCGGTTCCCGTTGAGGAACGCGCCCTGCGCCGTGAACGCCACGCACATGTGCGTCATCCAGCCCGCGATGACGACGTCCTGGCCCTCGGTGAGGTGCGTGGCGAGGTCCGTGCCGACGAAGGCGTTCGGGGCCTGCTTGACGACGACGGGCTCGCCGTCGGCCGGCTTCAGCTTCGGGTGGATCCGACCGATCTCCGCGCGGATGTCGTACGGGGTGCCCTCGCCGCCGTCGTTGATGACGTGGACGACCTTGGTGCCCGCCTCCCGGGCCCGGGCGAGGAGTTGCGCGGCGGCGTCGAGGGACGCCTCCCAGCCGTCGAGCTCCATCACGCCCTGGGTGTAGGTGTTCTGGAAGTCGATGAGGATCAGCGTCGAGCCGGCCAGCTTCGCGGGCGTCTCGTCGAAGCCGTTGAGCTCGCGCAGCGTGGTTCGGGACATGCGTGTACCGCCTTAGAAGTACGGGTGGGAGGCGCGGTCCGGGGTGGTCACCCGGCCACGTCCGTAACGCTATGACCCGGCTGTGACGTCGGCAATGACGTCTAACATGCAGATACCGACATCACCGTGGAGGGGGCGTTCGTGCCGGACACCGTCAGACGACTCATCGTGATCGTGCTCTTCGAGGGCGTCGACCTGCTCGACGTGACCGGGCCGCCGGAGGTGTTCTCCCTCGCCCTGCGCGAGACCGAGGAGGCCGCGGGCTACCAGGTACTGCTCGCCGCCGAGACTCTGGACCCGGTCACCACCGGGGCGGGGGTGCGCATCCTCCCGGACATCACCTTCGCGCGGGCCGCCGAGGGCACCATCGACACGCTCATCGTGCCCGGCACGGTGGAGTTCGACGAGGAGCGCCGCGTCCATCCGCTCGTCGATCCCCAACTGGTCGAGTGGGTACGGGTGCTCGCCGGGCGGACCCACCGGATCACCTCGGTCTGCGTCGGGGCCCATCTGCTCGCGGCCGCCGGGCTGCTCGACGGCAAGCGCGCCACGACGCACTGGTCCACCGCGCAGCAGTTGGCCGCTGACCATCCGGCCGTCGAGGTCGACGCGGACCCGATCTTCATCCGCGAGGGCAACGTCTGGACGGGGGCCGGGATCAGTGCCTGTCTCGACCTCTCGCTCGCGCTGATCGCCGACGATCTGGGCGAGGCGGTGGCCCTGCGGGTCGCGCGGCAGCTGGTGATGTACCTGAAGCGGCCCAGCGGGCAGAGCCAGTTCAGCGTGCCGCTGGAGCAGGTGTCCACGACGCGGCGCATCGAGGACCTGCGCCACCACATCCTGCGGCACATCGGCGAACCGCTCACCGTCGTGGACCTCGCCGCGTACGCCCATGTCAGCGACCGGCACCTGACCCGTCTGTTCAAGACCGAACTCGGGACGACCCCGCACGCGTACATCGAGTCGGTACGGGTGGAGAAGGCCCGCCATGAGCTGGAGTCGTCCGACGCCACCCTGGAGCGGGTCGCGACGCTGTGCGGGTTCGGTACGACGGACACGCTGGTGCGGGCGTTCCGCCGGCGTCTGAACACGACGCCGACGGAGTACCGGCGCCGGTTCCGGGTGCCACAGGTGCGGTGATCTTTGTGACTGTCAGGCCGCGGCGAACTCCCTGATCGCCTCCGCGAGGGCGCGCGGCCGGTCCAGCGGGATGAGGGTGCCGCACTCGTCCAGCTCCACGAGGCGGCCCTGCGGCAGCAGTTCGGCCAGGCGGCGACCGTGGGCGGGCGGCATCATCTTGTCCTGCCTGCCCCAGACGACGAGGGCCGGCCGGTCGTACGCGCGCAGAGCGTCGGCCGCCTCCATCATCTCCGTCCGCACCGTCGCGCGGAGGTAGTGCCGCAGGACTTCGCGGGCCGCCGGGTCGGTGCGCAGCGGCTCGACCCAGCGGTCGATCAGGTCGTGCGGGACGGGGCGGTGGGACATCACCGCGTATCCCGAGCCCGGCACCCGGCGCAGGGCGCGCACGGAGAGGACCCGGGCGAGGACCGACAGGCCGCCGGGGATCCGGGACGCTACGTCGAGGAGCTTGCCGCTCGGGCCCGGCGGGTAGTTGTCGAACGCCTCGCAGCCCGCGATGACCAGGCGGCCCACCCGCTCGGGCCGCTCGGCGACGAGCTGCTGGAGGCGGCCTGCGTCGTTCTCGACGAACACGGTGTCGTCGCCCAGCTTCAGGGTGTCGGCGAACTCGCCGATGAGCAGGGCCATGGTGCGCGGCGACAGCTCGGCGCCGGGCCGCAGCGGTGTGCGGTGGCTGCCGTACGGGAGGGTCGGGACGATGCAGCGTACGGACGTGCCCAGTTCGTCCACGACGTGCCGCCAGACCGTGCCGTCCTGGGCGAGCCCGTGCAGCAGCACCACGGGCGTGCCGTCGCCGCCCGTGTCGTCGTACGCGATCGGACCTACGGAGAGTTCGCCCAGTTGCGTCATGCGGCCGAGCCTAAGGGCTGTCCGGCCGGTCCCGGCTGCCCCTGGGCCGCCCGCTTCCTCACGGCAGGACCGCTGTGCCGTCCAGTTCCACCAGTGCCTGTTCGTCCCAGAGGCGGCTCACGCCGATCACCGCCATCGCCGGATAGTCACGGCCCGCCGACTCCCGCCAGATACGGCCGAGTTCGCGCACGTGGGCGCGGTAGTCCGGCACGTCCGTCGTGTAGACCGTGACGCGCGCGAGGTCGGCCGGGGTGCCGCCCGCGTGCCGCAGGGCCGTGAGCAGATTGGCCAGGGCCCGCTCGAACTGTTCCGGCAGCGTCGTGCCGGTGATCTTGCCGTCGGCGTCCAGGGACGTCTGCCCGGCGAGCAGGACCAAGCGGCTGCCGGTGGCGACGACAGCGTGCGAGAAGCCGGTGGGCGGGGAGAGTTCGGGCGGATTCAGCCGCTCGGGACCCCGGCTCGTCGGCGTCGGGCTCATCGGGTGGCCTCCTTCTGGTGCGCCTCGTGCTTGTCCGAGGGCCTCTCATGCTTGTCCGGGCCGTTCTTGTACAACTCGCGCGCGATGATGGCCCGTTGGATCTCGGTGGCGCCCTCGTAGATGCGTGGTGCCCGCACCTCGCGGTACAGGTGTTCCAGGAGGTGACCGCTGCGCAGCGCCCGCGCCCCGTGCAACTGCACGGCCGTGTCGACGACTTGCTGGGCCGTCTCCGTCGCGAGGAGTTTGGCCATCGCCGCCCGCCGGGGCACGTCGTCCGCGCCATCGTCGTACGCCGCCGCGGCCGCGTACACCATGAGGCGGGCCGACTCGACGCCCAGCGCCATGTCCGCGACCTGGTGGGCGACGGCCTGGAGTTCCTTCAACGGGCCACCGAACGCCTGCCGTTCGGCCGTGTGCACGAGGGTCGCGTCGAGGGCCGCCTGCGCCATGCCGACGGCGAACGCGCCGACGCTGGGCCGGAACAGGTTGAGGGTGCTCATGGCGACCCGGAAGCCCCTGCCGACCTCGCCGAGCACGTCGTCCCGCCCCACCGGTACGCCGTCGAGGACGAGCGAGCCGATGGGGTGCGGAGCGAGCATGTCGAGGTGGTCGCCGCTCAGACCCGGACGGTCGGCGGGGACGAGGAACGCGGTGACGCCCGCGGCGCCCGCGTCCGGGCCCGTCCGGGCGAAGACGGTGGCGAAGTCGGCCTCCGGGGCGTTCGAGATCCAGTACTTCTCGCCGCTCAGGCGCCAGCCGTCACCGTCCTCGTCGGCGCACAGCGCGAGGGCCGCGGCATCGGAGCCCGCACCCGGCTCGCTCAGTGCGAACGCGGCGACCGCACGGCCCGCGCTCACCTCCGGCAGCCAGCGCTCGCGCTGCTCCCTCGTGCCGTACGCGTGCACCGGGTGGGCCCCGAGCCCCTGTAGAGCGAGGGCCGTCTCGGCCTCGGTGCAGACCCGGGCGAGGGATTCGCGCATCAGGCACAGATCGAGTGCACCCGAAGTGAACAGACGGGCCAGCAAACCGAGTCGACCGAGTTCGGCGACGAGAGGGCGGTTGACCCGGTCCGGAGCGCCCTTCTCGGCGAGCGGGGCGAGTCGTTGCTCCGCCAGTTCGCGCAGCTCGGCGCACCAGGCGAGTTGGTCGGGTGCGAGCGAGAATGTGCCCATACGCCGGAGCTCCTCCCACGACGGCGGCCGGCCGGCCCCTCGACGCACCGAACCGTATCGCGCCCCGTTGACTGTCGTCACCATCACGATACGCTCGATGCGCGACCACGCCACGGCAAGGGGGCGTCCCACGATGAATCCGCAGCCACCGCAGCCCGCAGAGTCCCCGCAGTCCCCGCAGTCCCCGCAGTCCCCGCAGTCCGCAGAGTCCCTGCATCCGTCAGCCCACACCGACACGTTCGCGCGCGATCATCTGCCGCCCGCGGCCCTGTGGCCCCGCCTCTCCTTCGGCCTGCCGGAGCTGCGCTATCCGGAGCGGCTCAACTGCGGCGCCGAACTCCTCGACGCGACCGTGCGGCGATTCGGCCCGGACCGCCCCGCCTTCCACTCCCCCGGCGAACCGCATTGGTCGTACGGTGAGTTGAGAGAGCGGGTCGACCGGATCGCGCATGTACTGACCGAGGATCTCGGCGTGATGCCCGGCAATCGCGTGCTGCTGCGCGGCCCCACCACGCCCTATCTAGCCGCCTGTTGGCTCGCGGTGATGAAGGCGGGCGGTGTCGCCGTGACCGTGCTCGCGCAGCAGCGGTCGGCCGAGCTGGCCACGATGTGCGAGATCGCGCGGGTGCGGCACGCGCTGTGCGACGTACGGTCCCTCGACGAGCTGGCGAAGGCGGACGTGCCGGAGCTGCGCATCACCACCTTCGGCGGCGACCGCCCTGGCGACCTGGCGCGCCTTGCCGCCGCCAAACCGTCGTCGTACGAGGCCGTGGCGACCGCCGACGACGACGTCGCCCTGATCGCCTTCACCTCGGGGACGACCGGGCGGCCCAAGGGGTGCATGCACTTCCACCGGGACGTGCTCGCCATCGCCGACACGTTCGCGCGGCACGTTTTGAAGGCGACGCCGGACGACGTGTTCGCGGGCAGTCCGCCACTGGGCTTCACCTTCGGGCTCGGCGGGCTCGTCATCTTCCCGCTGCGTGCGGGCGCCTCGGCGCTGCTGCTGGAACAGGCGGGCCCGCGCGCCCTGTTGCCCGCGATCGCCGCGCACCGTGTGTCGGTCCTGTTCACGGCGCCGACGGCGTACCGGGCGATGCTCGCGGAGCCGTCCTTCGACACGTACGACGTGCGCAGTCTGCGCCGCTGTGTCTCCGCCGGGGAGAATCTGCCCGCCGCGACCTGGCACGCCTGGCACGAGGCGACGGGCCTGCGCGTCATCAACGGCATCGGGGCGACCGAGCTGCTGCACATCTTCCTCTCCGCCGCCGACGGCGCGATCAGACCGGGCACCACGGGGCTTCCGGTGCCGGGCTGGCAGGCACGCATCATCGACGCCGAAGGGGCTCAACTCCCGGACGGGGAGCCGGGGTTGCTCGCCGTGCGCGGTCCGGTCGGCTGCCGGTATCTCGCCGACGAGCGGCAGACGACGTATGTGCGCCACGGGTGGAACGTCACCGGGGACACCTACGTCCGCGAGCCCGACGGCTACTTCCGGTACGTCGCCCGCGCCGACGACATGATCATCTCGGCCGGGTACAACATCGCGGGCCCCGAGGTGGAGGACGCGCTGCTGCGGCACCCGGACGTGACGGAGGCCGCGGTCGTCGGCCGGCCCGACGAGACGCGCGGGCAGATCGCCGTCGCGTACGTGGTGCTGCGCGCCGGGGCGCGGTGCGAGCCGGAAGCGCTGCGGGAGTTCGTGAAGGCGGCGCTGGTGCCGTACAAGTGCCCGCGCCGGATCGTGTTCCTGGACTCGCTGCCGCGGACCGCCACCGGGAAGCTGCAGCGGTTCCGACTGCGCGAACCCGGAACCGTACAGTGATCACGTGTCCGAGCAGCCGACCTCGCCCTCCGGGCAGGCCCACACCCCGCGCTCCCTCATCGTCACGCTGTACGGCGCCTACGGGCGCGGCTTCCCCGGGCCCGTCCCGGTCGCCGAGCTGATCCGGCTGCTCGGCGCCGCCGGGGTCGACGCGCCCTCGGTGCGCTCGGCGGTGTCGCGGCTGAAGCGGCGCGGCCTGCTGGTGCCCGCGCGCAGCGCCTCGGGAGCGGCCGGGTACGCGCTGTCGGACGACGCCCGCCAGCTCCTCGCCGACGGCGACCGACGCGTGTACGGGACGCCCGGGGCTGTGGACGGCGACGGGGCCGTGAAAGGTGACAAGGCCGTGGAAGGCGACGGGACCGCCCTGGATGCGGACGGCGGCTGGGTGCTCGCCGTGTTCTCCGTGCCCGAGTCGCAGCGCGCCAAGCGGCACGTGCTGCGCTCCACGCTCGCCGGTCTCGGGTTCGGCACCGCCGCGCCCGGCGTGTGGCTCGCCCCCGCGGCGCTGTACGAGGAGGCGCGGCACACGCTGGAGCGGATCGGCTGCGCCGGGTACGTCGACCTGTTCCGCGGCGAGCACCTGGGGTTCGCGGCGACGGCCGAGGCGGTGGCCCGCTGGTGGGACCTGGGCGCCCTGGCCAAGCTGCACGAGGCGTTCCTCGACGAGCACGCGCCGGTGCTGCGGGCCTGGGAGACGCGCGCCGACACCCCGGCGCAGGAGGCGTACCGGGACCATCTCCTGGCCCTGGACTCCTGGCGGCATCTGCCCTACGCGGACCCGGGGCTGCCGGCCCGGCTGCTGCCGGAGGGCTGGCCGGGGGTGCGGTCCGCGCAGGTGTTCCGGGCGCTGCACGAGCGGCTGCACGAGGCGGGGACCCGCTTCGTGAGCGCCGGTTCGTAAGGGACCGGCGCCGCGCGCGGAGTGATCCGTGCCACATGAAAGGGTGCTAAGGGAACCCTCAGGTTTCTCCGTGCCTCTTCTCAGAATGCGCCTTTAGCGTCGGGACGCATGAGCCTGAAGCGCAATCTGAACCGGGCCCTGTCCGCGGCCACGGGACTCGAGGTCCGCCGGGCAGGGAGCGCACCGCGTGCGACGCCCTCGCCGGCCGGGGCCCCGAGACCCGCGAAGCGGCCGGCTCCCGAGTACCGA
Source organism: Streptomyces kunmingensis (assembly GCF_039533535.1). Taxonomy (NCBI): domain Bacteria; kingdom Bacillati; phylum Actinomycetota; class Actinomycetes; order Kitasatosporales; family Streptomycetaceae; genus Streptomyces; species Streptomyces kunmingensis. Next base: position 372,358 of record NZ_BAAATS010000027.1, read on the forward strand.
TGTACCGACGACCTCGCGACCGACCGGCTGCTGCGACGGCCGGTCTTCATCATGTCGCCGGTGCGCTCGGGTTCGACGCTGCTGCGGATGCTGCTCGACGCGCACCCGCGCCTGCACGCCCCGCACGAACTGCACATCCGCCGCCTGGAAGTCGGCTACGGCAGCAAGCTGTCCGAACGGGCCATGGACGCCCTGGACCTCGGCCGCGGCGATCTGGAACACCTGCTGTGGGACCGCGTCCTGCACCGCGAACTCGCCAAATCCGGCAAGGACTTCCTCGTCGAGAAGACCCCCAGCAACGCCTTCGTCTACCAGCGGATCCGGGACTGCTGGCCCAGCGCGCGCTTCGTCTTCCTGCTGCGCCACCCCGTCTCCATCGCCCGCTCCTGGCACGAGGGCGACCCGCAGAAGCGGACGTACGAGGAGGCGTGCGCCGACGCGCTGCGCTACATGACGGCCGTCGACCACGCCCGCAAGGGCCTCCCCGGCGGTCACACCCTGCGCTACGAGGAACTCACCGAGGACCCCGAGAAGAAGCTGCGCGGGCTGTGCGACTTCCTCGGCGTGGACTTCGAGCCGTCGATGCTGGAGTACGGCGCCCGCGACGACACGCAGATCCAGAAGGGCCTCGGCGACTGGCGCGACAAGATCCGCACCGGCAGCGTGCAGCGGGGCCGGCCACTCCCGTCGGACGACGAGATCCCCGAACTCCTGCGGCCCATGTGCAAGGCCTGGGGGTACCTCAAGTGAAGCCCCATGCCGAGGTCGAGCAGGTGTGGCCGCGGGACGGGCACATCAGGGTCGTCGGCCGCCTGTACGGCCTGGCCGCGGGCGCCGGCGAGGGGTGGCGGCTGCTGCTGACCCGCCGCTCGCGCACCGATCACGTCCTGCGCTACGGCGCCGACCTGCGCGGCGACCGCTTCGCGTGCGGGTGGCCGGTGACGGACCTGGCCGCGTACGACGGCTTCACCGGCAGCGACCAGTGGGATCTGCATCTCACGGACGGCGGTCTGCGGCTGCGGGTCGGCCGCAAGCTCGACGACATCCGCGGCAAGAAGGCCGTGCTCGTCTACCCGCGACAGCAGGTCCCGGGCGCGGGCTTCGGCGTACGGCCGTACTTCACGGTCGAGGACAACCTGTCGCTGGAGTGCCGCTCATGACCTCGCCCCGCATTCGCTATCTGCTGCTGCACGCCTACGGCCGCGGCGGCACCATCCGCACCGTCTTCAACCAGGCCAGCTCCCTGGTGGCCGCGGGCTGGGACGTGGAGATCGTCAGCGCGGTGCGGCGCCGCGACGCCGTGCAGTTCCCGCTGGACGAGCGGGTCCCCGTGACCACGGTCGTCGATCTGCGCGAGGAGCGGGCCGAGGAGCGCGGGCTCGCCGGCTGGTGGCGGGCGCGCAGGCGCGAGAGGCAGGCCGACCGGCCCGCGCGGGAGATCCCCCGCGGCGAGTTCGGCTACCGGTACTTCGACCGGCGCCTCGAGCTCGCTCTCGGCACCTATCTGCGCTCCCTCACCGACGGGGTCCTCGTCACGACCCGCCCGGCCCTGAACTTCCTGTCGGCCGCGCATGCCACGAACGGCGTCGTGCGCGTGGCCCAGGAGCACATGAACCACGGCACGCACCGGCCCGACGTACAGCGGCGCATCGTCGAGACGTACGAACGGTTCGACGCGGTCGCGGTGCTGACGGAGCGGGACCGCGCCGAGTACGCGCGGCTGCTGCCCGCCGCCCGCGTCGTGCGCATCCCGAACGCCGTGCACTCGCTGGACCAGACCCTCTCTGACCACGGTGCGAAGATCGTGGTCGCGGCGGGCCGGCTCTTCCCGCAGAAGGGCTTCGACCTGCTGATCCCCGCGTGGGCGAAGCTCGTCGAGACCTACCCAGACTGGCAGCTGCGGATCTACGGGAGCGGCGAGAAGAAAGCGCAGCTGCGCGCCCTCATCGAGGAGCACCATCTCTACAACCACGTCCTCCTGATGGGCCACACAGACCGGCTCGACGACGAACTCGCCAAGTCCTCGCTGTACGTGCTGAGTTCACGCTTCGAGGGGTTGCCGATGGTGATGATCGAGGCGATGAGCCACGCGCTCCCGGTGGTCTCCTTCGACTGCCCGACGGGCCCCTCCGACGTGCTCACGCACGGCGTGGACGGGCTGCTCGTGCCGGAGCAGGACCCCGACGCCCTCGCCGACGCGCTCGGCCGCCTGATGGGCGACCGCGAACTGCGCGCGCAGATGGGCACGGCGGCGCTCCTGACGGCCGCGGCCTACGGACCCGACGCGGTGCATCCGCGCTGGGAGGCCCTCTTCACCGAACTGACCGACCCTGCTGGCAAGCGGCCCGTGTCCGGCGCCGCGGAAGGACTGCACGTATGACAACGGCCACGACCGCCCGGACCCCACAGGGCCCCGCCCGGGGAGCCACGATCTGGCTGACGGGGCTGCCCAGTTCGGGCAAGACGACCGTGGCGCGGGCCCTCGCCGGGCGGCTGCGCACGGAGGGCCACCGCGTCGAGGTGCTCGACGGCGACGAGATCCGCCGCTTCCTGTCGGCGGGCCTCGGCTTCAGCCGCGAGGACCGCAACACGAACGTGCAGCGCATCGGCCTGGTCGCCGAAGTCCTCGCCCGCAACGGCGTGTTCGCCGTCGTCCCCGTCATCGCCCCCTACGCGGACAGCCGCGAGGCGGTGCGCAAGCGGCACGACGCGAGCGGCACCGCATACCTCGAGATCCATGTCGCCACACCCCTGGAGGTGTGCAGCGAACGCGACGTGAAGGGCCTGTACGCGCGTCAGGCGGCGGGCGCGCTCAAGGGGCTGACCGGGGTGGACGACCCGTACGAGCCGCCGGTCTCCCCCGATCTGATCCTGGAGACGCAAGCCCAGACGCCGCGGGAGTCGGCGGACTCGGTGCGTGCGGTGATGGCGGCGAGGGCCCTGATATGAGTACGTCCCCTTCTGTTTCCCAAGGTGCTCCGAGCCATCTGGACGTGCTGGAGTCCGAGGCGGTGCACATCTTCCGCGAGGTGGCGGGCGAGTTCGAGCGGCCGGTGATTCTCTTCTCCGGCGGCAAGGACTCGATCCTCATGCTGCATCTGGCGCTGAAGGCGTTCGCGCCGGCGCCCGTACCCTTCCCTCTCCTGCACGTCGACACGGGGCACAACTTCCCCGAGGTCCTCGCCTACCGCGACCGTGTGGTCGACGCCCACGGACTCACGCTGCATGTGGCGTCGGTGCAGGACTATCTGGACCGCGGCGTGCTGAAGGAGCGCCCGGACGGCACCCGCAATCCGCTCCAGACCCTCCCTCTGACCGAGAAGATCCGGCACGAGCGGTTCGACGCGGTGTTCGGCGGCGGGCGGCGCGACGAGGAGAAGGCGCGCGCCAAGGAGCGGGTGTTCTCGCTGCGCGACGAGTTCTCGCAGTGGGACCCGCGCCGCCAGCGCCCCGAGCTGTGGCAGCTCTACAACGGCCGCCACGCGCCCGGCGAGCACGTCCGCGTGTTTCCTTTGAGCAACTGGACCGAGCTGGACGTGTGGCAGTACATCGCCCGCGAACGCGTCGCGCTGCCGTCGATCTACTTCGCCCACCGCCGCGAGGTCTTCAGCCGCGACGGCATGTGGCTGACCGCCGGCGAGTGGGGCGGCCCGAAGGACGGCGAGACCCCGCAGAAACGCCAGGTCCGCTACCGCACCGTCGGCGACATGTCCTGCACCGGCGCCGTCGACTCCGACGCGGAGACGCTTGAGCAGGTCATCGCCGAGATCGCGGCGTCCCGCCTCACCGAGCGGGGTGCCACGCGCGCGGACGACAAGATGTCCGAGGCCGCGATGGAAGACCGCAAACGCGAAGGGTACTTCTAGCCATGTCCACTCCCATGTCCACTCCCATGTCCTCTGCCACCGAAGCCGGTACGTTGCGGCTCGCCACGGCGGGCTCGGTCGACGACGGCAAGTCCACGCTCGTGGGCCGTCTGCTGCACGACTCGAAGTCGGTCCTCGCCGACCAGCTGGAGTCGATCTCCCGCACGGGGACACCCGATCTGGCCCTGCTCACCGACGGCCTGCGCGCCGAACGCGAGCAAGGCATCACGATCGACGTCGCCTACCGCTACTTCGCGACCCCGCGCCGCCGCTTCATCCTCGCCGACACCCCCGGCCACGTGCAGTACACCCGGAACATGGTCACGGGCGCCTCCACCGCCGAGCTGACCATCATCCTCGTCGACGCCCGCAACGGCGTCGTCGAACAGACCCGCCGGCACGCGGCCATCGCCGCCCTCCTGCGCGTCCCGCACCTCGTCCTGGCCGTGAACAAGATGGACCTGGTCGGCTACGAGGAGGCCGTGTTCGCCGCGACAGCCGAGGAGTTCACCGCCTACGCCACGGAACTCGGCGTGCCGCGTGTCACGGCGATCCCGGTCTCCGCGCTCGCCGGCGACAACATCGTCGATCCGTCCGCACACATGGACTGGTACGGCGGCCCGACCGTGCTCGAACACCTGGAGACGGTGCCGGTCGCCGCCGCCGCGCCCGACACACCGGCGCGCTTTCCGGTCCAGTACGTCATCCGGCACGACGAATCCCGCTACTACGCGGGCCAGTTGGCGTCCGGCACGCTACGCGTCGGCGACCCGATCACCGTCCACCCCTCAGGCCGTACGTCGACGATCGCGGCCCTCGACGTCCTGGGCACGGCGGTGGACGCGGCGCGGGCCGGGGAGTCCCTGACGGCCCGTCTTGCCGATGAGCTGGACGTGGCCCGGGGCGACCTGCTGGCACCGTCGACCGGCCCGGCCCCCTCGGTCACGCGGGACATCCGAGGTGCGGTCTGCCATCTGGCGGACGAGCCGCTCGTGGTCGGACAGCGTGTCCTGCTGCGGCACACCACGCGCACGGTGAAGGCGATCGTCAGGTCCCTCGCCGACGCCGACCGGTTGACGGCGAACGACCTGGGCCATGTGGTGCTGCGCACGGCCGAACCGGTTGTCGTCGACGATTATGCGGAGATCCGGTGGACCGGGGCGTTCTTGCTGCTGGACCCGGCGGACGGGACGACCCTGACGGCGGGGATGGCGGAGCTGCCCCGCTGAAGACATGACCCGGCGCCTGCCCGGATCGAATCAAGCCCCGTTCACTGGTTGCGCAGGCGCCACCCCGGCCCCCTGGGCTTGACGACGTGTTCGCGAGTTGGATTCTCGCGGTCGCGTACGAATCTACGACGCAGAACCTCGTCCCCCGTTATCAGCACACCTCCGGCAGCCCCTGGTGGGACGTCCTGCACCCGAGCCGGTGGACGTGTCGCTCTCCTCCTGGGACGCGGTCGTCGAGCTGCTGCTCATGACCGCGCGGGGAGAGAGCGAGGCGGTCGCCGCGGCTCTGGCCGAGAGGCCGTCCGGCTGACTCTTCGGAGAGCCACCAGCGGCGCCCCCGGGAACGTCAGCCAGGCAGAACCAGGCGCGGCTTCGGAGCGTCCAGGCGGCCCGTCTGGGGGCGGCGGCTTCCGGCCGCGTACGGCTGGGGCCATATCACCCCCGGCCCCGCATACCCCTGCTCCGCGGCAGCGTGCAGCGTCCAGTTCGGGTCGTAGAGGTGAGGGCGAGCCAGTGCGCACAGGTCCGTACGGCCCGCCAGAAGCAGGGAGTTGACGTCGTCCCAGGACGAGATCGCACCGACCGAGATCACCGGGACACCGGTCTCCCCGCGGATCCGGTCGGCGTACGGAACCTGGTAGGACCGTCCGTACGCGGGCCGCTCCCCGTCCACGACCTGCCCCGTGGACACATCGATCGCGTCGGCCCCGTGCGCGGCGAACGCCCGCGCGATCGCGACCGCGTCCTCGGCGCTCGTGCCGCCCTCGGCCCAGTCCGTCGCGGAGATCCGTACGGTCATGGGCCGGTCCTCCGGCCACACCGCGCGCACCGCGTCGAACACCTCCAGCGGGAACCGCAGCCGCCCTTTTGGCGAACCCCCGTACCCGTCCGTGCGCCGGTTCGTCAGCGGCGACAGAAACCCGGACAGCAGGTACCCGTGCGCGCAGTGCAGCTCCAGGAGGTCGAACCCGGACCCGGCCGCCCGCCGCGCCGCCGCCACGAACTCCTCGCGTATAACGGCCATCTCACCGGCCGTCAGCTCGTGCGGGATCTGGCTGCCGGGCTTGTACGGGAGCGCGGACGCCGCCACCAACGGCCAGTTGTCCTCCGCTGCGGGGAGCGGCTCGTCCATGCCCTCCCACATGAGCCGGGTGGAACCCTTGCGGCCCGCGTGCCCGAGCTGGACGCCGATCGCCGTACCGGGCGCCCGCGTGTGCACGAACTCGGTGATCCGGCCCCAGGCCGCGGCCTGTGCGGAGGTGTAGAGGCCGGCGCAGCCCGGGGTGATCCGGCCCTCGGCGCTGACGCACACCATCTCCGTCATGACGAGGCCCGCCCCGCCGAGGGCCCGCGCCCCGAGATGGACGAGGTGGAAGTCGCCGGGGACACCGTCCGCCGCCGAGTACATGTCCATCGGGGAGACGACCACCCGGTTGCGCAGGCGCAGCCCTCGCAACCGGAACGGCGTGAACATCGGGGGCGTGTCCGCGGGGCAGCCGAACTCCTCCTCGACCGCCGCGGTGAAGCGGGCGTCACGCAGCCGCAGATTGTCGTGCGTGACCCGGCGGCTGCGAGTGAGCAGGTTGAAGGCGAACTGCCGTGGTGGCTGCCCGAGATGGCGCGACAGGTCCTCGAACCATTCCAGGCTGGCCCGCGCCGCGCGCTGCGTGGAGGCGACGACGGGCCTGCGCTCGGCCTCGTACGCCTGCAACGCACCCTCGATCGTGGGGTGTTCGTGCAGACACGCGGCGAGTGCGAGGGCGTCCTCGACGGCGAGCTTGGTGCCGGAGCCGATGGAGAAGTGGGCGGTGTGCGCGGCGTCCCCGATGAGTACGCAATTGCCGTGCGACCAGCGGTCGTTGACGACGGTGCGGAAGGTGAGCCAGGCGGAGTTGTTGGACCGCAGGGACCGCCCGCCGAGCGCGTCGGTGAAGACCTTGGCGGCGCGTTCGGTCGTCTCGCGCACGTCCAGGTCCGCGAACCCGGCCGCCCGCCACACCTCCTCCCGCATCTCCACGATGACCGTGGACTCGCGGTCGCTGAACGGGTAGCCGTGCAGCTGCATCACCCCGTGCTCGGTCTCCGCGATCTCGAAGCGGAACGCCTCGAAGGCGAAGTCGGCGGCGAGCCAGATGTAGCGGTTGCGATGCTCCTCGATGTGCGGGCCGAACGCGTCGGCGTACGTCTCACGGGTCCGGCTGTGCACACCGTCGGCGGCGATGACCAGGTCGTACGCGGCGCGCAGCGCGTCGGCCGGTGGTGCCTCCGTGCGGAAGCGCAGGTCGACGCCGAGCCGGCGGCAGCGGTCCTGCAGGATCTCCAGGAGCCGGCGCCGGCCGAGGGCCGCGAAGCCGTGGCCGCCCGAGGTGTGGCGCACGCCCCGGTGCACCACGTCGATGTCGTCCCAGCGCACGAACTCGTCCCGCAGGGCCGCGTACACGACCGGGTCGGCGTGCTCGATGCCGCCGAGGGTCTCGTCGGAGAGGACGACGCCGAAGCCGAAGGTGTCGTCAGGTGCGTTGCGCTCCCAGACCGTGATCTCGCGGTCCGGGGCGAGACGCTTGAGGAGCGCGGCGGCGTACAGGCCGCCCGGTCCGCCGCCGACGACGGCGATGCGCTGTGCGCGCGTGGTCGCCCGCGTACTCACCGCGGACTCACCTCCCCTGCCACTTGGGCGGCCGCTTCTCGGTGAAGGCGGCGTGGAACTCGGCGTAGTCCTCGCCGTTCATGAGGAGCGCCTGCGTCGCCGCGTCCATCTCGACGGCCGCGGAGAGCGGCATGTCGAGTTCGGCGGTGAGCAGGGCCTTCGTCTGGGCGTACGCGAGGGCGGGCCCTTCGGCGAGCCGCTGGGCGAGGGCGAGCGCCGCCTCGTCGGCCCGGCCCTCGTCGGTCAACTCGCTGATGAGGCCGATCCGTTCGGCCTCCGGGGCGCGGACGGGGTCGCCGAGCATCAGCAGCCGGGTGGCGTGGCCGAGGCCGACGACGCGCGGCAGCAGATAGGCCGCTCCCATGTCACCGCCGGACAGGCCGACCTTGGTGAACAGGAACGCGAAGCGGGCGCTCGGGTCGGCGACCCGGAAGTCGGCGGCCAGGGCGAGGACGGCGCCCGCGCCCGCGGCGACCCCGTGCACGGCCGCGATCACGGGGAACGGCGCCTCCCGGACGGCCCGCACCACCTGGCCCGTCATCCGGTTGAAGTCGAGCAGCTGGGCGGTGTCCATGGCGAGGGTGGCGCCGATGATCTCGTCGACGTCACCGCCGGAGCAGAAGCCGCGCCCCTGCCCGGTGAGGACGAGGGCGCGGACCGTCTTCTCGCGGCTCAGCTCGGCGAGCAGGTCGCGCAGGTCGGCGTAGGCACCGAAGGTGAGGGCGTTGAGCTTCTCGGGCCGGGCGAGCGTGACGGTCGCGACGCCGCGTGCGTCCACGGCGTAGGCCAGATGGCGCCAGGTCTCGGTGCGCGGAGTGGAGCCGGTGAAGGGACTCATACGCGTGCGGCCTCCTACGGGCGGGCGTGGCGGGCGTTCGCGGCGGCTATCGTTCGAAGTTATCACCGGTTCGTGACTGCCGTCAGCAGAACGCGATAGACCTCGTGATCGGCGGCCTGCGACCCGGCATAAGCCCCGCGTCGGCCCATAGGGCCCAATGTCCCGAGGAACACCACCGGGAGCCTCTATCGGCGCACGCCGTACCATTCATAAAGTTGAAAGCAGGACGGCGCCCCGAGATGTCTTCCGTCCCGCTTCCTCCAGCCCGTCCCCGAGCCATCCCACTCAGGACTCGCCTTGCCCCCTCCCTCCGGCCCGCCCATCCCCACGTCGTGGCGGATGGCCCTGCCGCACACGGCCGCCGCCGTACCGGTCGCGCGTGCCCTCGTCCGCACCGCCCTGGCCGAGATCGAGTCTCCGGCGACCTGCGCGGACACCGCCGAGCTGCTCACGGCGGAGCTGGTGGCGAACGCGGTGGAGCACACGACGGGCGAGACCCCCATCGAGCTGGTGGTGGAGCTCCTGGAGACCGCCTGCCAGGTCGAGGTGCACGACCCGGACCCGTCGCCGCCCGCGGATCTCACCAACCCGGACGACGCCGAGATGCCCGACCCGTGGCAGGAGCACGGCCGCGGGCTGCTCCTCATCCGCACGCTCAGTTCGTCGTGCGGGCACCGCCCCACCGCGTCCGGCAAGGCGGTCTGGTTCACCCTTCCCGCGGTTCCGCGCCAGCGCCCGCCGTCGGAGTAGCGGCCTCGCCGAGCCGCGAGTGCCGGCGGCCGTAGAACGCGTAGACCAGCGCTCCCACGGCGAGGAACACCACGAACTGGACCCAGGTCGTCCAGCCCGTCCCCCAGATCAGGTAGAGGCACATCGCCACGCCGAGGGCCGGGCTGAGCGGGTACAGCGGCACCCGGAACGAGCGCGGGAGGCCCGCGTGCGAGCGGCGCAGGGCGACGACGGCGACGTTGACGGCGGCCATGGTGGCGAGCGTGCCGATGGTGGTCAGATTGACCACGGCGTCCAGTGACGAGAAGGCCGCCGGGACCGCGAAGACGAGCGCGACGATCCAGGTGTTGGCGACGGGCGTCGACGTCTTCGGGGAGACCCGCTCGAAGACCCGCGGGATCAGCCCGTCCCGGGACATCGACAGCAGGATGCGGGTCTGCCCGTACATCACCGCGAGCACGACGGAGGCGATGGCGACGACCGCGCCGAACGCGATGATGCCGCCGCCGACGGTGGAGTCCGTGACCTGGTTGACGACGAGGGAGAGCGCGGCGGGCTTGTCGCCGACGGCGTCCGCGCCGAGCGCGCCGATGGCCGCGACGGCGACGGCGCAGTACAGCAGCGTCACGACTCCGATGCAGATCAGGATCGCGATCGGAATGTTCCGCCGCGGGTTCTTGACCTCCTCGCCGGCCGTGGTGATCGCGTCGAAGCCGATGTACGAGAAGAAGGCGAGGGAGGCGCCGGAGGTGAGGCCGCCGATACCGGCCGACATGAACGGTGTCAGATGGCCCGCCTCGAAGGCGCTGAAGCCGATCGCGCAGAACGCGATCAGGATGCCGATCTTGAGGATCGCCATGGCGGCGGTGGCCCGCGCGCTCTCGCGGATGCCGCGCACCAGGAGCGTGGCGGCCATCAGGATCACGATGACGGCGGGCAGGTTGACGATGCCGCCGTCGCCGGGTCCGGCGGACAGCGCCTCGGGCAGCTGCCATCCGATGAGGCTGTTGAGCAGCTCGTTCAGGTACTGGCTCCAGCCGACGGCGACGGCCGAGACCGAGACGCCGTACTCCAGGAGCAGGCACCAGCCGACGAGGAACGCGACGCGCTCGCCGAGGGTCGCGTAGGCGAACGAGTACGAGGAACCGGAGACCGGGATCGCGCCGCCCAGCTCGGCGAAGGAGAACGCCGTGAAGATGCAGGTGATCCCGGCGAGCACGAACGAGATGACGACGGCGGGCCCGGCCTCGGCGACCGTGTCGGACAGGCCGACGAAGATGCCGGTGCCGACGATCGCGCCGACCCCGAAGCACACGAGCTGGAAGAGCCCCATCGTGCGCTTGAGGCCGTGCCCCTCCAGGTCGGCGCCGGACTCGGCGAGGAGGGACTCGGGGGACTTGATGCGCAGGCCGGTGGGGGTCGGCGACGGCGACGGCGACATGGGGGGTGGAGCTCTTTTCTTGTGGTGCGCTTTGTGAGGCGGTGGGGGTGCGACGGGGTGGGCCGCGGCTGGTGGGGCTGGGGAGGGTGTTCCGCCCCACCAGTGTGAACGGTTGTGCGGGCTTGGGTGTGACGTGTTACTTCTGGCCGAGCGTGGCGACCATGACGGCCTTGATGGTGTGCATCCGGTTCTCGGCCTCGTCGAAGACGACGGAGTGCGCCGACTCGAAGACCTCGTCGGTGACCTCGAGCGACTCCAGACCGTACTTGGCGTGGATCTCGCGCCCGACCTTGGTACCGAGGTCGTGGAAGGCGGGCAGGCAGTGCAGGAACTTCACGTCCGCGTTCCCCGTGGCGCGCAGCACGTCCATGGTCACCGCGTACGGCGTGAGCGACTTGATGCGCTCGTCCCAGACCTCCTCCGGCTCCCCCATGGACACCCAGACGTCGGTGACGACGAAGTCGGCGCCCGCGACGCCTTCCTCGACGGACTCGGTGAGCGTGATGCGGGCGCCGCTGCCCGCGGCCAGCTCGCGCGCCTTGGCGACGACCTCGTCCGCGGGCCAGTAGGACCGGGGCGCGACGATCCGTACGTCCATGCCCAGCAGGGCGCCGGTGACGAGGTAGGAGTTCCCCATGTTGAACCGGGCGTCGCCGAGGTACGCGAAGACCATGTCCGTCAGCGGCTTGTCGCTGTGCTCGGTCATCGTCAGGACGTCGGCGAGCATCTGGGTGGGGTGCCAGTCGTCGGTCAGCCCGTTGTAGACGGGGACGCCCGCGTGCTCGGCGAGCGTCTCGACGGTGTCCTGCGCATCGCCGCGGAACTCGATGGCGTCGAACATCCGGCCGAGCACCCGGGCGGTGTCCTTGCTCGACTCCTTCTTGCCTATGTGCGAGCCGGAGGGGTCGAGGTACGTCGTGGAGGCGCCCTGGTCGGCGGCGGCCACCTCGAAGGAGCAGCGGGTGCGGGTCGAGGACTTCTCGAAGATCAGCGCGACGTTCTTCCCGCGCAGGTACTGCGGCTCCGTGCCCGCCTTCTTGGCGGCCTTCAGCTCCGCGGCCAGGCCGACCAGACCGCGGAACTCCTCGGCGGTGAAGTCCGCCTCCTTGAGGAAGTGGCGGCCGGTGAGGTCGGGACGCTGGTCAGTCGCCATGGGGGCGCTCCTGGGATACGACGGGGACGGGCAGAACAAGAGAACCATGGAAGTCTATACGACCTTCCACATTTATATACGCTCACGTCGACCCGGACGCCGTCACCGCCCTCGCCCCGCCACCGTCATGGTGCCGCAGTCACCGGGTCCCTCTCGACCGGGCAGCTCATGCACCGCGGCCCGCCCCGCCCGCGGCCCAGTTCGCTGCCGGGGATCTCGATCACTTCGATGCCCTGTTTGCGCAGATACGTGTTCGTGGTCGCGTTCCGTTCGTACGCGACCACGACACCGGGTTCCACCGCGAGGACGTTGCAGCCGTCGTCCCACTGTTCGCGCTCGGCGGCGTGCACGTCCTGGCTGGCGCTCAGCACGCGGATCGCGCTCAGCCCGAGCGCCGCGGCGATGGCCCGGTGCATGTGCTCCGGCGGATGGTCGGTGACCTTCAGCTCCCGCGCCGAGCCGCCCGGCTCGATGGTGTACGAGCGCAGCATGCCGAGCCCCGCGTACTGCGTGAACGTCGAACCGTCGACCATCGTTATCACGGTGTCCAGATGCATCAGCGCCCGCCGCTTCGGAAGGTCGAGCGCGACGATGGTCCGCGCCGAGCCCGCCGCGAACAGCTTGTGGGCGAGCATCTCGACGGCCTGGGGCGTGGTGCGCTCGCTCATCCCGATCAGCACGGCGCCCTGCCCGATCACGAGGACGTCGCCGCCCTCGATCGTGCTCGGGAAGTCGGCCTGCCCCTCGGACCACACGTGGAAGTTCTCGTCACGGAAGAGCGGATGGTGCCGGTAGATCGCCTCGAAGTGGACGGTCTCGCGCTGCCGGGCCGGCCACCGCATGGCGTTGATGGAGACACCGTCGTAGATCCAGGCGGAGGTGTCGCGGGTGAAGAGGTGGTTGGGCAGCGGCCCGAGCAGGAAGTCGTCGAGCTCCATGACATGGAACCGGACGGACGTCGGCTCGGCATGCCGGTCGAGGAACTCCCGCTTCGTCATGCCGCCGATCAGCGCCTCGGCCAGCTCCCGCGCGGGCAGCGTCTCGAAGGCGGCCCGCAGCGCTCCGGTGGCGAGCGGGCCGTACTCCTTCTCGTCGAAGACCCGGTCCAGGACGAGGGAACGGGCCGCGTCGGACTCCAGTGTCTCGACGAGCAGATCGCCGAAGAGGTGCACGGTGACGCCCCGGTCGCGCAGCACGTCGGCGAACCCGTCGTGCTCCTGCCGGGCGCGCCGCACCCACAGCACGTCGTCGAAGAGGAGCTGGTCCTTGTTGCTGGGCGTGAGCCGCTTCAGCTCCAGATCGGGCCGGTGCAGAATGACGCGGCGCAGCCGCCCGGCCTCGGAGTCCACGTGAAGTCCCATGCGGTCATCATTGCCCCGCCAGGGGCGCGGGGAACTGCGCGAGCAACCACGACGGTGGTGCACCCGCACAGAATCCTCGACCGGCGACGGCGCGCGGGCCCCGGGGCTCTGCCCCGGGCCCCGCTCCTCAATCGCCGGAGGGGCTGATCCCCTCAGAACCCCTCAGAGCCGAGGATCAACCGGCTCGGACTCCAAGGCCAGCACCGCGAACACCGCCTCATGCACCCGCCACAACGGCTCCCCCTCCCCCAGCCGCTCCAGCGCCTCGACCCCCAGCCCGTACTCCCTGATGGCAAGACTCCGCTTGTGCCCGAGGAACCGCTGGCGCAGCTTCGCCAGGTTCTCCGGCCGCGTGTACTCCGGCCCGTAGATGATCCGCAGGTACTCCCGCCCCCGGCACTTGACGCCGGGCTGCACGAGCCGTCCCTTCTCGTCCCTGACCAGCGCCCCGACGGGCTTGACTACCATGCCCTCGCCGCCGCGCCCGGTCATCTCCAGCCACCAGTCGACGCCGGCCCGCACGGACTCCGGGTCCCCCGTCTCCACGTACAGCCGCCGCGTGGTCTGGAGCAGGCCGCTCCCGTCGTGCTCGACCATCCGGTCGATGAGCGCGAGCTGCTCGTCGTGCGGCAGCCCGGCCAGCGACCGGCCCCGCGCGGCGAGTATCTGGAACGGCGCGAGCCGTACCCCGTCGAGCCCGTCCGTGCTCCAGCAGTAGCGCCGGTACGCGTCCGTGAACGCGGCGGCGTCCGCGGCCCGCCCGCGCTGGCGGCTCAGCAGCCCGCCCACGTCGACGCCGCGCGCGGCCGCCGTCTCCAGCGCGCCGAGCACGCCGGGAAAGACGGCGCCGGAGGCCGCGCCGACCGCCGCGTACTGCGAGCGCAGCAGCCCGGACGCCTTGAGCGACCAGGGCATCAACTCGGCGTCGAGCAGCAGCCAGTCGGTGTCGAGCTCGTCCCACAGCCCGGCCTCGCCGACCGCGTCACGGACCCGGCCAAGGACCTCCTCGGTCACCTCCCGGCTGTCGAAGAACGGGCGTCCGGTCCGCGTGTAGAGGGAGCCCGTCACCGAGCCGTCCTCCACCCCGAACCGCTCGCGCGCCGCCTCCGCGTCCTTGCAGACGAGCGCCACGGCCCGCGACCCCATGTGCTTCTCCTCGCACACGACGCGGGTCACCCCGTCGGCCGCGTACTGGGCGAACGCCTCGGCCGGGTGCTCCAGGTAGCCGTCCTGCGACGACGTGGCGGTGGGCGCCATCGTCGGCGGCAGGTACGGCACCAGACGCGGGTCGACCGCGAAGCGGCTCATGACTTCAAGGGCCGCCGCCGCGTTCTCCTCGCGTACGGTGACCCGGCCGGTGTGCCGGGTCTCCACGGTGCGGCGGCCGTGCACGTCGGCCAGGTCGAGCGGTCTGCCCTCGTGCCCGCCGGGCGCCTCGGACGCCAGCGGCCGGACCGGCTCGTACCAGACCTGCTCGGCCGGTACGTCGACGAGCTCGCGCTCCGGCCAGCGCAGCGCGGTCAGCTTGCCGCCGAACACGACGCCGGTGTCCAGGCAGACGGTGTTGTTGAGCCAGGTCGCCGTGGGGACCGGGGTGTGGCCGTAGACCACGGCCGCCTTGCCCCGGTAGTCCTCGGCCCACGGGTAGCGCACGGGCAGGCCGAACTCGTCGGTCTCCCCGGTCGTGTCCCCGTACAGCGCGTGCGAGCGCACCCGGCCGGAGGTCCGCCCGTGGTACTTCTCGGGCAGCCCGGCGTGGCACACGACGAGCTTCCCGCCGTCGAGGACGTAGTGGCTGACGAGTCCGCGGACGAACTCGCGCACCTCGGCGCGGAAATCCTCGCTCTCGTTCCCCAACTGGGCGACGGTCTCGGCGAGTCCGTGCGTGTGCTGCACGTTCCTGCCCTTGAGCCAGCGCTCCAGCTTGTTCTCGTGGTTGCCGGGCACGCACAGCGCGGAACCGGCCTTCACCATCCCCATGACGCGGCGCAGCACGCCCGGCGTGTCGGGTCCGCGGTCGACGAGGTCGCCGACGAACACGGCGGTACGCCCTTCGGGGTGCACGCCGTCCTCGTAGCCCAACTGCTCCAGCAGCGTCTCCAGTTCGCTCGCGCAGCCGTGGATGTCGCCGACGATGTCGAACGGCCCCGTGAGGTGCCTCAGGTCGTTGAACCGCTTCTCGCGCACGACACTCGCACTCTCGACTTCCGCGACCCCGCGCAGCACATGCACCTTGCGGAAGCCCTCGCGCTCCAAGTGCCGCAGGGAGTGGCGCAGTTCGCGGGTGTGGCGGGTGATGACGCGGCGCGGCATGTCGGCGCGGTCGGTGCGGGCCGCGTTCCGTGCGGCGCACACGTCCTCGGGGACGTCGAGGACGATGGCGATCGGCAGCACGTCGTACTTGCGGGCCAGCTCGACGAGCTGGCGGCGGCCGTCCTGCTGGACGTTGGTCGCGTCGACGACGGTCAGCCGGCCCGCGGCGAGCCGCTTGCCCGCGATGTAGTGCAGCACGTCGAAGGCGTCACGGCTGGCGCTCTGGTCGTTCTCGTCGTCGGCGACCAGGCCACGGCAGAAGTCGCTTGAGATGATCTCGGTGGAGGCGAAGTGGGCCCGCGCGAAGGTGGACTTGCCCGAGCCGGACGCGCCGACCAGTACGACGAGGGAGAGGTCGGTGACGGGCAGCGTCCGTGCGTCGTCCTTCTCGATGGTCCGGGTACTGATGTCGCTCATGCGGCCTCCACCTCCGTCTTCTCGTCCGTCTTGGTGTCTGTTTTCTTGCCCGTCTTCTGGGGGCCCGTCGGCGCGGTCTTCTGAGTGCCCGTCGGCGCGTTCGGGGTCGTACCGTTCGAGTCGGTCAGGGTGAACACGGCCATCTGCGTGGGCGGCCCCACCTCGGCGTCCTCGGGCCCGACCGGCACGTACCGCACCCGGTACCCGTGCCGGACGGCCACGCGCTCCGCCCAGTCGCGGAACTCCTGCCGTGTCCACTCGAACCGGTGGTCGCCGTGCCGGACGTGCCCGGCGGGCAGCGTCTCCCAGCGCACGTTGTACTCGACGTTCGGCGTCGTCACCAGGACGGTGCGGGGCCGCGCGGAGCCGAACACCGCGTATTCGAGCGCGGGCAGGCGCGGCAGATCGAGGTGCTCGATGACTTCACTGAGCACCGCAGCGTCGTACCCCTTCAGCCGCTTGTCGGTGTACGCGAGCGACCCCTGGAACAACTGCACGCGCGCGGCCTGCCGCTCCCCCATCCGGTCCAGCTTGAGCCGGCGGGCGGCGATGGTCAGCGCCCGCACGGACACGTCGACGCCCACGATCTCGCCGAACCGCACATCCTTCAGCAGCGCCTGCAGCAACTGGCCCTGCCCGCAGCCCAGATCGAGCACCCGTGCCGCACCCGCCTCGTGCAGCGCGGCGAGGATCGCCTCACGCCGCTGCACGGCCAGCGGCACCGGCCGCTCCTCGGTGTCGCTCTGCTCGTCCACGGCATTGTCGATCTCGGCGACGTCCGTGTCATCGGCGTCCGCGAGCCGCACCAGCTCAAGTCGCTCCATCGCCTCCCGGGTCAGCGCCCAGCGCCGCGAGAGGTACCGGCTGGTGATCAGCTTCTGCTCGGGGTGCTCGGCCAGCCACCCCTCACCCGCGCGCAACAGCTTGTCGACCTCGTCGGCCGACACCCAGTAGTGCTTGGCGTCGTCGAGGACCGGCAGCAGCACATACAGGTGCCGCAGCGCCTGCGCCAGCCGCAACTCGCCCTCCAGCACGAGCCGTACGTACCGCGACGCACCCCACTCGGGGAACCGCTCGTCCAACGGCACGGACTCGGCCTCGACCGCCCAGCCGAGCGGCTCGAACAGCTTCCGTACGAGATCGGGTCCGCCCCGCGCGGGCAGCGCGGGCACCTCGATACGCAGCGGCAGGGTCTCCTCGGCGCGCTCGGGCCGCGCCTTGCAGACTCCGCGCAGCGCGCTGGAGAACACGGCGCTCAGCGCGACCGCGAGCAGCGACGACGCGGCGTAGGGCCGGTCGTTCACATACTGCGCGAGCGCCGCGTCGGGGGCGCCGCCGCGGCCCTTGCCCTTGCCGCGCCGGACCAGCGCCACCGGATCGACCTCCAGGAGCAGCGCGGCCGTGCAGCGCTCCGCGCTCGCCTCGGGGTAGAGGACGTGCGCGGTGCCGTAGGAGGTGGAAAACGCCTGCGCGCTCTCGGGATGCTTGTGCAGCAGGAACCCGAGGTCGGTCGCGGGGCGGTCCGGGGTGCCGGTGGTGCTGATCGTCAGGAACACAAGGCCGAGTCTCCCGCGCCGCCCGGCCCCCGGCCAGCGAGTTTCCCGTTCCTAGAGCTGCGACTGCACCTGCGAGGAGATCAGTTCCAGGTGGTCGAGATCGTCGAGGTCGAGGATCTGGAGGTAGACGCGCCCCGAGCCGATCGCCGCGTACCGGCCCAGCTTGTCCACCACCTCGGCCGGGGAACCCGCGAGGCCGTTGGCCTTCAGCTCCTCGACATCCCTGCCGATCGTCTCCGCCCTGCGCTTCACCTCCTCGTCGTCCTTTCCGACACACGCCACCAGCGCGTTCGAGTACACCAGGTCGTCGCCGGCGCGCCCGGCCTGCTCGGCGGCCGCCCGCACCCGGCCGAATTGCCGCTCGCTGTCCTCGATCGACGCGAACGGCATGTTGAACTCGTCCGCGTACCGCGCCGCCAGCCGCGGCGTGCGCGTCGGCCCGTGCCCGCCGATCAGCACCGGCACCTTGCCCTGCGCGGGCTTGGGCAGCGCCGGGGAGTCGGTCAGCTGGTAGTGCGTGCCGTCATGACTGAACGTGGACCCGGGCTCGGTCGCCCAGAGACCGGTGACGATCGCCAACTGCTCCTCCAGCCGCGCGAACTTCTCCTTCGGGAACGGGATCCCGTACGCCTTGTGCTCCTCCTCGAACCAGCCCGTGCCCAGGCCCAGTTCGACCCGGCCGCCCGACATCTGGTCGACCTGGGCCACCTGGATCGCCAGCACACCCGGCAGCCGGAAGGTGCCGGCGGTCATCAGCGTGCCGAGCCTGATCCGCTTGGTCTCCCGGGCGAGACCGGCCAGCGTGATCCAGGCGTCCGTCGGACCGGGGAGCCCGTCGGACGTACCCATGCGCAAGTAGTGGTCCGAGCGGAAGAAGGCGTCAAAGCCGAGGTCCTCGGTCGCCTTGGCCACGGCCAGGAGCGTGTCGTAGGTGGCCCCTTGCTGGGGTTCCGTGAAAATTCGAAGATCCATACCCCCCATCCTGCACGTCCGGATCCATCCCGCACGGCCGGATGCACCCTGCACGGCCGGATGCACCCTGCACGGTCGGATCCCTCCTGCACGCGCGGATCCGTCCTGCACTGTCCGAGGGGCGTCAACCGCACCGGTCCCGCCGGTCGCAAGCCGCGCCGGGAGCGACCGTGCCGGAGCAGCAGGGTGCGCCCTCAGGGCTGCTCCAGCAGATGGAGCAGCTGATGGCGGCGCTCAACGCCGACCTGTCGCGGCTCGACGCCGATCTGCCGCAGGCCCCCTGGACCTCCCGGCCCGGCCCCGAGGACGTCTGACGGTGCCGCCCCGCTGAGGGAGAGCATCGGTCAGGCCGCCGAGTCCGAGTCGGGCTCCACCTCCGGTCTGCGCGGCCGGCTGTCCCACTGCGGAAGTCGCCGCAGTATCTCCAGGACGTGGTCCCGGGACTCGTCCGCCGCGTCGATCGCTTCCATGCACTGCCAGTAGGCCCCTTCCTCGAAGGACGCGCTCGCCACGGCGACGAGCGCGATGCCCACGTCTCCGAGGAGCGCACCGAGCCCGCGCAGCGCCTCGTGCACCTCGCCCAGCGCGGTCAGCTGCGCCGCCCGTATGCCGCCCGCGCCCACCACCGGGATCACCGAGCCGCCACTGCCGCGTGCCCCCGCCTCGGTGAGGGCGCGCGCCTCGCCTCGTAACTCCGGTGGCCCCTGCAGCGCGAGTCGACTGCCGATCGCCTGGGCCAATGCCTGTGCCTGCCACGCCTCCCTCATGATGTCCGGCGCGTCCTGGCTCTGTGCCAGGGCCCGTCGGCCGACCCCGATGAGCCGCACCGCATCCATCCGCGTCCCCGTCCGTCCTGCCCGAACTCCCTTGCTCACTACCCAGAGTGAGGGTCCGCGAGACGAAAAGCCAGAGGAAGCCCGAAATCTGTGGACACTGCGTACGTTCTGAACAACTTCATGACTCCGGAGAGTGACACTCGGCCGGTGCCGGGAAGCGGTTCTCGTTGCGGTCGATCTTCGCCGCGAGGGCGGCCAGCGCGTCGATGCCGAGGACTTCGCACAGTTGCAGCAGATACGCGAGGACGTCGGCGACCTCGTCCTCGACGCGATGTGCCGACTCGGGGGCGTCCATCACCCGTTCCGACTGCTCGGGCGTCAACCACTGGAAGATCTCGACCAGTTCGGCCGCCTCGACACTGAGCGCCGCGGCCAGGTTCTTCGGGGTGTGGAAGGGCTCCCAGTTCCGGGCGGCGGCGAAGCGCGCGAGCCGGGTCTGGAGCGTCGCCACGTCGAGCAGGGGCCTGTCATCGGTTCCGTCTGTCACGGCTTCAGGTCTACCACCGCCGCGCCGCACGCCCGTGCCGCCCCCTCAGCGGCGCCGCCCGCGCCCACCGCGGCGACGAGCCGGATGTGGCCGCGGGCGCACATGCGGTCCGCCAGCGCGACGAGTTCGGCGCTCTGCACCGGATCGAGCCCCCGGTCGAGACCGTCGGCCAGGACGGTCAGGCTCTGGTAGGCCTCGGGCACCTCGGCCGCCGTGTCGACCTCCAGGACGCGGGGCCCTGTGAGCAGGACGAGGGCGAGGGCCAGGTACCTCAACTCGCCGTCCGCCAGCCGCTCGACCGGGGTGCGCGAACCGTCGCCGCGGTCGATGACGGCCCGTACGGCGCCCTCCGGGGTCTGTTCGGCGAGCACGTCCGCCACGCGCCCCGCGAGGCCGGCCCGGGCCGCGGTGACCAGGAGGGCGTGCCGGGTGCCGCACTCGGCGCGCGTGCGGCGCAGCACCCTCGCGAGGTTGTCGCAGCCGCCGGACAGCCGGTCGGCGCGCCTCGGAGCGGGGACCCGCATGCGGTCCGGGGCCGGGTCGCAGGGGAACACCGAGCGCAGCCCGACCACGACCTGTTCGGCGGCGGCGAGGACCCGCCGCTGTCCTTCGGTGCGGCCGGCGACGCGCAGCGGGAGGAGCGCCGTGCCGAGCAGGTCGTCGGGGAGCGGGCCGCGCGTCACGGGCACGGATCCCGCGGTGTGCCAGGCGGCCTGGACATCGCGCCGGCCGGGGTCGCGCAGAGCGGTCTCGAGGTAGGTGATGCCGGGGCCGGTCAATCGCTCGCCCACGACCCGGAGTTCGGGTTCGGCCTGGACGGCGAGGTCCAGGCGGACCGGTCCGGCCGGCCCGTCGACCGTGCAGCCGATACGGAAGCCGCGGCGGTGCTGGGCGTCGGGCCTGGCGCGTTCGGGGACGTGGCGCCGCGGGTCGGGGAAGACGTCCGCCAGGCTCGCTCCGCCACCGAGTCCGGCGAGTGCTTCGAGGGCCCGCAGCGCGCTGGACTTTCCGCTGCCGCTGGGGCCCGTCAGGACGGTGAACGGGCCGAGGGGGACGGTCGCTCCGCGGTGGCGGCCGAAGGCCGAGAGGCGGAGTTCGGTCACGCTCGGGCGGTCCGGGGAGACGCCGACTGGCGACGGGGGCGCGCCCCGGTGGAGCACGGTCATGGGGTGACGGTAGGGGGCCCGCCGTCCGCAGAACCGTTCCCTCCCCCATGGCTTCCTACGATCGGGGGACTATGCCTTCCGGGCTTGCCACCGGATCCCGCTCTGCGACCCAGGCCGTCCCGCTCTGCGACCCAGGCCGTCCCGCTCTGCGACCCGGGCCGGATCCCGCTCTGCGACCCAGGCCGGAACCCGGGCTACTGAGCGGTCGGCAGACCGGGCTCCGGTCGTCTCAGGAGAGTGCGCCCGCTCCGGCCACCAGGCCCTGCACCTCGGTTCCAGGAGGCGCCAGGAGGAAGACGTTGCGGTCGACGCGGTGCATGCCGCAGCCGAGGCCGAGGACGACGCCGCTGCTGAAGTCCAGGACGCGCTTGGCCGTGTCGCCCTCGGCTCCCGACAGGTCGAGCAGGACCGGGATGCCGGACATGACGGTCTCGGCGACCTCGCGCGCGTCGCCGAAGACGTTGACCCGCAGGACGACGAAGCGGCGGCGTGGCTCGGTCTCGGGTTCGGGAATCGCCCTGTGGCCGACCGCCGACGGCCACTCGTTGCGGCTGCGCAGCGGTACGACCTGGGCGAGCCCCTCCCACTGTTCGTCGGTGACGTCGTGGCCGTTCACTGCCCCCACCCCGTCCGGGCTCGCACTGATGTCTGCACCGGACAATTCTTACGCCATGTCACCCGTTCAGCCCAACACCGACACGGACCGGAGTCCTACGCGGCCAGGGTGACGGCCTCCACCGCGGGCACCCGGACCCCGCGGCGCGCGGTGACCAGGCTGGTGACCAAAGTGGCCGCGGCGGCCATGGCCACCACCGTGATCCAGATGCCGAGCCCCCGCTCCGGCAGCAGCCCGTCGGTGCGTACGGCGGTGAACGGGACGATGCCCGCGAGCGCCGCGAGTGTGCCGAAGAACACTCCGGTGACCGTCAGGACGACGCCTTCCACCGCGACGGTTCCCAGCACCTGGGCGGGGGTCGCGCCGGCCAGGCGCTGCTGCCCGAACTCACGTACGCGGTAGGCCGTGGCGGCGTACAGGGAGTTGATCAGCATGATGCAGGCGAAGACGACGATGATGCCGACGACCGTGAAGTTCAGTGTCTCGAGGCTCTTGTCCTCCACCGACTTGGCCAGGCCCGATGCCTTGATGGCGTCGTTCTCGACACCCTGCATGTACAGCGTCGCGGTGGCCATGCCGGTGAAGAGGATCAACGGCATGAGGACGCCGGAGAGTTCGGGCGCGCGGCGGCGCATGTTCCGCACCGTCAGGTAGCCGCTCGCCCCGGCGAGGGCCGTGAGGAGGGGTTCCACGCGGCCGAGGACGGTGCGCAGCAGGCTCGTGGAGACGAGGGCGAAACCGACGGAGAGGAGGATCGCCCCGTAGGCGGGGGCCGCCATCAGGGCCGCGTCGGTGGCCTTCATGGCGAAGGTGCCGCAGACGGCGAGCGCGCCGGCCAGGAGGGCCGCCCAGGAGGCGAACTTCCGTGCCCGCCCCTTGGGTCGGCGGCCGCCCGTGGCCGCCTTAGTGGCGCGGCGCACGGCGAGGAAGGCCGCGCCGGCCGCCGCGAGGAGCGTGACGACGAAGCCGGACATGAGGGCGATCGGGCCGAAGGCGTGGTCGACGGAGCCGGCGACCTGGCCGCTGTCCTTGAAGACGTCGAGCAGGACGTTCCCGCCGAGCACGGCGGGGCCGATCGCGAGCAGCGTGCCCACGAGCGCGACGGCGACGGATTCGCCGACGACCATGCGCTTGATCTGGGCGGGCGTGGCGCCGGTGGTGCGCAGCAGGGCGATCTCCTCCGCGCGTTGCCGCACGTTGACGGTGAGCGTCGACGCGATCGCGAAGAAGACCAGGAGGGTGCCGTAGCCGCCGACGACGCTCGCCGCGGTGGTGAGCGTGTCCGCGCTCACCGTGTCGATGCCGTCCGCGCTCGCCGTGTCGTGCATCGAGTTGAACGTCATGATGATGGCCGCGCCGAGAAAAGCGGACAGGAGGGTGGCGAGAAAACGTCCGGGGCGCTTACGTACGGAGCGCGCTGCGAGGCCGAGCATGGTGAACACGGTTCACACTCCTGTCATCGTCGTGGCGGACGTTCCGTCGAGGTCGTCGCCGAGGTGGGCGAGGCGCTCGGCGATCTGATCGACCGTCGGGGCCCGCATCTGCCCCGCGAGCCGGCCGTCGGCGAGGAACTGCACGGTGTCCGCGTACGACGCCGCGACCGGGTCGTGCGTCACCATCACCACGGTCCTGCCGTGCAGCCGCACGGTCTCCTGGAGCAGCCGCAGCACATCGCGGGCGCTGCGGGTGTCGAGGGCGCCGGTCGGCTCGTCCGCGAAGATCACGGAGGGTTCCGTGACCAGGGCGCGGGCGATGGCGACGCGCTGGCGCTGGCCGCCGGAGAGCTGGTCGGGAGTGTGCCCGAGCCGGTCGCCGAGGCCGACGCCGGTGAGGATCTGCTCGGCCCTCGCCCGGTGCACGCGCCGCCCGGCGAGCCGGAGCGGCAGGACCGTGTTCTGCGCGACGGTGAGCGTGGGCAGCAGGTTGTACTGCTGGAAGACGAAGCCGATGCGGGTGCGGCGGAACTTGGTGAGCGCCGCCTCGCCGCGGGCCGGGCCGGGGCCGCCCGTCATCTCCTCGCCGTCGACCACGACCAGTCCGCTGTCGGGGCGGTCGAGCCCGGCCGCGCAGTGCAGCAGCGTCGACTTGCCGGAGCCGGAGGGGCCCATCACGGCCGTGAAACTGCCGGTGGGAAGGCTCAGGGTGACGTCGTCGAGCGCCTTGACCAGTGCGCCGCCTTCCGCCGTCCCCGTGTCGCCGTACGTCTTGGTGACCCTGACGAGGCGGAGCGCCTCGCCGCGGCCGTACTCGGATGTCCGTGCGTGCCGATGGTTCTTCCGCATGTCGCCGATCCCCTCGTCCGGCGCCCCGTGCGCCTCTACCAAGACGCTAGGGACGGCGGCCGCGCGACACATTGGGCGTACGGCCCGGACCGGGGGTGTCGCTACGTACACCCGGCACGTACACACGTACACCCGGCACGCACCCGGAGGGGGCGCCGGGACCGGATCTACAGGCCGCCCGAGCGGGCCAGCCAGCGGCCGGCGTGCCGGGTGACCTCGATGGGGCGGCCGAAGCAGGCCGTCATGCGCTCGGCCGTCAGGACCTCCTCGACGGTGCCGCGGGCCAGGACCCGGCCCTCGCGCAGGAGCAGCGCGTGGCTGATCGCCGGAGAGAGCTCCTCCAGGTGGTGGGTGACGGTCACGGTCGCAAGCCCCGGCCGGTTGACGGCCAGCTGACGCATGGTGTCGATGAGGTCCTCGCGCGAGGGCAGGTCGAGCGCGTTGAACGGCTCGTCGAGCAGCAGCAGCGCCGGGTCCGCCATGAGGGCGCGGGCGATGAGGATGCGGGCGCGCTGGCCACCCGAGCAGACCCCGTACGGGCGGTCGGCGAGGTCCTTGATCTGGAGCTCGGCGAGCAGTTCGTGGGCGCGCTCGCGCACGTCACTGTCGTAGGACTTCCAGAGCGGCTGGACCGTGCCGGTGTGGCCGGTCAGGACGACGGTGTGGCCGGGGAGGTCCTGCGGGACGCGCTGGGAGGTGGAGACGTGGCCGATGTGGGCGCGCAGCTCACGCACGTCGACGCGGCCGAGCCGGTGACCGAGAACCTCGACGATGCCGGTGGTGGGGAACGTGGTGGCGCCGACGAGCCGCAGGATGCTCGTCTTGCCCGCACCGTTGGGTCCGAGCAGCGCCCAGTGCTCGCCGGAACGTACGGTCCAGTCGATGCCGTCGAGGATGACCTGGCCGGTGGTGAGGCGGCGCATGCTCGCGCCGTCGAGGGCGGCGACGACGCGCCCGCCCTGTGCGCTGCCGGCCTGCTCGTCCGTCCCGTTCATGGCGCCTCCCGCTGCGTGGCGTACCGCTTCGTCGCGTACCGGACGGAGAGTAGCTGTAGGCGGCATTTATCCGCGGCGGCGTCCGAGTCGTGGACGTGGCGTCCCGAAATCGTCCCGGGGGCCGCGTCGCGCCGGCCCGGGGTCCACCGACCGGTGGACCCCAGGTTCAACCGGCCGCTGCTGTCCCCGGCACCGACCCCGCGACCAGCATGGACGTCATGACCAACTACCCCGTGAGCATTGCTCGTTGGAGCGCAGGACACCCCTGGCGGGCCATCGCCGGCTGGTTCCTCTTCGTCGTTCTCTGCCTCGGCGCCGGGATCACCATCGGCGCGAACCCCGCCACGTCGGCGGATTTCGGCGTCGGCGAGGCCGGACGCGGTGAGGCGATCGCCCGGGACGGAGGGCTCGCGCAGCGGCCCGTCGAACGCGTTCTCATCGAGCACCGTGACGGCACCGCCCGACTGGCCCGCGCCGAGGGCGGCGCCGTCGCCGCGGACGTCGTGGACCGCATGCGCGAGCTGCCCGAGGTGCGGTCCGTGGCCGCGCCCGTGTGGTCGAAGGACGGCCGGGCGGTGCGCGTCGACATCACCATGAAGGGCGCCGAACTCGACGGCAAGAAGCACGTCGACCCGCTGCGCGCCCAGACCGCCGAGGTGCAGAAGACGCATCCCGAGCTGCGCGTCGAGGAGACCGGCGGCCCCTCGATCAGTCAGGGCACCGACAAGCTGCGCGGCAGTGATCTGTCCCGTACGGAGATGATCGCGCTGCCGATCACGCTGCTGACGCTGCTCTTCGTCTTCCGTTCCGTGGCGATGGCCACCGTGCCGCTGCTCCTCGCGCTCACCTCGATCATGTCCGCCGTGGGCCTGTCCATGCTGGCCTCGCACGTCTTTCCCGACGCGGGCGTCGGCACCAACATCATTCTGCTGATCGGCCTCGCCGTCGGCGTCGACTACACGCTTTTCTATCTGAAACGAGAGCGAGAGGAACGGGCGCTTGGCGAAGGGAAGTTGAGTCCGCAGGCGCTGGTCGAGCTGGCCGCCGCCACCTCCGGCCGGGCCGTGGTCCTCTCCGGGTTCGCCGTCGCCGTCTCCAGTGCGACGCTGTACCTCGCCGACGACGTGATCTTCTCCTCGATCGCCACCGCGGCGATCGTCGTGACGCTGGTGGCCGTGGTCAGCTCCCTCACCGTGCTGCCCGCGCTGCTCGTCAAGATCGGGGCGCGGGCCGAGCGCCGGGCGGCCCGCCGCGGGAAGCGCCCCGCCGCCGCGAAGCCCGTACGCCACAACGCCCTGCTGCGCCTCACCGCGCGCCGCCCCGCCGCTGTACTGACCGTCGCGGTCGTGGCGCTGCTCGCCCTGGCCGCTCCGGTGCTCGGCATGAAGCTGACCGACATGGGCCGCGAGACGCACTCGCGGCAGGTGCAGTCGATGCCCACGTTCGACCGGCTCAACGCGGCGTTCCCCGAGGTCAAGGCCGCGCACCAGGTCGTCGTACGCGCCGACGCGGACCGGTCGGACGAGGTACGGGGCGCGCTGCGCGAGCTGGCCGCGACCGCCACGAAGGACGATCCCGCGCTGGCCGGCACGTACACCCTGCGCACCTCCGCCGACCACCGCGTCAGCTCGCTCGAACTGCCGGTCCCGCACTACGTGAGCACCGAGCCCGCGCAGGGCTCCCTGGAGCGGCTGCGCGACCGCTATCTCCCGGACACGGTCGGCGAGTTGAGCGAGGCGGGCGGCACTGTGGAGTCCGCCGTGACCGGTGACGTGGCCCGGTACGCCGACTATCCCGCGCACCAGAAGCAGAAGCTGCCGCTGATCATCGGGGCGCTGCTGCTCGTGACGTTCGCGATGACCGTGTGGGCGTTCCGCTCGGTCGTGCTCGGCCTGGTCGGCATCGTGCTCAACCTGCTGTCGGCCGGGGCGTCCCTCGGCATTCTGACCCTGACGTTCCAGGGCAGCTGGGCCGAGTGGTTCCTGGACTTCGACTCGACCGGGACGATCGGCTCGCGTGTGCCGCTGTTCCTCTTCGTGATCCTGTTCGGCCTGTCGATGGACTACCAGGTGTTCGTGATCAGCCGGATCAGGGAGGCCGCGCTGCGCGGGGTGCCGACGCGCCAGGCCGTCCTCGACGGGGTGGCCAGTTCGGCGGGGGTGGTGACGAGCGCGGCGTTCGTGATGGTGACGGTGTTCGCGAGCTTCGTGTCGCTGCACTTCATCGAGATGAAGCAGATCGGTTTCAGCCTGGCGGTGGCGGTGCTGCTCGACGCCTTCGTGATCCGGGTTCTGATCCTGCCCGCGCTCATGTTGCTGCTCGGCAAGGCGAGTTGGTGGCCCTCGCGGGGTGTCGGCCGGGCGCGGCAGCGGGCCGGTTCGCCGACCGCCCCGAGCCTGACGAACGTAGGCTGATCACCATGGTCCCGAGCCGGCAGCCCGTCGTCGACACCCCGACACCGCCCGTGTCCGCCGTCCCTGTCGCGCACCGCTGGAACGCGGTGGTGTGGGTGCTGTTCGGCCTGCTGCCGCCCGCGATCGCGGTGTCGGACGCGGCGCCCGGGGTGAAGTTCACGACGTACGGACTGCTGGCCGTCCTCACCTTCTCCTACGCGGCCGTCGCGATGTTCCCCGGGAACCCGGTCCTTCGGCCGCCCGTGTACCTGACGGTCCTGGCCGTCGGGATCGGCGCCGTCGCGTACGTCATGGGTAGCGGCGCCGCCCTGTTCATCGTGTCGCTGCCGCACTTCTGGATCTACGCGTCCGGGCCCGCCGCCGCTCTCTCCTTCAGCGGCGGTGCGGCGGTGCTCACCGCGCTGGCGAGTGCCGCCGGACGCGACCCGGAGCCCCGAATCCCCACCGGGGACGCGGCGTTCATCGCCCTCGGGTATCTCGTAGGCGCCGGTGTGGGCCTTCTCGTGCACCGGATCAGCGAGCAGGGCGAGGAGCGCGCGCAGCGTCTGACCAATCAACTGGCAGACACACAAGCCGAGTTGGCGGAGGCCCACCGCCGGCAGGGCGCGGCGGACGAGCGGGAGCGGCTGGCCCGCGAGATCCACGACACGCTCGCGCAGGGGTTCGCCTCGATCATCGTGCTCGCGGAGGCCGCCCGCGCGGGCCTGACCTCCGAACCGGGGCGCGCCACACAGCAGTTGACGTCCATCGAACAGACGGCGCGGGAGAACCTCGCGGAGGCCCGCGCCCTCGTCGGCGCGACGCCCCCGCCGGGCGGCGCGGTCCAGGGTTCGGTCTCCACGACCCTGCGGCGCATCCTCGACCGGTTCGCCGAGGACACCGGTATCGCCGTGGACGCGGAGCTCGCGGACGCCGACTGCGATCAGCAGACCCGCATCGCGCTGCTGCGCTGCACCCAGGAGTCCCTCGCCAACGTCCGCAAGCACGCGGGGGCGTCCACCGTGATCGTGGTCCTCGCGCACGGCCCGTACGGCATCGATCTGGAGATCACCGACGACGGACGGGGCTTCGACGTCGGCGCGGCGCGCGGCTTCGGCCTCGACGGCATGCGCAAGCGGCTCGCGGAACTCGGCGGTGAGCTGACCGTCACCAGTTCGCTCGGCGACGGCACCCGGATCCTCGCCTCCCTGCCCACCTTCACCTCCGGCCACCAGGAGCTCGTATGACCGTCCAGGACCAGTCCCGGCTGCGGGTCGTCGTGGTCGACGACCACACGGTGATGCGCGCCGGAGTCGTCGCGCTGCTCGCGGTGGATCCCGGCATCGAGGTCGTCGGAGAGGCGGACGACGGCCGCGCGGGCGTGACGCTCGTCGAGGAACTCCGGCCCGACGTGGCCCTGTTGGACCTACGGATGCCCGTGCTCGACGGGGTGGCGGCGACGCAGCGGATCGTCGCGGGCCCGAGCGGCACCCGCGTGCTGATCCTGACGACGTACGACACGGACACCGAGATCGAGCGCGCGGTGGAGGCCGGCGCGATCGGCTACCTCCTCAAGGACACCTCGCGCGAGCAGCTGGTCGACGCGATCCGGTCGGCGGCGCGGGGCGAGACGGTGCTCGCCCCGCGTGTCGCGCAGAAGCTCGTCGCGAAGATGCGCCGCCCGGTCCAGGCGGCGCTCACCGCGCGTGAGGTGGATGTGCTGACGGCGGTGGCCGACGGCCTGTCCAACGCCGACATCGGCAGGCGCCTGGTGATCGGCGAGGCGACCGTGAAGACGCATCTGCTGCGGGTCTTCGCGAAGCTCGACGTCAGCGACCGGACGCGGGCGGTCGTGGTGGCGATGGAGCGCGGCCTGCTGGAGCGGCCCGGCCGGGTCTGAGGGCCCGGCCGGCCCGACCGCGCTCAGCTTTTGTCGGTCAACTGCCGCAGCGCGACGTTGAGTTCGAGGACGTTGACCCCCGGCTCCCCCATGAAGCCGAGGATCCGGCCGTCCGTGTGATCGTCGACGAGCTGGTGCACCCGCTCGACGGAGAGGTGGTTCTTCTCCGCGACACGGTGGATCTGAAGCTCGGCGTAGGCCGGGGAGATCTGCGGGTCGAGGCCTGAGGCGGAGGAGGTGACGGCGTCGGCGGGGATGTCCGCGGCCTTCACCTTGTACGTCGCCGTGGAGTTGTCCGCGACGACGGCGGCCCTGGCGTCCTTCACCTGCTCGACCAGCTCCTTGCTGGAGCCCGCGAGGTTGGTGGCCCCGGACAGGATCAGCTTGTACTGC
This sequence comes from Streptomyces kunmingensis, assembly GCF_039533535.1. Lineage (NCBI taxonomy): Bacteria > Bacillati > Actinomycetota > Actinomycetes > Kitasatosporales > Streptomycetaceae > Streptomyces > Streptomyces kunmingensis. Next base: position 401,948 of record NZ_BAAATS010000027.1, read on the forward strand.
GTGTTGACGCTGTTGGTGCCCAGGCCGTTGGACGGGCGCGGCTGGAACCAGTGCAGGTCCGGCTTGCCGTCCTTGGTGAGGTACGTCTGCCCGATGAGGGACGAACCGACGACCTTGCCCTCGGACCGGATCTCCGAGCCGTTGGCCCGGTCGCGGAAGAAGCCCTGGGCGACTCCGGTGACCGCGAGCGGGTAGAGCACGCCGCACACGACGGTGAGGAGGAGCAGAGCGCGCAGGCCCGCCCACAGCAACCGGCCGGTGTTTCCTACGGAGTTGTTCATGGCCGTCAACCGATTCCGGGGATGAGGGAGAGGAGCATGTCGATGATCTTGATGCCGATGAAGGGGGCGATCAGGCCGCCGATTCCGTAGATCCCGAGGTTGCGGCGGAGCATCCGGTCGGCGCTCACCGGCCGGTACCGGACCCCCTTCAGGGCCAGCGGGACCAGCGCGATGATGATCAGCGCGTTGAAGACGACGGCCGACAGGATCGCGGAGTCCGGGCTGGACAGGCGCATGATGTTGAGCTTGTCGAGGCCCGGGTAGACCGCCGCGAACAGCGCCGGGATGATCGCGAAGTACTTCGCCACGTCGTTGGCGATCGAGAAGGTCGTCAACGCGCCCCGGGTGATGAGGAGTTGCTTGCCGATCTCGACGATCTCGATGAGCTTGGTCGGGTTCGAGTCGAGGTCGACCATGTTGCCGGCCTCCTTCGCGGCCGACGTGCCGGTGTTCATCGCGACGCCGACGTCCGCCTGGGCCAGGGCCGGGGCGTCGTTGGTGCCGTCACCGGTCATCGCGACGAGCTTGCCGCCCGCCTGCTCCCGCTTGATGAGGGCCATCTTGTCCTCGGGCGTGGCCTCCGCGAGGAAGTCGTCGACGCCCGCTTCGTCCGCGATCGCCTTCGCCGTCAGCGGGTTGTCCCCCGTGATCATGACGGTCTTGATGCCCATGCGGCGCAGTTCGTCGAACCGCTCCCGCATCCCCTCCTTGACGACGTCCTTGAGATGGATGACGCCCAGCACGCGGGCCCCGGCCGTGTCCTCGACGGCCACGAGCAGCGGTGTGCCGCCGGCCTCGGAGATCCGGTCCGCCAGCACATCGGCGTCCCCGGCGACCCGCCCGCCCCGCTCCTCGACCCACGCGACGACCGAACCGGCCGCGCCCTTGCGGATGCTGCGCCCGTCGACGTCCACGCCCGACATCCGGGTCTGGGCGGTGAACCCGATCCAGTCGGCCCCGGCGAATCCGCTCCGGTCGAGCCCGGGCCGGCCGTACCTCTCCCCTTCGGCCAGGACCACGATCGAGCGGCCCTCGGGCGTCTCGTCGGACAGTGACGAAAGCTGTGCGGCGTCGGCGAGTTCGGCCCCGGTGACGCCCTCGACCGGGACGAACTCCGCGGCCTGCCGGTTGCCGAGGGTGATGGTGCCGGTCTTGTCGAGCAGCAGCGTGGACACGTCACCGGCGGCTTCGACGGCCCGCCCGGAGAGGGCCAGTACGTTGCGCTGCACGAGCCGGTCCATGCCCGCGATGCCGATGGCGGAGAGCAGCGCGCCGATGGTGGTCGGGATGAGGCAGACGAGCAGCGCGACCAGGACGACCAGGTTGAGGTCCTTGCCCGCGTAGTGCGCGAACGCCGGCAGCGTGGCGACGGCGAGGAGGAAGACGATGGTCAGGGACGCGAGCAGGATGTTGAGCGCGATCTCGTTCGGTGTCTTCTGCCGGGCCGCGCCCTCCACCAGGTTGATCATGCGGTCGATGAACGTCTCGCCGGGCTTCGTCGTGATCTTGATGACGACGCGGTCGGAGAGCACCTTCGTGCCGCCGGTGACGGCCGAGCGGTCGCCGCCGGACTCGCGGATGACCGGGGCCGACTCGCCCGTGATGGCGGACTCGTCGACGGAGGCCACACCCTCGGCGACGTCACCGTCTCCGGGGATGATGTCGCCGGCCTCGCAGACCACGAGGTCGCCGATCCTCAGCTCCGTACCCGGGACCTGTTCCTCGCGGCCGCCCACGAGCCTGCGCGCCACCGTGTCGGTCTTGGCCTTGCGCAGCGTGTCGGCCTGGGCCTTGCCGCGGCCCTCGGCGACGGCCTCCGCGAGGTTGGCGAAGATCACCGTCAGCCAGAGCCAGGCGCTGATGGTCCAGCCGAACCAGTCGGAGGGGTCGGTGAAGGAGAAGACCGTCGTCAGGACCGAGCCGACGAGCACCACGAACATGACGGGCGACTTGACCATCACCCGCGGGTCGAGCTTGCGGCAGGCGTCGGGCAGCGACCTGATCAGCTGCTTCGGGTCGAAGAGACCCGCCCCGACCTTGCCGTCCCCGGACCCACCGGGTGCGGAGCCGCTCGGCGCGGACTGGTGCGGCGCCCGGGCGGGTGCGGCTGTGGACATGGCGTCCTCGGACTTGTCGGTGTCGGTCACGTTCATGAGGCGAGTCCCTCGGCGAGCGGCCCCAGCGCGAGCGCCGGGAAGTAGGTGAGTCCGGCGACGATCAGGACCGTGCCGACCAGCAGACCGGTGAAGAGCGGTTTCTCGGTGCGCAGGGTGCCCGCGGTGGCCGGGACGGGCCGCTGCTCGGCCAGCGAACCGGCGAGCGCGAGCACGAACACCATCGGCAGGAAGCGGCCGAGCAGCATCGCGAGGCCGATCGTGGTGTTGAACCAGTTCGTGTCGGCGCTCAGCCCCGCGAAGGCGGAGCCGTTGTTGTTGGCGCCCGACGTGAACGCGTAGAGGATCTCGGAGAAGCCGTGCGCTCCCCCGTTGAGCATGGAGTCCTTCGGTGTCGGCAGGGCCATCGAGACGGCCGTGAAGACGAGGACGAGCGCCGGGGTGATCAGGATGTAGCAGGCGGCGAGCTTGATCTCGCGGGTGCCGATCTTCTTGCCGAGGTACTCGGGCGTGCGCCCGACCATGAGCCCGGCGATGAACACCGCGATGATCGCCATGATCAGCATGCCGTAGAGGCCGGAGCCGGTGCCGCCGGGCGCGATCTCGCCGAGCTGCATGCCCAGCATCGTCAGGCCGCCGCCGAGGCCGGTGAAGGAGGAGTGGAAGGAGTCGACCGCGCCGGTCGAGGTGAGGGTCGTGGCGACCGCGAAGATCGAGGAACCGCCGATGCCGAAGCGGTTCTCCTTGCCTTCCATGGCGCCGCCCGCGAGGTCGAACGCGGGGCCGTGGTGAGCGAACTCGGTCCACATCATGAGGCCGGTGAAGACGATCCAGATCGTCGCCATCGTGGCGAGGATCGCGTATCCCTGCCGGAGCGAGCCGACCATTTTGCCGAACGTGCGGGTCAGCGCGAACGGGATGACCAGGATCAGGAAGACCTCGAAGAGGTTGGTGAAGCCGTTCGGGTTCTCGAAGGGGTGGGCGGAGTTGGCGTTGAAGTAGCCGCCGCCGTTGGTGCCCAGCTCCTTGATGGCTTCCTGGGAGGCGACGGCGCCGCCGTTCCACTGCTGCGTACCGCCGCCGAACTGCCCGACCTCGTGAATGCCGGAGAAGTTCTGGATCGCGCCACAGGCGACCAGGACGAGCGCGCCGATGACCGCGATCGGGATCAGGATGCGGACGACGCCGCGCACCAGGTCCGCCCAGAAGTTGCCCAGTTCACCGGTGCGGGACCGGGCGAAACCGCGTACCAGAGCCACCGCCACGGCGATGCCGACGGCAGCCGAGACGAAGTTCTGCACCGCGAGGCCGCCGGTCTGTACGACGTGGCCCATGGCCTGCTCGCCGTAGTACGACTGCCAGTTGGTGTTGGCGACGAAGGACGCGGCCGTGTTGAACGCCTGGTCCGGGTCGATGGACCGGAAGCCGAGCGAGCCGGGCAGCGAGCCCTGGAGCCGTTGCAGCAGGTAGAGGAAGAGGACGCTCACGGCCGAGAAGGCGAGGACGCCGCGCAGATAGGCGGGCCAGCGCATCTGCGTGTTCGGGTCGGCGCCGATGCCCTTGTAGATCCACTTCTCCACCCGGAGGTGTTTCCCGGAGGAGTAGACCCGGGCCATGTGGTCGCCGAGGGGACGGTAGGCCAGCGCCAGCGCAGCGCACAGGGCGAGGAACTGGAGCGCTCCGGCAAGTACGGGGCTCATGTCGGCGCTCAGAACCTCTCCGGGTGGATGAGGGCGAGGACGAGATAGCCCAGCAGGGCGACGGCCACGACGAGGCCCACGCCCATCTCGATGTTCGAAACGGCTTCGGCGGTCACAGCTTGGTCACCCCCTTGGCGACAAGGGCCACCAGTGCGAAAACCGCGATCATGGTGACGACGAAGGCCAGGTCGGCCATCGTGAGCTCCCGGATGAGGTGCGAAAGGGACAGGGACGGACTCGAAGTGCCCGAACGTGTGAAGTGTTCGGACGCTTAGAGCAAACATCCGGTCGTGGCCGGATCCGATCCCCGTTGACGCCTCTCATACGGGGACGTATGTGCCCTTGACGCGTCTCTTACGGGGGTGGGGGCGCCGCTCTTACGGGGTGGGGCCGCGGCTCCTTACGGGGGCGGGGCCGCGGCGCCATACGGGGGCGGGGCTGCGGCTCCTTACGGGGGCGGGGGCTGCGGCGCCTCCCTGGGTGCGGGCCCCCGGTGATGCACGCAGAGCGGCCCGCCCCGGACAGGGGCGGGCCGCGCACACGGCTGTTCTTCCGGTCAGGCGCCGACGTACTCCGCCAGGTGCTCCCCGGTGAGGGTCTTGCGGTGGGCGACCAGTTCGGCCGGGGTGCCCTCGAAGACGACCTTGCCGCCGTCGTGGCCCGCGCCGGGGCCCAGGTCGATGATCCAGTCGGCGTGCGCCATGACGGCCTGGTGGTGCTCGACCACGATGACCGACTTGCCTGCGTCGACGAGGCGGTCGAGCAGGCCGAGCAGCTGATCGACATCGGCGAGGTGCAGTCCGGCGGTCGGCTCGTCGAGGACGTACACGCCGCCCTTCTCGCCCATGTGCGTCGCCAGCTTCAGGCGCTGCCGCTCGCCGCCGGAGAGCGTGGTGAGCGGCTGGCCGAGGGTGAGATAGCCGAGCCCCACGTCCTTCAGCCGCTCGAGGATCTTGTGCGCGGCGGGCGTCCGCGCGTCGCCCGCACCGAAGAACTCCTCGGCCTCGGCCACCGACATCGCGAGCACCTCGCTGATGTCGCGGCCGCCGAAGTGGTAGTCGAGGACGGAGGCGTCGAACCGCTTCCCGTCGCACTCCTCGCAGGTCGTCGCGACCCCGGCCATCATCGCCAGATCGGTGTAGACGACGCCGACGCCCTTGCAGGTGGGGCAGGCGCCCTCGGAGTTGGCGCTGAACAGTGCGGGCTTCACGCCGTTGGCCTTGGCGAACGCCTTGCGGACCGGTTCGAGCAGCCCGGTGTACGTCGCCGGGTTGCTGCGCCGCGAACCGCGGATCGCCCCTTGGTCGACGGAGACGACGCCCTCGCCGGCCGGGATCGAGCCGTGCACGAGCGAGCTCTTGCCGGACCCGGCGACGCCGGTCACCACGGTCAGCACGCCGAGCGGAACGTCGACGTCGACGTCCCTGAGGTTGTGCGTCGAGGCGCCGCGGATCTCCAGCGCGCCGGTGGGCTTGCGCACCTCGGTTGCGGCCTTCACGGCGGCCCGGTCGTCGAAGTGCCGTCCGGTGACGGTGTCGGCGGCCCGCAGCCCTTCCACGGTCCCCTCGAAACACACACTGCCGCCGCCCGCCCCGGCGCCGGGACCGAGGTCCACGACGTGATCGGCGATCGCGATCATCTCGGGCTTGTGCTCGACGACGAGCACGGTGTTGCCCTTGTCCCTGAGCCTCAGCAGCAGCTCGTTCATCCGCTGGATGTCATGGGGGTGCAGCCCGGTGGTCGGCTCGTCGAAGACGTACGTCGTGTCGGTGAGCGACGATCCGAGGTGGCGGATCATCTTGACGCGCTGCGCCTCACCGCCGGAGAGGGTCCCGGCCGGCCGGTCGAGCGAGAGGTAGCCGAGGCCGATCTCCACGAACGACTCCAGGGTCTGCTGCAACGATTCGAGCAGCGGGGCGACCGACGGCTCCTTCAGCCCGCGCACCCACGCGGCCAGATCCCGGATCTCCATCGCGCAGGCGTCGGCGATGCTGATCCGCTTGATCTTCGACGACCGGGCGCCTTCGTTGAGCCGCGTCCCCTTGCACTCGGGACAGACGCTGAAGGTGACGGCCCGCTCCACGAACGCCCGGATGTGCGGTTGCAGCGAGTCGACGTCCTTCGAAAGCATCGACTTCTGGATCTTCGGGATCAGACCTTCGTACGTCAGGTTGATGCCGTCGACCTTGATCTTGGTCGGTTCCTTGTGGAGCAGATCGTGCAGCTGCTTCTTGGTGAACCGGTTGATCGGCTTGTCCGGGTCGAAGAACCCGCAGCCGCTGAAGATCCGCCCGTACCAGCCGTCCATGCTGTAGCCGGGGATGGTGAGGGCGCCCTCGTTCAGCGACTTGGTGTCGTCGTACAGCGCGGTCAGGTCGATGTCGGTGACCGCGCCCCGGCCCTCGCAGCGCGGACACATGCCGCCGGTGATGCTGAAGCTGCGGCGCTCCTTCACGTCCTGCCCGCCGCGCTTGACGGTGACCGCACCGGCCCCGCTGATCGAGGCGACGTTGAAGGAGAACGCCTTGGGCGAACCGATGTGCGGCTTGCCGAGCCGGCTGAAGAGGATCCGCAGCATCGCGTTGGCGTCGGTCGCCGTACCGACCGTGGACCGCGGATCGGCGCCGAGCCGCTGCTGATCGACGGTGATCACGGTCGTCAGCCCGTCGAGCACATCGACCTCGGGCCGGGCGAGCGTCGGCATGAAACCCTGGACGAAGGCGCTGTACGTCTCGTTGATCAACCGCTGCGACTCGGCGGCGATCGTGTCGAACACCAGAGAGCTCTTGCCCGAGCCGGAGACACCCGTGAACACCGTGAGCCGCCGCTTGGGCAGCTCGACGCTCACGTCCTTGAGATTGTTCTCCCGCGCGCCGTACACCCGGATCAGGTCGTGGCTGTCGGCGACGTGCTGTTCCGGCTGCGGGACATCGGCATTTCTGGCACTGGTCATCAAGTCTCCATACGTCGGGCAACCGGCTGCGAGCAGCAGTATCTCCGGCGGGGCGAGCGGACGCGGGGGTTCAGTTCAGCTCGTTGCGGTCAGCTCGTCGCAGTCAGCTCGTTGAAGCGGATCAGATTGCCCGCGGGGTCCCGGAAAGCACAGTCGCGTACGCCGTACGGCTGCTTGATCGGCTCCTGCACGACCTCGGCCCCACTGGCGAGCACCCGCTCGAAGGTGGCGTCGAGGTCGGTGGTGGCGAGGGTGATCCGGGCGTAACTGCCGCCCGCCATCATCCCCTTGATGACGGGCCGCTCCTCGTCGGTGAGCCCGGGCTCCATGGCCGGCGGCTCCAGCACGATGGACGTCCCGGGCTGCCCGACGGGCCCGACGGTGAGCCAGCGCATCCCGTCGTACCCGACGTCGTTGCGCACCTCGAATCCGAGGGTGTCCCGGTAGAAGGCGAGCGAGGCCTCCGCGTCGGTGTGCGGGAGGAAGGTGAAATGAATGGTGAGGTCCATGCCCTTGACGCTATTTCGGGCCGGGCCACCGGGGCTTCTTCATTCCTGACCGGTTTCCGGGGGCCGGCCGCGCTCAGTCCCGGCGACCCCGCTCCTGCTCCAGCAGCTCGTCCAGATCGCGGAGGCGGTCGAGCCCTCGTACGGCCTGCGACATCCGTGCGTTGTGCTCGAACCGGTCGCGGTGGCGGTGCAGGAAGTTCCAGTACCCGGCGGTGAAGGGGCAGGCGTCCTCGCCGACCCGTACGGACGGCTTGAACCGGCAGGGCCCGCATAGGTCGCTCATGCGGTCGATGTACGCGCCTCCGGACGTGTACGGCTTGGTGGTCATGCGGCCCCCGTCCGCGTACTGCGACATGCCGACCACGTTCGGCACCATGACCCAGTCGTAGCCGTCCACGAAGCTGCGGTGGAACCAGTCGGTGACGGCGCGGGGCTCCCATCCGCGTTGCAGGGCGTAACTTCCCAGGATCATCAGGCGCGGAATGTGGTGCGTCCAGCCCGTCTCCCGGACCTGCTTCAGGGCGTGGGTCAGGCAGTTCGCGTCGGTCCCGTCCGGGGACAGCTCCGTGAACCAGTCGGGCAGCGGCGCGCGATGGCGCAGGGTGTTGCTCGTGCGGTACGTGGTGCCGAAGTACCAGTAGACGTGCCAGACGTACTCGCGCCAGCCCGCGATCTGCCGTACGAACCCTTCGGCACTGTTGAGCGGCACCTCGCCCGACCGCCATCGCGCCTCGGCCCGTTCGACGCATTCCGCCGGGTCGAGCAGGCCGAGGTTGAGCGACGAGGAGAGCAGGCTGTGACTCATCGTCATGTCCTCGGCGAGCACCGCGTCCTCGTACGCCCCGAAAGTGGCGAGCCGGTGCTCGACGAAGCGGCGCAGCGCGGCGAGTGCCTCACGCCGCGTCGCGGGAAATCCGCGCGGCCCGTCCTCGCCGACGAACTCGACGTCCCCGTCCCGCTCCCATCGGTCGAGATCGGCCCGCACCTCGTCGTCGATCTCGCTCTCCCGGGGGTGGTAGGGCGCCGGAACACCCAGGTCGGCGGCGTCCTTGGGCGGGGGCTCCCGGTTGTCGTGGTCGAGGTTCCAGCGGCCGCCGGCGGGCTGGTCCCCCTCCATCAGCAGGTCGTGCGTCTGCCGGACCCACCGGTAGAAGTCCTCCTGACGGAGGTGCTTCGTGCCGTGCCCGTCCGCCCAGACCTTGAACTCGTCATGCGTCACGAAAAAACCGCGCGCGGGCAGAACCCGTACGAAGGGCAGCGAGTCCACGAAGGCGCGGGCCGCGTGGGACGTCGGATGGTGCACGGTGACCGGGGCCCCCGGCTTGTCCCCCACGGCCTCGCGCAGCCCTTCGCGGTAGGTGTCCGCCTTCACGTACGTCACGCGGTCCCCGAGCTCGGCGGCCCGATGCCGCATCGCCGAGAGGATCAGATGAGCCTTGGCCCGATGAAACCGCCGCCGTCTGAAGACGCTGCGCGCCTCGATCATCAACAGCGGAGCATCCCGATGCGGACCGCCCCGCGCGGGGTCGACGAAGTGGGGGCCGAGCTGATCGCCGAAGAGCCAGTGGTGGGAGCCGGACTCTGCGGAGTGCATTGCGGGACTACTTGCTCGGGTCATGGCCCCAATTCATCAGTGAGTACCGCCACGGCGTATCCGTGATGTCGCCCGAGGGCCGTTGCTTGAGGTGCCGGTGCACGTAGCCGACGACTTTTCGCATATGGGCGACGTCGTCGTCCGTGAGGTCGGCCTTCTTCTTTTCCAGGAGGCCTACGATGCGGCGCCCGGAGGCGTGTCCCACGCTCTCGCCGTTGCCGTCCGACTGGCCGACGCTTTTGGAGTCGTCGGTGTCCAGCCATTTCTTGAGGGCCGCGGGTGTCATATTGACGGCGTCGCCGAACTCGTCGATGGTGTCCTGCCGGTCCGCGTCGCTCTTCTCGCTCATGAGCCGCTGTTCTTCTTGCGCAGGGACTCCGGCTTGTGGACGGCGTTGCGGCCGGACTTGTCGCTCTCGACCTCGTACTGCGGCTCCTCCTTCGAGGCCTTGACCTTACGTCCCGCCACCTCGTCGGTTCCCGTGATCTTCTTCTTCACTTTTCCGGGAACGGTCTGCCCATGACTGCTCCAGGAGACCTTGTCACCCTTGCTGAGCTTCTTTCCTTTTGCCACGATCCGCACGCTCCTTCGGTTCCGGCCCCCGATGGACGACGTTCTTCACTCTCCCGTCCTTCGGGCCCGGCCGCATTCCGACGAACCCGACTTCAGCGGACGACCGCACTCGCGTACTCCCACAGACGGTCCGCCGCCTCCGTATCCAAAGCGTGGGCCGCGACGCCTCCCACGATCTGCTCGTCCTCCGCACCGGTGACGACCGGGGCCTCTTGGTTGTCCTCGAAATAACGGCCCGTCACACCCTTCACCAGAGGAGATGCCGCGAGCAGGACGGAGGTCGCGGCGCCCTGAGCCGGGGTTTTGTAATAGGGCGTCTTGATGATCTCGCCGTCGGCATCGATCGCGCCCATGGCCCGCATCGTGTCCTGGTCGACGTGGCGCTGGAGGTTGGTGCTGATCCAGCCGGGGTTCAGCGCGTTGGCGGTGATGCCGTCGCCGGCCCAGATGCGGGCGCCCACGCAGAGCAGGACGTCCGCCGTCTTGGACTGCCCGTAGGCGGCCCAACGGTCGTACGCGCGCCGCTCGAAGTGCGGGTCTTCGAAGTCGAACGGAACGTCCCTGTGGGCACCGGAACTCACCACGACCAGGCGCGCGGACCCCGACTCCTTCAGGTTCCCGTGCAGTCCGGATGTCAGGGCGAAGTGTCCGAGGTAGTTGGTCGCGAGTTGCATCTCCCATCCGTCGGCCGTCACCTGGCGCTCCGGAAGCGCCATCACGCCGGCGTTGGCCACCAGGATGTCCAGCGGCCCCCGCCATGACGCCGCGAAGGCCCGGACCGACTCCAGGTCCGACAGGTCGAGCGCGGCTGTACGAACCGGCCCGCCCCCGGGACCGCGGGCAAGGTCACGGGCGAGATCACGTACGACGGACTCCGCCGCGGCGGGGTTGCGGGTGGCGATGGTGACATCCGCGCCGGCCGCGGCGAGCGCGCGCACCGTCTCCACACCGATACCCGAGCCGCCGCCCGTGACGAGGGCACGCCGGCCGGTCAGATCGACACCGTCGATGACCTCGTGGGTGGTGGCGTGGGAGTGGAACGGGGTCGTCACACGGTTCTGGTCGCTCATGGTCGGTCCTTCTCGACGTCGACGGGGGGTCGGAGGTTCCGGTCGCCCCTTCTCTGTTCCACCGTACGTACGGGAAGTTGGACGCTCCATAACTGAAGATCCAAGGAACATGCGCCATCGTCCAGAAGTGGGGACGGGAGGGGTCTGCCTACCCGACCGGGCCCGCAGCCGCGCGGTACCGGCTGCGGTAGTCACGGGGAGCAACACCCGTGGCCCGTTTGAACGCCGTACTGAACGCGCTCTCGGACCCGTATCCGACCGCGCGCGCGACAGCGGCGATCGTGCCGTCGTCCTGCCGCAGGCGCCGGCCGGCGAGTTCGACGCGCCACCGGCCGAGGTAGTCGATCGGGCTCTGCCCCACGAGCTCCTTGAAGCGTGCCGCGAGGGTGGACCGGGAGACCACGCAGCTCCGCGCCAGGTCGGCCACCGTCCACGGCCGCTCGGGACGCTCGTGCAGGCAGGCCAGCGCGGTGGCCACCACCGGATCCCGCAGACCTGTCAGCAGCCCGGCGGCGCTGCTCGTATCGCGGGCGAGGTGCAGTCGCAGGATGTGGACGAACATCACGGTGGCCAGCTGCTCGGCCACCAAGGAGGAGCCCATCTGCCCGTTCAGCAACTCCTCGCTGATCTGCGCCAGCGCCCATTGCAGGGTCTCGGCGTGCGAGCTGTCGGCCGGTACGTGGATGACCGGCGGCAGTTCGTTCAGCAGGAGAGCCGGCGAACGCTCGCTCAGGGCGAAGCTGCCGCCGATGAGCAGGACCTCGTCACCGTCACCGTCCCCGGTCCGCGCAAGGCCCCGCTCGGTCGTGGCGTACACCGCTTCCGCGTCCACCGGGACGGCGTCTTCCCCGTCCACGGGGACAGCCGCTGGTTCACTGCGCAGGACGAACGGGAGCGGCTTGGTCAGCAGGTAGCAGTCCCCTGCCCGCAAGGTGACGGGGTCGGCCCCCTCGACCTGGAGCAGGCACGTGCCGCGCCGGACCGCGTTGAACTTCACCCCGGTCGGCGCCCGGAACCGCACCGCCCAACGACCGCCGGCCCGCAGCCCGGCCGACAGATGACTCCGCAGCCCGAGCAGCGCCAGCACGTCCTCCAACGGATCCACGCACACTCCCATGCCGCGCTGTACCGTGCCGGACGGTGCCTTCAGGTCCGAAACAGCAGGTCAGGCGTCCTTCTTCACCGGCTCCAGAATCGCCACGCACTCCACATGATGCGTCATCGCGAAACATGTGAAACGAAAACATGTGGAAATCGTCGCAGTTCAACGGCCCGCCGGGAAGAAGTAGGGCAATTTACCGGCGTGCGTTACGTGCGTTACGAGCATTACGTGCGCGGGTCTGACGCACGGCGACGGGATGTCCGCCAGCCCGCACGGCCAACTCGGACCATACCCTCCGACGGGATGGCAGCCAGGGCCGCTGCAGCGAGGGAGGCAACGGACAGCGCAATGAACATGTGCGGGTAACCGCCGAACGTCTGGGCGAGGTTGGCTCCAGCCCAGGGCGCGAGTGCCGCAGCGACGGTCGCCGGGGCGGCCAGGAGACCGGAGAGGGTGCCGTAGTGGGTGGCGCCCCAGCGGTCGGTGACGGCGGTGGCCTGGAGGAGCGTGAGGTTGCCGCGGACCATGCCGGCCGCGATGGCGAGCACCACGAGCAGCGGGATCGGGCCCGGGACCAGGCCCAGGGCGAGCGTGGTGGCGCCGCCTGCGGTGATGAGGAGCACGGTGCGCGTGGCTGCGGAGGTGCGGCGGGCGAGGCCGGCGTAGAGGGTGCGCCCCAGAGTCTGGCCCGCACCACCGAGTCCCAGTGCCCATGCGGCCGTTGTCGCACCGGCGCCGCGTTCGGTCAGCAGGGGAACGAGGCCGATGACGACGGCGTAGACCGCGAATCCGGAGAGGGCGAAGGCGGCGGAGAGGAGAAGGAAGGGGCGGGTACGGGCGACCGTGTCCTGCCCGTGTGCGGTACCGCTCGGGGCGGGATGTTCCGGTGCCGCCGGCCAGGGGGCGCGTAGGGCCAGCGCGTGGGCGGGGACTGTGATCAGGGCGAGCAAGGCGGCCAGGATCACATACGTGGTACGCCAGTTGAAGTGGTCGGCGAGGGTGGCGGTGATGGGGGCGAAGACGGTGGAGGCCAGGCCGCCGGCCAGGGTGACGACGGTGAGTGCGTGGACGCGGCGCGGGCCCCACCAGCGGGTGACGGCGGCGAAGGCGGGCTGGTAGAAGGTGGCGGCCATCGCGATGCCAGCCAGGAGCCAAGCGGCATAGAAGACCGCCAAGTTGGGTGCGAAGGCGATTGCGGCCACGGCGGTCACCGCGAGGACCGAGCCGTACGTCATGACCTTGTGCGGTCCGCGGCGGTCCAGGGCGCGGCCGATCGGTATGCCGCTGGCGGCGGAAACCAGGAGCGCCAAGGAGAAAGCGCCGGTGGTGGCGGTTGTCGACCAGCCGGTGTCGGCCGTGATGCGGGCGTTGAGCACCGGGAAGGCGTAGTAGACGATGCCCCAGCTGGTGATCTGAGTGGCGCACAGGGCGGGCAGGACGGCGCGGGGCCGCGACGACCGGTGATCCGGTTCGGCGGCCCCGCTGGTGTGGAGGTTCGTCATCGTCAGGTTCAGCAGCAGCTGGTGGACTCGGCCTCCGCCGACTCACTTGTACTGGCGCAACAGGTGCTCTGGGGCTGCTTGGCGAGGGTGTCCGCGTCGGCCTTGACGACGTACACCTCCCAGGGCTCCTGACCGGGGCCGTGGACCCAGACCTTGTCCTGGAGGGCGTAGCAGCAGGTGGTGTCGTTCTCCACCGTGGTGTCGAGCCCTTGGTTGCCGAGGCGGGTGGTGGCCGCCTGGACGTCCTCGGACGAGGCGACCTCTACGCCGAGGTGGTCCATGCGGGTGTCCTGCCCGGCCTCGCCCTGGACGAGGACGAGCTTGAGCGGGGGCTCGGCGATGGCGAAGTTGGCGTAGCCGTCGCGGAGCTTCGCCGGTTCGGTGTTGAACAGCTTGCTGTAGAAGGCGATCGAGGCGTCGAGGTCGGGCACGCGTAGAGCCAGTTGCACACGGGACATGGTGGTCCTCCGGTTGTGGTGGATGGCGCGGGCGTGGTGGTGCGGGTCAGCAGCCGCCGGAGGCGGTGGTGGGAGCGCCGAGCTGAATGAGAGCCGGGGCCGGGGCGCAGCAGCCGCCCCCTGCTTCCTGCTCGGTGTCCGGGGTGTCGAAGAGGCCGGCGCCGCCGCAGACCCCGGTCTCCGGGAGCGTCAGCTCGACACGGTCGGCGGACTCCTCGTCCCCGGCGAGGGCGGCGACGACCGAGCGGACCTGCTCGTATCCGGTCATCGCGAGGAAGGTCGGGGCGCGGCCGTAGGACTTCATGCCGACCAGGTAGACGTCCTGTTCGGGGTGGGAGAGCTCGCGGTGGCCGTGCGGGTAGACGGTGCCGCAGGAGTGCTGGTTGGGGTCGATCAGCGGGGCCAGTTCGACGGGGGCCTGCAGGCGCTCGTCGAGGCCGAGGCGGAACTCGGAGAGGAAGGTCAGGTCGGGACGGAAGCCGGTGAGGACGATGACCTCGTCGACCGCGTCGAGACGGCGGCCGTCCTCGGCCACCAGGACCAGGCGGCCCTCCGCATCCCGTTCGACGGCGTCGGTCCGGAACCCGGTCACCGCGTCCGCGTGGCCGTCGTCGACCGCCGCCTTCGCGGCAAGGCCGAGGGCGCCGCGGGCGGGCAGCTGGTCGGCTTCGCCCCCGCCGAAGGTGGAGCCGGAGATGCCGCGCCGCACGACCCACAGACCCTTGGTGCCCGCGCCGTCGTCGGCCTTGGCGAGGTCGGCCAGGGAGGCGAGGGCGGTGAAGGCGGAGGCACCTGAGCCGATGACCGCGGTGCGCTTGCCTGCATAACGAGCGCGTACAGCAGGGTCCTTCAGGTCGGGCACGCGGTAGGTGATGCGGTCAGACGCGGCGCGCTCGCCGGGGACGGGGTGGCCCAGGTGCCGGAGGCGTCGATCACGGCGCGCGCGAACAGCCGCTTCTCGCGGCCGTCGGCGTAGGCGACATGGACGACGAAGGGCTGGGCCTCGCGGTCGGCGTCGACGATGCGGTCGCGCCCGGAGCGGGAGACGCCGGTGACGGTGGTGCCGGTGCGGACCTTGTCGCCGAGAGCGTCGGCTAGCGGCTGCAGGTAGTCGTTGGCCCAGTCGCCGCCGGAGGGGTAGGTGTCGGCATCGGGCCTGATCCAGCCGGTGGGGGCGAGGAGCTTCTCGGCGGCCGGGTCGACGACCTCGCCCCAGGTGGAGAAGAGCCGGACGTGCGCCCACTCCCGCACAGCGGCGCCGGCCTGCGGGCCGGCTTCCAGGACGAGCGGCTCGATGCCCTGCTCGACAAGGTGGGCGGCGGCGGCCAGACCGATGGGGCCGGCCCCGATCACGACGACGGGGAGGTCCTCGGTGCGGGTGGTGGCAGGTGCGGTCATGGCGGCGACCCTCCGGAGCTTGTTTCGATTGCTGTCGATACAGAGGAGCTTGCCTCCTGTATCGACGAGTGTCAACATAGAAGCATGTCGAATTCTCAGATGGTGGAGCTGACGCTCCTGGAGCCGGACGGGTCGGAGTCGGCCGTGCCGTGCTGCCCGCCCATCACGGCGGGCGAGCTGTCGGTGGCGGACGCCGAGAAGATGGCCGCGATGTTCAAGGCGCTGTCGGACCCGGTGCGGCTGCGCCTGTTCTCGAAGGTGGCCTCGCACGCCGGCGGCGAGGCGTGCGTGTGCGACATCTCCGACGTCGGCGTCTCGCAGCCGACGGTCTCCCACCACCTGAAGAAGCTGAAGGACGCCGGGCTGCTCACCTCGGAGCGGCGCGGCACCTGGGTGTACTACAGCGTCGAGCCCTCAGTGGTGGCGGCGATGTCGGCCATGCTCGATCTGCGTAACTAGCTTCCCGCCAAAGGCGGTTCAGGTGCCGCAGCCAGGCGGGCAGCAGCGCGCCAGATACGACTGAAGGTCGGCGAGTCGCCTGCCCATGGTGGCGCCGTCGGCGCGGTAGAAGACCTGCTTGCCCTCGCGTCGGGAGGTGACCAGGCCGCCGCGCCGCAGCAGGCTCAGGTGTTCCGAGGCGGTCGACGGCTTGAGGTCGCAGCGCTCCGCGATCTCCCCGACGGTGAATTCGACGTTCCCGGCGAACTGCAGCATCACGCGCTGACGGGTCTCGCTCGCCAGCGCCTTGAGGAAGTCTGCGGTCGCGGTGTCGACCGCCTGCTCTTCTTGCCCCTCGGACACTCGCGATCACCCACACCCTTCATTTCGTCATTTCCCGAATTGACGACACATTGCAGGAAGGCCACTGTCTCATGGAGCACTCCGACCTGATCATCATCGGCGCGGGCCAAGCGGGTCTGGCCACCGCCGCCCTCGCACGCCGGTACGGCTTCGGCCGCCCTCTGCTTCTGGAGGCGGCCGCCGAGCCCGCAGGGTCCTGGCCGTACTACTACGACAGCCTCACGCTCTTCTCGCCGGCCCGGTACTCGGCGCTGCCCGGCCTGCCCTTCCCCGGCGATCCCGACCGGTACCCCACCCGCGACGAAGTCGTCGACTACCTGCGCCAGTACGCCGCCCGTCTCGACGCCGACATACGAACCCGAACCCGCGTCACCTCCGTGCGCCGCGAGGGCGGAGCGTGGATCGTTACCGCCGAGGACGGCGAGTCCTGGTCGGCGCGTACCGTGATCGCCGCGACCGGGAACTACACCACCCCCCGTGCGCCGTTCCTGCCTGGCCAGGACGCGTTCAGCGGCCGTGTGCTGCATGCGGCCGAGTACCGGAACCCCGAGTCGTTCGCCGGGCAGCGGGTCGTGGTGGTCGGTGGCGGAAACACCGCGGTGCAGATCGCCGCTGAACTCGGCGCCGTGGCCGACACGTCCCTGGCCACCCGGCGCCCGCTGGGCTGGATGCCGCAGACCATGCTCGGCCGGGACCTGCACTGGTGGCTCAAGCACACGCGCCTCGACATCGCGCCCATCCGGCGGTGGCTGGCGAAGTTGCCCGTCTCCGTGCTCGATGACGGCCGCTATCGAGCCGCTCTGGACCGGCACGGTGTGGACCAGCGCTCGATGTTCGCGCGGTACGAGGCCGACGGCGTGGTCTGGGACGACGGCACGAAGGAACGGGTGGACGCCGTGCTGCTGGCTACGGGGTACCAACTCGCCTTCCCCTACCTCGAAGGCACCGGCGCCCTGGACCACGACGGGCAGCCGTTGCAGCGGGGCGGGGTCGCCTCCGGCGTGCCGGCACTCGGGTTCGTCGGCATCGAGTTCCAGCGGAGCTTCTCGTCCAAGACGCTGCGCGGGGTGGGGCGGGACGCCGGGTTCGTGCTGGCGCGCCTGCGATCCTGACTGGCTGGTGTACCGCCCCGCTCAGTCGTGCCGGGCGAGTTTCACCGACGACACGAGAAGGATCACGGCCAGCACGGGGATGAGGACGAGCTCCGAGAACACCCCGAGCAGGAGCCCGCCCAGCAATGCGCCGACGATCGAGCCCGCGGCCATGACCGCGGTGAAGCGGAGATTGGCACCCAGTACCGCGAAACTGCCGTCGCGGCTGTAGCGAGCGAAGGCGACCAGCATGGTCGGCAGCGACACCAGCAGGGACAGGCTTCCCGCGGTTTTGATGTCGATCCCGAAGAGCAGCACGATCGTCGGGATCAGCAGCTCGCCCCCGGCCACCCCCATGATCGCGGCAACTACGCAGATGCCGAAGCCGGCCGCGACGCCGCAGGGGACCTGCGCCCACAGGGGCAGCGCGAGCGTCCCCACGGTGGTGAGGTGCGTGACCATCAGTGCTGCGGCCATGAGCACCATCAGCGCGGCCAGCACCTTGTACAGAGTGGAGCTGCGCATCCGCACCGCCCAGCTCGCCCCGGCCCATGCGCCGAGCAGGCTCCCGGCCAGCAGATTGGCGGCAACGGTCCAGTGCGCCGTCACCTCGGAGGCGGACACTGCGGCCAGCCGGGCGGGCAACGCGGCCAGGACCACAACCAGGCTCATCGCCTTGTTCAGGATGACCGCTGAGAGCGCCGCGAATCCGAACAGGCCGATCAGCAGCGGCAGTCGGAACTCGGCCCCGCCCAACCCGATCATCCCGCCGAGCATTCCGATGGCCGCACCTGAGCCGAATACCAAGGGAATCGAGTGCGTCCGGCTCACGGGATGGGGCGGGTCGGCGGCCAGGGGAGAAGTCATAGCCAGCAGTCTTCAGTGATCACGCTGTCGCCCGGCACTGGCGAAAGCCACGAAATGCGGTGGAGCGGCACGTTAGTTCTGCGCGAGCAGTGCCGCGATCCCTCGGGCAGCCTCCCGCGCGGGCCTCCCCACCCCGATCAGGGTGGCGGAGGCGGGTCCGGTCCAGTCGCCGTAGCCGAGCAGGTGCAGGCGGGGCTCGTCGGCCGCGCGGGTGCCCTCCGTGGCGATGTGGCCGCGGGGGCCCCGGAGGTGGAGCGGACCGAGATGGGAGAGGGCGGGCCGGAAGCCGGTGCACCAGATGTTCGCGTCGGCTTCGGCGCGGGTCCCGTCGGCCCAGACCACGCCGCCTCGCTCCAGGCGGTCGAACATGGGGGACGCCTTGAGTAGTCCCGCATCCCGTGCCGCCCGCACGGGCGGGACCGCCACGATGTCTCCGAGGGAGGCGACGCCGCCGGTGTCGGTGCGGCCCGCGTCCAGGGCGCGGCGTCGGGCGGTGGCCGCGTCGAACAGGGCCCGCCCGTCGATGTCGTCGGCAAGGAAGCGAGCCGGGCGCTGGGTGACCCAGGTCAGCTCGGTGTCGTAGGCGAGGTCGGCGGCGATCTGGGCGCCGGAGTTGCCGCCGCCGACGACCACGACGCGCTGGCCGGCGAATTCGGCCGGGCTGCGGTAGTCCACGGTGTGCAGCTGACGGCCGTCGAAGTCGGTACGTCCGGCGATCGCGGGCAGGAACGGCCGCCACCATGTTCCCGTCGCCGAGACCACAGCCCGCGCCCGCCACGTACCTCCGTCGGACTCGATATGCAGGAAGACTCCGTCGCGGTGCACGCCGTGGACTCGAACTGGCCGTACGACCGGCAGCTCGTAGCGCTGCTCGTATTCGGTGAGGTACGCGACCACGTGCCGCGCGTCCGGGTAGGCCTCGCCGGTCTGCACCGGCATCGGCCGCCCTGGCAGCGAGGAGAACGCCGCAGGGGAGAACAGGTGGAGCGAGTCCCAGGTGTGCTGCCAGGCGCCGCCGGGCGTGGGCTGGGCGTCCAGGATGACGAAGTCCAGGCCCTGGCGGCGTAGGTGGTAACCGGCGGCGAGCCCGGCCTGGCCGCCGCCGATCACCACCACATCGACGTACTCCTTGGTCATGCGGCCGTCGCTGCCGTAGCGCACTTGGGGCAGCGCACCGTACGGGCGACTGCCTCTTGGGGAGCCCCGACCACGGGACCGCGTCGGACGCTTCGGTCCGTCACCCGCGCATGTTCTTCGCACACGGCGGCGCCGCAGTCGTGGCACACGCCGACGGCGGTCGCCGCGGTTCCTTGCGCGTGACAGTCGAGGCAGTGCATCAGCTCTCCTTGGCGGTTGTCGTGAGCTGGGTCGGGGCGAAGTTCTTGCGCCAGGCCAGTGCCACGTAGACGAGTCCGATCAGGACCGGGACCTCGATCAGCGGGCCGACGACCCCGGCCAGCGCCTGCCCGGACGTTACGCCGAAGGTGGCGATGGCGACGGCGATGGCCAGTTCGAAGTTGTTGCCCGCCGCCGTGAACGCGAGCGTGGTGGTGCGCTCGTAGGAGAGGCCGATGCCCTTGCCCAGCAGGAAGCTGCCGAAGAACATCACCGCGAAGTAGACCAGCAGCGGCAGCGCGATCCGGACGACGTCCAGCGGCTGCGAGGTGATGGCGTCACCCTGGAGCGCGAAGAGGATGACGATCGTGAAGAGCAGCCCGTACAGGGCCCACGGGCCGATCTTGGGCAGGAAGTTCGACTCGTACTTCTCCCGGCCCATCTTCTTCTCGCCGATGCGGCGGGTGAGGAAGCCGCCGAGGAGCGGGATGCCGAGGAAGACGATGACGTTCAGGGCGACGTGCCAGACGGGTACGTCCAGGCCCTGGCCGTCGCCCAGGCCGAGCCACTGCGGGAGCAGGTCGAGGTAGAACCAGCCGAGCAGGCTGAACGCGATGACCTGGAAGACGGAGTTGAGCGCCACGAGGACCGCCGCCGCCTCGCGGTCGCCGCAGGCGAGGTCGTTCCAGATGATGACCATGGCGATGCAGCGGGCCAGGCCGACGATGATCAGGCCGGTGCGGTACTCGGGCAGGTCGGGCAGGAAGATCCACGCGAGCGCGAACATCACGGCCGGGCCGACAATCCAGTTGATGACCAGCGACGAGACCATGAGCTTCTTGTCGCCGGTGACCGTGTCCAGCTTGTCGTAGCGGACCTTCGCGAGGACCGGGTACATCATCACGAGCAGGCCGATGGCGATCGGCAGGGAGATGCCGCCGATCTCGACCTTCGCCAGCGCGTCGCCCAGGCCGGGGATCAGGCGGCCGAGGCCGAGCCCGACGCCCATGGCGAGCAGGATCCACACCGCGAGGTAGCGGTCGAGGGTCGACAGTTTCGCGACGACCGAGGATTCCTCGGTCGTCGCGGTGGCGGGTGCGTCGGTGCGGGTCACGGGCAGGCCCTCTTGTTGTCGGCGGCGGTGCGGGCGGACTCGGCCAGGTCGGCGAACTGGCTGGCGAGCTGGGCGATGACGTCCGGGCGCAGCTTGTAGTAGGTGAAGCGGCCGCACGGCTCGGTCTCCACGACCCCCGCCTCGCGCAGGACCCTCAGGTGGTTGGAGAGGTTCGTCTGGCGGGCGCCGGTCTCCTCCACCAGGTGCGTGGTGCACAGCGTCTCGCGGGCGAGCAGGGTCACGATCTGGAGCCTGAGCGGGTCGGCCAGCACCCGGATCAGGTCAGTGTCGACTGACGTCATCATGGACTGATACTCTCACATCAGTGGCCGCCGATGCCACCGGGTGCTGATGTCAGTCGGCCCTGACTTCGCCGTTCGGCGGCGCTCACGAGATCAAGAGAGACCTCTGATGTCCGACAAGCCCTCTGTGCTCTTCGTCTGTGTCCACAACGCCGGCCGTTCCCAGATGGCCGCCGCCTGGCTGACCCACCTGGCCGGAGACCGTGTCGAGGTCCGCTCGGCCGGTTCCAACCCCGGCAAGGAAGTGAACCCGGCCGCCGTCGAGGCCATGGCCGAGGTCGGCATCGACATCTCCGCCGAGACCCCGAAGATCCTCACCGTCGACGCGGTCAAGGAGTCGGACGTCTGCATCACCATGGGCTGCGGCGACACCTGCCCCGTCTTCCCCGGCAAGCGCTACCTCGACTGGAAGCTGGAGGACCCGGCGGGCCAGGGCGTCGAGGCCGTGCGCCCGATCCGGGACGAGATCAAGGCGCTCGTCGAGGGCCTGATCGCGGAGATCGCCCCGGAGCCGCAGGCATGACCACCACGCCCCCTGCCGCCTCCGGCGACGGCATACGCAACGTCATCATCATCGGCTCCGGACCGGCCGGGTACACGGCCGCCCTGTACACGGCCCGCGCCAACCTCAAGCCCCTGCTCTTCGGCAGCTCGATCTTCGTCGGCGGTTCGCTGACCACGACGACCGAGGTCGAGAACTTCCCCGGCTTCCCCGAGGGCGTCGACGGCCCCGTCCTCATGGACAACATGAGGGCGCAGGCCGAGAAGTTCGGTGCCGAGATGCTGGACGACGATGTCGTCGAGGTCGACCTGACCGGCCCCGTCAAGACCGTCACCGACAGTGCGGGCACCGTGCACCGGGCGAAGACGGTGATCATCGCAACCGGCTCCGGCTACCGCAAGCTCGGCCTGCCCAAGGAGGACACCCTCTCCGGGCGGGGCGTGTCCTGGTGCGCCACCTGCGACGGGTTCTTCTTCCGTGACCGCGACATCGTGGTCGTCGGCGGCGGTGACACCGCCATGGAGGAAGCCACCTTCCTCACCCGCTTCGCCCGCTCGGTGACCATCGTGCACCGTCGCTCCGCGCTCCGCGCCTCGCAGGTCATGCAGAACCGGGCGTTCTCCGACGACAAGATCTCCTTCGCGTTCGACAGCGAGATTGCCGAACTCCACGAGGAGAACGGCATGTTGAACGGGCTGACGCTGCGCGACACCTTCACAGGTGACACTCGCAAGGTCGACGCCACCGGGCTGTTCATCGCGATCGGGCACGACCCGCGCACCGAACTGTTCGCCGGGCAGCTGGAGTTGGACGCGGAGGGCTATCTGAAGGTGGATGCCCCCTCGACGCGCACGAACATCCCCGGCGTCTTCGGGGCGGGCGACGTCGTCGACCACACCTACCGTCAGGCGATCACGGCCGCCGGTTCCGGGTGCGCTGCCGCACTCGATGCCGAGCGGTACCTGGCCGGCCTTGCCGACGGCGAGAAGGCGCTCGCCGCGGCCACAGCCTGACGGTGCCGCCGCCTGCCCGGTACGGACTCCCGCTGAGGCGTCCGTGCCGGGCAGCGTCGTTCCTGTGCGCGGTGAGCTGCGGTCAGATCGCCGGGTCCAGGATGACGCGAATCGCCTTGAGGCCGTCCTCGTTGATCGAGTACTGGGCCCACGTCCCCGCGACGCTCGCGGTCGAGGAGGCCCGCCTCGGTCATGATCTTCAGGTGGTGGCTGACGGTGGGCTGTCGAAATCCAATCGAACTGCACCGCGCCGGATCACGGACTGGCCCACCCTCTGTTCGACGCCTGCCGATCAGGACGGGTGGTCGACTCCACCGACATGCTTGGACGCAAGCAGCCGGGCTGCAGCCACATCACCCGCGGCACCCGCTCGCGCGAGCGAAGAACGCGACCACGAGCGGACGACTAGCTGCGTGATTCCGGCGGAAGTTAGGATCCCGGTCCATGACCGAACGCCCCTTAACTCCTCGCTCACACACACCGAACCGGACACTCGCTGCCCGTGTCCGGGCACTGCGTGAGGATCGCGCGTGGACTCCTGAACGCCTGGCGAAGGAGGCGGGCATTCAGCTCGCGACGCTGAGGCGACTGGAGGGCGGGGGGCCGATTCAGCCAGGTTTCTTCACCGTTGGTGCACTCGCTGCCGCACTCGGCGTCTCCCTCGACGACCTGTTCCGCCAGGCCCAGACGGCAGACCGCGGACTGTGGTCCGCCGGATATGAGGGGCGGGACATCGACTCCTTCGTCGCTTCCCTCCTCTCTGCCCAGATCAGCACGGTCGCCGACGTCCGCCTGACCCCCATCAGCCGCAAGCCCGGATTCAGCAAGACCCGCCTCACACACGCCCTCAACGAGGCCGGCATCGCCTACACCCACCTGCGCGCCCTGGGAAACCCGAAGGACAACCGCGCCCCCTTCTGGGAAGGACGGATCAGCGAGGGCCGCGCGCGCTTCCGCAGCCTGCTGCGCTCCGAGGCAGCACAATCCGACCTCAACCAGCTCGCTGAACAAGCAGCTCAGGCGCGGGTCACGGTGCTGTGCTTCGAGAAGGACCAACAGCGCTGCCACCGCCACGTCGTCCTGGAGACCCTGCGCCGGCGCACGTCACTACCCGTCAGCCCCTTGGCCTGACTTCAACTCCCCTACGTGACGGCACTCTTGCGCGTGTCAACTACCTCGCTTCCAATCTGGTCCAGACGCAGAGGACCGGGGGTGGGGTATGGCAGGAGCGTGGGAGCGGGCCCGAATACTGATCACGGTCAAGACCTACCCGGAGCTGTCCACGAAGTACCGCGAGACCAGCTGCGTCGCCGGCATACGCCTTGACCGCGGTGCCCCCGAGCACGTCCGCCTCTTCCCGGTTCCCTTCCGACTCCTGAGCCAGGAGAGCCAGTTCGCCAAGTACGCGATCATCGAAGTCGACGTACGCCGCCATCACCAGGACCGCCGGCCCGAGAGTCTGCGCCCGAACCCGGACACCCTCAAAGTCGTCGACAGGATCGGTACGAGCGACGGCTGGCGCGAGCGCTACTCGATCCTTAGGCCGCTGATCGCCCCGTCGCTGTGCGCCATCAAACGGGACCAGGAGCAGCACGGCACGTCCCTCGGCCTCTTCCGGCCCGCGGCGGGCACGGTCGACTTCCGCCTCGAGCCCGCCGAACCCTGGCCTGTTTCCAAGGCCGCCCTGGCCGACCAGATGGACCTCCTCGACCAGGACCTGCGCCAACTGGAATGGGTGCCGCTGGAGTTCCGCTACCGCTTCCGCTGCGACGACGCCGACTGCACCGGTCACGACATGGCCCTCAGGGACTGGGAGGCCGGCGAGTCCTACCGCAAGTTCCTGCACCAGTACGGGCAGCAGGGAGTGGAGGACAAGCTGCGGGAGCGCTGGTTCACCCGGATGTTCACCCCGGACCACGTCGTCCACTGCTTCGTCGGCAACCTCGCCAAGCGGCCCAGGACGTTCATGCTGCTCGGCCTGCTCTATCCGCGCCGCGGCATCGTCGAGAACTACCAGGAAGAACTGTTCTCGCTGTAAACAGCCCGTGCGACACGTCTCATTCGAACGAAGGTCCTCTCATAAGCACCGGAATTCCTGTGGAAGCGACGGGCATTGCCTCTGGGGCAGCACGCCCGGGAACCGCGGGAGAACGACATGCACGGGGACCTCAACGAGCGGCAGCAGGCCGTGCTCGGCTGGGTGGGCCAGGGGTGTCCCGACGGAGTCTGGCCGGACAGCACGTTCAAGGTCAGCGCTCAGGCCCTGCAGAACCGCGGGCTCATCAACATCACCAAACGCCGCGGGCATTGGAGCGCCCACCTCACCGACAAAGGGCGGCAGAAACTCGCCGACCGTGGCATCTGCCCCGTCGAGCAGAACGCTGCGCCACCCGAGCAGCCCAGGCGCAAACCGGCACCGCCGCGCCCCAAGACCGCACCCGGGGCCCGTACGAACTACACAGACCAACTCCTCGAAGAACTGGCCGCGAACGACGGCTGCCTCATCAAGCCCATCGAATCCGGCCCACACGCGGTGAATTGGACCTCACGGGTGAACACTGCCCGCAAGTCCGGCAAGATCCCGCGCACACAAGAGCTCTACGCATACCGCACCCACCGCGGCTACGAAATCAAACTCGTCGACATCCCCGGCTGGCGCCTCGCCGAACTCACCCCGCTCCCCGTTCCGGCGAGACTCACCAAACCCCACTCCCTCGTGGCCGCCCTCCAACAACGGCCACAGCCCATGGGGCTCACCAAATCCATCCAAGGCCGAGCCCTGCGCATCATCCACGCCCTCATCACCGCCACCGAAACACAAGGCCATAAGGCAGCACTCGGAACCACCCAAGGCGCTCCCCCACCCCACCGTCGCCGCAGCGCACCACCACACTTCACCATCACCGCCCAAGGCGAAAGCGTCGGATTCCTCGTCCTTCAAGAACAGGACCGCAGCGAGCACATCCCCACCGACAAGGAACTCGCCGACGCCAAGAAGCACTCATGGATGCGTATCGCCCGCTTCGACTACACCCCCTCAAACCGCCTGCGCTTCATCCTCCGCGGCGGTAGCCCGCACCGCGCCAGCGAATGGGCCGACCTCCCCGACCGGCCGCTGGAAGACCAACTCGCCGAAATCGCGCAAGAAGTCGGCCTCCGCGGCGAAGCCGCAGCGCGCAAACGCCTTGCAGACCAGCAAGCCAGGGAAGCCCAGCACAGGCGCTGGGAAACCGCCATGGAGGAAGCACGCGCCGCGTACGCCCACGCCTACCGCGTCAAGCACCTCGAAGAACAAGCAGACGCCTGGCACCAGACCAAGCGCCTGACCGAATACGTCACAGCGGTACGCGACCACGCCACATCGCTGCCACCCGGGCAGGAAAAGACAGAGACCGAGGCATGGCTCGCCTTCGCGGACGCCCGGCTCCAGCAGCTCACCGAGTCCGCCGCAGCGCCGAAGCTGCCCTCCCCACCGAAGCCCAGCGGCGACGACCTCATGCCCTTCCTCGGCCACTGGAGCCCTTACGGACCCCGTTCCTACTGAGCCTCAAATCGGGTCATATCGAGCACGGTTTCACCAAGAGACGGTAAAGACGGAGCCGCCTCAAGCCGTACTCGACACACCGCCACCTGCGGAAACAAAGACCTGACATCCCATCAGAACGTGCGTCAAACGTGCGTCAGAAGGGCCCAACGTGCGTCGAAAATGCGTCAAGATATCGCCCGTAACGCACACAACGCACATAATGCACACCCGCTAAAACAGCAGGTCAGGCACCCTTTTCGGCGGGCTCAAGGATCGCGACGCACTCCACATGATGCGTCATCGGGAACAGATCGAACGCCCGCAGCGTCCGCACCCGGTACCCGCCCTCCCGGAAGTACCCGATGTCCCGGGCCAGCGCAGCGGGATCGCAGGCCACGTACGCGATCCGGCGGGCGCCGAGCGTCGTGAGGTGGGCGACCGTCTTCTTGCCGGCGCCCGCGCGCGGCGGGTCCAGGACGATGAGGTCGGCCTCGGTGATGCCGGTGCGGGGCAGGGTCGCGTCGACCTTGCCCTGCTCGATGCGGACCCGGTCGAAGGCGGCGAGGTTGTGCCGGGCGTCCTCGACCGCGCGCTTGCCGGACTCGATGCCGAGCACCGCGCCCTTCTCGCCGACGCGGTCCGCGAGGGCGCCGGCGAACAGGCCGACGCCGCAGTACAGGTCGAGCGCCGTGTCGCCCTTGCGCGGGAGCAGGCCCTGCATCACGGCGCGCATCAGGGTGTCCGCCGCCTGCGGGTGGACCTGCCAGAAGCCGCCGCTGCCGACCCGGTACGTACGGTCGTCGGCGCGCTCGCGCACGAAGGCGCGGCCGTGCACGCGGTGCACGCCGCCGTCCTTCTCGCCGACCCGCATCACGGAGACGGGCTTGTCCAGCTCGACGAGGGGCAGCCGGGCGCCGGGCTTCGGCTCCAGGATCACCATGCGGTCCTGGGATCCGGTCGCCGCGATCGCGTCGACGGACTCCATGCCCGACCAGTCCCGCTTCTCGATGCCCAGCTCGGAGACGCCCTCGGCGGCGATCATGCAGAAGTCGATGGGCTCGACCTCGTGCGAGCGGTGGCGGCGCAGTCCGGCGTTGCCGTCCTCGTCGACCGCGTACTGGACGCGGGTACGCCACTGCGGCACCTGGCCGGCCGGCAGTTTGTCGCCCTCGGCCGGCATCACCGTGCCGTCCCAGCCGGCCTCCTCGGGGGTGAGGCCCGCGAGCCGCTGGAGCTGCTCGGCGACGACGTCGCCCTTCAGGCGGCGCTGGGCGCCGGGCTTCGCGTGCTGCCAGTCGCAGCCGCCGCAGCGGCCGGGGCCCGAGTAGGGGCAGGGCGCCTCGACCCGGTCCTTGGACGCGTCGAGGACCTGCACGGCGTCGGCCCGCAGGAAGCGGTCGCCCTCGTCACCGGACGTCACCCGCGCGACGACCCGCTCGCCGGGCAGCGTGTGCCGGACGAAGAGGACCTGGCCCTCGGACGTGCGCGCGATGCAGTGACCGCCGTGCGCGACGGGCCCGACCTCGACCTCGTACTCCTCCCCCACCAGTGACGTCTTCTCTTCTGCCTGCATGGCGGGGGCTCCAGTACCTCAAGGGGGAAACGGCCACATGCGAGAGCGGCCGGACAACAGCCCACCAGTCTACGTGGCTGTCACCCGGCCGCTCACCACGAGCCGACCTTCGCACAAGGGCTACTTGTGACTCGGCTCCTTCGGGCGCTTCTCCACCGGGCCGCGGCGGACCGCACCCGGCGCGTTCCACTCGGAGCGCCTGCGGGCCCGCTTCTTCGCGGCCTCGGAGGACTCCAGCTGGTAGGGGACGGACGTCACCATGATCCCCGGAGTGAACAGCAGCCGCCCCTTCAGCCTGAGCGCGCTCTGGTTGTGCAGCAGGTGCTCGTACCAGTGGCCGACCACGTACTCGGGGATGATCACGCTGACGGCGTCGCGCGGCGACTCCCGGCGCAGGCTCTTCACGTACTCGATGATCGGCCGGGTGATCTCGCGGTAGGGCGAGTCGAGGACCTTCAGCGGTACGTCGATGCCGCGCCGCTCCCACTCCTCGCGCAGCGCCTTCGTCTCGGCCGGGTCGACGTTCACGCTGAGTGCCTCGAGCGTGTCCGAGCGCATCAGCCGGGCGTAGGCCAGGGCCCTCAGGGTGGGGCGGTGGATCTTCGAGACGAGGACGATGGAGTGCACGCGGGACGGGCGGACGCTGTCGTCGGACGGCGTGTCCGGCGCGGCGATCTCCTCGGCGACCCGGTCGTAGTGCTTACGGATCGCGGTCATCGTCGCGTAGAAGATGCACATGCCGAGCAGCGCGACCCAGGCGCCGTGCGTGAACTTCGTGACGAGGACGACGACGAGGACCAGGCCGGTGAAGAAGGCTCCGAACGCGTTGATCGCGCGGGAACGGATCATGTGGCGCCGCTTGTCCGCGTTCTTCTCGGTGCGCAGGTGGCGGTTCCAGTGCCGGACCATGCCGGTCTGGCTGAGCGTGAAGGACACGAACACGCCGACGATGTAGAGCTGGATCAGGCGGGTGGAGTCGGCGCCGTAGATGACGACCAGCAGCATGGCCGCGCCGGCGAGCAGCACGATGCCGTTGGAGAACGCGAGGCGGTCGCCGCGGGTGTGCAGCTGGCGCGGCAGGTAACGGTCCTGGGCGAGGATCGAGCCGAGCAGCGGGAAACCGTTGTAGGCCGTGTTCGCGGCGAGGAAGAGGACCAGTGCCGTGGCCGCCGCCAGGATGATGAAGAGGAAGCTGCCCTTGCCGAAGACGGCCTCGGCGACCTGGGAGATCACCGGGTTCTGCACGTAGCCGGAACCGACCGCGATGCCGTTGTGGATCAGGTCGGTGGCCGGGTGCTCGGCCATCCGCACCTTGGTGACCATGGCGAGCGCGATGATGCCGCAGAACATGGTGACGGCGAGGGCGCCCATCAGCGCGAGCGTGGACGCCGCGTTCTTCGACTTGGGCTTGCGGAACGCCGGTACGCCGTTGGAGATCGCCTCGACGCCGGTGAGCGCCGCACAGCCTGAGGAGAAGGCGCGCAGCAGCAGGAAGACGAGCGCGAAGCCCGCGAGCCCCTGGTGCTCGGCCTTGATGTGGAAGTCGGAGGTCGGCGCCCGCATGGAGTCGTCGAGGACGATCCCGCGGAAGGCGCCCCAGGCGATCATGATGAAGACGCCGGCGACGAAGACGTACGTCGGGATGGCGAAGAGCTTCCCGGACTCCTTGACGCCGCGCAGGTTCATCAAGGTCAGCAGGACGATGACGGCGCAGGCACAGAGGACCTTGTGCTCGACGACGAAGGGGACCGCCGAGCCGAGGTTCTCGATGCCGGAGGCGATGGAGACGGCGACGGTCAGGACGTAGTCGACGAGCAGGGCGCTGGCGACGGTGAGCCCGGCTTTCGGGCCGAGGTTGGTGTTGGCCACCTCGTAGTCGCCGCCACCGCTCGGGTAGGCGTGCACGTTCTGCCGGTAGGAGGCGACGACCGTGAACATCAGCACGACGACCGCGACCGCGATCCAGGGGCTGAAGTGATAGGCCGACACGCCCGCGATGGAGAGGACCAGCAGGACCTCGCCCGGCGCGTACGCCACGGAGGACAGCGGGTCGGAGGCGAAAACGGGGAGTGCGATGCGCTTCGGCAGGAGCGTTTCTCCGAGCCGATCACTGCGCAGTGCGCGCCCGATCAAGATCCGTTTGGGCACGTCGGTCAGTTTGGACACGCAGAGGATCGTAAGCGTTCGAACGGGGGGCCGCCCACCCACCACCCCGAATCGGCGAACGGCCCGCCAGAAGTACAGGTGGCGGCGGCGATCCGGGCACCGACGCGGGGGCGGACTTCGCGCGCATAGCCGCTACGGTGGTCCCGAGCGCGAGCCGGAACAAGCCCGCATCGCGCCAGAGATCGAGCCGCACCGGCTGGACCGAGCCGCGAGAGAGAGACATGAGCAGGACGTTCAGGCAGGTCATCAGGCCTATGAGGAGTGCGGGGTAGGTCCGTGCATATCGTGATCATGGGCTGTGGCCGAGTAGGGTCCCAGCTCGCCCAGACCCTGGAACAGCAGGGCCACACGGTCGCCGTCGTCGACCAGGACCCCACGGCCTTCCGCCGGCTGGGCTCCGGGTTCGGCGGCCGGCGCGTCACCGGGGTCGGCTTCGACCAGGACACCCTGCGCGAGGCCGGTATCGAGGAGGCGGGCGCCTTCGCCGCCGTCTCCAGCGGTGACAACTCGAACATCATCGCCGCCCGCGTGGCCCGCGAGATGTTCGGCATCGAGAACGTGGCGGCGCGTATCTACGACCCCCGCCGCGCCGAGGTCTACCAGCGCCTGGGCATTCCGACGGTCGCCACGGTCCGCTGGACCGCCGACCAGATGCTGCGGCGGCTGCTGCCGTCCGGCGCGGAGCCGCTGTGGCGCGACCCCACCGGCGGCGTCCAGCTCGCCGAGGTGCACACGTCGGACTCCTGGGTGGGCCACAAGATCAGCCGGCTCCAGGAGGAGACGGGGGTGCGCGTGGCGTTTCTCACCCGGCTCGGTGAGGCGATACTGCCGACGTCGCAGACGGTGCTCCAGGAGGGCGATCTCGTGCACGTGATGATGCGCACGGACGAGGTCGAGAAGGTCGAGGCGGCCTTCGCCGAAGGCCCCGAGGAAGGCGGTCACTGATGAGGGTCGCCATTGCCGGAGCCGGGGCGGTCGGCCGCTCGATCGCGGGCGAGCTCCTGGAGAACGGTCACGAGGTCCTCCTCGTCGACAAGGCGCCGACGGCCATCTCGGTCGAGCGCGTCCCGCAGGCGGAGTGGCTGCTCGCCGACGCCTGCGAGATCACGTCCCTGGACGAGGCGGCGCTGCAGCGCTGCAACGTGGTCATCGCGGCCACCGGCGACGACAAGGTCAACCTCGTCGTCTCGCTCCTCGCGAAGACCGAGTACGGGGTCCCGCGGGTCGTCGCCCGCGTCAACAACCCGAAGAACGAGTGGCTGTTCAACGAGTCGTGGGGCGTGGACGTCGCCGTCTCCACCCCGCGGCTCATGTCGGCCCTGGTCGAGGAGGCGGTGAGCGTCGGCGACCTGGTCCGTCTGCTCCGCTTCAGCCACGGCGACGCGAACCTGGTCGAGCTGACGCTGCCGCCGGAGTCGGCCCTGGCCGGCACGCGGGTCGGCGACGTCCAGTGGCCGCAGGACACGTCCCTGGTCACGATCATCCGCGGCACCCGCGTCCTGGCCCCCAGCCTGGAGGACTCCCTGGAGGCGGGCGACGAGCTGCTGTTCGTAGCGGCCCAGGCCCGCGAGGAGCAGCTGGAGGACCTTTTGTCGGTCCGCCGCGAGGACGCGTAAGAAAGGCAAAAGGGTGGCCCCG